>JARROJ010000062.1:0-13618 GCA_037384065.1 Lysobacterales bacterium
AGGATCCAGGTCACGATGATCATGAACAGGCCGTGCCAGAGCGCCAGGCTGCCCGGGCTGGCCAGCAGGGCGTCGAATTCCGCGGCCACGGCCTCGGCGCTCTGGCCGGTGAAATGGCCGCCGCCGTTCTTGAAGATGTAGACCATCGTCCAGCCGGAGATGACGCTGTAGTAGGTCGCGATCAGGTACGCGGCCAGCATGCCGGACCACCCGACCAGCCGCCAGGCGCGCGATCGGCCCTGGTCGCGGGTGACCGCGGCCATCGCATTCGGCGGACTCTGCCGTCCCCAACGACCCAGCGCCAGTTCCGCGATCAGGATCGGCAGGGCGACGAACACCACCGCCAACAGGTAGACCAGGACGAAGGCGCCGCCGCCGTTCTGCCCGGTGATGTACGGGAATTTCCAGATGTTTCCCAGACCGACGGCCGCGCCGACGGCGGCCATCAGGAAGGCGAAACGCGAGGCCATCAGTGCCTCATGATGATCGTTCTGCTGTCGTGTTCGAATACGCGATGCTGGGCATGCCAGCGCACTGCGCGGGCCAGCACGGTGCTTTCGACGTCCTGCCCGAGCCGTTCGAGTTCACCGGGTTGTTCGGCGTGGTTGACGCGCACCACGTCCTGCTCGATGATCGGCCCCTCGTCGAGTTCGGTGGTGACGTAATGCGCGGTGGCGCCGATCAGCTTGACGCCGCGCCGAAACGCCTGGTGGTAGGGGCGGGCGCCCTTGAAACCCGGCAGGAAGGAATGGTGAATGTTGATCGCCCGGCCGGCCAGCCGCGCGCAGGCCGTCGGGGACAGGATCTGCATGTAACGCGCCAGGACGAGCAATTCCGACCGCGTGTCCTCGAACAGCTCGAGGATCCGGGACTCCTGCGCTGCCTTTCGGTCCCCGTCGATCGGCAGGTGGTGGAACGGCAGTTCGTACCAGTCGGCGAGTTTACGCAGCGCATCGTGGTTCGACACGATGCCGGTGATGTCGATCGGCAAATACCCGTCCCGCCACTGGTGCAGCAAGGCGTTCAGACAATGGCTCTGCCGCGACACCGCGATCATCGTGCGCATGCGGTGGGCGCCGGGATGAAATTCGAAATCCATGTCGAGCGGCGCAGCCACCTCGTCGCTGAACCGTTCGCGCAAGGCGGCGTGCCCGGCCGCCCCCTCGGCGTCATCCTCGAAATCGACCCGCAAAAACGATTTCTGCGCGTCCTCGTCGACGAAGTGCGACAGCTCCATGATCAGGGCGTTGCGCGCGGCCAGGAAGCCGGTCACCGCGGCGACGACGCCGACCCGGTCCGGGCAACTCGCCTTGAGCACGAACCCCGGTCGGCTCATGTGTCCGGGCGCTCCGGTATCCGGGGTCGGCGCGCTGTCCGGCTTATGTCGTCGGCGAGGGGCATGGGCGGTCGGTCGATGAACGCATCCGTGTGGCCAGCCGTGATGATAAACGAGAATCTCCGCCGCGTGTATGCGGGTATACTGCAGGCCTGTTGCGAGGGAACCGGGCATTGTCGATGTCACTGAACCCGTTCGCCGGGCATCCGCCCGGTCTGGTCGTCTGTTTCACCACCGAGCTGTGGGAGCGTTTCAGCTACTACGGCATGCGCGCGCTGCTGGTGTTCTACCTGACCCAGCACTTCCTGTTCACCGACGACGAGGCCTTCCTGATCTACGGCGCCTACACGGCCCTGGTCTACCTGATGCCCGTGTTCGGCGGCATCTTCGCCGACCAGTTTCTCGGTTCGCGCAAATCGGTCACGCTGGGCGCCGTGCTGATGGTCGTCGGGCAACTCGGGCTGACCCTGACCGGCCCGGCGGCCATGGAAGCGGTGCGCGACGGCGTGCGGATCGTGGAGCGCGATCCGGTATTCCTGGACGGCTTCTTCCTGTCACTGGCCCTGATCGTGACCGGTGTCGGCTTCCTGAAAACCAACATTTCGACCGTCGTCGGCCTGCTCTATGCGAAAAACGATCCGCGGCGCGACGGCGGTTTCACGATCTTTTACATGGGCATCAACATCGGCGCCGCGCTGGCGCCGCTGCTGACGGCCTGGCTGGCGTTCGAGTACGGCTGGTCCTGGGGATTCGGCGCGGCCGGCGTCGGCATGATGGCCGGCTTGCTGGGCTTCCTCAAAGGCCAGAAATACCTGCTCGGCCATGCCGAGCCGCCCGACCCGGAACGCCTGCGGCGGCCGGTATTCGCCGGGCTCAGCGCGGAGTGGCTGATCTACCTCGGCGCCGGTGTCCTGGTGCTGTTCGCCTGGTTCCTGCTGCAGCGCCAGCAGCTGGTCGGCATGCTGCTGTCTTTGATCGGCGCGGCGATGGCCATCGTCATCATCTGGTACGCGTTTTTCCGCTGCAGCCGCGTGGAGCGCGACCGCCTGATCGTGGTCAGTGTGCTGATCGTGTTCACGGTCAGTTTCTGGGCCTTCTACGAGCAGATGGGCAGTTCGCTGGTGCTGTTCGCGGACCGCATGGTCGACCGGGTGGTGTTCGGCTACGAGATCACCGCCGCGTCGCTGGTGTCGCTGCCGGCGATCTTCGTGATCCTGTTCGCCCCCGTGTACAGCATGATGTGGCTGGCGCTGGGGCGGCGTGGCCTGGAACCGCAGGCGCCGATGAAGTTCGTGATCGCCATTGCGCTGCTGGCGCTCGCGTTCCTGGTGCTGGCCTTCGGCATCGGCGTGACCGGGGCGGGCCAGCGGGTGGCCCTGTTCTGGTTCGTGCTGAACTATCTTCTGCTGGTGCTGGGGGAGCTGTGCCTGGCGCCGGTCGGCATGTCGATGCTGACGCGGCTCTCGCCGCACCGTATCGTCGCGATGATGATGGGCGTGTTCCTGCTGGCCATCTCGGCCTCGAGTTTCATCTCCGGGCTGCTGGCCCGCCTGACCAGTGTCGAGCGCACCGGGGAGGGCATCGCCGATCCGGCGGCCGCGATGGCCAATTACCAGGACGTGTTCCGCCTGATGGGCCTGGTCGCGCTCGCGGTCGCGGCGCTGTTGCTGGTGCTGTCGCCGTTTTTGAAGCGCCTGATGCACCTGGACAAACAGATCGAGGAGGTCGCACATGAATCTTGATATCGAGGGCGCATCGGCGATTGTCTGCGCATCGAGCAAGGGCTTGGGCTACGCCTGCGCCGCGGCGCTGGCGCACGAGGGCGTGAACGTCGTGATCTGCGGGCGGCACGAGGACACGCTCGAGGACGCCCGTCGCCGACTGGCCGGGGCGGGCGGGGAAGTGACCGCCGTGGTTGCGGACGTCACCACCGATGCAGGCCGCGAGGCCCTGCTGGAGGCCTGCCCGAAGCCCGATATCCTGGTCAACAACGCGGGTGGCCCGCCGCCGGGCGATTTTCGCGATTGGCGCCAGGCCGACTGGTTCGAAGCGGTCAACGGCAACATGTACAGCGCGATCGACATGATCCGCCGGTGCCTCGACGGCATGATCGAACGGCGGTTCGGCCGTATCGTCAACATCACCAGCGTGGCCGTGAAGATGCCGGTGCCGAACCTGGGGCTGTCGAATGGCGCGCGGTCGGGTTTGACCGGTTTCGTGTCCGGCATCGCCCGCGATCCGGCGCGCCACAACGTGACGATCAACAACCTCCTGCCCGGTTTCATCGCCACCGACCGCATGTGGGCGGTGCTCGACGACGGCGCCCGTGCGACCGGGCAGAATCCGGAGGCGTTCCGCGAAGCGACGTTTGGTCGGGTCGGTGCGCGGCGGCCCGGCGACCCGGCCGAGTTTGCGGCGGTTTGCGCGTTTCTCTGCAGCCGGCAGGCGGCCTACGTCACGGCGCAGAACATCCTCGTCGACGGCGGCCTGTTTCCCGGCACGCTCTGACTCGCCGGGGGTTTAATTGGGTCGCTCGAGTGACCATATGATCCGGTGCAATTCGAGCCGGCACGGAACTGTGATGATGCGAAAAACCGTTCTGCTTATGACGATTTTCCTGCTTGCCCTGAGCGGCGGGGTGCACGCCCAGCCGGACGGGGACGCGCCGGGCGTCGTGGTCGCCGAGGCGCGGGTGCAGCCGTTTCCGCTTTCCGCCGAGGCCCTCGGCAACACCCGGGCCAACGAGGCGATCGAGGTGCGCCCGCAGATCACCGCGGCGGTCACGGCCATCGCCTTCGAGGAAGGCCAGCGGGTTGCGGCGGGTGACGTGCTCGTGCGCCTGGAGAGCTCCGAGCCGCTGGCCGACCTGGCCGCGGCGCGTGCGGCCCTGGTCGACTCCGAGAGCCAGTACCGCCGGGCCGTGGAACTGTTCCGGACGCGGGTCGTGTCGGAGTCGGAGCTGGAGCAGCTCGAAGCGCGCCGCGATGCCGACGATGCGGCCGTCCGGGCGGCCGAATCCCGCCTGGCGCATACCGTGATCCGCGCGCCCTTCGCCGGCAACATCGGGCTGCGCCGCATCAGCATCGGCAGCATCGTCAGCCCTTCGACGGTCATTACAACGCTCGACGACACCTCCCGGATCAAGCTGGATTTCGACGTGCCGGAAGTCTTCATTCCCCGCTTGCAGAAGGGGCTGACCATCAACGCGCGCAGCGCGGCCTGGCCCGACACCGTGTTTCGGGGCGAGGTGGTGTCGATCGACACGCGGGTCGATCCCGTCAGCCGCACCGTCACCGTGCGCGCGATCCTGCCCAACGACGACGCGCGCCTGCGACCCGGCATGTTCCTGACCGTGACCTTGCTCAAGGACGACGTCGAGGCGCTGCTGGTGCCGGAAGAGGCGATCGTGCCGGAGCGCAGCAAACAGTTCGTGTTCGTGGTCCTCGACACCGGCCGGGTCGAGCGCCGCGAGGTGACCACCGGCCGCCGCCGGCCGGGCGAGGTCGAGATCGTGGATGGAATCCGGCCGGGAGAGGCGGTGATCGTCGAGGGCACGCAGAAGGTGCGCGACGGCAGCGCCGTGACCGTGCTGCGGACCGCCACGTCGTGAGGCGCTCGATCGCATGATCATCTCGGAACGTTCCGTACGCCGGCCGGTCTTCGCAACGGTCATTTCCGCGCTGCTGGTCATTCTCGGCCTGGCCGCGCTGCAGAGTCTGCCGGTGCGGCAATACCCGGATATCGAGTCCCCGGTGGTGTCCATCGAAACCGGTTATCGCGGCGCCTCGGCCGAGGTCATCGAGACCAAGGTCACCCAGGTCATCGAGGACGTTGTCGCCGGCCTGGAAGGCATCGAGCAACTGACGTCGACCAGCCGCGACGAGCGTTCCGACATCCGCATCGAGTTCAGCCTGACCCGTGACGTCGACGCCGCGGCCAACGACGTGCGCGACCGCGTTTCGCGTGTCGTCGACCAGTTGCCCCGCGAGGCCGATCCGCCGGAGATCGCCAAGGTGGATGCGCGGCGGCAGGCGATCATGTACCTGAACCTCACCTCCGACCGCCACAGCGGCCTCGAACTGACGGACTATGCGGACCGTTACCTGATCGACCGGTTGTCGACGGTGCCGGGCGTGGCCCGGGTCCAGTTGAGCGGGGCCCGCCGTTACGCGATGCGCGTCTGGCTCGGGCGCGAGGCGCTGGCGGCGCACGGGTTGACGGTGGCCGACGTCGAGAACGCGCTGCGCGCCGAGAACGTGGAATTGCCGGCCGGGCGGCTGGAGTCCGAAACCCGCGAATTCACCCTGCGGACCGCCACCGGTTTTCGCACCGCCGATGATTTCCGCAAACTGGTCGTCGGCCGCGGCGCGGAAGGCCAGCAGGTTCGCCTGGCCGAGGTCGCCGAGGTGCGGCTCGGCGCCGAAAACGAGCGCACCGTGGCGCGCGCGAACGGCGTCGATGCGGTCAGTTTCGCGATCGAGCAGCTGTCCGGCGCCAACAACGTGGCGGTGTCGCGGGCCGTGCGCGACGAAATGCAGCGGATTGCCCCCGAGTTGCCCGAGGGCATGGTGCTGGCCGTGAACTACGATCGCGCGGAGTTCATCGAAGCCTCCATGGCCGAGGTGTACAAGGCGCTGTTCGTCGCCATCGCGCTGGTGCTGATCGTGATCTACCTGTTTCTCGGGTCCTTTCGGGTGACCCTGATCCCGGCCGTCGTCGTGCCGGTCTCGGTGATCGCGACCTTCATGGTGATGGCGGCGATGGGGTACACGATCAACATCCTGACCCTGCTCGGCCTGGTGTTGGCGATCGGCCTGGTCGTCGACGATGCGATCGTTGTGCTGGAGAACATCTATCGCCGCATCGAAGACGGGCAACGGCCCCTGCTGGCCGCGCTGGAAGGCTCACACGAAATCGGGTTCGCCGTGATTGCGACCACGCTCGTGCTGATCGCGGTGTTCGTGCCGCTGTCCTTCATCGAGGGCGACATCGGTCGCCTGTTCCGCGAATTCGGCATCACGCTGGCGGCCGCCGTCCTGTTTTCCAGCCTGGTGGCGCTGACCCTCACGCCGATGCTGTGCTCGAAGATGCTCAAGCGGCGCAGCCTGGGCTCGGGACTGACCCGCCGCGTCGACGATCTGTTCCGGCGCTTTGCGGCCGCCTATCGCCGTGCGCTGGATCGCTCGCTGAATGCGCCGTGGGTTTCGGTAGCGGTGCTGGTGCTGCTCAGCGCGATCGCGGCCGTACTGATGTACCGCCTGCCGGCCGAGTATGCGCCTGCCGAGGACCGCGGCGCGTTCTTCGTTCTGCTGCGCGGTCCCGAGGGCGCCAGTTTCGAGTACATGGACGGCTACGCCCGGCGGATGGAAGCGATTTTGCTGGACGAGGCGGCGGAGACGGACTCCGTGCGCCGTTTCCTGACCCGGCTGCCGGGCAGTTTCGGCGGTGGCGACGTCAGCACGGCGCGCTCGATCATCCTGCTGGAGAACTGGGCGGAGCGCAGCGAGAACGACAAGGCGGTCGCCGCCCGCGTCCGCGCGCGCCTGGAGGAACTGCCCGGCGTGCGGTCCTTCGTGTTCACGCCCAGCAGCCTCGGGCTGCGGTCCGATGGCCGTCCGGTCGAAATGATCATGGGCGGGCCCGATTACGATCAGCTGCAGCAATGGCGTGACGACCTGATAGCGCGGCTGGAGCAGATGCCCGAACTGGTCAACCCCGACAGCAACTATCAGCAGCGCAAGCCGCAGATGGACATCTCGGTGGACCGCGACCGTGCGGCGGCGCTCGGCGTTTCGCTGGCGGCGATCGGCCGCACGCTGGAGACGATGCTCGGCTCGCGCGAGGTGACCACGTATATCGATCGCGGCCGCGAGTACAACGTGATCCTGATGGGCAAGGAGTCCGACCGTTCGAGTCCGGACGACCTGACCAATCTGTACGTCCGCTCGGAGCTGACCGGCCGGCTCGTCCCGCTCGCCAACCTGGTCCGGATCGAGGAGACCGCGGGGCCGGGTGAGCTGAATCGCCACGACCGCATGCGCGCGATCACCGTCGAGGCCGGCCTGGCGCCGGGAGTGAGCCTGGGGCAGGGCATCGAGGCCATGCGCGAGGCGGCCCGCGAAACCCTGCCGGGTGCGGCCCGGCTCAGCTGGGGTGGCGAAAGCAAGGAGTACCTCGAATCTGGCGCCTCGCTGTATTTCACCTTCGGCATGGCGTTGCTGGTCGTCTTCCTGGTGCTCGCGGCCCAGTTCGAGAGTTTCATCAACCCGATGATCATCCTGATGACCGTGCCGCTTGCGATGCTGGGCGCCTTGCTCGGCCTGTGGTTCTACGGCTCCTCGGTCAACGTGTTCAGCCAGATCGGCGCGATTCTGCTGATCGGGTTGTCGGCCAAGAATGGCGTGCTGATCGTGGAATTCGCCAACCAGTTGCGGGACCGCGGCTACGAGATCCGCCGGGCCGTGCTGGACGCGGCGATGATCCGTTTCCGCCCGATCCTGATGACCAGCACGGCGACGACCTTCGGCGCGTTGCCGCTGCTGCTGGGCACCGGCGCCGGTTGGGAGTCGCGCCAGCCGATCGGCATCGTGATCGTGTTCGGCGTCGCCATCTCGGCCGTGCTGACCCTGTTCATCGTACCGGCGCTGTACGCCCTGTTCGCGAGCAACACGTCGTCCCCGCACGCGGTGTCGCGCATCATCGAGCAGCTTCAGCGCAGCGAGCGGGAAGAGGCGTCGCGCTGAAATGAAATCGCCCGGACGGTTCGCTATGATGACGGCTCGCGTTTCGGATTCCTGAAATGGTCAGCTACCGCATCTACCAGTACACGTCGATCGCCCGGCCCCCGGATCCGTCCGAACCGGCGATGCGCGTGATCGGCTACCTGTTGCCGGTCGTCGCCGTGCTCGGCGCGGTGCTCGCCTGGCAGGACGGGCAGGACCTGGCCGGCGTGCTGCGGGAAGCGGTCCTGTTCGCCCTCGCGCTTTACGGCAGCTGGGCGCTGGCGCGCGAACTCGATCCGGACGATACGCCGACCGCGTTCCTGGGCGCGGGCGCCGCGCTGTTGGCGATGCTGCTGGCCGATGCGCCGGGCATCCTGATCGTCTACGTGACCCTGGGCCTGGTGCGCACGGTCAACCGGAGCTCGGGCCTGCCGGCGCGACATACCGACGCGATCCTGCTGGCGGCGCTCGCGATCTGGCTCATGTACGCGATGGACAGCCCGCTGTACGGGCTGGTCGCCGGGCTGGCCTTCGCGCTCGACGGCAGCCTGCGCGAGCCGCTACGGCGTCAGTGGCTGTTCGCCCTGATCTGTCTCGGCGCCATCGTCGTCTACACCGTCGACCACGGGTTCGGCCTCGCCCAGATCGGCGTGCCGGACTCGTTGTTCGAATGGCTGGGTCTGCTGTTCGTCGTCATCTTCGCGCTGGACGCCGCCCTGCTGAAGCGGGTGCGCGCGTGCGCCGACGTCAAGAGCCGACCGCTGGACGTGAACCGGGTGCGGGGCGGGATGACGGTGGGGTTCCTGGCGGCGCTGCAGGGGCTGACCGAGCCGGATCACGTCGTACTGATTATCGCGGTGCTGGCCGGGTTGTGTGTCGGGATCGCCTTGCGCAAGGGTTTCCGGGCGCCGGTCGCGTAAGGCCGGCGCCCCTCGTTCTATACTGTTCTGTCGAACCTGGAGGGTTTAAATGAAAGCAATACTGATTTCCCTGATCTGCCTGCTGAGCGGCGGTGTCGCAACGGCGTCCGACCTGTCGGTCGAGGCGCGTATCGAACAGGCCATGTTCGGCGAGCACCGCTCCGCGGCGAACATCGAGCGCAACCGGTACCGCCACCCCGTCGGGACGCTCTCGTTCTTCGGCCTGGAAGACGGCATGACCGTCATGGAAATCTGGCCGGGCGGCGGCTGGTATACCGAGATCCTGGCTCCGGTCATGAAGGACCATGGCACGTACATCGTCGCCAGCTGGGACGTCGACGTGCCGGACCAGCCGGGTTACCGCTACAACCTGCACAAGGCGATGCTGGAAAAATTCGCAGCCGCGCCGGAGCTTTACGGCGAAGTCGGTGTCGTCGGCTACTCGCCGCCGCAATCGGCGTCGCTGGGTGAGGCCGATTCGGTCGACCTGCTGCTGACCTTCCGCAACACGCACGGCTGGATCAACGACGGTGACGCCCAGGACATCTACGCCGAGTTTGCCCGCGTCATCAAGCCGGGCGGGGTGCTGGGCGTCGTCCAGCACCGGGCGCCGCAAGGCGCTGACGCCGTGGAATCCGCGAAGACCGGCTACGTGCCGGAGGCTGCGGTCATCGCGATGGCCGAAGCGGCGGGCCTGGTTTTCGAAGGCCGTTCGGAAGTAAACGCCAACCCGCGTGACAACCACGACCACGAGTTCGGGGTCTGGACCCTGCCGCCCAGCCTGCGCGCCTGCCGGGATATCGAGGACGAAGCCGAGAAGGCCGCCTGCACCGACACGTATCGCGCGATCGGTGAAAGCGATCGCATGACGCTGAAATTCCGTAAGCCCGCGAACTGAAGCCCGGGGCCTGGACCGGTTTCGGTCTCAGCCGCTCGCTTCGTCGAGCGCGGCGCTGGCCTCGAGCCAGTCCGATTCGAGCCGCTCCAGGGCGCCTCTGAGGCCGGCCTGCTCCCGCAGCAGGCCGGTCATTTCGTCCTTGCGGCCTTCGTCCGTGTAGAGGTTGGTATCCGCGAGGCGCCGTTCGACGGCCTGTAACGCGTCGCGCCGGGCGTCGAGTTCGCGCTCGATCCGGCGTACGCGATCGGTCAGCGGCTTCAGTCGACGCCGCTTTTCGGCCTCGGCGCGGCGCCGGTCGCGGCGGTCCGCGTCGCCGTTCGCTCCGCCGCGTTCCGCTGGCGGGCTTGCTCCGTCCTGCTGCGCCTTCAACCAATCCGCGTACTCGTCGATGCTGCGATCGAAACGCTGCACGCCCCCATCGTGAACCACCCACAGGTCGTCACAGACGCTGCGCAGCAGATGCCGGTCGTGCGCGATCACGACGATCGCACCCTCGAAGTCGACCAGCGCCAGGCTCAGCGCCTGGCGCATCTCGAGATCGAGGTGGTTGGTCGGTTCGTCGAGCAGCAGCAGGTTGGGCCGCTGCCGGATCATCAATGCGAGCACCAGCCGGGCTTTTTCACCGCCCGAGAAGGGCGCCACCGGGTCAAAGACGCGGTCGCCACTGAAATCGAAGCCGCCCAGGAAGCGGCGCACTTCCGACTCCGGCAGGCCCGGGTCGACCTGCAGCAAATGCGCGGCCGGGCTCATTGACGGCTCCAGCTGGTCCATCTGGTGCTGCGCGAAGTAGCCGATCCGCGTGTCACGGCTGAGGCTGCGCCGGCCCGCGAGCAGGGTGCCGCCGTCGGCGATCGCCTTCACCAGCGTCGACTTGCCGGCGCCGTTGACGCCGAGCAGCCCGATACGATCGCCGGCCGAGATCAGCAGGTCGACCGCGCGCAGAACCTCGAGTTCGCCGTAACCCGCCGTCACCGATTCCAGCTGGACGAGGTGCTGGGGCTGGCGCTCCGGCTCGAGAAACGAGAAGTGGAAGGGCGAATCGACATGCGCCGGCGCGATCGTCGTCATCCGTTCGAGCATTTTCAGCCGGCTCTGGGCCTGGCGGGCCTTGGAGGCCTTGTAGCGGAAGCGATCGACGTAGGCCTGGATGTGTTTCACCTCGCGTTGCTGGCGGCGATACAGGGCCTGCTGCTGCGCGAGCCGGGCGCTGCGCTGCTGCTCGAAGTCGCTGTAATTGCCGCTGTACAGGCGAATCCGCCGGTGTTCGATGTGCGCGATGGTGTCGCAGACGGCGTCGAGAAAGTCACGGTCGTGCGAGATGACCATCAGGATGCCCGGGTAGCTGCGCAGCCACTGCTCCAGCCACAGAATCGCGGGCAGGTCGAGATGGTTGGTCGGTTCATCCAGCAACAGGATGTCGGAGCGACGCATCAGGGCGCGCGCCAGGTTGAGCCGCATGCGCCAGCCGCCCGAGAAGTCGTCGACCGGCCGGGCGGTGTCATCCGGTGAGAAGCCCAGTCCCGCCAGCAGGCGCCCGGCGCGGGCTTCGGCCGTGAACCCGTCGAGCGTCTCCAGGCGCTCGTACAGTTCGTGCAGGCGCTCGGCGTCGCCGCCGTTCTCGGCCCGGGCGATGGCGCGTTGCACCGCGCGCAACTCCGGGTCGCCGTCCTGGACGAATTCCAGCGCGGGGCGGCGCCCGGACGGGCTCAATTGTTCGACGTGCGCGATTTGCGCGTTTGCCGGCAGGTTCAGGCTGCCCTGGTCGGCCTCCAGTTCACCCAGGATCAGGGCGAACAGCGACGATTTTCCGCAGCCGTTGGCGCCGACCAGGCCGAGGCGCTGCCGCGCATGCACCTGGAAGCCCGCTTCCTCGAACAGGAGCTTGCTGCCGCGCCGCAGGGCGATGTCGTTGAACTGGATCAAGGCTGGTTTGTATCCCGACCGGTGCCGAAAGGGGCGCTATTATAGCGCCCATGAAGAACACGTTTTTCGTCCTGTTACTGGTGCTCTCGATCCTGGCCGTGCGCGGCTGGGAGCAGCGCGAGCGCGTGTATCCGCCCGGGGTGCTGGTGCCGGAATACCCGCAGCAGACGGCGCCCGCGGATGCCGGCCCCATTACGCGCGACGAATACGTGCTCACGCCGCGCGCCGGTTTCCGCCTGCGCGCCCGCGTCCTGTCGCGCGAGGACTATCGTTGGAGCGACGGCGCGGATCTCTCGCCGGTCGATCTCGCGCTGGGCTGGGGCGTGATGTCCGATCAGTCGGTGCTCGACCGTATCGACATCACGCAGGGATCGCGCTGGTACTTCACGCGCTACGAGCACCCGGCGCCGATCAGCGACCGGCAGATCATCCGGCACAGCGCGAACATGCATCTGATTCCGGCGAACGACTGGGTGGCGGACAAACTGGACGACGTGCGGGCCAGCGACATCGTTCAGTTACGCGGTCTTTTGGTCGACGTGGACCGTGCCGACGGCTTCTACTGGCGCACCTCGATGACCCGCGAGGATACCGGAAACGGTTCCTGTGAGCTGTTCTACGTGGAACATGTACACGTCGAACCCGGGGGCTGAAGAAACGGCGCGGGCGTCTCGGAGTATTGAATTCAGGCCCGGCTTTGCCGCACTATTGGCTCTGGCCGAACATGCGGGGAGATCATGTCGGAAGCGAAGTCCAGCCAGCCCGATCCGGCGCCGGAACAGCCCAAGCCGTTCGTCGCGCCGTGTCACGACCGGCCACCGTCCGCCACCCTCCAATGGTTGCGGGACGGTTGGCGCGACTATCGCGCGGCGCCCGGCCTGAGCATCGCCTGGGGCACGTTCTGCATGCTGTTGTCCTGGAGCGTCGCCTGGATGGCATGGCGGGTCGGCGGCTGGGTGCTGTTGTTGAGCCTGTTGTCGGGCTTTGTCTTCGTCGCACCGCTGCTCGCATTCGGCATGTACTCGATCAGCCGCAAACTGTGCATGGGGCGAACCCCGACCTTCGCCGGGACGCTGCGCGCGGTGCGCCGACCGATCGCCAATTCCCTGGTGTTCGCGCTGGTTCTGCTCGTGATCTTCCTGATCTGGGCCCGCGCGGCCTCGATGGTGCACATCTTTTTTCCGAGCACCGGCACGCTCCACCTGCGTGAAATGGCCGTTTACCTCGGAGTCGGCTCCGCGGTCGGCGCGTGCTTCGCCTACGCCTGCTTCGCCGCCTCGGTGTTCTCCCTTCCGTTCATCGCGAATCGGGACGTCGACGTCATCACCGCCGTGGTTTCGAGCGTCAACGCGGTGTTGCGCAACCGGTGGACGATGTTCGCCTGGGCGGTGATCGTCGCCACCCTCACGGGCGTGGGTTTCATGACCGGGATGATCGGCTTCATCGTCATCATGCCCTGGCTCGGGTACGCGACCTGGCACGGTTACCGTGACAGCCTCGACGTCGACGGCTGGGACGTTCTGCCGGCGCACCACGACTGACGCCACCGGTCTGGGGCCAGCTTGCGCGTTTTTCGCATTTGGCGGCCGGATACCCATCGCCGGGGAACGCTCGGGTACGTCCCTGTAACGCTTGGACGGCGCCATCCCTGGCGCCGTACATCCCCGGCGACGGGCATCCGACCGCCCCGACACGCCGTCGACTACCGAAACAAGACGCGCCCCTGCAGGGCTCCCTGAGGGGTTTCTTCTCTGTGGGAGCGGCTTCAGCCGCGACAGGCGCTACGCAGTTGCGGCCAGCTTGCGGGTCTTTCGCACGT
>JARROJ010000063.1:0-12604 GCA_037384065.1 Lysobacterales bacterium
GCTCCACTCACGGCTGGGTCGCGAAGCGCGTCTGCGCTACGGCGAACAGACGATGCCGCTCGCGCTGAAGGCAGGGGAATCGACCCGCTGGCGCCCGGCCTGCACGCCGAAGCCCTGACTCCGGGGTATCATGGGAACCATGAGCGAATCTTACGTGCTGGGTATCGACGTCGGCGGCAGCGGCATCAAGGGCGCGCTGGTGGATCTCGCCAGCGGTAAACTCGTCACGAAGCGCAAGCGGTTCCGGACGCCGGCCTCGTTCGGCCTCGACGCCGTGGCCGCCACGATCGCCCGGCTGGTGCAGTTCTTCGACTACTCGGGGCCGGTCGGGGTCGGCTTTCCGGCCGCCATGGCCGGCGGCGTCGTGCTGACCCCGCCCACCGCCCACCATTTTCCCGACTGGGTCGGCGAGGCCCTGGATAGCCGGCTTGCCGCCGCCACCGGACGCCCGGTCGTGGTGCTCAACGACGCGGACGCCGCCGGGCTGGCGGAAGTGCGCTTCGGCGCGGGCCAGGGTGTGGGCGGGGTCGTGGTCACGGTCACGCTCGGCACCGGCGTCGGCGGTGGCCTGTTCATGGACGGCCGCCTGGTGCCCAATCTCGAGGTCGGCAAGCTTTACCTGCCCGGCCACGACACGGTGGTCGAGCAGTACGTCGCCAGTCGCATCCGCGACGAGGAAGAGCTCGGCTGGGCGGACTACGCGGCGCGCGTGACCGAATTCCTGCGCCACGTCGAACACCTGTTCTCGCCCGCGATGATCGTCATCGGCGGCGGCATCAGCACAAAGCACCGGAAATTCCTGCAGCCCGAAATGCTGGAGCGGACCCGGGTCGTTCCGGCCCGTCTGCGCAACGAAGCCGGGATCGTCGGCGCCGCCTGCCTGGCCGCCGAGCAAAGCGACCGCTGATTCCCCGGATCACGACCGCGAACCGGTACGCGCCGGGCCCGCGCCAGCCGGCTCCGGGTTCTCCCCCCCAACTGGACATTGCCTGGCAAAACGCGCAGGATATCGGCGCTCGCGGCGCGGGCCGCTTATTTCACCCTTCAATCCTGAGTACCCGGGCGTATGGAATTCGAGTCTTACGGACAGTTTTGGAACCACCAGGCGACGACGCCGGAATCGGCGCTGGCCGCGGTGGACGGCAGCGCCAGCGAAGAGGTGGTCCAGACCACCGGCCGCTACACGGCGCACCAGGTCGCAACCGCGCTCGACCTGGACGCGAGCGACCGCATGCTCGAACTCGGCTGCGGCGTCGGACGAATCGGCCGGGAACTGGCGCCCCGGTGCCGCCACTGGACCGGTGTCGATATTTCATCGAAGATGATCACCCACGCCCGGGAGCGCATGGCGCAGCTCGACAACACCGACTTCCACGAACTCAGTCGCTCCAGTCTCGAAGCGCTGGAAGACGACAGCATCAGCAAGGCCTACTCGGTGGCCGTTCTGTGCCACATGGACAAGGAAGACCTATTCCTGTACCTGAAAGACCTGTGGCGGGTGGTGCGGCCCAAGGGCCTGATCTACGTCGAGACCTGGAACCTGGCCCACCCCATCGGCTGGAAGCGCTGGGAGTACGAGGTCAACAACTGGAACCGCTCGGACCAGACGCAGCGCAAGGACGTCGCGCGCAACCAGTTCTGCACGCCGGACGAGTTCCAGCTGTACATCCGGCAGGCCGGGTTCACCCCGCTCGCCTGCTACGCGGATTCGCCCTGGATACAGGTCATCGCCGGCCATTCGCTCGACGAGGAGGAAATCGCCGAACACCGCGCTCGCCTCGAGGCGCACGCCGGGGAAATCGCCTACTCGCCCCTGTTCGGCCGGCTGTTCGAACTCACGGTCGACGTGATCTTCGGCGTCATTCACCCGCGCGAGGTGATCGCCTTTCTCGACGAGCGTGAGGACCAGCCCGAGGCCGCGCTGTTCCGGCCGTTCATCGAGACGCTGTGGCGCTCGAAACCCGAAATCTGGGGTGAGCGCTAGCCCTTACGGTTCCAGCACGACAGGTAAAGCTCGGCGGTGGCGAGATCCAGCATGCTGTAGGACTGCAGCTCGGCGCTGTATTCGATGATGTCGCTGCTGCGCAGCGCGACCCGCCACGGCTCGAATCCCAGGTTCCGCAACTCGCGCTCGAAATCCGCCACCCGGATCGGGTTCAACTCCGTGTACCACTGCCAGTACTGTGCCGGCTCCGCGTCGTGGCCGGCGCGGTCGATCAGCTCGGGGCGCGTGTTGAGCACGGCGTCGCGCAGTTCCGCCTCCGGCAGCTTGAGGTGGATGAAGGGGTCGTCGAAGAATTCGCCCAGGTGGTTACCGAGGGCGCCGTAAAACAGCCCGGGGTGGACGAAGAACAGGCCGTCGTTTTTCAGGACGCGCCGGATTTCGCGCAGCGTGCCGGCATATCCGCCGGCGATATGCTCCAGCGAGCCCCAGGAAACGACCACGTCGAAATAATCGTCCGGGTACGGGATCCGGTTGCCGTCCTCGCTGGCGAAACGAAGCCGCGGGTCTTCGAGCACGTCCCGGGGCAGGTGATTGTCCGTGACGATCTTGCCGAGGCGGTCGAATCCGCTGAACGGGTCGATGCCCACCATCTCC
Organism: Lysobacterales bacterium; assembly: GCA_037384065.1. GTDB lineage: Bacteria > Pseudomonadota > Gammaproteobacteria > Xanthomonadales > SZUA-36 > JABDPF01. The sequence goes on from JARROJ010000063.1 coordinate 2,600, forward strand.
TCGGGCTGGTACCGCAGGAATATGCCGAGGTCGGTAATCCCGTCGCCGCAACCCACGTCGAGGATCCGGCCCCGGAGCAGGGGGTTGCCGTCCAGCAGGTAGTCGGTCACCACCAGCGCGGCGTGATCGAAATGCCGAAAAAACCAGTTTTCGTGGCCCCGGTTCCAGGCCAGGTCCTCGACCGCGACGGTTCCGGCGGCGGATTCGAGCGACCAGGCCGGGCTCGCCAGGCCCTGCGCGGTGCGCGGCGCATCGTTGGTGAACGCGACCCGGTCCTGCGCGATCGTTTGCCGCGCACCGGCCGATTTGGCCGTGACGGTCATGCTCAGCACATAGCGACCGACCGGCAGGTCGACGGCGTGCAGATGGCAGCCGATGCGGTAACGGCCCCGCGGCAGCCACGCGGGCGAGATGCCCGCCGCGCTCAGGTCGCAGGCGTGAACGACGGCGCCGTCCGCCTCCGCCAGAAGCTCGATGCGGGCGTCCGGCTCGAAAACGATGGCCGCCGACTGTTCGAGGTCCACGGTAACCCGGGGCGGCTCGGCGCCGGTGAATTTGAGGTCGATGAGTCGCGTCACCGCGCCATGATACCCAGTCCGGTCAAGGACATCACCCATCGCAAAGCCCCCGCTCAGCGGTGCAGTTCGACCACGTCGCCGTCCGCGACGGGGTGGTCCGGACCGACCTGCTGGCCATCGAAGACGTTCCGCCCCCAGATGCGGGCGAACTTGAACTCACGGGCGATGTCCTCGTGCACCCGCCGCGCGACGTCGATGACGGTATCGCCGCGGAACACCGTGAACGGCCGGTCGTGGTCCACCGGCTTGCCCGGCGACTTGGTGTAGACCCGCACGACTTCGAGCGCGCGGAACAGGAAGTCTCCGAGTTTCTCCAGCCCTTCACCGGTTTCGGCCGAGACGGACAGCGCCGGGAAACGCAGGCCGAGCAACTCCTCCAGCACCTGCACTTCCTCGGGGTCCGGGTCGAGGTCAGACTTGTTGGCGAGCAGCAGGGTCGGCAGTTCGAGGCGGAACGGGTCGTCGCGCAGCGCCGTCGCGTCGGCCGCGCGGGACAGGCCGGGCCAGTCCGCGCTCAGGAACACCTTGCGCTCGGCCAGGCGCGCCATCAGGGCGGGGATCTGGTCCACGCACTCGGGCGCGTTGACGTCGATTACCAGCAGGGCGGCGTCGGCCGGTTGCAGGGCGGCAGCCAGCCACGGCTCCATGAAGTCGTCGCTGACCGGCGGCAGGTCGACGAGCTGGAAATGGATGTCGGCGTGCGGAAACATGCCCGGCACCGGCAACCGGGTCGTGAACGGCCAGGGCCCGACCTCCGTCCGGGAGCCCGTCAGGCGGGCGTGCACACTGGATTTGCCGGAATTGGGCGGACCCAGGAGCGCAAGCTGGGCGGCGCCGTCCGGGCGCACGACGTGCGACGGCCCGCTCCGCCTGCCGCCCTTTTTCGGCGCGCTCAGCTCTTCGGTCAACTGCTTGATGCGGCTCTTGATGTCCGCCTGGAGGTGTTCGGTTCCCTTGTGCCTGGGAATGGTGCGCATCATCTCGCGCAGGCATTCCAGCCGCTCGCGGGGTTCGCGCGCCTTGCGGAACGCCTCCTCGGCCTTCTTGTACTCCGCTGTGACGTTGGTCGGCATACGGCTCCAGTTTACGGCAGGGCGTGCGGCGAATCAGCCCGCTCAAAACCGGCCCGCGCGCTGACTGTGCCGGCCGTACGTGCGAAGATGTGGCGCGTCATGACCGATTCCCCTTTCGCATCCGACCGTCCCCGGCGCGCCGGCCCGGCCCTCGAGCTGGAGCGGGTCGCCAAGTCGTTCCATGACGGCGAGAGCGAGCTGCAGGTGCTGCGCGGCGTCGACGTCGCGCTCGAGCCCGGCGACAGCCTGGCGCTGCTGGGCGCCAGCGGCAACGGCAAGAGCACGCTGCTGCAGATCGCGGCCGGCCTGGAGGCGCCCGACAGCGGCGAGGTGCGCGTGCTGGGCCAGGCCCTGTCCGGGATGAGCGAACGGGCGCTCGCGCTGCTGCGGCGCCGCCACCTCGGCTTCGTGTTCCAGCAGTTCAACCTGCTGCCGGGCCTGAACGTGCGCGACAACCTGCTGTTCCAGCGCCGCCTGAACGGCCTGCCCGACCACGACGACTGGCTCGCGGAAGTGATCGCCGTGCTCGACCTGGCGCCCCTGCTGACCCGGCCGGTGGAGGTCCTGTCCGGCGGCCAGCAGCAGCGCGTGGCGATCGCGCGCGCCCTGGCCCACCGTCCGCAACTGGTGTTCGCCGACGAACCCACCGGCAACCTGCACGACTCGCTCAGCCGGCAGGTCATGACGCTGCTGACCCGTATCGTGGAAGAATCCGGCTGCAGCCTGCTGCTGGTCACCCACAACCGCGAAATGGCCGCGTTCGCGAAGCGCCGCCTGCTGCTCGAGGAAGGGCACCTGCACGCCCTGCCCTGATTGCGCCGCATGATTCTTCGCAGCCTGCTCGCCCACTACCGTCGCCACCCGCTGCAGGCGCTGTTCCTGCTTACCGGCATCGTCGTGGCCAACGTCCTGCTGGTCGGCACCCTGCTGATCAATGCCCAGGCGCGGGCCAGCTACGGCCAGGGCGAACGCCTTCTGAACGCCGGCCCGGTAGCCTGGATCCAGCATCGGACCGAGGGCCGGTCGATGGACGAGCGCGACTACATCCGGCTGCGTCGCCAGGGCTTCGACCGGATCGCGCCGGTTCTCACCCGTACGGTGCGTGCGGCCGACGGCGAACCGCTGGAGATCCTGGGCATCGACGCCTTCGCCTTCACCGGCGCCGCCGGTGACTCGGAGGCGATCGGAGAAGACGGTTTCGGGGCCTTTCCGTTCCCGCCCTATCGGCTGTGGGTTGCGCCCGGCCGGCTGCGGCAGCTGGGTTACGCCGCGGGCGATCGGATCCCGCTGGACACCGGCGCAACCCTGCCGCCGGTGCAGGCCGTGCCGGGGCAACAGCTGGGGCACCGCCTGTTGCTCGACATCGGCGCCCTGCAGGCCCTGACCGACAGCGCGGGCGAACTGTCCTACGTCGCGGTGTTCGCGGCGCCGCCCGAACGCATCGAGGCGCTGCGCGCGGCGCTGCCCGAACACCTGGCCTGGCGGGACCGGCTCGATGCGCCCGATCCCGCCGAGATGGCGCAGAGTTTTCACCTCAACCTGGCGGCCATGGGCCTGCTGACCTTCGTCGTCGGCATTTTCCTGACCTACAACGCGCTGACGTTCAGCTTCACCGACCGGGGCGAGTTGTTCCGGCGCCTGCGCCTCGCCGGGGTCAGTCGCGGCGAACTGCGGCGCGGCCTGCTGCTCGAACTGGGGGCGTTCCTGGCCGTCGGCAGCCTGGTCGGCTACTGGCTCGGCGCCTTGCTGGCCGCCCGACTCCTGCCGGGCGTCGGGCGCACGCTCGCGCAACTCTACGACGTCTACATCGATTACCCCGACACCCTGTTGCCGGATACGTCCTGGCTGCTGCCGCTCGCGATGACCACGATCGCGGCGTTGATGTGCATCGCCTTTCCGCTGCGCGCCGCACTGGACACGCCCCTGCTGCACCGCGGCGAGCGTCGCTGGCAGCAACGGCGCATGACGCTGCGCGACCGTCGCATGGCGCTGGGCGGCTGCGCGCTGCTGGTCGTGGCCGCGCTCGCCGGCAGCCTCGCCACGACGCTGCCGCTGGCCCTGGCCGGCATGGCCAGCCTGTTGCTCGGCGCCGCCCTGCTGCTGCCGTTGCCCCTGCGCGCCCTGCTGAGGGCGCTCGCCGCGCTGGTGCCGCCGCAGCGGGCGCGTGCGGCCTGGCTCATCGCCGACAGCCGCTGGCTGCTGGGACCCGCCTCGCTGGCGCTGATGGCGATGACGCTCGCGCTGGTGGCCAACAGCGGCCTGAATACGATGATCAGCAGTTTCCGCCAGGCGACCGACGCCTGGCTGGAACAACGCCTCGCGGCCCAGCTGTACGTCACGGCGCGCGTCGATGCCGGCGCGGTGCAGGCCTGGCTGGCCGCGCGGCAACCCGGCGCGCGGGTCGTGCAGCGGTTTCGGCGCGATCTGCGGGCAGCGGGCCCGGCGGGCCGTGGCGTGCCGCTGGAGGTCGTCAGCCTGCAGGCCGGTGAGCGGTTTCTGGACAGCGTCGACCTGATTCGCGCCGAGCCCGATGCGCGCGCGGACTTCGCCGCCGGCGACGGCCTGTTCATCAGCGAGCGCGCCTGGCGACTGGATGGCTGGACGCCGGGCGACCGGGTGGCGCTGTGCGCCGGCAGGCCGTCCGTGCCGCTGCTCGGCGTCTACCACGATTACGGCAACCCGCGGTCGCAGTGGATGGCGTCCGAGGCGCTGTACCGGGCCTGCTGGCCGGATGACCGGCCCGCGGGCCTGGCCGTCGTCGGCCCCGCGGCTGCGCCATGGGGCCCGTTGCGCAGCGCGTTGATCGCCGCGTTCGCCCTGGACGAAGGCGCCGTGATCGATCAGCAGGAACTCAAGCAGATCGGCCTGGCGGTGTTCGACCGGACCTTCACCGTGACCCAGGCGCTCAACGCCCTGACCCTGCTGGTCGCCGGAATCGGCATGTTCTGCGCGATCAGCGCGATCCACCACCACCGCGTCGGCTACCAGGCGCTGCTGGCGAGCCTGGGCGTCTCGCGGCGCGAGCGGGGCGCCCTGCTGATCGCGCAGTGGGGCTTGCTGGGGCTGCTGTGCATGGCCGTCGTGTGGCCGTTCGGCGCCGTGCTCGCGGCGTACCTGGCCGGCATCGTGACACCGGTTGCGTTCGGCTGGAGTTTTCCACTGGTGTTCGCGTGGGGGCATTACCTCGAACTGGCCGCCACTGCATCAGGCGCGCTGGTGCTGGCGGTGCTGCTGCCGTCGATCCGTCTGCTTCGGGCCTCGCCTGCCGCACTGTTGCGGGAGCAGGCGACGTGAGTCCGCGTTTGATTGCGCCATGGCTCGCACTCGTGCTGAGCGCCTGCGGCAGCGAGCCCGCACCGACCGGCGACACGGATTTTGCGATCCTGGCGCAGGCCGCCGAGGGCTACGCGCAGGCGGTGCCCGGCCGCGCGCTGGCGTTCCCGACCGACCACGGGGCCCATCCGGAGTTCCGCATCGAGTGGTGGTACCTGACCGCCAACCTCACGGACGACGAGGGTCGCGCCTACGGCGCCCAGTGGACCCTGTTCCGCAGCGCCGTGCGCCCGCCGGGCTCGAACCCCATGCGCAATGCCTGGCAGAGCGGCCAGGTCTACATGGCCCATTTCGCGCTGACCTGGCCGCAGGGCCACCGCGGTTTTCAGCGTTATGCCCGTGGCGGCGATCACGCCGGCGAGGCGCAGGCAGCGGTGCGCGCGCAGCCCTTCGCCGCCTGGCTGGACGACTGGACACTGCGCAGCAGCGGCGAAGACTGGCTGCCGCTCGAAGTCCGGGCCCGGCCGGACGAGGACGCCCTGGCGCTGCGCCTGCGCAGCGACCGACCGCTCGTCCTGCAGGGCGCGGATGGTTTTTCCCAGAAGCACCCCGGGGGCGGCGGTTCCTATTACTACAGCCAACCGTTCCTCGCCGCGGACGGCTGGGTCGAAATCGGCGGACGGCGCATCGCCGTCACGGGCCAGGCCTGGCTGGACCGCGAGTGGAGCAGCCAGTTCCTGCAGCCCGATCAGCAGGGCTGGGACTGGTTCGCGCTGCACCTGGACAGCGGGGAAAAGCTCATGCTGTTCCAGCTGCGCCCGATGCCCGGTGCGCCGGGCGGCGCCTATCGCCACGGCGTTCTGATCCGCCCGGACGGCGCCCGGCAGGAACTCGGGGTGAGCGCGATCGAACTCGAGGTCCTGCGGCGCGAACGCGTGGCCGGCCGCCAACTGCCGCTCGCATGGCGGGTCGCCCTGCCGACCCTCGGCCGCGAACTGCGCATCGAGGCCCTGCGCCCCGATCAGTGGATGAACGTCGATTTCCCGTACTGGGAAGGCGCGGTTCGCGCGGAGGGCGCGGGCCCGGGCAGCCGCGGTGTCGGTTACATGGAGCTGACCGGTTACCCGCCGGCCGCGCGCTGACCGCGACCTTTGCATGACGCAGACCGGGGCAAGGCGCGCAAAAGCCGCTATGCTGAACGCGTCGATTCAATCGAACGGAGACGATCGTGACCTTCCCATTCGGGGTGACAGGCGCGCGCCGGACCGGGCGATGGTGAGCCCGGCCGGAACGATCCGCCGTCGGCAGCCGCATCCGCGACGCCCGCTTCGCCGCGCCCGCATCCCGATGCCAGGCCACGCAGTCGATTCATGGACGGCGAGCTGATCTGCACCTGTTCCTGCGGGACGGCGCGGGTGGTCGTCACAGGCCGACCCCTGACGCGATTTCGCTGCCACTGCACGATTTGCCAGGCCACCTACCGTCAACCGTTCGCCGATGCGACCGTGCTGTGGGCCCGCGACGTCCCGCGCGACCGCGTCGAGCACGTCCGATTCGGCACGCATCGCAAACCGCCCGCCGCGCAGCGGGGCGTGTGCCCCGCCTGCGGCGACGTCACGGTCGCCTACATGACCCCGGTTCCGTTTCTTCGACTGGCCTTCGTTCCCGTCGCGCGGTATCCGCACGATTTCCGCGTACCGGAGCCCGCGCTGGACATCTTCTACGATTCCCGCGTCGAAGACGTTGACGACGGCGTGCCCAAGTACCCCGGCTACTGGCCGAGCCAACTGGCCGTACTTCGACTGGTGTTGCGCGCGGCCCTGCGCCGCGGACGCTAGCAACCGCCACCCGGAGCGCGGTCAGTTGCCCGAGCCGCCGGCTGACCGCTCGATCCCGGCGAAGCGCGGATCGTCGCGGAGCAGGTCGAATTCCGGCCAGAGCCCGATGTAGGTCATCTTGGGCGACCGGTTATCCACCGCGCGTGACAGCCACTCGAGCGCCTCGTCGGCGGCGCCGGCCCTCGCGTACGCGACCGCGACTCGGAACGGATCGACATACGTTTCCGCGGCGCGCGCGGCCAGGGCCACGGCGATGGCGCGCATCGCCCCCGTTGCGCCGCCGGCCGCACGGCCGCGCTCCAGGGCCGCGCGCAGAACCGGGTCGTTCCGCACCGCGAATTCGAGCCGTTCCTCGTCCAGGGCTTCGTCGTAACGACCCTGCTGCCAGTAAATCCGCGCCAGCAACCAGTGCACCGAGTACGCCGGGATGCGCTGGTTGACCGCGATCGCCTCGGCGATGGCCTCGTCGTAGCGTCGCATCAGGAACAGGTGGATCGGCACCGGCATGTTCGAAACCGGCGTGAACGGGTCGATCAACTGCCCCTTGCGAATGCGCTCGAGGCTTTCCTCCAGCCGGCCGGCCAGCAACAGGCAGTCCGACTCGCCATGCAGGGCGGCGCTGTCGGAGGGGTTGAGCTGCAGCGCCCTGCGAAACGCGCGCATGGCGCCCGGCGTATCGCCGGACCAGAGCGCGACGTAACCCATCGCCGCATGGGCGATGTACGTACCCTCGTCCAGATCCAGCGCGGTGCGCGCGGCGCGACGGGCCTGCGCGATGGCGTCCACCGGCGGCACGACGCCGTAAACCGCCTGGAACAGGTATACGGCCGCGAGTTCGCCCCAGGCCGGCGCGAAATCGGGCGCGAGGCCGACCACGCGTTGGAATTGGCGGATCGCCCCCCGAAAGCCGTCCGGATCGAGCCGATTCAGCTCCTCCAGGCCCGCCAGGAAGGCGCGGCTCGCGGCCGGATCGAGGGGCGCGGTGCGCGGCGCGGCGTCGGGACGGACGGCTCCGTCCGCTTGCGTTTGGCCGACGATTTGCTCCGCCATCGTCGCGATCAGGCCGAGCAGGTTACGCTCGTCCGCCTCGAACGCGTTCGCCCAGAGGTGGCCATCGCTGCGGCCGTCGATCAGCTGCGCCGTGATGCGGACCCGATCGCCCGCTTCGAGCACGCTGCCCTCGACCAGCACGTCCACGCCCAGTTCGGCGGCGATTTCCGCCAGGGGCCTGGCGCTGCCCGCGTAGCGTTTCGTCGACTGGCGCGACGTCACGCGCAGGACGCTGCGTTGGGATATCTCCGTCGTCAGCACGTCATGCACACCCGCAACGAACGCATCCAGGGCCGGCTCGCCGGTCAGGTTGCCCAGGGGCAGGACCGCCAATGAGCCGACCGCATCGGGGGGTGCGGTCCCGGAAGGCGGCGCCACGGGCCGGAACAGCTGCCACGACACGACCGCCAGCGCGGCGATCGCGCACAGGGCGAGGAGCACCGGCAACGCCTTGCGCGATCGCCGCGCGCCGTGAGCACGCGGATGAGCGACCGCGTCGATTTCGTCCACGGCCGCGATGAAACGGTAACCCAGCGAGTGGGTGGTCTCGATGTAACGCGGCGCGCCGGCATCGTCACCGAGCGCCTTGCGCAAGCGCCCGACCGCCTTGCTGAGCGCGGCATCGGAAATCACCGTTTCGCCCCAGACAGTGTCGATCAATTCGTCGCGCGCGACCACGTGATCGCGATGCTCGATCAGGTAAACGAGAAGCTTCAGGACCCGCGGCTCGAGGTGGATCTGACGACCGTTCCGCGTCAGGACGAAGGTCGCCGGGTCGACGTGGAAGGTATCGAACTGGTATGTGCGCTGCTGTTTGATGGCGACCCCCTGCCGCTCCGCAAAGGCGAATGCGAACCCAGGCTGCCCCTCCAGTATTCCACGCCCACCGGGTGCGGACAACCGGCGGGCGTGTCGCTCGAAAAACCGTCCGTCACCGCACCACCACGATTCCGTCGACGAAGGATCAGGAGCGGAGCGAACGCGTTGCGCACACCGTTCATGAACCCGGCCGGTCGCTCAAACCGGCGGCCGGGTTCGTGGAGCGGGGCGAACGATCGAGGCGCGTGGCGTCTTCACACAACCTTGAGTATGCCTTCAGTAATGTCGCTGTGTTCCGTCCGGACCTGGCCGAACCGTGTCACGAACGACACGATCTGGTCCGAACGGCTCAACTTCACTGGTTACGGAGAGACCCATGCGCACCATCGTATTCAAATTCGCTACCGCCCTCCTGCTGCTGACGGGCGCGTTCCACGCCACAACGGCAGCCGCCCAGGACGCCGAGTTGTCCGTTCTGCACGGCGTTCCGGGCCTGACCGTCGACGTGTGCGTCAACGGCGCGGTCCAACTGCCCGACTTCACGCCGGGATCGCTGGCGGGGCCGCTGTCCCTGCCCGCAGGCACTTACACGGTCGCCATTTTCGGTGACACGATCGACTGCTCCGGCACACCGGCCATCGGTCCGGTCGACCTGCCGCTCGCCGCGGGCATGAGTTACACCGCCGTCGCGCACCTCGACGCGACCGGCACCCCCACGGCCAGCCTGTTCACCAACGATACGAGCGCCGCCGGCGCCGGCGAGGGCAAGGTGACCATTCGCCACACCGCCGCCAACGCCGAGGGCGTGTCGATTCTCGTCAACGGCAGCATCGACCTGGGCACGTTCATCAACGGCGGAACAATCGGCCCGGAAACGCTGCCCGTCGGCACGTACTCCGCCGAGATCAAGGCGGGCGACGTGACGGTGCCGCCCACTCCGGCTGACGTCCCGGTGACCGAAGGCCAGAACACCATCGTGTACGCCTGGGGCGACGCCGCGAGCTCGGCGGGCGTACAGCTCGCTGTCCAGGTCGTCGACCTCGAAGCGTCCGGCCCGGCCGTCCCGGCCGCCAAGCCCGTTCCGACGATGGGAACCATCGGCATCATCGCCCTGGTTACGCTGATGCTCGGAATCGGTCTGCTGGGTGTTCGCCGCCTCGTCTGAACCGAATCCGGCTCGAAATCCCCTGAACGGCCGCGCCAGGCGCGGCCGTTTTTTTATCCCGCAACAACCAAGACATCCCGGGGGCCTTCGCCGCCGCGCCGCTTGCCATTCCCTCCGCCTGCTCTAAACTGGTCGCTTTCGTCCCGCACAGGCCCGCCCGATGAGCCAGACCGACCTCAAGGCGTTCACCGAAGAAACCGATCTGAAGC
>JARROJ010000064.1:0-21805 GCA_037384065.1 Lysobacterales bacterium
CGCCGGTCGGGAACGGCCGGACAGAACGAGAAACTGATGGCCGTGACGATCCTGGGGCAGGCGCTGGTGTTTCGTGCGGCGCGCACCGCCGTATTGCGCGAAATGGGGTGGGGCGAAATGACGGCCGTGGAGGTCGATGCCATCAAGGCCACGTTGCGGCGCAATGTAGCCGCCATGCTCGAGCCGGAGGAACGGACGTGAATGCAAAGAAGAGAGTTCTCGTCATCGTCGTCATCGGGGTGCTGGCGGCCATCGCTTACACCGTGTGGGCGCATCTCAACGAGGAAGACAGCGCCAGCCACCTGACGTTGTATGGAAACGTCGACATCCGGGAGGTCGAGTTGGCCTTCCGTGTCGCGGGCCGGCTGCAGTCCATGCGCTTCGAAGAGGGCGCCTCGGTGGAAGCCGGCGAGGTGCTCGCCGAACTGGATCCCGTTCCCTTTCAGGAGGCGCTCGCCGTGTCCGAGGCGCGCGTCGCTCAGGCTGCGGCGCAGGTTCGCAAACTCAAGGCGGGATCCCGGCCGCAGGAAATCGCGCGGGCGCGCGCCGGCGTCACGCAGGCCCAGGCCGCCTTCGTGAATGCCGAAAGCGAGTTCGAACGCGTCAGCGGGTTGCTGAAAACCGGCGCCAGCAGCGTCCGGGACCGGGATGAGGCGCGAGCCAGGCGCGACGAAACGGCCGCCGCCCTCGACGGCGCGCGGGAAGCCCTGGCGCTCGCACAGGAAGGCTTTCGCGCCGAGGACATCGCCGCCGCCGAGGCGGACCTGGCGTCGGCGACGGCGCAACGGTCGATCGCGGAAACACAGCTCGACGATACGAAACTCCGTGCGCCCAGCGACGGTACGCTGATCGCCCGGTTGCACGAACCCGGTGCGATGCTGGCGGCGGGGATGCCGGTCTATTCGCTGTCGTTGCGCGACCCTGTTTACGTTCGCGCGTACGTCGACGAGCCTCATCTCGGCCGCGTGGCGCCGGGCGCGCGCGTCACGATCACGACCGACAGCTCCGAGGCCGTTTACGAGGGCCGGATCGGCTTCATCTCGCCGCGGGCCGAGTTCACGCCGCGCAGCGTCGAAACGACCGAACTCAGGACCGATCTCGTCTATCGCCTGCGGATTGTCGTCGACGGTGACGCGGGTCTGCGCCAGGGCATGCCGGTGACGGTCCGCGTCCCGCTGGACGAGACCGGCCGGTAACCGCAATGGCCGCCGTCGTCATCGAGGGTGCGGGCAAACGCTTCGGCGAGGTCGTCGCACTGAACGCCATTGACGCGACGATCGAACCCGGTCGCCTGACCGGCCTGGTCGGGCCCGATGGGGCCGGCAAAACCACCCTGTTGCGCCTGTTGGCGGCCCTGATGACGCCGACCAGCGGACGCATTGCGGTCGCGGGCGTCGATGTCGTCGAGCACCCTTCCGTCGTGCACGAGCGAACCGGTTACATGCCGCAGCGTTTTGGCCTCTACGAGGATCTCTCGGTGCTGGAGAATCTGCGGCTCTACGCCGACCTGCGCGGTGTCGGGATCGGGGCGGAGGACGAGCGCGCGCGGCTGTTCGAGCGCCTGCTCCGGTTTTCACAGCTGGAACCGTTCACCGAACGCCTGGCCGGCAAACTTTCCGGCGGCATGAAGCAGAAGCTCGGCCTGGCCTGCGCCCTGATGGGGCGCCCCGACGTCTTGTTGCTCGATGAGCCGAGTGTCGGGGTCGACCCGGTGAGCCGCCGGGAATTGTGGAAGATGGTCGGCGAACTCACCGACGACGGCATGGCCGTGATCTGGTCGACGGCCTACCTCGACGAGGCCGAGCGGTGTGACCACGTGCTGCTGCTGAACGCCGGAAAGCTCGAGTTTTCTGGTCGTCCGGAAGCGCTGACGGAGCGCCTGCAGGGCCGCAGTTACCGAATCCGCGACGTCGCGGGCGACCGCCGGCGCGTGCTCGCCGAGACGCTGGAACTGGACCCGGTCTGCGACGGCGTGATCCAGGGTGCGGCCGTGCGCGCAGTGGTGCGCGAAGGCGCCGACACGCGCGCGCTGGAACGCATCGCGGCGGAGCACGGAGGGCGACTGGAGCCGGTGGCGCCGCGCTTCGAGGACGCTTTCATCGACCTGCTGGGCGGTGGACCGGGCGGCCGCTCGGCGATTGCCGAGAAGATGCCCGAGGTGACGGCGGGACCGGATACGCCCGTGGCCTGCCGGGATCTGACCCGGCGCTTCGGTTCCTTCGTCGCGACCGACGCGGTCAGCTTCGCGGTGCGCCGGGGCGAGATATTCGGCCTGTTGGGTCCGAATGGCGCCGGCAAGTCGACGACGTTCAAGATGCTGTGCGGCCTGCTCAAGCCCACTTCCGGGCAGGCCACGGTGGCCGGGCACGACCTTCGCCATGCGCCGGGACGCGCCAAGCTGCAGATCGGGTACATGGCGCAGAAGTTCTCCCTGTACGGCCTGCTCTCGGTGCGGCAGAACCTCGAGTTTTTCGCCGGGGTCTACGGCCTGAAAGGTACGGCCCGTCGTGAGCGCATCGGCGAGATGATCGAAACGTTCGAACTCCAACCGTTTCTCGATGCCTCGCCGGATCGTTTGCCACTGGGTTTCAAGCAACGCCTGGCGCTGTCCTGCGCCCTGATGCACCGACCGCCGGTGCTGTTCCTGGATGAGCCGACCTCCGGCGTCGACCCGGTCACGCGACGCGAGTTCTGGACGCACATCAACGGCCTGGTGCGGCGCGGGGTGACGGTCCTGGTGACGACCCATTTCATGGACGAGGCCGAATACTGCGACCGCGTGGCCCTGATGTTCCGCGCCCGGATCATCGCCCTGGATTCGCCCGACCGGCTCAAGCAACAGGCCGCGACGGCGGACGTCCCTGACCCGACCATGGAGGATGCGTTCGTCCGTCTGGTCGAAGCCGCCCACATTCCCGACAGGCGAGCCGCGTGAACCCGACGCGCGCAGAGTCGGCGCCGCGCATGTTCGACCGCAGGCGTCTGCTGGCCCTGGTGCGCAAGGAGACGCTGCAGGCCGTCCGCGACCCCTCCGCCATCCTGATCGCGTTCGTGTTGCCGGTGATCCTGCTGTTCGGATTTCAGCCAGCGGCTGGCCGAGCCGGAGCGCGGACCTCCGGTGCAGGTCATCACCGACGGCACGCAGCCGAACACGGCAAACTTCGTCGGCGCCTATGCCGAGGGCGTCGTTCGGAACTGGCTGGCCGGACGCGGCCAGGCAGCCGCGCCGGTGGAACTCATACCGCGCTTCTGGTTCAACCCGGAAGTCGAGAGCCGGCGGTTCCTGTTGCCCGGCGCCATCGCGATCATCATGACCATGATCGGCACCTTGCTGACCGCCATGGTCGTGTCGCGCGAGTGGGAACGCGGAACCATGGAGGCCCTGATGTCGACGCCGGCCGGTATCCTCGAGATTCTGGTCGGCAAGCTGTTGCCGTACTTCGGCCTGGGGCTGATCGCGACCCTGGTCTGCGCCTCGGTTTCCGTCACGCTGTTCGACGTGCCGCTGCGCGGTTCATGGTTCGCGCTGCTCGCGCTGAGCGCGGTATTCCTGGTCCCGGCGCTCGGTCAGGGACTGCTGATCTCGGCCCTGGCCCGCAACCAGTTCGTGGCGGCCCAGATCGCGCTGATCTCGGGGTTCCTGCCGGCCCTGCTGCTGTCGGGTTTTCTGTTTGAAATCGACAGCATGCCGCTGGTGATCCGGGCGCTGACCCACGTCGTCGCGGCGCGCTGGTTCGTCGCCACGCTGCAGAGCGTGTTCCTTTCCGGCGACCTCTGGGCGCAGTTCCTGCCCAACATGGCGTTCATGCTGGCGATCGGTGCGGTCTTTTTCACGATCACCGCGGTGAAAACGCGCAAGAGCCTGGACTGATGATTTCCCGTCTCGCCGCGCAGATCGTCAAGGAACTGCTGAGCCTGCTGCGGGATCCGCGCAGCCGGCTCGTGCTGGTCGGACCGCCGTTGCTGCAACTGTTCATCTTTTCCTTTGCCGCGACGCTCGACGTCACCAATGTCACGATTGCGGTTCTGAACGACGACAGCGGCCGCTGGTCGCAGGAACTGGTCCAGCGGGTCGAAGGGGCCCGGTTCGTCGGCGAGCTCATCCACGTCGCCACGCCGGCCGAGTTCACCGCCAGCATCGAGCGCCGCGAGGCGATCGCGGCGTTGCGTTTTCCGGCTGACTTTTCGCGCAAGATCGGGGCCGGCAAACCCGCGCAGGCCCAGGTCATTCTCGACGGCCGTCGCGCCAACTCGAGCCAGATCACGTTCGCCTACCTCAACACGATCGCCAACGACCTCGGCGCGGAACTGCGCGCAGCCGGCGCGCCGGGCGGCGCGCGCGCGCTGTCGCCCGCGGTGCGCCACTGGTTCAACCCGAACCTGATCTACCTCTGGTTCATTGTCCCGAGCCTGTCCGGAATCCTCGCCATGCTGATCGCCCTGATCGTCACCTCGTTGTCGATCGCCCGCGAACGCGAACTCGGCACCTTCGAACAACTGCTGGTTTCCCCCGCGCACCCAATCGAGATCATCATCGGCAAGACCGTGCCGGCCCTGTTGATCGGCACCCTGCTGGGCGCCGTCATGATCACCGCCGGCGTGTTCGTCTTCAGGATTCCGTTTACCGGCTCGGCCGTCCTGCTGGCCGGCAGCCTGATGCTGTTCATCCTGTCGATGGTCGGCATCGGCCTGACCGTATCCTCGGTCTGCCAGACCCAGCAACAGGCGATCCTCGGCACGTTCTCGGTCGCCGTTCCGATCGTGCTGATTTCGGGGTTCACGACACCCATCGAGAACATGCCGGACTGGCTGCAGTTGATCGCGCAGGCCAGCCCGCTGAAGTACTACCTGATCATCGTTCGCGGCTCGTTCATGAAGGCGATGCCGCCAACGGATATTTTTGCGAATGCCTGGCCGATGGGCGTGATCGCGCTGGTGACGCTGTCGTCCGCGATCGTTATCGTGCGCCGCAGATTGCACTGACGGGAGCGCCTCCATGAAGCGCATGCAAAGCGCACGTCCAGCCCTCATCACGCACCTGGCAGGGCGCGCTGCGGGCCCGGGCCAGCGCCCGGTCGCGAGCGACACCGGTGCGAGCCGGATGGCGATGGCCGGTCCGGCGGGCGGCGCGTCAGCGCGGGCGGTTCGTGCGGTTACGTGTCCGGCCGCGAGAAGTCCATTTCCTGCCAGTACCGTTTGACCTCGGACTTCATTTCCTTGCGCAGCAGCAGGATGCCGATGATGTTGGGAATCGTCATCAGCGCGATCGCGATGCCGGAGAAGGTCCAGATGATGGTCGTGTCCACGATCGCCGCGACGAAGAAGCCGGCCACGTACAGCATGCGGTAATAGCGCACGTATTCGACGCCCCACAGGAAGGTAACCGCGCGGTCGCCGTAGTAGGACCAGGCAATCGCGGTGGAGAAGGCGAACAGCAGCAGGCTGATCGGGATGATGAAACTTCCGAGGTCGCCCAGCAATCCGCGGCTGAACGCCACGGTCGTCAGCGGCGCGCTGTGCAACAGGGATTCGCCCTCGAACTGGATGTCGCCGTCCACGTTGAACACGCGGCCGTTCTCGACCGCGAGTTCGCCGCTGAACGGTTCGCCGTCGGCCAGGTGCGTGACGGTCACGTTCTCGGCCACCGATCGTGCGTGCAGCAGCGTGACGGCGCCCTGGACGACGCCGTCGTTCACCGTCAGCGTGCCGTTGAACTCGCGGGCGCCCGAATCGGCGTTCGGGTTCAGGTAGTGGAACAGCACTTCGCGTTGCGCCGGGTCGTCCTCGTCGTAAACGCCTTCGAGTACGACCAGGTCGGCCCGCTGGAAGATGTTGTGGTGCTTTTCGGCCCAGACCCCGGAGGACAACAACACCAGGCCGGTCAGGGTGCAGATGACGATGGTGTCGATGAAGGGTTCGAGGATCGCCACCATGCCCTCGGAGACCGGGTGATCGGCCTTGGCCGCGGCGTGGGCGATCGGCGCGCTGCCCTGGCCGGCCTCGTTCGAGAACAGGCCGCGGTTGACGCCGCGATTGAGCGCGTAGGCCATCGTCGCGCCGAGGAAGCCGCCGGTCGCCGCCGAACCGGTGAACACGCCGGTGGCCACCGCGGCCAGGGACGGCAGGATGTTCTCGTAGTTCGCGATGATGACCGACAACGCGCCAAGCAGGTAGATCACGGCCATCAGCGGCACCAGTTTCGAGGTGGTCGCCGCGATGCGCTTGATGCCGCCGAGGATGATCATCGCCAGCACCACGGCCAGGATGCCTCCGGTCAGGGCCGGGTGGATGCCAAAGGCGGTTTTCATCGAATTCGCGATGCTGTTGATCTGCGGCATGTTGCCGGTGCCGAACGAGCAGATGATCGTGGCCAGCGCGAACAGCACGGCCATCCACTTCATGTTCAGGCGGTTTTTCATGTAGTACATCGGGCCGCCGGCCGCCGTGCCGTCCTCGGTGAATTCGCGGTACTTGTGGGACAGCGTGACCTCGACGAACTTGGTCGTCATGCCGACGGCCGCGGTGACCAGCATCCAGAACAACGCGGCGGGTCCGCCCAGATGAATCGCGAGCGCGACCCCGGCGATGTTGCCGGTGCCGACCGTGCCCGAAAGCGCCGTCGTCAACGCGCGAAAGTGCGTGGTGTCGCCCTTGGCGCCCTTTTCGTCGTATTTGCCGGTCACCATCAGGAAGGCGTGGCGGAAGTAGCGGATCTGCGGAAAGCCGAGATACAGCGTGAAGAACAGGCCGGTGCCGACCAGCAGGTAGACGAACCAGGTCGACCCGCCGATGAAGCCGTCGATGGTGGCGAAGATTTCGTTGAGTGCGTGCATGCGGACCCCTCTCGTCAGGCCGGCCTATCTTAACCTTATCGATCGTTGCGCGCAGGCGCGCACGCCCCTCGTTTGACCAACGGGCGGGCTTGGACCAAGATTAGTGCACGGGAAAAGGAGTCTGCCGATGACGTACAAGTTGATGATGGCCCTGGTGTCCGAAGGCCAGGAGGGGAATTGCGGTGACGACTGGACGTATCGCCTGGAGGCCAAGGTGTTTCATGGCGGGCTGCGGGCCGACGCCGTGATCGAGGTGCCCGAGCACAAGCTGGCCTCCGGCGAAGTCCGCGAGCCCTACGGCGCGCCGGACCCGGTCGAGCTGTTCGAGGGTGAGTGCGAGGGTCCGCTGCAGGTGCGCCTGCTGCTGACCGCGACGGAGGTCGACACGTTCATCAACGATGTCGGCCAGGCGAGCAAGGAAGTGACGATCGAATGTCCGTCGTCCGGCGACCACCCGGAGGTGCTCGACGTCGACATCGCAGCGGGCGTGCGGGAATCGCCCGGCATCCGCAATCTGAATTCGGTCCTGACGCTGCGCCTGCGTTTCACGCTGACCCGCCTGTGAGCTGAGGCGGCGCGACCGCCGCGCTTCACCTTGTGGCCGCGCGGCCGACCTCGTGTCGTCGATACCCGCGCCCGGGGCTGAGCGCCCACCCCCCTTGTCTCGACCGGTTTGAGACGAACTGCAGACCAGACTCGACGGACCGCGGCCAGCGGGCGCGGCTTTCCGGCTAGAATGGCCACGCCATGCTGAATGCGCTCGACAAGAATCCGTCCCGGCTGTTCTGGGTGTTACACCTGGGCGGCTGGCTCGCCTGGGGGCTGCTCGCCAAGTACGCGTACACGGTGATTACGCTGGACGAGGTGCCGCCGAGGTACTTCGCGTACGTGATGCTGATCACCGCAGTGGGCGCCGCGATCACGCTGGTGTTGCGCTATCTGTACCGTTTTGCGTGGAACTGGCCGCTCTGGGCGCGTCTTGCGGCGTTCCTCGGCGGCACCGGCGCCGCCGGTTTTGCCTGGCTGGAGGTGCGCGGTTTCTTCTACGCACGCTGGTTCGAGAGCGCGGCGGACATGGCGGCCTGGTATGAGGAAATGGGCGACGCCGCCGAGATTTACTGGAAGATGACCTACATGGAATCGATCACGATCGCCTGGATCGTGATGGTCGCCTGGAGCGCCCTGTATTTCGGCATCAAGTACTACCGCGTCTTCCAGGAGGTGCAGAAGAGCGCCCTGCGTTCGGCCGCGATGGCCCACGAGGCGCAGCTCAAGATGCTGCGCTACCAGCTCAACCCGCACTTCCTGTTCAATACGCTGAACGCGATTTCGACGCTGATCCTCGAGCGCGAAACCGAGGACGCCAACCGCATGGTGACGCGCCTGTCGAGCTTTCTGCGCCATTCGCTGGACAACGATCCGATGAAAATGGTGACGCTGGAACAGGAAATGGCCGCGCTGCAACTGTATCTCGACATCGAAAAAGTCCGTTTCGAGGAGCGGCTCAACCTGGAACGGGACATCGAGGACGCGGCGCAGCATGCGCTGGTGCCCAGCCTGTTGCTGCAGCCGCTCATCGAGAACGCCATAAAGTACGGGATCGCCCGTGCCGAAGACGGCGGCACGCTGCGGATCGCGGCGCGGGTCTTCGCCGGCGACCTGCTGCTGCAGCTCAGCGACGACGGGCCGGGCGTCGAACTCGTCGACGGCGAAATCCCCGGGGCCACGGGCGTCGGCCTGCGCAATACCCGTGAGCGGCTGGCGGAACTGTACGGGGCGCGCCACGCCTTTCGCCTGAGCCCCACCGAGCCGCACGGGCTGACGATCGATATCCGTGTCCCCTACGAGACGAAATCGCCCCCGACCTGAACCCTTCTTGAAATCAGCGGGTCAATCTTCCAAACTGGGAGATCGGATTTTCGTGCCGGCGCCGACGCGCCGGTGTCTCTGAACACCATCCAGATCGACACGAGGAACGCCAAACCCATGTCCGAAAAAACACTCAAGCCCGGCGTCGTTACCGGCGACGGCTACAAGACACTCGTCGAAGCCGCCAAGCAGGGCGGTTACGCTCTGCCGGCCGTCAACGTGGTCGGCACCAACAGCATCAACGCCGTGATGGAAGCCGCCGCCAAGGCGAAATCCGACATCATCATCCAGTTGTCCAACAGCGGCGGCGCGTTCTACGCCGGCGCGGGCATGGCCGACAGTTTCAAGGCCAAGGTGCTGGGCAGCGTCGCGGCGGCGCAGCACGCACATCTTCTGGCGGAACATTACGGGGTCTGCGTCGCGATGCACACGGACCATGCCAACCGCTCGCTGATTCCCTGGATCGAGGCCCTGCTGGATGAGGGCGAGAAGTACTTCGAGCAGCACGGCAAACCGCTGTTCAGTTCGCACATGCTCGACCTGTCGGCCGATCCGATCGACTTCAACCTGAGCGAGTCCGCGCGCATCCTCGAGCGGATGGCCAAAATCGGCATGTCGCTGGAAATCGAGCTCGGCGTCACCGGCGGTGAAGAAGACGGCATCGGCAGCGAATTCGACGAGGCCGCGGACAACGCCCACCTGTACACGCAGCCGGAGGACGTGCTGCGCGCCTACGACCTGCTGGCGCCGATCGGTCATTTTTCGGTCGCCGCGTCGTTCGGCAACGTGCACGGCGTTTACAAGCCCGGCAACGTGAAGCTGCGGCCGGAAATCCTGAAGAATTCCCAGGAACTGGTGCAGAAAACCCACGGCACGGGCCACAACCCGCTGCACCTGGTTTTCCACGGCGGTTCCGGTTCCGAGAAGGCCAAGATCGAGGAAGCGGTCCGCTACGGCGTGTTCAAGATGAACATCGATACCGACACGCAGTTCGCGTTTTCCCGGCCGGTTGGCGAGTTCGTCAACGCCAATCCCAAGGCGTTCCGGTACCAGGTCGATCCCGATGACGGGACGCCGTACAAGAAGTTCTACGATCCGCGCAAGTACCTGCGCGCCGGCGAGCAGGGCGTCGTCGAGCGCCTGCAGGAGGCCTGCCAGGACCTCGGTTCGAAAGTCCATCGCGGCGGCCTGACCGCGAGGCGCGTACTGAAAAAAAGCCGGGGCCGCGCGCGGCCCCGGCTTTTTTCGTGCGGTCAAGCGACCTGCGCTCTGCGCACGGTGTTTTCCGATCAGTGCCGTTTTGACTCGTACAGGCGGTTTTCGGTGCAATCCATCAACTCGTTGAAGGCGCTCTCGATGGCTTCGCCTTCGTCGGAATCCTCGGCGGCCTTGACCTTGGCGTAGGTCGCCATGTCCGGGTACGAATCGGCGAAACCGAAGATCGTGAGATCGCCCACGAGGGTCTGCAGGCTGTAGCTGTTGACCTCGTCGCTGCCCGCAACCTTGCGGGTCATGGCCAGCCAGCGCTTGTTGACGGCCTGCACTTCTTCCATCGTCTTGCCGTCCTTCAGCGTGCATTTCCACATTTCGACGATGGCCGTGTCGTGGTTGTCGGCCAGGGCCCAGCCGGGTGCGAGCAGGAACAGGGTGAACAGTACGAGCTTTCTCATGTATGCGTCTCCTCAATAGAATTGGAATGACGCCCGGTAGCGGGCGACCTATGCAGTATAGGCAAGATAGTGAAACCTGCCCGGTCAGGGTTAGAATCACGTATGCCTATCGTCCAGCATTCCCGATTGCCGACCTTCGAGCGATTGCGCGATTCCGGTCACGAGGTGCTGACGCTCGAGCGGGCCGTGCACCAGGATATCCGCGAACTCCACATCGGTTTCCTCAACATGATGCCGGACGCGGCGCTCGAGGCGACCGAACGCCAGTTCATCCGCCTGGTCGGCGGCTGCAATCGCATCGCGCAGTTCTTCGTGTATCCGTTTTCGCTCGATGGCCTGCCGCGGTCGGCCGCGACCCGGGAGTACATCGCGCGCTATTACAGCCGTTTCGACGAACTGCGCGACTCCGGCCTGGACGCCCTGATCATCACCGGCGCCAACGTGGCCAGCCCGAAGCTCGAGGACGAGCCGTTCTGGGAGCCGCTGATGGACGTGGTCGAATGGGCGCGTAACAACGTGGCCTCGACCCTCTGCTCCTGCCTGGCCACGCACGCCGTGCTCAAGCGGTTCTACGACATCGACCGCCGTCCGTTGCCGGAAAAACGCTGGGGTGTCTACGATCATCGCGTTTGCTGGTCCGGGCATCCGCTGCTGGCCGGTATCAACACGCGTTTCGACGTGCCGCACTCGCGGTTCAACGACATTTCGCGCGCCCAGCTGGAGGACGCCGGGCTGCACGTGCTGGTCGAGAGCGCCGAGGGCGGCGTGCACATGGCGGTGAGCCGGGATCATTTCCGCGCGATCTTTCTGCAGGGGCACCCCGAGTACGACATCAACAGCCTGCTCAAGGAATACAAACGCGAAGTGTTCCGGTACCTGAACGGCGAATTGCCGCAGCCACCGCGCTTTCCCGAGCATTACTTTTCACCGGCCGCGCAGGCGACGGCCGAGCGTTTCATCGAACGGGCCGAACGCGCGCTGCGCAACGATGAGCCGCTGCCGCCCTTCATCGAGGACGCCGTGGCCGATCAGCTCGACAATACCTGGGGCGACACCGCGCGCGCGATCGTCAGCAACTGGCTCGGCCTGGTCTACCAGCTCACCAACCTCGACCGCCGGCGACAGTATATGGACGGCGTCGACCGCGCCGATCCGCTGGGGATGAAATGACCCGCTGGCGGCTACCCGGCGTGGCGCCCGTCGTCCCGCCGAACGACATCACGCTCAAGGAGTTCACATGAAGGACCAGACCCTGGCCATCCACGCCGGCTTCAAGGCCGATCCCACGACGAAGGCCGTCGCCGTCCCGATCTATCAGACCGTCGCCTACGAGTTCGACAACGCCCAGCACGGCGCGGACCTGTTCAACCTCGAGGTGCCGGGCAACATCTACACGCGCATCATGAATCCGACCACGGATGTGCTGGAAAAGCGCTGCGCGGCGCTCGAGGGCGGCGTTGCCGGACTCGGCCTCAGCGCGGGCAGCGCGGCGATCAACTACGCCGTGCTGAACATCGCCGAGGCCGGCAACAACATCGTCAGCGTGCCCCTGCTGTACGGCGGCACCTGGACGCTGTTCAGGCACATGTTGCCGCGGCAGGGCATCGAGGTGCGTTTCGCGGACAGCGACCGCCCGGAGGACCTCGCCGCGCTGATCGACGACAAGACGACAGCCGTGTTCTGCGAATCGATCGGTAATCCGGCCGGCAACATCGTGGACCTCGAAGCGCTGGCCGACATGGCGCACGATCACGGCGTGCCGCTGATCGTCGACAACACGGTGGCGACGCCCGCGCTGATCAAGCCGATCGACTGGGGCGCCGACGTCGTGGTCTCCTCGCTCACCAAGTACATGGCCGGCCACGGGAATGCGCTGGGCGGCATGATCGTGGACGGCGGCGAGTTTCCCTGGCAGACGTATCCCGAAAAATTCCATATGCTGAACACGCCGGAAGCGTCCTACCACGGCGTCGTCTACACCGACGCCTTCGGCGCCGCCGCGTACGCCGGCCGCGCGCGCACGGTGGCCCTGCGCAACACCGGCGCCGCCCTCAGCCCGATGAACGCTTTCCTGATCCTGCAGGGTCTGCAGACCCTGCCGTTGCGGATGGAACGGCACTGCGACAACGCCCTGGCGGTCGCCCGCTACCTCGCCGAGCATCCGCGGGTCGCCTGGGTACGTTTCGCCGGCCTGCCGGATTCGCCGTACTACGACCTGGCGCAGAAATACACGAACGGGCGTCCGTCCGCGCTGCTGACGTTCGGAATCCGCGGCGGCTTCGAGGCCGGCGTCCGGTTCTACGATGCGCTGAAGCTGTTCCTGCGGCTGGTCAATATCGGTGACACCAAATCGCTGGCCGCGCATCCGGCCTCGACCACCCACCGGCAGTTGTCCGCCGCCGAACTGGAGACGGCGGGGGTGACGCCGGACATGATCCGGCTGTGCATCGGCATCGAGGACATCGAGGATATCCTGCAGGACCTGGACCAGGCGCTCGATGCCGCTTGCTGAACGTCATCCGCTCTACTATTTTCACGGCTTCGCCTCGGCCATTCCGCGTGATTTTGCCGACAGCCCGAAAATCACCGAAGTGGCGGCCTGGGCCGGGCGCCGCGGGCGGGATTTCCGGCCGCGGAACATCGATTATCGGAAAGCCCCGGCGCACGCCCGGACCCTTCTGGACGAGGTCGACGGCAGCGTGCGGGACGTCGTGTTCTGCGGCGCCTCGATGGGCGGCTGGTTCGCGCGGATCATGCAACTGCTGCTGGCGCGCGAGCGGCCCGGGCTGCCGATCGCGGCGGTGGTTTTCAACCCGGCCTTCAACCTGGCCGAATTCAGCCACCTGCTCGAGGGCCCGCAGCTGAATTACGTCACGCAGCAGTCGTTCGATTGGACCCCGACGCACAGCAGCCGGCTGGTCGAACTCGAGACCGCTGTCGAGTACCGGGCGGATCTGCCGTTCTGGGTTTACGTGGACCGGGACGACGAGGTCATCGACAGCGCCCTGAGCGAACGCTTTCACCGGGACTTCGCGCGGCTTCGGGTTTTCGACGGCGGCAGCCACACTTTCGAACACACGCGGGAGGCGCTGAAGGATTTCGATGACGCTTGCTGGCCACCGCCCTCCCAGTGCTAGAATGACGACCCCCTTTGGCGACAGGAAGTCTACGACTATGGCGATGTTCGATAAGCAGAAGAGCAGCAAACAGCCTCCCGAGCGCGAGGCGAAACCCGAAATGGCCCGGCCGGCCCAGGAATCACCGGCCCCGACGGCCGGCAGCGCTACCGGCAGCGCGCCGCGGGTTGCGATGATCGGCCAGGGCATCAGCGTCACGGGTGACGTGGCGGCGAAGTCCGATCTCAAGGTGGAGGGCCGAATCGAAGGGCGCTCGGTAACCAGTTCGCACGACGTCGAAGTGGCTGAATCGGGCATTATCAAGGCCAGCATTTCCGCGCGCGTGATCAAGATCGCGGGCGCCGTGGCCGGCGATATCACCGGCAGCGAGAAAGTGCTGATCACCAAGAGCGGTCGGGTCCAGGGCAACATCGTCGCGCCACGCGTGCAACTCGACGACGGCGCTTTGTTCCGCGGCAGCATCGACATGAATCCGGCCGAGCCCGCGAACGCCAAGAAAGCCGAACCTGCGAAGGCCGCCTCGGAAAACGGCTCCAAGCCGGGAACGGGACCGGCCCCGTCAAACAAGCCGGCGGCCGGGGGCGCGAACAAAGAGCCCGGCCTGAACCTGAAGAGCGGCTGACGCCGCCCGGAGGGCCGCGGCATGTCCATGGCGGCGCGAACGACCGCTGCCCCGGCAGCGCGGCAGCCGACGAAGCTCCTGGCCGACCTGTTTCGGCAGGTCGCGCCGGGCAAGCGCCTCGTCGTACTGGAGATCGGAACGGCGCTGCCGGAGACGGTGGATTTCTTCGCCGATTATCGCTGCCGCCTGCACTTTGTCGATCTGTACAACGAGAAATTTCTGCGCGAAGATCGCGACACGCTCGATGACGACGCATTGCGCGACGCGTTCGAGGAACGGCTGTCGTTCCGGGAAGGCAGTCGCATCGACCTGTGCCTGTTGTGGGACTTTCTGACCTTTCTCGACGACCGCGCCCTGCGCGCCTTCAATGAGGCGCTGAAACCCTGGCTGCATCCCGGCACCCGGGCGCACGGTTTCGGCGTGCACCACCTGGCCATCCGGCTCGAAAACGTTCAATTCGGGATCGTCGACACCGAGACCCTGAGTGTGCGGCCGCGCGCCAGCGAACCGATGACCTACCACCCGCATTCGCAGATTGAGATGGCGGACCTGTTCGATGGCTTCGCCTTTGAACGCGGCCTGCTGTTGCCCAACGGCAAGCTCGAAATGCTGCTTCGGTCGCGCAACAAGGCCGGTTCCGGAGCGGAACGATGAACCGGCCCTCGCTGGACGAGCTTCGAATCGACCGCAGCGAAGCGCCGGCTCCGCGCGGCGCGCGCGTCTGGTGGGTCGCTCCGGTGCTGATCGTCGCCCTCGTCGCGGTCGCGTGGTTCGTGTGGTGGCGGCCGGCGGACGCGATCGAGGTCCGCACGGCTGCGGCTGCGGAATACCGTCGCGGCGAGAGCCAGGCCGGAACGGTGCTGAACGCATCGGGCTACGTCACCGCGCGGCGCCAGGCCACCGTGTCCTCGAAGATCACCGGCCGGGTGGTCGACGTGCTGATCGAGGAGGGCATGACGGTCGAGGAAGGGCAGGTGCTGGCGCGGCTCGACGATTCGAACATCCGCGCCGGGTACGAACTCGCGCGGGCCCAGCTGGAATCGGCGCGCCGGGGTCTCGACGAGACGGCGGCGCTGCTCGAAGAGGCCGAACTGAACCTCGAGCGCCAGCAGCAACTGGTGGCGAAGCAGCTGGCCAGCGCAGCCGAACTCGACCGGGCCCGTGCGCTGGAGCGGTCGCTCGCCGCACGGTTGCGGCGCAACGCGGCGGACGTGGACGTCGCCGCCCGCCAGGTCGACATCTATCGCCAGCAGCTCGAAGACACGATCATCCGCGCGCCGTTCGCCGGCGTCGTGGTCGCCAAGAACGCGCAGCCCGGGGAAATGGTCTCGCCGGTTTCGGCCGGCGGGGGGTTCACGCGCACGGGCATCGGCACCATCGTCGACATGGCCTCGCTGGAGGTCGAAATCGACGTCAACGAGGCGTACATCAATCGCGTCAGCCCGGACCAGAGCGCGGTCGCCACGCTGGACGCCTATCCGGACTGGAAAATCCCGGCCCACGTCATCGCGATCATCCCGACCGCGGACCGGCAGCGCGCGACGGTGGAAGTCCGGGTCGGGTTCGACGAACTCGATCCGCGCATTCTGCCGGACATGGGTGTGAAGGTCGCATTCCGCGAAGCGGACGCCGATGAACCCGGCGCCGGGGCGACCGGGGTGCTGGTGCCCGCGGCCGCCGTGCGCCGGTCCGGCGATCGCGGTATCGTATTCGTGGTTGCCGACGGCCGGGCGGAACGCCGAGCGGTCGCGCAAAACGATTTTGGCGACGGGTCGGTGCTCGTGACGGCCGGCCTGCGGGCGGGCGAGACCGTGGTGCTCGACCCGCCGCCCGATTTGCAGGACGGTATGGCCGTCGTGGAGCAGAGCGATGAATGAACCGGGCGCGGTCGATCCGCTGGTGCGCGTGCGCGACGTCGACAAGGTTTTTCGGCGCGGCTCGGAAGAAATCCACGTGCTCGGGGGGCTCAACCTCGAAATTCCCGATGGCGAGTTCCTCGCACTGATGGGGCCGTCGGGTTCCGGAAAATCGACGCTGCTCAACCTGATCGGGGGGCTCGACCGTCCGAGCCAGGGCGCGATCGAGGTCGGCGAAGAGCGCATCGACCGCCTTTCCGATCGCCGTCTGGCCGCCTGGCGGGCACGGCATATCGGCCTGGTCTTCCAGTTCTACAACCTGATGCCGGTGCTGACCGCGCAGAAAAACGTCGAACTGCCGCTGCTGCTCACCCACCTTTCACGCGGTGAACGGCGCAAACGCGCCGCGCTGGCGCTCGATATCGTTGGGTTGTCGCACCGCGCGGACCACTACCCACGCACGCTGTCGGGTGGCGAGCAACAGCGCGTCGGCATCGCCCGCGCGATCGTCACGGACCCGACGCTGCTGCTGTGCGACGAACCCACCGGCGACCTCGACCGCAAGTCCGGCGACGAGGTGCTGGAGTTGCTGCAGGCGCTGAACCGGGAGCAGGGCAAGACCATCGTCATGGTCACGCACGACCAGCGTGCGGCGGATTGCGCGCAGCGCACGCTCTATCTCGACAAGGGCACCCTGTCCGCCGAGCCTTCGGTGTAGAAAGCGGCGATGAAATACCTGTACCTTGTCTGGAGCAACCTGAAGCGCAAGAAGCTGCGCACGATCCTGACCATCCTCTCGATCCTGGTCGCCTTCCTGCTGTTCGGATTGCTCGGCGCCATCCGGCAATCGTTCAGCCAGGGCGTCGACGTGGCCGGCGCCGACCGGCTCATCGTGCGCCACAAGGTGACCATCGCCCAGTTGCTGCCGGCCGCCTACGAGGCGCGCATCGAGCAGATCGAGGGCGTCGAGGAGGCGGTGTCGCAGACCTGGTTCGGCGGCGTTTACCAGAAACCCAGCAATTTCTTCGCGCAGATTCCGACCGAACCGGCCAAATTTCTCGAGATGTATCCCGAGTACCTGCTCGACGACGCCCAGCGCGAGGCCTGGCTGAAGACCCGCACGGGCGCCATCGCCGGCCGCGCCATCGCGGATCGATTCGGCTGGAACGTCGGTGACCGTATTCCGATCAACGCGACCATCTGGACGCGCGAGGACGGCAGTGCGACCTGGCAGTTCGACCTGGTCGGCATTTACGACGGCGCCCAGAAGGGCACCGATACGACCCAGTTCCTGTTCCATTACGATTACTTCGACGAGGGCCGCCGCTTCGGCAAGGGCATGGTGGGCTGGTACGTCGTGCGCATCGCCGACCCGGACCGTGCGGCCGAGATCTCGGCGGCGATCGATGCGGAATTCGCCAATTCGCCGGCGGAAACCAAGTCCGAGCCCGAGGGCGCGTTCCTGCAGGCCTTCGCCAACCAGATCGGCGACGTCGGCTTCATCATGATGTCGATCGTGGCGGCGGTGTTTTTCACCATCCTGCTGGTGGCCGGGAATACGATGGCGTACGCGGTGCGCGAGCGGACCAGCGAACTCGCCGTGCTCAAGGCGATCGGTTTCACGGACGGCGGCGTACTCGGGCTGGTGCTGGCCGAGTCGTTCATTCTGACCCTGATCGGCGGCGCTGCCGGGCTCGGCCTCGCCTGGACGGTGGTTTCGGCGGGCGATCCGACCAACGGCCTGCTGCCGATGTTCTACATTCCACAGCGGGATCTCGTGACCGGCATCGTCCTGATCGGGGTGATGGCCTTCGTCGCGGGCATCCTGCCGGCGCTGCAGGCGCGTCGCCTGCGCGTCGCGGACGCGCTGCGGAGATAGGCGATGACCGGCCCGCTCAACTGGTTCGCACAGGTCGTTTCGATCGCGGTGTTCAACCTGCGCACGATGCCGCAGCGTGTCGGCTCTTCGGCCACGGCGATGTTCGGCATCGCCGGCGTGGTTGCGGTGATGGTGGGCGTGCTGTCGATCGCGCAGGGCATCCTGCAAACGATGCAGCAGTCCGCGGCGCCGGAGAACGTCGTCGTGTTGCGCAGCGGCTCCAACAGCGAAATGATGAGCATCCTGCTGGGCGACGACGTGCGGTACATCGCGGAAGCGCCCGGCGTGGCGCGCGACGAAAACGGCGCGCTCGCCTCGCCCGAGCTGTACGTCATCATCGACCTTCCGAAAAAGGACAGCGGCACCGACGCCAACGTGCCGCTGCGCGGCGTGACGCGGCAGGCGCCGGCCGTACACCGGGATTTCCGCATCGTCGAGGGGCGCATGTTCGAATGGGGCCTGAACGAGGTCGTCGTCGGCGTTGGCGCACGGCGCGAGTTCAAAGGCCTCGAACTGGGCTCGGCCATCGAGGTGAAGGGCGAGCAATGGCCGGTGGTCGGTGTTTTCGAGGCCAACGGCGGCGTGGCGGAAGCCGAAATCTGGGTCGATGCCGCCGTGCTGCAGCCGGCCTACCAGCGGGGGAATTCCTTTCAGGCGGTCTATGCGCGCCTGGTCAGCCGGGACGCGTTTCAGGAATTCAAGGATGCGCTGACCTCGGACCCGCGCCTCAACGTGAAGCCGTTGCGCGAGACGGATTACTACGCCGAGCAGTCCGATACCCTGTATCGGTTGATTACCACGCTCGGCACCCTGATTGCCGTGATCATGGGGTTTGGGGCCGTGTTCGGCGCGCTCAACACGATGTACACCGCGGTGGCGGCCCGTGCCCGCGAGATCGCCACGCTGCGCGCGCTGGGGTTCCACTCGGGGCCGGTCGTCATTTCGGTCCTGCTGGAGTCGCTGTTGCTGGCGCTGGCCGGAGGCGTGATCGGCGCGACGCTGGCCTGGGCCGTTTTCGACGGCTTCAGCGCCTCGACCCTGAACTGGTCCAGTTTCAGTCAGCTGACGTTCGCCTTCGACGTCTCCGTGCCGTTGCTGATCCAGGGCGTCGTTTTTGCGCTGCTGATCGGCTTCTTCGGCGGTCTGTTTCCGGCGGTCCGGGCGGCGCGGCAGCCCATTGCGACGGCCTTGCGCGAGCAGTAAGTCTCTGATTCTTTGGATATTCTTTGTTCGGTAAGCAAGCCGCCTTTCCGCGCGGCGACCGCTTCCGGATAGATTCAAAATCTGTCATTAAATCATCCACTTACAGTTGACATTAATATTAGATTAAGCTAACGTGGAACGCGTCTGATCTACCAGTCAGACGACGCTGTCATACGGTGGCAGCCGCCGGTCACAGGGACTTGTCCGGTCAGGGTTTTCAAGGACGGTATCGAAGAACGATCCGCCGCGTCCAACGCGGCGCCTTGAATTGGGCAAACGATATGGAATCCTCCCGGCGCTACCTGCTCCAGGCCGAGATCGAATTCTGGCACGAGATGTTGCGTCTCAACAAAACCCGGCTACCCAAGTCTGAAGAGGAAGAAATGCGGGCCTGCCTGCGTCGCGCCGTCCGCTCGCTGAATTCCTCGAGAACGGACTTCCAGCGCGTCGCAGCCTGATCGCGGCCCGGGCCGATTCGAATCGCGCCGCCTGCCGATCGGCAGCGGCGTCGGCGCCGTCACCCCTTCGTATTTCCGCAGCGCCCGGCGGCGCGCCGGTTTCGTGCCCCGACGTTCTCGTTTAACATGTGCCGCTTGCGAAAGCCGGCCCCTTCGGCCTGCCCGGGAGCGGATCAGGACCATGTTCAGACGACGGTTAACGAGCGGTATTGCCGCCCTGGTCCTCGCCATGGCGGCGCTGGCGCCGCCGGTGCAAAGCGACGACGAAGCCTTTCCGCGGTCGTTTGAATCCGAAGGCGTCACGTGGGTCGTCCGCACGCCGGTGGTCACCGACTGGGCGGCGTTTCGAAGCCTCCACGGCCTTTTGCCGGTTGAATCCGCCGGTCGCGCGTGGCGCCTGCCGTTCGAAGCGGAGACCGCGGTCGATTTCGCCGAGCGCCGGGTTCGCCTGCATTCGGTACGGTTCGGGCCGGCGTCCGGTGCGCCCGTCGATGGCCTGGCCAAGGCGCTCGGTGGCGACCTGGCAATGGACCTCGACGCCTTGATCGCGGCGCTGCCGCCGGACTTCGAAATTCCCGCGGCGGCGAAAGCGGCCCCGCAACTGAACTTCGCCCCGCCGCGCATCATCGTCTCCGAGCAGCCACGGCGCCTGATGCTGATCGACGGCCCGCCCGCCATGGCCCCGATCGACGGCACGGCGCTCGAATTCGTCGTCAATACCGACTGGGACGTGTTTCACGATACGCGAGCCGGCGCGTGGTACGTGCTCGACGACGGGCAGTGGATCAGCAGCACGCTGTTGTCCAGCGGTGACTGGCGGGTGGTGACGAAACTGCCGGACGACTTCCAAACCGTGCAACTGAATTCCGACTGGCCGCAGGTGGCGGCGGCGATGCCGCCTCGCGCAGTGAGCGAGCCGCTGCCGATTACGATCAGCTACGAACCGACCGAGCTGATCCTGATCGACGGCCCGGCGCAGATCGAGGAGATCGGCGGCGGACTGCGTCACGTGGCCAACACGTCGAGCGACCTCTTCCTCTACGGCGACCGCTACTATTACCTGGCCGCCGGCCGCTGGTTCTATACCAAGCGACTCGATCGGCAGTGGTTTGCCGTGCGCACGCTGCCGGCGGCGTTTGCCGAGATTCCGGAACATCATGCCAGGGCCAGGGTGCTCTCCGCGGTCCCTGGCACCCCGGCGGCGCGGCGCGCGGCGATCGAAGCGGCGATCCCACGCATTGCGACCGTCGCGCCGGGCGCCGCCGATGCGGTGACCGTTCCCTACCTCGGGCCGCCGAGCTTCGTGAACATCGAGGGCACGCCGCTGCGGCGTGCGGAAAATACGCCCTTCCAGGTCATTCAGCACAACAATTTCTACTACCTGTGCCATGCCGGCGCCTGGTACGTGTCCCCTGCGCCGCAGGGTCCCTGGTCGGCCGCACGCGAGGTGCCGCAGGCGATCTACGGCATTCCGCCGACCGATCCGGCCTACAACGTGACGTTCGTCAGGCTCGATGCATTCGATGACGACAGCGGACGCGCCGCGTACGTCAGCACCGGCGGTTACTACAACCGGTACTACACGGGTTCCACGATGGTGTACGGCACGGGCTGGTATTACCCGGGTTATCACCGCGGCTCGGCCTACTGGCATTACCCGCGTACCTACGGCTACTACGGACCGTGGGGCGCTTACTGGCCTTACGCGCCGACCCGTTCCGAAACGTTCGAGATCGACACCCGCGAGGTCGACTGGGAATGGGATCTCGACGGCAGCAAGCGTCGCGTTTACGACTACGGACCGCGTAACCGGGTGGGCGAGATCTACGTTCCTCCGGCCCCCACGCCGATCGATCGTTGAACGGCCGCCCGGGTCGCGGTCAAAGTCAGAGTCCGCGCATCCATTCCGGGCGCAGCGTGACGGAGCCGGGTCGTTCGAGCGCCTGTCGCACGGTTCGAAGCAGGCGGTCGCGGTCGCGGTTCAGCGTGCCTTTCAGCACCAGGTAGTTCGAGGCGTGGTCGCTGCGGAAAATCGTGTTCTCGAGCTCCAGCGTCTCCAGCAGCCACGACATCTCCTGGAACAGGCCGCGCTGGTCGAGCGGTTCGAATTCGCCGTCGAAGCCGGCCGCGAACCGTTCCATCCCGGCGGGAAAACTGACCACCAGGGTGGCGAGGTACTCCGGTTGCGCGGCATTCATCAGGCGCGCCGAGTTCCTGGCGTGCTGTTCGCTGTAGCGCCGGCCGCCCATGCCGTTGAGGATCATCACCGAACTGCGGG
>JARROJ010000065.1:0-12698 GCA_037384065.1 Lysobacterales bacterium
TCGCGGCCGGTTTCATCGGCGCGGCCGGCGAAATCATGGCGCTGAAGCCGATCGGTCGCTACCTGCGGTTCCTGACGGCGCTCATGGTGCTGCTCATCGGATTGCGCTTCCTGATCGACAGGCGCGGCCTCGACCTGATCGAGCGGGGCGGGGCAGGGCTGAGGAAACGCATCATGCCGATTGCCACGCGGATCAGCCAGCGCCACGACTGGCTCGGCCGGACCGGGCTCGGCATCTGCTGGGGGTTCCACCCTGCGGCCTCGTGTACACCGTTCTGATGACGGCCGCCTCGACGGGCAACATGGTCTCCGGCGCGTTGACGATGTTCACGTTCGGACTGGGCACCGCGCCGGCGATGCTGGGCCTGACCGTGGCGGCCCCGGCCCTGGGCACGTTTCTCAGCGACAAGCTGGTGCGCCGCATCGTCGGGTTCAGTCTGATCGTGCTCGCGATCTGGATGCTGATGCCGCTGCTGTCCGGCGGCGGGCACGCGCATCACGCCTCCGGGTGAGATAAACTGAATCAAAAGCCCGCTTTGACGACGCGAGGTCGGACCATGTGGAAAGCAATTGCCGTTTTTTCGATCATCATCTGCGGCATCGCCGCGCCCCCACTTTTCGCAGATGAAGCCGGGTCGATCCATCCCCTGCTGAACGACCGCTTCAACGCGTCGCTGGGCGCCTTCCTGGCGGACAAGGAACTCAAGATCTCCCTGAACGGGCAGGACGCCAACGATCTGATCGATTTCGGCGAGCGTTGGGGTTTCGACTCGACCGAAAACAGTTTCGCCGGCGAATTCCGCTGGCGTTTCGGTGAAAAATGGTCCGTGTCCGGGCAGTATTTCAGTTCCAAGGACGAGAACACGGCGGTGCTGGAAGAAGACGTCGCCTGGGGTGACTACGTTTTCCGCGAGGGGACGTTCGCCGGCGCCGGCTTCGACATGACCGTCGCCCGGCTGTTTGCAGGTCGCCGCTTCAGCACCGGTCCGCGCCATGAATTCGGGCTCGGCCTGGGCGCACACTGGATCGAACTGGGCGCGTTTATCGAGGGCGAGGTCAGAGTCAACGACGCGGCAACAGGTGTGCGCAGGGAGTCAGTCAGCGCAGGCGCGCCGCTGCCGAACCTCGGCGCCTGGTATTACTACGCCTTTTCGCCGAAGTGGCTCGCCCGGGCGCGATTCGATTACCTCGACGTCAGCTTCGAGGAGTACTCCGGTGGACTGACGAACGTTTCCGTCGGTATTGAATACCAGATGCTCGAGCATCTTGGGGCATCGCTGTCCTACCAGTATTTCGGGCTGGATGTGGATGTCACCGCCACGACCTGGAAGGGTGAAGTCGATGTCCGGCTCCAGGGGCCGTTTCTTTCGCTGACCGCCAACTGGTAGCGACCCGTCATGCGCGGCGTGCCAGCAACCGTCTGGCGACTGACCGCCGCGTACATCCTGATGATGGCCGGCATGCCGATGATGGTGCTGCTGGCCGGTATCATCGGCACCGAGATTGCTCCGGCCCCGGAACTGGCGACCCTGCCGATCGCGCTCGCCGTGGTCGGTGTCGCCGCCTCGACCCTGCCGACCGGCAGGCTGCTGGACCGTTACGGGCGGCGCCCTGTGTTCGTGGCCTACGGCGTGATCGCCATCGTGGCCGCACTGCTCGCCATGCAAGGCCTGGTGCTCCGCGACTTCACGATTTTCTGCCTCGCCGCGGTCCTGATGGGCTGGTCGGGCGCCGCCGGCCACCAGTACCGATTCGCCGCGCTCGAGTCGGTGCCCCACGAACAGGCGCCCAGGGCCACCTCGTTTCTGCTGCTCGGCGGCGTGTTTTCCGCGTTTATCGGTCCGGAACTGGCCGTGCGGGGCAGGGCGCTGCTGGAAACGGAATACGCCGGTTCCTTTCTGCTGCTCATCGGCAGCTACATCGCCGGCCTCGCCCTGATCGCAGGATACCGTGACGACGGCTTCCACCATGCCGCGGCGACGGGGGCAGGGCGGCCGCTTCGCCAGATTTTCCGCTCGCCGGTGATTCGCATCGCGGTGCTGGCCGCCGCGCTGGGCTACGGGGTGATGAGTTTCATCATGACGGCGACGCCGATCAGCATGCACGTTCACGCGGGGCACAGCCTCGACGCGACGAAATTCGTGATCCAGTCACACATCGCGGCGATGTACCTGCCTGCACTGGCGTTCCCGTGGCTCTACGCGCGGTTCGGTTGGCGACGCATGGTATGGGCCGGCATCCTGATCTACGCGTTTTGCCTGGCGGTCGCGTTGTACGACACGTCGTTCCTGCACTACTGGTTCGCGCTCGTCCTGCTCGGCGTCGGCTGGAATTTCCTTTTTCTGAGCGGGACCAACCTGCTGCCGTCAGGCTATCGACCCGAAGAGCGCTTCAGGGTCCAGTCGACAAACGACTTCCTGGTTTTCAGCGTACAGGCCTCGGTGAGCCTGTCGGCCGGTTGGTTGCTGCATCTGTGGCATTGGCAGGGCATTATAGTTTTGAGCTATATCCCGTTGGCGGCTTGTGCACTGTTATTGTTGCGGTATCGTGAACAAAAAAATCATTTCATCAAAATAAAATAGTATTAAATAACTAATAAACAATTAGTTAAAGGAATATTATAATGTATATTCGAGCGACGTTTCTGACCGTTTCGGCGCTGTTTTTCTTCCTCACCGCTTTCCCGGCAAACGCGCAAGAACCGGTTTCGCAGCCGGTGGAGACGGTGCAGAAGGCGGGACCGGAGGATGTCCTGAACCGGGGAACGCCGCTTGGCAGCATCGAGGGCTTCCTGCGTGCGGCCACCAAGCCGGACTGGGAAGAGGCGGCCGAATACCTGGACCTGCGCAACCTGCCGGACGACGTCCGCGAACTGGGCGGGCCGGAACTGGCGCGGGAGTTCCATCACGTCATTTCACGATTGTGGTGGATCGATGATTTGATCGTCAACGGAACGCCGGAGGGCGCCCAGGGCGATGGACTGCCGGTCTACCGGGATGAGCTGCTGCGGGTTCCGATGCCCGACGGCGACGTTCCGATCTGGATGCAAAAGGTGCCACGGGGCGATGGCGTGGACATCTGGAAGGTTTCAAACCGGTCCGTGGCGCAGATCCCGAAGCTTTACGACGAATACAGCTATTCCGCGCCCGTGGAAACCGTACGCGGCTGGTTTCCCGAAGACGTTTCCTTCCTCGGTATCGAGCCGTTCAAGTGGTTCATTCTCGCTGTCGTGGCGGTTATCAGCTGGTTGGTGTATTTCCTGCTGGGCTTTATCCTGACCCGGATAGTGAGTTCCCCGGCGAGTGACAATTATCCCTACGTCAAGAAGTTGTTCACCGGACCGCTGGTGTTGCTGGCGGTGCTCGTGACGATCGGTCTCGTGCTGCGTGACCTGGGCGCCGGTAAGTATGCCCGGGACCTGATGGACTCGAAAACCCTGATAACACTGGCGATCGTGTGGTTCAGCTGGGCGCTGCTGGACCTGTACAAGCGTATCAAACAGGCTCGACTGATCGCCGATAACCGGCCGGGCGCGGCGAAGTTGTTCCAGCCCATGACGACGCTCGTGAAGATTGTCATCGTCATTTTCGGAATCCTGTTCTGGCTGAACAACATCGGCGTCAATATCACCACGGTGCTGGCCGGACTGGGCGTCGGCGGCCTGGCGGTCGCGCTGGCGCTGCAAAAGCCCCTCGAAGACATGATGGGTGCGCTGACGATTTTCTCGCAGGGAACGGTCCGGGTGGGTGACCTGTGCCGTTTCGGCGAGACGATCGGCTGGATCGAGGATATCGGTTTGCGTACGACCAGGGTGCGAACCCTGGTCAACAGCGTGGTGTCGGTTCCCAATTCGCAATTCGCATATATGGAAATCGATAACCTGACATTGCGCGAGAAGATCCGTTACTGGCCGACCTTGCGCCTGCGTTACGACACCCAACGCGAAGCGATTCGGTCGGTGTGCGAGCGGATCCGCGCCATGCTCGTGGATGATGAGCACGTCTACGAGGAACCGATCCGGGTCCGGTTTACGAACTTCGACGATGACGCGATCCTGATCAAGGTGCACGCATTTCTGCGCACGGCCGATTATGCGACCTCGCTGGTGTACCGCGAACGGCTCAATCTCGGAATCATGGCGATTGTCGAGGAAGAGGGGGCGCATTTCGCCTTGCCGGGGCGTTCCATCTATCAGGAAGGCGAGCCCGCTTCGGCCGAACCGTAAGTGCGTATAATGTATATTATGTTAAATAAAGCGTCGGGATGGACCGTTCAGGAGACTCATTCACCCCATCGGCCTGGTGTACTATCATTGCAGCGTCACCAGCCGTAAAAGGAGAAAAGCGGTTGATTCATTCGCGGCCGACCTTCGCCCTGAATGGGTTCATCATGGCGCTCGCCCTGTGCGTCGCTGCGTGCAGTGGCGCTCCGCTGCGCTACGAGTCCCCGGAGCGCGTCGGATTCACCGCCCGAGCCGTCACGCAGGAACAAGGCGCGTTTCGCGTTCGCGCCGCGGTTCCCGGCGAGGCGGAGACTGAACGCCTGTTCGGCCTTCCGCTCTACGAAGGCGGCGTTCAACCGGTCTGGCTGGAAGTGACCAACCGGGACGTCCATCGCGCACGGCTCGTGCTATCCAGTATCGACCCCGACTACTTTCCGCCGTACGAAGTCGCCTACACGCACCGGCGGCAGGTTTCCGGGCAGGACCTGCCGGTGCTGGAGAACTACCTCTTCGAGCAGGCTCTTCCGCGGCAGATCGGGCCGGGAGAGACCGTTTCCGGCTTCGTGTTCACGAACGCCAGCAATGGCACCAAGGCCTTCAACGTCGACATCTACTCGGGGTCGGGCGTGACGGACTTCGAGCAGTTCACCTTTTTCGTGGACGTTCCCGGTTTCGTGCCCGACCACGCGGAAATCGATTTCAAGTCTTTGTATTCTGAAGACAATATTAAAAAGCTTGATATCAATAGCTTAAGAACTTTTCTTAATACGATACCTACGCGGGCGTCGAACCGTGAGGGTACGAAGAGCGGCCGGCCGATCCAGTCGTTCTTCATCGCCGAAGGGAAGGATGTCCTGCGCGCGCTGTTGCGCGCCGGGTGGAACGAGACCTCGTACCGGCGCGACGAGGAATACCTCGCCGATGCCGATTACCTGTTCGGCCGACCGCCGGACGCCATTTTCAGCAAAGGGCGCTCCAAGACGACGGAGCGCCTTGAAATCGGGCTTTGGCTGGCCCCGGCCCGGGTCGGGGAAAAACTCTTGTGGGTGGTTCAATTCAAACACGCCCTCGGCCGGCGTTTCGCGATCGGCGATCGCTTTCTCGGCGTGCCGCTGGATCCGAACTCCACCCAGGGTCGGGACTTCGTCCTGCAGGATTTATGGTACGCGCAGTCGATCGACCGCTGGGCCTGGTCACAATCCGGTGAAATCGTTTCCGCGCAAACGCCCGCCACCGACCTGCACGGCAACGACTGGTTTTCCAACGACGAATACCGCGCCGTAATCTGGATTGCGGGGGACCCGGTTGCCCTGGGCAATGCGGAATACGTCGTCTGGTCGCGTTATCCGGGTAACGGAGGCGAGACGCCATGACGCACGAGAGGCGAAAATTGCTTGGGGCCCTGCTGTCGATCGCCCTCGTGTCGATCCTGGTTTCGGCCTGTGCGAGCGCGCCCTCCCCCGTCGCGTCGATGCCGGAAGGGGACTTCCGGCAACGGATCGTGACCCAGGAGGTCGATGGCGTGCGTGTCTCGGCGGGGGTTCCCAGTGCGCAGGAAAGCAAGGCGTTGTTCGGCAAGCCGTTGTATAAGCGCGGTATCCAGCCGGTATGGCTCAAGATCGAGAACGAGCGGGATCTGCCGGTGTCGTTTCTGCCGGTCGGACTCGACCCGATGTTCTACTCGGCGTCCGAAGTCGCGTTCATCGATCAGCCGGAATCCCGGGCGCCGGTCTCCCTGGCCAGCCGGTTCTTCGTCGACCAGGCCATGCAGAAGTTGATGGTGCAGCCCGGCGACGAACTCAGCGGGTTCATCTTTACCCGCCTCGACGAGGGCACCAAGACGTTCAACGTCGATCTGCTCGATGCGGAACGCTTTACCAGCCTGACGTTTTTTATCCCGGTTCCCGGCCTGGCCATCGATCACTACAACGTCGACTGGAAGAACCTGTACGCGGAAGACGAATGGGTCGAACTGGACACGGAGCGACTCATCGAGACGCTCGAGGGCTTCGCCTGTTGCGTCAAGGACAAGTCCGGCGAGAATACCGGTGATCCATTGAACCTGGTCCTGATCGGCACGCCCCGGGATGTCTACACCGCGTTCATCCGGGCGGGATGGGACGAAACCGAGAGCGTCACGCGCGCATCGGCCTGGAAGACGTTCAAGTCGTTCGTGAGCGGCGGCGAGTACCGCTATTCGCCCGTCAGCAACCTGTACGTGTTCGACCGCCCGCAGGACGTCGCCTTCCAGCGGGCGCGCGAAAACATCCACGAACGCAATCACCTCCGGCTCTGGATGTCGCGGGCGACGTACCAGGGCTTGCCCGTGTGGGTCGGCCAGATCAGCCGTGACATCGGCGTGCGCTTCACCCGCAAGACGATCACCACGCACAAGATCGACCCGAATGTCGACGAGACCCGGGAATTCCTGCTGGAAAACCTGGGCTACGCGCAGTCGCTGAAGGCGTTTGGTTATACCGGCGGCGTCGGTGCGGTGCCGCTTGAAGAACCGAGGGGCAACCTGACCGGCGATCCGTGGTTCACCGACGGGTACCGCCTGGTGCTCTGGATCAGCCCGAAACCCGCACCGATTTCGAAACTCGAATTTCTGCCGTGGCGCATGCCACACGAATGAATCAGGAGATCAGCCTTTGATCATGAAACCGCGCGCGCGCTCCATCGAAAACGTTGTCCCCGCTCCGCCGGTCAATTCCGTCGCTCGGCGCACGAAAAGCGCCCGGCCGTCCCGTCTGCGGACCGGAGCGCCCTTCCCTGTCGCGGCGTTGCTGGTGATTCTGCTCATCCTGCTTGCGGGATGCGCCGGTCCGTCCCTGCGTGACGAACCGGTGCCGCGCGTCGAATCCCACGCACTCCCGCCGGCCACGGAGGGTGTGCTCGCGGAAATGGCGGCGGACGTCAGCCGACAGTACGGGCCCGAGCACTCCGTGTTCCGCCTGCTGGATTCGAGTTTTGACGGTCTGATGGCCCGCCTGATGCTGATCGACTCGGCGGTTTCCTCGCTCGATATCCAGACCTACCTCTGGTACCCGGACAACAGCGGGCGACTGATCCTCGAGCGTGCGGTCGAAGCCGCGAATCGCGGTGTGAAGGTGCGCCTCGTGGTCGACGATCTCCTGACCGTGGGCCTGGATCAGCTGATCTACGAACTCGAGCAGCATCCGAACATCGAGTTCCGTCTGTTCAATCCCTGGGAAGATCGGGGGACCCTGTCCCGCGCGGGCCAGATGATCGCCCAGATGGAGCGGCTGAACGTCCGGATGCACGACAAACTGGTCATTGCCGACGGCAACGCCGCGATTGTCGGTGGCCGCAATATCGGCGACCACTATTTCGGCTTGAGCCACGACTATAATTTCCATGACC
Organism: Lysobacterales bacterium; assembly: GCA_037384065.1. Lineage (GTDB taxonomy): Bacteria > Pseudomonadota > Gammaproteobacteria > Xanthomonadales > SZUA-36 > JABDPF01. The sequence goes on from JARROJ010000065.1 coordinate 7,606, forward strand.
TCGACGTACTCGGATTCGGCGACATTGCGCGCCAGTCGAACGGCATGTTCGACAGCTTCTGGAACAGCGAATGGGTCACTTCGGCGGAAAACCTGGATACGGAAACCGACCCGGAATTCGTCAAGGCGGCCTGGCAATCGATCCTCGAAAAAAACCGCAACGCCGAGGAACTCGAGGCCTTCGGCGTGGAGCCCGCGGACTGGTCGGAGATCCTCGTGCGACTGCGCGCCGAGTCGCACCCCGGCACCAGCGAGCTGATCTACGACGAGGCCACGCAGGACGCCATCGCCCAGAATGTCGCATCGCGGCTGTTCGGCCTGCTCGGCCTGGCGCAATCGGAGCTGCTGATCACGAACGCCTACGTGATCCCGGGCCAACGGGGTATCGATTTCATCCAAAGCCTCACCGATCGGGGCGTCACGGTGCGGCTCCTGACGAATTCACTGGCGTCGCATGACGTTCCGGCGGTAAACAGCCATTACAAGGCGTGGCGGGACGATCTGATCGAGGCGGGTGTGGACCTGTACGAACTGCGCGCCGATGCCGCCATCAAGTCGCTGGTCGAAGTTCCACCGGTCCAGGGCGCCTTCGTCGGCCTGCACACCAAGGCGTTTGTGGTCGACCGTGAATACGCATTCGTCGGATCGATGAATTTCGACCCGCGATCGGCCAACATCAATACGGAGGCCGGGGCGTTCATTCACAGCCCCGGTCTCGCCGCCGACCTCGCGCGCGTGATGGAACGGAACATGGCGCCGGAGAACGCCTGGCATGTCCTGCTGGACGACGACGGCGAGCTGTACTGGATCAACTCCGATGAAACGCTGACGAAACAGCCCGCGCGCTCCGGTTCACAGCGTGTCATGGACGCCATTTTCCGGATCTTCCCGAAAGAGCAGTTCTGATTCCGGCGTTGTTCGCGTAACCGAACCGGAGTCTCCCGCGACACAAACCGAGCCGAGCCACCGCAAAGGGTGGCTCGGCTCGGGACGAGGTCCGTGACGCCGGCCCGGTCAGCCGGCGCTGATGCCTAGTTTTTCTTGCAGGTATTGATGCCGAGCAGTGCGTACGGCGGGCACCAGCCGAGCAATCCGGTGGCCAGTGGCACCAGGCCGAGCCAGCCCCAGGGCGATTGCGGACCGATGAATACCAGGCTGACGATCGCCAGACCAATAATGATACGAATGATGCGTTCGATGTTGTGGACGTTCTGTTTCATGGTGTTCTCCTTCGGCGGAAACCGTACGGTTCGTTGCGGCGGTTCAATCCTTGCGGTGCTTCCGGATCAGCTCGAGCACTTCCGAGGTGTGTGCGCGGTGATGAGCGGCGCATTTCTCGCCCTGCTTCTCGAAGAACGTCTCGAGGGCGTCGCGATCCGTCGCGCGGTCTTTGGACTCGCGGTTTTCGGATTCGCGGGGTGCGGGCTGATCGGTCTGTTTGCTGTTTTCTGTCATCGGAACGCATCCCGGGGCATTGACTGCCCTCTATTATGACGCACTGATCGTCGCCGGGCGCGCTCGAATGCGGCTTTGCCTTTACGTGGCCGTTTCCATCGCGGCACGAGGGTCGAGTTCGGCGACGAAATGGGTGCCCCGGACCGGTTCGGCATCCCCGCGGAAGTGATACCAGACATCCCGGTTCCGCTGGAGCCGGTTGTGGCGGATCGCGCTCAGGATCCGTTCGGTGCCGTCCGGCAACCGGTACAGGTAGCGGGCGACCGTTCGTCGCGGTTCCAGGGGCAAGGCGTGGCAGCGGTCACCCGAATCGCCCAGCATCTTCGCCGCGGCCTTCCAGGCAGCCCCGTGCGTGGCCCACTCGCCGTCGCGCCGCCGGATCCTGAGACGCCGGCGCGCCCGGTCCACCACGACATGCGCCAGCTCATGCGCCATGGTGTCGCGAACGTCGTCCGGAAAATCAACCAGTTGTGAATTTATGGTAACCACGTCTCCGCGCACCTGCCCCGCTGCCCGACCGATATCCCGAATCCGGAGTTCGACCCGGATCCGGGGTGTCGCGCCCGCAACGCCATGGCGCGCCAGCAAGGCGGCCAAAGCGCGTTCGGCGCGCGGCAACAGATGCGCCAGGTGGTGCGACGCGCGTTCGCGGAACTGTCGTTGGCGCCGGGTCATCGGTGGGCTCGAAGAAGGCTCTCCATGCTTTGGATGGTCAATCCCGTCCGGTCATGCCGCGGAGGGGGCACGGACCTCGATGCAATCCGCCGCATTATAAGCATTTCTCCGAAGGAACATCCCCTGAAAGGCAGGCCAGGTCCAGCCGGGCGAATGGTCGAGGACTGATTCCGCTACCGCGCGGTCACCGATTGAATTACGATCCGAAGTCATGGAGAACGTAACGGTCTTCCTTAAAGCAAACTGGTGGTTATTGCTGGCGATCGCCGCGATCGCTATCGCCCTTTTTCAACTGGTCGACCCTGCCCCGCCGCGTGAGATCACGATCGCGACCGGCGAGCCGGGCGGTCGTTACTACGGCCTCGGTGAATACCTCAGGGACGAATTACAGCAAGAAGGCGTTACCCTCAAGATCGTTCAGACCGCGGGGTCAGGCGAGAACATGGAGCGCCTGGTCGATCCCGACGACGAGGTCTCCATCGCGTTCGTGCAAAGCGGCATGGAACAGATCTTCGATTCGGGAGAAACGGAGTTGTCCAGCCTCGGCAGCCTCTATTACGAGCCCATCTGGCTGTTTTACCGCAACCCGGGCTCGCTCGAATCCATCGGTGCGTTAAAGGGCTCACGCGTCGCCGCCGGCAGGAAAGGCAGTGGCACCCGCGCGGTCGCGCGCTATCTGCTGGCCGAAAACGGCCTGCTCGGCGATGACGGCGTCATCACGCTGGTCGACGAGGGCGGCGATCGCGCCGTCGAACTCCTGCAGGCGGGTGAGATCGACGCGGCATTTTTCACGGTCTCGCCGCAGAGTGAGATCATACGAACCCTGATCGACTCACCGGGGATCGACTTCCTCGATATCCGGCGCAGCCCGGCGTACACCGCGCGCTACGCCTTCCTGTCCAGCGTCCCGATCTCGGAGGGGTTGCTCGACCTCGAGCAGAACATACCGGATACCGACCGAAGGACGCTGGCGTCGACCGCCACCCTGGTCGTGAACGACCGCTTTCATCCGGCGTTCACCCCGCTGATCCTGGAATTGCTGGCCCGGCGACTCGGCCGCGGCAGCGTGCTGGAGGCGCCCGGCGAGTTTCCGTCGCCGAGCAACGTGGGTTTCGGCCTGACCAGGGAAGCGGAACATTTTTACGATTACGGTCCGCCGTTTCTGATGCGCTACATGCCGTTCTGGGCCGCGTCGCTCGTCGACCGCATGATCATCTTCGTGATTCCCCTGCTGGTCATCATCATTCCGCTGTCCAAGGTTGCCGGGCCGCTCTATCGCTGGCGCATCCGTTCGCGGATATTCACCTGGTACCGCCATCTCCTGGATACCGACCGCCGCATCGTCGAGGGTGCGATCGCCGACCCGGCCGAAGAACTGCGGCAACTGGACCGTCTGGCCGACGAACTGGCCGGGGTCGAAGTCCCGCTGTCCCATTCCGACGAGCTGTACCATCTCAAGCAACACCTGGAATACGTCAAGCGACGGCTCAGGACCAGGGCCTAGCGCACGCGCCGGCGCAAAAGGCGGCCACACGATTCACGGATGGGGTTACCGGGACCGCTGCAGACATGGACCTGCCGGATCTGCGCATGCTCCGGGTGGTTGGCGCCCTGACCGGGCTCTGCGGAAACTCGGGGGCGATTGAAGAATCCAAGAGACAGCAATCAAGCCGAAGATTGAAAAACCGGCCCTTTCCGACCGGGGTCTCTGGGGGGGTGACGGTAAGCGGATAACCGTCGCGATCTATCCTGCACGACCTGGTGACGGTTGTCGGTAGGAAATCAACTCGACATTAAGCTGAGACTAATCGCACCAGAGTTAAAATCAATATGCGGGGCTCGCCGCTACTCCATCGCCAGATTACCAAAAGCAATCGACGCCCAAGAAGCGAATAACCTCCCGATCCTGTGGCGGCATATGCCGTGCTCATAGAAATGGTCTTATCAGGAGGTTAGTTATGAAATTCAAAATAAAATCGCTTAATTCTATTCTTTTTTTAACCGTTTCTTTGTTCGTTTTGGGTACATTGCCCAGTGTTCTGTTAGCCGATCTCTCCGTAGAAAAACTGGATACGCCTCCCGCGATGTGGCTGAGGGCGGATATGGGGGTTTCCCTTACTAATGGACTGGTAGATTCTTGGGCGGATTATTCGGGTAACGGTAGGGACGCAACACAGTCTTCTGACTTACTACGCCCCAGTCTGGTTGAAAACGCCGGCTGAAACCAGTTACACCATTTTTGCAGTTGAGGGAAGAAATGACGATTCCACAAATTTTTATGTGAACGGATTCGATAGAGAAGCGAATAGATCCCTTCATCTTGGCTATCGCTCGTCAACTATCGTCACACAAGCTCATTTCGCGAATGATCTTGATGCCAACATACCTGCATTTTCGGGGAAAGAGTTTGCGCTCACCACATTTAAGTTTGACGCGACATCAGGTCGCACAATTTATCGATTCGGTCAATCAGGTGGAACCGACAACAGCACAGATCCTTAGATGTCTTTTAACCGTGCCAACATTGGTCATCATGTGGATTCGATTTTCTTTGCCGGAGATATTGCTGAATTAATCTTTTTTGATACTGCGTTATCAGAATGTGATCGAAGCCGGGTTGAAAGCTACTTAGCAAACAAATATGGGTTGTATACTGTTAGCGATCCGACTGCAATTTGTGGCGTCATCTGTGACGGCTTTGATCCGCCAATGGCGGAATTTCCTGTCAAGACGAAGAAGAACAGGGCATTGCCACTGAAAGCGCAACTTTATGATGATTATGGATACCCGCTTTCGGATTTAGATCTCACTGCGCCGCCAGTCGTTCAAGTCTTGTTTAGCTCTGCTACTGGAAATGACGAACCAGTTGATGTCACCGATGACATTCTTTCGGTAGGTCAGGGATATGAAGGTAATCAATTCATCTTTACCGAAGACGGAAAATGGCAGTTTAACCTGAAGACC
>JARROJ010000066.1:0-21839 GCA_037384065.1 Lysobacterales bacterium
ACGATTCATACCAACGACGCGGCCGGCGGCATCACGCGCATGCTCGACATGGGCGTCGAGGATTACCTGCTGACCTCCACCGTCAACGCGATCCTGGCGCAGCGCCTGGTGCGCACGCTCGACCCGGACAACCGTGAGCCGTACGAGGTGTTGCCCGAGGTGGTCGAGGAGATCGGTCTCAAGCAACTCGGCGAACGGGATTCCTACACGTTCTACCGGCCGGTGATGACCGAGGAGAACCCGACCGGCTATCGTGGCCGCACCTCGATCCTGGAACTGCTCACGATGAGCGATCCGGTCCGCAGGCTGGTGATCAAGCACGCCACCTCGGGCGAGATCCAGGACCAGGCGGTGAGCGAGGGCATGCGCACGATGTACCTGGACGGGCTGAACAAATGCCTGGCGGGCGTCACCACGCTGGAAGAAGTGCTGCGCGTGACCCAGGAGGCCTGATGCCGCTGTTCGAGTACAAGGCGGTCGCTCCGACGGGCGAAACCGTTCAGGGCACCATGGAGGCGGCGTCGGTGGACGCCGTCGTGCTCAAACTGCAGGAGGCGGGCAACGTGCCGCTGCAGGCGCGCGAGGCCGGCGCGGGATTCAGTCTCGGCGGTTTCAGCCTTGGCCGGCGCAGCATGAACTCACGCGAGGTCGGAGAGTTCACCCAGCAGCTGTCCACGCTGCTCGGCGCCGGCCTGCCGCTCGACCGCAGCCTGCAGGTCCTGCTGGAACTGGCCGAGAGCGATCGCGTCAAGCGCGCGATGTCCGAGATCCGCGACAAGGTGCGCCAGGGCGGCAGCCTGTCGGACGCACTGGATGAGCAGCATGGCGCGTTCAACCGCCTGTTCATCAACATGGTGCGCGCCGGCGAGGTCGGCGGCAGCCTCGACGTGACGCTGGCCCGCCTGACCGATTACCTGGAGCGCTCGCGGGACCTGAAGGACAGCGTGATCTCGGCGCTGATCTACCCGGCGCTCCTGCTGCTGCTCGCCGCCGGTTCGCTGATCCTGCTGCTGGTGTACGTGATTCCGCAGTTCACGCCCATTTTCGAGGAACTGGGCGGCGATCTGCCCTTCATCACCAAGGTCGTGCTGGGCGTCGGCTCGATCCTGCAGAATTTCTGGTGGTTGATCGCGATCCTGGTCGCGCTCGCCGTCTGGTGGTTCCGCCGCATGCTGGCGGATGCGGAAAAGCGCTTCGCCTGGGATACGCGGGTGCTGGCCACCCGCTGGGTCGGCGACCTGGTCGGAAAGATGGAAACCGCGCGCTTGACCCGCACCCTGGGAACCCTGCTGACGAACGGCGTGCCCCTGTTGTCGGCACTTTCCATCGCGCGCAATGTCATAGGCAATACGGTGTTGCGCAAGGATGTGGGCAGCGCGGCGCGCGAGGTCAAGACCGGCGGCGGACTGGCCCGCAACCTGGCCCGGGACGGGCATTTTCCGCGCCTGGCCCTGCAGATGATCAGTGTCGGCGAGGAGACCGGCCAGCTCGACAAGATGCTGCTGAAGGTTTCCGACACCTACGATACCGAGGTGCGGAACACGATCGATCGCCTGCTTTCCGTGTTCACGCCGGTGGTCACGCTGTTCCTGGCGGTGCTGATCGGCACCATCGTGTTGTCGGTGCTGTTGGCGATCCTGAGCGTCAACGACCTGGTGGGCTGAGGGTCCCGCCGGTCGATGAAGATGAAAACGAGGATGAAAAGGAGTTGAAATGATGCAGATGGTGCAATCGAACGGTTACCGCTCCGCACGGCGCGGGCTGCGCCGGGCCGGGCGCGGCTTCACGCTGGTCGAGTTGCTGCTGGTGCTGGTGATCCTGGCCCTGATCGGCAGCCTGGTGCTGCCCGGCATCATCGGCAAAGCGGAAGGCGCCAAGGTCAAGGCGGCGCAATCGCAGATCGACCGCCTGTCGATGGCCGTGGAGAGCTACTACCTCGATACCGGCAAGACACCGGATTCACTTGACGAACTGGTCGAGGGCGGCGGCGACACGGCGGGCTGGAACGGTCCCTACGTGAAGAAATCCAGCCTGCAGGATCCCTGGGGTCGCGATTACGTTTACGAATATCCGGGTGAGCACGGTGACTTCGACATCTACTCATTCGGTGCGGACGGCCAGCCGGGTGGCGAGGACAAAAACGCCGACATCAACAGCTGGGACTGATCCGGGTATCACTTCGCCGCTGTCGCCGGCCACCGAAAACCGGCTGCACCCGGTTCGGCCGGGCGTTGACCCGCGAACGCCACGGCCGGCGGACATGACATGATTTCCATCGACACGAGACCCCGTCCGAACGCACGCGCTGCGGCGCGTGCGAATGCCGAAGCGGGCCAGCGCGGCTTCACCCTGGTCGAAATGCTGGTCGTCCTGGTGCTCGCCGCCCTGGCGATGACCCTGGTCGGCACCTCGATTTCCCGCAGCATCAGCGGCGCCGAGATGCGTACCGCGGCGAGCAAGGTCGCCGCCTCGCTGCGCTACACCCGCACCCGCGCCATCCTGACGAAATCGGAGCAGGTTTTTCTGCTGGATACCGAGAGCCGCAAGTACACGGCGGCGGACCGCGAGCCCGTGGTGTTGCCCGAAGGCATGAACGTCGAATTGAACACGGCGCGTTCCGAGCTGACCTCCGAGACCGCCGGCGGTATCCGGTTCTTTCCGGACGGCGGTTCGACCGGCGGTAACGTCCGTCTCGAAGCGAACGGTCGCGTCTACCGCGTCGATGTCGCGTGGCTGACCGGCGAAGCCTCGCTGACGCGGGGCGAGGAAGAGGAGGAGCGCCCGACATGGTGAGCGTGCCCGGCCATCTGCCGCCGCACCGGCGCAACGGCGGTTTCACCCTGGTCGAGCTTCTGCTCGCCTTCATGGTGTTCGCCCTGAGTTTCGCCGTGGTGCTCGAAATCCTGTCGGGTTCGATGCGCAACACGGTGCGGGCGCGCCATTTCACCGAGGCCGCGTTGACCGCGCAGTCCGTCATGGACCAGGTGGGCATCGAAATTCCGCTGGAAGCCGGTTACGGGATGACGGGCGAGGACGGCGACTACCGCTGGACGCTGGAGATCTGGGAATACGCCGGCGCCGAGAGCGACATGAACGCCGTCGAACTGGCCGAACTGACCCAGATCACGCTGTTGCAGGTCGATCTCGAGATCCACTGGGGGGAACCGCCGCGCGATCGCTCGGAACGGTTCTCGACGGTCAAGGCGATCCTGTCCGACCGGCTGGAGACGGCGGAATGAGCGCCGTCGCCAACACCCGGTCGCGCGGCTTCACGCTGGTCGAAATGCTGCTGGCGCTGACCCTGATGAGCATGCTGCTGGCGCTGACCTACGGCGGCATGCGCGCCGCGACGCGCGCGACCGACAAGGGCCAGGAGATCCTCGAAGACAGCAGCCGCATCCGCATGGCGCACCAGTTCGTGCGCCAGCAACTCACGCAGATGCTGCCGCTGGCGTACGCCCAGGATGAAGTGAATGACGACCGGATCGTGTTCGAGGGCGACCGGCGTTCGATCCGCTTCGTCGCCCCGATGCCCGGTTACCTCGGTCTTGGCGGGCCGCAGGTCCAGGAACTGTTTTTCGAGGAAGGCGAGAACGGGTTCGAGCTGGTTCTGAGCCACGCGCTGCTGCAGGGTTTCGAACTCGAGTTTCTTCGCCAGCAGGAACCCATTTTTCTGCTCGGTGAAATCAGCGACGCACAGTTCAGTTTTCTGGCGCGCGACGAGAACGGCGAGCCGGCCGGTTGGACGAGCACCTGGGATGCGCCGTCGCAGCTGCCGCTGGCCGTGTCGCTGGAACTCGAGTTCAACGAGGACGTGTATCTCCGCTGGCCGTTGCTGGCGACTTCGGTCCGCATCGACGGGATCGGCCAGGGGGGCTCGAACAACCTCAGAAGAAGTTACTCGGAGACGATCCAGAACATGATCAACAGGCGGGGGCAGCGCCAGTGAAGCGCTCGATTCCGGCTTGCGCGATCCGGACGAGACGACCCGGTTGATTCCCGACGGGCGTCCCTACCAGGTTCTGTACGAGGACATGCTGGTCGAGGTGCGGGTGACCGACGAGCGCGGCAAGCTGGACATCAACGCGGCCGGCGAGGACACCCTGATCAACCTGCTGACCGCCAACGGGCTGGACGACCACAACGCCACGCTGCTGGCCGCGGCCATCAAGGACTGGTCCGACAGCGACGACGTCGAGCGGGCGAACGGGGCGGAGTGGCAGGCGTACGAGGCGGCCGGTCTGGGGGTCGGTCCCGCCGACCGGGCGTTCGTGATGACGGAGGAGCTGCTGCAGGTGCTCGGCATGAGCTGGGCGCTGTACACGCAGATCGAGCCGGGCGTGACGGTGCATTCGAACGCGGAACTGCCCAATCCGGCCTACGCGCCGGCGGCCGCGCTCCTGGCGTTACCGGACATGACCGCCGATGAGGCATTGAACTTCGTCGAGCAGCGACACTCTGAGGAATCGTTGACCAATCTCGACCTCAGCCTGCCGGGCGGCGAGGTCGCCATGGCGCAGGGGCGGGGGCTCACGTATAGTATCGTCGCAAAAGCGACATTGCCCAACGGCATCTGGGATCAGATCGATGCGACCGTCCGCCTGGGCGCGAATTCGAACGGCAGGCCGTACACCGTCCTGCGCTGGCGGGAAGGCACGCATCAGTAAATAACGACTATGGCAAGCGCAATTCAGGAAAAAATCCAGCAACTGAAAAGCCGCGTTCAAACCGGCCCGGTCGGGCAGTTTTTCGCATGGTGGATCGAAGAGTTGCGCCTGGCCCTGCCGGAGCCCTGGCAGCGCAAGCTGCAGCACGCGATGCGCCGCGTGGCGTTGCAGTACCGCGATGGCGCGCTGGTGCTGCTCGCCGACGAGAACCGCCGGCTCACCGACCTGGATGATCTGCCGGCATCGCTGGATACCCGGGTGCAGCGCCAGCAGGCCGAAGATCTGCTCGAGCGGAACGACCTCGACGAGGCGCCGTGCTTCCTGCTGCTGGACAGCGAGCGCTTCCTGGTGCGCGAGGTGAGTCTGCCGATGGCCGCCGAGACCAATCTGCGCCAGGTGCTGACCTTCGAAATGGATCGCCAGACGCCGTTCCGCGCCTCCGCCGTGTACTTCGACTGGAAGGTGCTGGAACGCGGCGCCGCCGGCGGGCAGCTGCGCCTGCAGCTGTTCGTCATTCCGCGCGGCGAGGTCGACGCCGCCGTGCGCGAGATCGAAGCCCGCGGTTTTCGGCTTTCCGGCATCGACGTTCGTGAAGGCGATTCCAGCCTCGGGCTGAACCTGCTCCCGCCGGAGCAGCGTCACAAGGTGATCAACCGCAAGGCCCGCGCCAACCTGGCGCTCGCCGGGGTGGTCGTCGTCCTGCTGGGGTTGGCCATGACGATGTCGCTGTACCTGCGCGCGCATCAGGTGGCCGAGCTCGAAGACGCGATTGCCGGCGTGCGCGGCGAGGCCAACCAGGTCGCACGGATTCGCAGTCAGATCGAGAACGCCACCGAGGCGGCGGGCTTCCTGGCGATGCGCCGCGCCGAATCCCCGCTGGCGGTGGAACTCCTGGCGGACATCACGCGCATCCTGCCGGACGATACCTACCTGACCCGCCTGGTGATCGGCAAAACGAACGTTCAGCTGCAGGGGCAGTCGGAGAACGCGCAACAGCTGATCGAACTGGTCAACGATTCCGACTACATGGAGGCCGCCGCGTTTCGCGGCTCGACGCGTCTCGACGCCCGCACCGGGCTCGAGATTTTCGAGATCAGCGCGCAGATCACCAACCCGTCGGGAGGCGCCAATGTCGCTGGTTCCTGAACAGGGCAGCGGTCGGCTGACGGCGGTCCTGCTGGCCGCGATCGCGCTCATCCTGGTGTACCTGGTCGGCTTCCACTGGTTCATCGTGCGCCACCTGGACTACAACGAGGAAATCGCCGCGCTGCAGGTGCAGCTCGGGCGTTTCGAGCGGGTCGCCGCCCAGCGGGAACACTACGAGGACCTGTTGCGCGAACTGCAGTCGCGGCGTTCGGACAATGCGCTGTTCCTGGAGGGCGCCGATTTCAACGAGGCGGCGGCGGGCATGTCGGAGCAGCTCAACCGCATGATCCAGACCCAGGCCGAAGAGACCTGCCAGATTCGCAGCCGTCAGCCCGTGCGACCGCGGGTCGAGGAGCGTTTCCAGAAGGTCGTCGTGAACGCCCGTATGACATGCGGCATCGAGGACCTGGAGAAGATCATCTACGCCCTGGAAACCGGCGTGCCGATGATCCTGGCCGAGGAGTTGACCGTGATCAAGCAGCGCACGCGTCGCTCGCGCCGCGACACGGAACCCAAGCCGACCGTGCTGGACATTCGGTTGAACATGGCCGGTTACCTGAGGGAAAGCTCGTGATCGGCTGGTTGGAATCCAATCCGGTCGGCAAGGTCCTCGCGTCGATTTCGGCGGGTCTGCTGGTGGTGCTGGCGTTGCTGGCGCTGGCCTGGTCGCTGCCGCCGAGCGCCTCGAGCGGCGACGGCGAGGACGACGAAGGCGCACTCAGCGTGCAGGTGCCCGGACTCGCCGCGACGGCGCCGATCGAAACGTTTTCGGTCATCACCGAGCGTCCGGTGTTCAACGAGTCGCGCCAGCCGGAGTTTTTCGAGGAAACGGACGAGGAAAAACTCGCGGAGAACGAGGCGGCCGCCGCGAATGCCGATGTCGAACCGCCGGAGGTTACGCTGTCCGGCGTCGTCATCACGCCCACCCAGCGGATCGTGATCCTGCAGCCGAAAGGTGCCGAGGAATCGTTGATTGCGCTGGAAGGCAACCCGCTCGAGGGAGATTTCGGCAGCTGGGAGGTGAAATCGATCGAGCCGCGCAGCGCGTTGCTGACCTCGGGTTCGGGCGAGGAGGTCCGGGTCGATCTGCAGATCCACGATGCGATGATCGCGGAGCCGCCCAAGCCCCCGCCGACGGCCAGATCGGATGACGGCGACGCTGCGGCTGCCGACGGCGACGACCGGCCGCTGTCCCGGGCCGAGGAGATCCGGCAACGGATCGCCGAGCGGCGCGAGGAGCTCCGCCGCGCCGCCGAGGAAAACGAACAGGCTCAGCCACGGCGACCCGCTTACAACGCGGCGATCCAGCAGCTGATACAAGGCAAACGGACTGAAACAGAAGATGAAAAACCAGACTAGGAACAGTCAGCGCCCGGTGGGGGCGGGAACAGGCCTGCGACGGTTGGCCATTGTCGCCGCGGTCGTGCTGGTCGCGGCCGGCTGCGCGACGACCAGCTACGAGCCGCAGCGCACCAGCAGCGTCGGCCGCACCGTGACGGAGTCCCGTACCCCGGACGAAACCCAGCCCATCATCGACACGATGCAGGAGGCCGATCCGGGCATCACGGACACCGAGATCTACCAGGGCACCGGCGTCTTCATCGACGAGCAGGCCGCGCAGGTCCGCCCGCAACCGGTCGCGGAGGACGGCGAGATCGTGCTGAACTTCGAGGGCGAATCGATTCAGTCGGTCGTGCACACCGTGCTCGGCGAGGTGCTGCAGGAAACCTTCGTGATCGCGCCCGGGGTGGGCGGCGAGGTGACCTTCTCCACCTCCAAGCCCGTCACGCGCGACCAGTTGATGCCGATTCTCGAACTGCTGTTGCGCTGGAACGGCGCGACGCTGGTCTACAGCGCGGGCCGTTACCATGTGCTGCCCCTGTCCGACGCCATCAAGGGCCACCAGGTGCCGCAGCTCGGCAACGTGGACAAGGCGCGCGGCTACGAGGTGCGGGCGGTGCCGCTGAAGTACGTCGCGCCGGAGGAAATGGCCAAGATCCTGACGCCGTATGCGCGTGACGGCGCGATCCTGAACGCCGACACGTTCCGCAACATGATTTTCCTGGCCGGCACGCCCGAGGAACTGCGCAACTACCTGCGCACGATCGAAATCTTCGATGTCGACTGGCTCGAAGGCATGTCGGTGGGTATTTTCCCGCTGCAGACGGTCGATGTCGAATCGATCATCATGGAACTGGAGGGCGTATTCGGCTCGCAGGCGGAATCGCCGCTGGCCGGCATGTTCCGCTTCGTGCCGCTGGAGCGGCTCGGCTCGATCATGGTGATCACCTACCAGGAAGAGTACCTGTACAAGGCCGAGGAGTGGATCGAGATCCTCGACCGCGGCGCGGCCGGGGCCGGCAAGCAGTTGTTCGTCTACCGGGTCAAGAACCTCGAGGCGCCCGTGCTGGCCGGTTACCTGTCCGAGCTGTTCGGCGGAAGCGGCGGCTCGCCGACCAGCAATCGCCCGCGCGGCACGCTGGCCCCGGGCCTGGAACCGGCCACGGTCGGCTCGGTGCAGCAGTTCAACCAGAACCGGCTCGGCACGCAGAATCAGGCCGCGCAGCAGGGCGGCGCGACGGGCGGCGGAACCTCGTCCATCGCCTTCGGCGAGAGCGAGGTGCGCATCACCTCGATCCTGGAAACCAATTCCCTGCTGATCCAGGCCACCAAGTCGGAGTACAACTCGGTGCTGGCGGCCATCGAGCGCATCGACATCGAACCGCTGCAGGTGCTGATCGAATCGCAGGTGCTGAACGTCGAGTTGAACGAGGAACTGCAGTTCGGCGTCAACTGGTTCCTGACCAACAATCCGAACCTGATCCCGGACGGTATCGGCGACATCGGTGAATACGTGCAGTCGGCCTCGTTCGGCAGCGGCAGCGCCGAGTCCGGCGGCTTCAATTTCCTGACCACGCTGGCGACGCCGCTCAGCGACGGGATGCCCTTCGTGCAGGCGACGATCGCGGCCCTGGACGAGGTAACCGACGTTCGCTCGCTGGCCGCGCCGTCGTTGATGGTGCGCAACAACGCGACCGCCACGATCACGGTCGGCACCCAGGTGCCGGTCCAGTCGTCGTCGATCTCGACCGGAACGAACAATGTCGTCAGCAGCGCCCAGTACGTGTCGACCGGCGTGACGCTCACGGTTACGCCGCGAATCAACCCGGGCGGGCTCGTCTACATGGACATCCAGCAGGAGGTCAGCCGCCCCGGCGCGCGTGATCCCGACATCTCGACCAGCGGCAACCCGCCGATCAACAACCAGTCGGTCACCAGCCAGGTGGCCGTACAGTCCGGTCAGACGGTGTTTCTCGGCGGCCTGATCAACGAGCAGGACGCGCAGGGTCGCAGCGGCGTGCCGTTCCTGAGCCGCGTTCCGTTCGTCGGCCCGCTGTTCGGTTCGCGCTCGAAATCCGGATCGCGCAGCGAGACCCTGGTCATGATCACGCCGACGGTCGTCGAGAGTTCGGTCGACCTGAAGGAGATCAGCGAGCAGATGGAGAAGGAGTTCTCGCGCGTGCCGCCGCTGAAGATTTCGCGGCTGAACCGCGTCGATCGGCAGGCGGGCGAGGACGACACGGTTGAATAGCGGACCGATCGCCCACAGAATGCCGCAGTCCAACAATCGAGGTACGGGTAAAGCAATGTCTGAATATTCATTCGGCGCGGGGCGCGGCTTGCGCGGCGCGCTGCTCTCGGCCCTGGTCGCCACGCTGCTGGCCGGTTGTGCGCTGAACCCGGCCGTCGACGAAGACGAGGTCGTGGAACGCGCCAAGGCGCGCTGGGACGCGGTGCTGGCGGGCGACTACGAGACGGCATACCCGTTCTACACGCCCGGGTTCCGGTCGTCCACCTCGCTCGTGGACTACGCGGTCAGCCTGCGGACGCGTCGCGTCAACTGGACGTCCGCCGAGTACCAGGGGCACGAGTGCGGGGAAGACCGCTGCACGGTCCGTTTCCTGATCGGTTATCGCGTTTTCGCCCCGGTTCCCGGGATGACCACCTACGACGGCAAACAGGCCATCGAGGACACCTGGATCCGGACCGGCGGCGAATGGTGGTACCTGCCGCCGAAGGATTGAGAATTGCGTGTTTTTCAATACCCGGTTTTCTCAGGCTTTATATTGCTTTGAGGGAAGAACTGTCGTACCATTTGCGCTGCGAACAGCCTGTCGATGGCCTGTTCGCCTGTGCTGACAGGCTTTTAAGCCATTGAGCGGGCTTTTCGCAAGCCCTGTGTACACAAACTTTAGGAGTGTTGTAATGACTAGAAAAAATTTGACAGCAGCGATTCTCGCTGGCCTGGCAGGTACAGCCGGCCTTGCGGGTACTGCTCACGCGGTCAACAGGTACAGCCGGCCTTGCGGGTACTGCTCACGCGGTCAACGTAAACCCGGACGGAACCGGCCAGGTTCTGATCTATCCCTATTACACGACGAACGACGGCAACCAGACCCTGATTTCCGTCGTCAACACCACGGACGCCTACAAGGCCGTTAAGATCCGCTTCCTCGAAGGCTTCAACTCCCGCGAGGTGCTGGACTTCAACATCTACATGTCGCCCGAGGACGTCTGGGTGGCATCGATCGCCGACAGCTCCGCCTTTGGCGCTGAAGCGGGCGTGCCGCACATCTTCATTCCGGACACCACCTGCACGGTGCCCTACCTGTACGAGAACGCTTCGACGGCTCCGGGCCTGCAGGCGTTCCTGGACATCGCCTACAACGACTACAGTGACGTTGGCGGCATGGACCTGGAAGACAACGGCCCGCGCAGCATCGGTCGTGCCGGTGAAGGTCACATCGAAGTCATCGAAATGGGTGAGCTCGATCCCGACGCCATGCCGCCGGATAACCGTCCGGAAGAACTGATTCCTGCGACGCCGGCGACGACCCTTGGCGAAGCGATCAAGCACGTCGACGGTGTCCCCGGCGACTGCGGACTGCTCGAGTGGTTGTGGACCG
Organism: Lysobacterales bacterium; assembly: GCA_037384065.1. Classification (GTDB taxonomy): domain Bacteria; phylum Pseudomonadota; class Gammaproteobacteria; order Xanthomonadales; family SZUA-36; genus JABDPF01. The sequence goes on from JARROJ010000066.1 coordinate 10,781, forward strand.
AGGCGGTCGATGTGCAGACCGGCGGTATCGATTACGACGGCAGTGGCCTGTGGGTCCAGGAGTCGATCGGTACTGAGGCAGAGATTACCGAAGACACGCCGCTTGGTCTGAACCAGGAAGTCACCACGGGCACGCTGCCCAACGGCGGCGGCCTGTTCGGTGGCGCGGCCATCGTGAATTCCGAGAACGGCACGATGTTCTCCTACGACGCCAAGGCCCTGCAGGGCTTCGACGGCCCGACCACCAGTACCGGTGACGACGTGGCCGACGGCGTGCACTACCGTCCGGGTACGATCTACCCGTCGCTGAACAGCGGTAACGTCAGCGACGCGACGGTCTTCCTGACCGGTGGTCAGATGCCGGCGATGCTGGGAGGCTACGCGAACTCGGTCGACGCGGTTTCCGCCGCCTTCATGCATGACGCGATCATGAATGAATACGTCGTCGAGGAAGCCCTCAACGCCGGTACGGAATGGGTCATCACCTTCCCGACCAAGAACTTCTACGCGGATTACGAGCGTATGGTGGAAGAGGGCATCGTCGCAGAAGGCAGCGACCCGGTGGCTCGTGCGCCCTTCACGCAGCTGAACGGTGCAGGTACTGATGAGAATCCGCTTTGCGAAGTGGTCAGCATCCAGACCTGGGACCGCGAAGAAGCGACCTTCATTCCGGAAGAGCCGGAAGGCCCGCTGCGTCCGCCGACGGTTTCGCCGTCGATCCCGCCGCAGGGTTCCTGCGAAGACTTCGGCACCTGCCCGACGTACTTCCAGCTCTGCCACGAGGTCAACGTGCTGCGCTTCGGTGAGTCGAGCGTGTTCGGTACGCCCGAGTTCGCAGCCGCTGACGCACTGTCCCAGAGCCTGCTGATCGAAGTCGAAGACGAATTCGATTCGGGCTGGGGCAAGATCATGCTGGACGAAGATACCCGTGGAGACACGTTGCGTTTCGACCAACTGGGTTTGGTGGGTCTGCCGGTCACCGGCTTCGCCGCGCAGGAATTCGAGAATAATTTCCTCAGCGGTGGCGACGTCAAGGCCAACTACGGCGGTCTGTTCAGCCACAAGACCAGCACGATGATGAGCAGCGCCCCGTAAGGGACGGCTCGACAGTTCGACGAACGTCGATTTGTGCAGTAAAACGAGGGGCTGCTTTTGCAGCCCCTTCGTTTGTCTGGACACGTAAAAGGAGCGATAGCATTCGATGAATACCGTGTGTCGTGGTCTGTTGACCGTGTGCATCGCGCTGGTCAGTGCGCCTGCGCTCGCCGCGGACGATGTGTTCGCCCGGCAGGGCGATCAGCAACTGTCCCAGGGTGACATGGACGCGGCGTTCGCGCGCATTCCCGAGGAGGACCGCCTGCGTTTCGTTCGCGACGGTGGCCGGGTGAACGAGATTGTCACGAGTCTTCTGCGGACCCGCACGATCGCGGCGGACGCGGAGGCGAACGGGTTTGCCGAGGAGGAACTCGTGGCCAACCGCTTGCGTCTCGGTTACGAACGGGAACTGGCGCGACTGTGGCTGGAGCGCGTCGTCGCGGACGCACCGGAGGCGGATTACGCCGCTTTGGCCAGGGAGTACTACCTGGGCCACCCGGACGAATTCATGTCGCCGGAAACCCTCGACGTGTCGCACATCCTGATCGCGACCGATGAACGTTCGGACGAAGACGCCCTGGCGCTGATCGCGGACATCGAGGCGCGCCTGGCGGAGGATCCGTCACAATTCGAAGCCCTGGTCGACGAATTCTCGGACGACCCCGGGAAAGTCAACAACCGCGGCCGTTACCCCCAGATGAAGCGCGGCGACATGGTCGCGGCGTTCGAGCAAGCGGCGTTCGCGCTGGAAGACGCGGGCCAGCTCAGCGGCCCGGTCCAGACGGGGTACGGATACCACCTGATCCGTCTGAACGGACGGACACCGGCGGAGCGGATTCCGTACGACGAGGTGAAGGATGCGCTGATGGAGCAGGAAAAGCGGCGCTATCTCGCCGAATACCGCGAACGCTACATTCGGCAGTTGCTGACCGACCCGATTGAAATTCCGGATGGCGCCGTGGAAACCATGGCCCGACGCTATTTTGGGGAAAACCTGGAGCTCGCTCCGGACTATATCGAGCGCTGATCGGTACGCGACCCGCCTGCGAGCCTTCCGATGAATCCGTTGACCGACCATTTCTTCCGGCAACTGGTTTCGCGCGCCATTCGCACGGACTACCTGGAGAACGTCACCGGCTTCGCCTGGCTGATCATCCAGCCGTTGATGCTGCTGGCGATCTATTCCTTCGTTTTCACGACGATTTTCAAGGCGCGCATACCCGACGCCGGCGATATCGGGTTCACCGCCTACCTGGCGGTGGCGTTCTGGCCGTGGACGGCGTTTTCCGAGGCGGTGCTGCGCTCGTCCAACTCGATCAGCGCGAACGCGGCCCTGATCGGCAAGGTCGCGTTTCCGACCGAACTGATCCCGCTGTCCACCGTGACGGCCACGTTCCTGATGCACCTGGCCGGTTACCTCGCGGTGCTCATCGTGCTGCAACTGACCGGTACGCCGATCCACTGGCTGGCGCTGGCCGGTGCGCTGCCGCTGCTGGTCCTGCTGTACCTGCTGGCCTGCGGCATCGCGCTGCTTGCCAGCGCGTTGCAGGTGTTCATCCGCGACGTGGGGCAGATCCTGCCGCCGCTGATGACGTTCTGGTTCTTCGCCACCCCGATCCTGTACGGCACCAGCATCCTGCCGCCCGGCCTGGCGCGGGTCATGCAGTTCAACCCGATGACCTGGTACGTCGAGAACCTGCGCGGTTTCCTGCTGTTCGGCGACTATGGGCTCGGCTGGACCGACGTCATCGTGCCATCGTTGACGCTGCTGGTCCTCTGGCTCGGCATGCGGTTCTTTCGCCGCGTCAGTCCGCACTTCGAGGACTTCCTGTGACGGCGCCGCTGGTCCGCATCGAGGGCGTGTCGAAGTTCTACCCGCGCGTGCACCGGCCGGGCGAGCGCCTGCGCGCCTTCGCCGCGGTGCTGGCGGGGCGCAGCTCCGGGGAGGGCGCGGAGGTGCTGCACGACGTCAGCCTGGAAGTCCACCGCGGCCAGTCCTTTGGCATCATCGGCGAAAACGGCGCGGGCAAATCGACCCTACTGAAGATCCTGACCGGGGTGATCAGCCCCAGTACGGGAACCGTCGAGGTCAATGCGCGCGTCGCCGCCCTGCTCGAACTCGGCGCCGGTTTTCAGCCCGAGTTTTCCGGGATCGACAACGTCCGCATGAAGGGTGCGCTGCTGGGCATGACGCGGCGTCAGCTCGATCAGCGAATGGACGACATCCTGGCCTTCGCGGACATCGGCGACTACGTCTACGAACCGGTCAAGCACTACTCCTCGGGCATGGTGGTGCGGCTCGGTTTCGCCGTGGTGGCGGCTTCCGATCCCGAACTCCTGATCACGGACGAGGTGCTGGCGGTCGGCGACGAGTCTTTCCAGAAAAAGTGCATCCGCTGGATCGAGCAGTTCCTCGAGGGCGGCAACACGTTGTTGATGGTCTCGCACAGCATGTACCTCGTGCAGAAGCTGTGCCAGCGGGCGATCTGGCTGCACGACGGGCGTACGGAGAAGATCGGCGACGTGTTTCCCGTCACGCAATCCTACCTCGCCTGGCACGAGGAAAAGAACGCGGCCGAGCGGCGGCACCGGCGCGCGCTGACCGGCACCAGCGGCCATTACCGGGTCGAATCCCTGCAACTGGAAAACCTGCCGAACGACGGCAGTGCGGAACTCGAAGCCGGTGGCGACCTGGTGGCCGAACTGATCCTGCATTCGCCGGACGGACGCCCGCCCGTCGCCCTGGTCGGCGTGGTGCGGGCCGACGGCACGCCGGTATACGGTGTCGCCTCCGATTTCGACCAGGCGCCGGGCGAGGCCCTCGACGACGGGCAGTACCGATACCGGATCCGTTTCGAGCGCCTGCCGTTGTTGCCGGGCACCTATTCCCTGCGCGGCCACGCGATGGATCCGGAAGGCATGCGCCTGTTCGACACGGCCGAAATCCGCTTCAGCGTATCGGGCCAGAGCCGCGAACTGGGCATGATCCGCCTGCCGCACCGCTGGGGCTGACGGCACTCCGATGAACTCCGCCGCTCCGCGAGTGCCCTCGGTCATCGTGCCGGTCTTCAACGCCGCGGCCGATGTCGCGGCCTGCCTGGCCGCCGTCGCCGCGACGGCGCCGGCGGGCAGCGAGGTGCTGGTGATCGACGACGCCTCACCGGACCCGGGCGTGCGCGGCCTGCTCGGTCGCTGGGCGGCGCGGGCCCTGCCGGGCTGGCGTTTCCTGCGCAACCTGGATAACCGCGGTTTCGTCGGCACCGCGAACCGCGGGCTGCGCGCGACCGCGGGCGATGTCGTGCTGCTCAATTCCGACACCCTGGTAACACCGGGCTGGTTGGAGGGCCTGCAGCGCTGCCTCGATTCGGACCCGGCCATCGCAACCGCCACGCCGTGGACCAACAACGGCGAGATCGCGTCCATGCCGGCGTTCTGCCAGTCGAACCCGGTGCCGCCCGACCTGGACGCCACGGCCGCCGCCGTTCGGGCCGCGGGACCGCCGGTCTATCCGGAACTGCCCACCGCGGTCGGCTTCTGCATGGCTATTTCGCGCCGTGCGCTCGACCGCGTCGGGCCGTTCGACGAGAAGCTGTTCGGACGCGGCTACGGCGAGGAAAACGATTTTTCGATGCGCGCCGCGGCGGCCGGCCTGCGCAACGTGCTGTGCGACGACGTCTATGTCGCGCACCGCGGCGGCCGGTCCTTCGGGCCGCTCGGTCTCGAGCCCGACGGCTCGAGCATGCAGCGCCTGCTGTCGCGGCACCCGGACTACCTCGCCCGGGTCGAGGCCTTCATCCGCGACGACCCCCTGGCCGTGCGGCGGGCCGCGGTCGTGACGGCGCTGGAACGGGCCGCGGTCGCTTTGCGGTAGAATTCAGTTCGAGAACACCACGGGAGCCTTCGTTGTCCGACGGCCTGGAATTCACCGGCGAGCGCTTCACGCCCGAATGCGTGCGCGAAATCTGGTACGAGCACGTGCACCGGTACGTTTTTGCGCGCGCGTTCGTCGACGGGCTGCGCGTGCTCGACGCGGCCTGCGGCGAGGGTTACGGGTCCGCCCTGCTGGCCGAACGGGCGGCTTCGGTGACCGGAGTCGATATTTCCGAGGACGCAGTCACGCACGCCCGCGCGCGCTACGCCGCGGCCAACCTGGCGTTCGAGGTCGCCGACGGCACGGCCCTGCCGTTCGACGACGACGCGTTCGATTGCGTCGTGTCGTTCGAAACCCTCGAGCATCTGCACGATCAGAAGGGCCTGCTGGGCGAATTCCGGCGGGTGTTGAAGCCGGGGGGCTTCCTGCTGATCTCGACGCCGGACAAGGCGGTCTACACCGACCGCCAGCAGAACGACAACGCGTTTCACGTGGCCGAACTCTACCGCGGTGAATTCGAAGACCTGCTCGGCGATTATTTCCCCGCCGTGCGGCTGTGGGGCCACAAGCTGATGTTCCATTCCGCGATCTGGGCGTTGACGGACCCGTCCGCCGACGGGGCCGTGTTGCACCAGGCGCAGGACGGAACGATCGACGCCGCCGCGCGACCGGCGCACGACCCGGTGTACCTGCTGGCCTTCTGCGCGGCGGATGAGGGGGCGCTGCCGGATGCGACCGCGGCCCTGTGGCTGTTCGACGATGCGGCGGAGTCGGTCTACGCGCACTACTACCACGAGATCCGCAAGAACATGGCGGCCGGCGAAGTCCTGGCGCAGCGCGAGCGGGAGATTCGCCGGCTCGAAAGGGAACTCGAGGCGGCGAGGCGGCCCTGGTGGCAACGGCTGACCCGTCGGGGCGGAACGGAACGGTGAACGACGCGCCGCCGTCCGTCGCGGTCGTCGTGGTCAACTTCAATGCCGGTGATGCGCTGGCGCGCTGCGTCGAGTCGGTGCTGGCGCAGGGCATGGCCGTGCGAATCGTCATCGTCGACAACGCCTCCGCCGACGATAGCGCCGACCGTGTCGCGGAACTCTATGGCCGACGTGACGACGTGACCGTGTTGCGTAATGCCGCGAACATCGGGTTCGCGCGCGCCGTCAACCAGGCGGCGGCCGAGCCCGTCTGCCGCGATGCCGGCTTCCTGCTGGTTCTGAATCCCGATTGCGAATTCATGCCGGGCGCGCTGCGCCGACTCGTCGCCGCCCTCGAGGCTCACCCGGAGGCCGACCTGGCCGGCCCGCTGGTGATCGATCGCCACGGTCAGGCGATGCGCGGAACGCTGCGACGTTTCCCGGATCCCTGGCGCTCCCTGATGCAGTTCAGCGGCCTGTGGCGCCTGGGCCGCCACGCGTCCGTGTTCCAGGGCGTCGAACCGGTCGGGGAACTGCCTGCGGGCGTGACCGCGGCGGAGGCCGTCAGCGGCGCGTGCATGCTGCTGCGCCGCGACGCGTTCGAGCGCCTCGGCGGTCTCGACCCGGACTACGGACTGCACTGCGAGGATCTCGATCTGATGTACCGCCTGCGCGCGCAGGGACGGGTCAACCTGTTCGTGCCCGAGGCCCGGGTCTATCACCTTCAGGGCCTTTCCAGCCGCAGCCGGCCGGTGTGGGTTCACTGGCAGAAGCACCGCGGCATGCAGCGGTTTTTCACCAAGTTCCAGGCCGCGGACTACGCCTGGCCGCTGCGCGGGCTCGTGGTCACGGGCATCTGGGCCCGGTTCGCGCTCACCTTGCCGCTGGTCCTGCTGCGCCGATGAGCGCGTCGACCGCCAACCCGGTGGTGCTGGTCGGCGGCGCGAGCAGCCAGATCGGGGTCTTCCTGCTTCCGCGCCTGCTGGACGCCGGCTACCGGGTGCGGGCGCTCAGCCGCGAGGCGGATGACACGGTGACGATCGGGGACCGGCTCACCTGGTCGTGTCCCGATCGCGAGCGCGGTGCGGCGACCGAGCGGGCGGAGACGGCCGGACAGCCGCGCTTCCTGGTTTCCGCCGGGCCGCAGGTGCTGGCCCTGGAACTGCTCGAGCGCAATCCGCAGATCGAAAAAGCGATCGTGTTCTCGACCACCAGCGTCCTGACCAAGCGCGCCTCGGACAACGACGACGAGCGCGAGCTGATGGCGCGGATCCAGCGCGAGGAGTCGCAGCTGCGGGCGCAGTGCCGGCGCAGCGCGACGGCGCTGGTGCTGATTCGCCCGACCCTGGTCTACGGTTGCGGCCTCGACCGTAACATCAGCCGCCTGCTCCGCTTCGGCGACCGCACCGGCTTCATCCCGATCTCGTCCGCCGCCGACGGTTTGCGCCAGCCGGTCCACGCCGCCGACCTGGCGGACCTCGCGGTCAGCGCACTGGCCGGGGAAACCGGGGGGATCCTGGAGGGACCGGCCTGCGGCGGCGAGCAGTTGAGCTACCGCGTCATGGTGCAGCGCGCGGCGGCCTGCGGCCGGCGAAAGATCCGCTGCCTGGAGTGGCCGCCCCGCCTGCTGGCGGCCGCGGCGGGGCTGGCGGGCCGGGTGTTGCGCTCCTCGGGCGTCAATGCGCAGATGGTCTACCGGCAGGCCGAGGACCTGGTTTTCGACGACCACGTGTTTCGCAGCCGGCTCGGCTACCGGCCGCGCCCGTTCCGGCCGACCCGCGCGGATTTCAGCATCCCGCAGGAACTGCGCCGGTACCGCCTGCCGGGCTAGGCCAGGCGCCGGTACTTGATCCGGTGCGGGGTTGCGGCGTCGTCGCCGAGGCGGCGTTTCAGGTCCGCCTCGTACTCGCTGTAGTTGCCCTCGAACCACTCGACGTGGCTGTCGCCCTCGAAGGCCAGCATGTGCGTCGCGATGCGGTCGAGGAACCAGCGGTCGTGCGAGATCACGACGGCGCAGCCCGGGAAGTCGAGCAGGGCTTCCTCCAGCGCGCGCAGGGTCTCGACGTCCAGGTCGTTGGTCGGCTCGTCGAGCAGCAGCACGTTGCCGCCGGAGCGCAGCAGCTTGGCCAGGTGCACGCGGTTGCGCTCGCCGCCCGACAGGTCCTTGACCCGCTTCTGCTGATCGGCGCCGCGAAAATTGAAACGACCGACGTAGGCGCGGGACTGGGTCTTGTAGTTCCCGACCTGGATGATTTCCTGGCCGTCCGCGATCTCTTCCCACACGCTGCGCTCGCCGTCCAGGCTGTCGCGGCTCTGGTCGACGTAGGCGAGATCGACCGTCGGACCGATGCGGATTTCGCCCGAATCGGGGGTCTCCGCGCCGGTCAGCATGCGGAACAGGGTCGTCTTGCCGGCGCCGTTGCCGCCGATTACGCCGACGATCGCGCCGGGCGGTACGCTGAAGCTCAGGTCGTCGATGAGCAGGCGGTCGCCGAAGCCCTTGCTGACGTGGTCGACCTCGATCACCTGGTTGCCCAGGCGCTGGCCCGGCGGAATGAAGATTTCGTGCGTCTCGTTGCGGGCCTGGCGTTCCTGCGAGGCGAGTTCGTCGAACCGCGCCAGGCGGGCCTTGCTCTTGGCGCGGCGCCCTTTCGGGTTGGCGCGCACCCATTCCAGTTCGGCCTGGATCGAGCGCTGCCGGGCTTTTTCACGGCTCTCTTCCTGCGCCAGGCGGGCGTCCTTCTGTTCCAGCCAGCTGGAGTAGTTGCCCTTCCAGGGGATGCCGTAGCCGCGGTCGAGTTCCAGGATCCATTCGGCCGCGTTGTCCAGGAAGTAGCGGTCGTGGGTGATGGCCACCACGGTGCCGGGGAATTCGGTCAGGTACCGTTCCAGCCAGCCGACCGACTCGGCGTCGAGGTGGTTGGTCGGCTCGTCGAGCAGCAGCATGTCGGGGCCGGACAGCAGCAGGCGGCAGAGCGCCACGCGGCGCCGCTCACCGCCCGACAGGTGGGCGACCGAGGCGTCCCAGTCCGGCAGGCGCAGCGCGTCGGCGGCGACTTCCAGCGTGCGCTCCAGTTCCCAGCCGTTGGCGTTCTCGATGGCTTCCTGCAGTTCCGCCTGCTCGGCGAGCAGGGCGTTCATGGCGTCGTCGTCCATCGGTTCGGCGAACTTCATGCTGACCTCGTCGAAGCGGTTGAGCAGGTCGCGGATTTCGCCGACGCCTTCCTCGACCACCGCGCGCACGGTCTTCGTCTCGTCCAGTTCCGGTTCCTGCGGCAGGTAGCCGATGCGGATGCCGGGCTGCGGGCGCGCTTCGCCCTCGAATTCCTCATCGACGCCGGCCATGATGCGCAGCACCGTCGATTTGCCCGCGCCGTTCAGGCCGAGCAGGCCGATCTTGGCGCCGGGAAAGAAGGACAGGGAGATGTCCCGAATGATGGTCCGGTTCGGCGGCACGATCTTGCTGACGCCGATCATCGTGTAAATGTATTGGGCCATGGCCGTCGCCTCTGCCTGGTTCAACGGGTTCGTTACCGTGCGGCCCCGCGCGGGGCACGCGAATTATGCGGCACGCTTCGCAAAAATGCTAAAATTCTGCGCTAACCTTCAGCGACGCATGATACCCGGACCGTCCCGAGCGGCGCGACCGGCGACAGCGCCCCATTCACGCCAACGGGCAGGAAAAGGAATGTTTGACCGAAACGACCGCATCCGCGGATACGACGACGAATTGGCTGACGCGATCGACGCGGAGCACGTCCGGCAGGAAGAGCACATCGAACTGATCGCCTCGGAGAACTACGCCAGTCCGCGGGTGATGGAGGCGCAGGGTTCGCTGCTGACCAACAAGTACGCCGAGGGCTACCCCGGCCGGCGCTACTACGGCGGTTGCGAGCACGTCGACAAGGCCGAGAACCTCGCCAGGGAGCGGCTCAAACAGCTGTACGGCGCCAATTACGCCAACGTGCAGCCGCATTCCGGCTCGCAGGCGAACGCCGCCGTCTACCTGGCGCTGCTGAACCCCGGCGAAACGATCCTCGGCATGGGGCTCAACGAAGGCGGGCACCTGACCCACGGCAGCCCGGTGAATTTCTCCGGCAAGTTCTTCAACGCGGTCCATTACGGCACCGACCCCGACACCGGCATGATCGATTACGACCGGATCGCCGAACTGGCCGAGGCGCATCGCCCGCGGCTGCTGATCGGCGGGTTCTCGGCCTATTCGCGCCGGGTGGACTGGGCGCGGATGCGCGAGATCGCGGACGCGGTCGGCGCCTGGTTCCTCGTCGACATGGCGCACGTCTCGGGCCTGGTCGCCGCCGGCCTGTACCCCAACCCCGTGCCGCACGCCCACGTCGTCACCTCGACCACGCACAAGACCCTGCGCGGGCCGCGCGGCGGCATCATCGTGGCCAACGCGGACGAGGAAATGGCCAAGGTGCTGAATTCGGTGGTGTTCCCCGGCACCCAGGGCGGGCCGCTGATGCACGCGATCGCCGCCAAGGCCGTGGCCTTCAAGGAGGCCCTCGACCCGTCGTTCCGGCTGTACCAGCAGGACGTCATCGACAACGCGCGCGCGATGGCCGCCGTGATCATGGAGCGGGGCTACAAAGTGGTCTCCGGCGGGACGGACAATCACCTGCTGCTGATCGACCTGATCGGCCTCGACTTTACCGGCAAGGACGCCGAGGAATCGCTCGGCCGCGCCTACATCACGCTGAACAAGAACACCGTGCCGGGCGAGCCCCGCTCCCCGTTCGTCACCAGCGGCCTGCGTCTCGGCACGCCGGCGGTCACGACCCGCGGCTTCAATGTCTCCGACTGCCAGGAGCTGGCCGGACTGATCTGCGACGTCCTCGACAACGTCGGCGACGCCGCGACCGAACAGCGCGTCAAGGCCGCCGCCCTGGCGCTGTGCGAGAAACACCCGGTTTACTCGGCGTGATCGCTTCGCGCACACCGCTTTTTCGGGGTTCGCCCGCGATCGCTTCCAGCGCGAACACCGATGTCGCGGAGCGACTCATAAAGAGCTGTCGAGCGCAGGCAATGAGTGAAGGGCGGTTTTGCCGCAGGCAAAGAAGCCCTGTTCGAATGCCGTCGCGCGTGCAGCCGCCTTCACCCGCGCAGCGGATGAACCAGGGAACCGAGACTCCCGATGTCGCGCAGCGACTCATAAAGAGCTG
>JARROJ010000067.1:0-11365 GCA_037384065.1 Lysobacterales bacterium
AAAAAAATCTCGAGTATCTGGATGATGACATCGCCTGGACCCGTCAGGCGTGTCACTCAACAGAGTCAGCGCTTGCTGAGATAAGGAAGTTCGAGGCTGGGCCCGATCCGGCACTGACCCTTCGATTAGTGGTATCTTCTGCGACTTTTCCATCCCCAGATTATCAGCGTGTAACGTTTGATGATCTCATCGGGACCGGCAACCTATCTCTGATTGAAAGTTCTTCGCTTCGCGAGGACATTGTGTCTGTTTACACGAACCTCCTGGAAGGGTTAAACACTTGGCGCCCGCCCAAAGACACCGCCATCCGAAAAGCAGCGGTCCGGACTTTACCCTCGGAATACATTGTGCGTGTTATTTCGGAGTGTCTTGTTGACCCTGATACGGGAATGCTCAGCCCCTATATGCGCGCGTGCAATACCGTTCCGGCGTCGCAATCTCCCGATTTCTGGTTCGAAAGACTCATGGATCGACCCGATATTGAAGGAGCTTTGTCGGAGAGGGCTTGGGAGGTTTGCGATTTCGGCAGAAGCATGAGTGAGGTCCAGGATCAGTTAAGGCAGTTGATCAACGAACTCGACGCGGCCGAAATATAGGCCCGTGAAGACTGAACACGTGCAGGTCCGCCTCGGGTCGGCAGCTGCCCTTCTTGCATTTTGGCCCCATACTTCCGCTGTCCGATGCATTGCAGAACGCATCTGGACGCGAATCGCAGGGGAGCCATGTTCGCAATTCGGCCACGAGCAGACATTCAAAATTATCTGCTCTAGAGTAAGTACATGCCCATCTCTGCTCCACAACTGAGCCGTGTTACGTGTCGTTCGTGCATTGTTTTCGTGGCTTTAGTGACCCTCGCCGGCTGTGTGACATCACGTCCGCCAGACCAGGAAAAACCTTTTTCCACCGTGGCGTTTTCAGCCGACGACTCGTTGCTGGCATTTGCCAATGCGACAGAGATTCGCGTGCTGGAGGTTGAAACCCTCACACCCATCATCACGTTGCGTCAATCATCGCTGGATACTGAAACATCGAATCCAGCAAACTTGCGTCATGGTGTCGGCGACACCCTCGTCTTTCTTGACGATCAACGCATTGCAACAACCGGCATGGGCGGGCTGGTCTCTATCTGGAGTACGCGCAGCGGAGATCGCCTGTCGGTGATCGACCCTCCGAACAAAGAGATCTTCGCATCGGCGCTTGATTATTCTCCGTCCACCAATCGCCTGATTATCGGAACCGTTGATGGGCATATTTTCCTGGCAAACTTAAGTGGCGACGCAGTTGGACCGCTGCTGCCTATAGCAATACTGGAAGGTTACATCTGGGACCTTCAGTTTGGGCAGAAAGGTCAATATTTTGCGTCCGCATCAATGACAGCAAAGAAACGGACCAATGGGTTGGATGAAGAAACAGGTTTTAGCGCAGCAGCCGGACAAGTCGACGAAGGGTTCAGTGCTAACGACCATGATCCACAAATTCAGCCGGTAAACACCTCAAACGTCTCCATTTGGAATGCAGATTCACGGGAAAAGGTGGGTGATCTGGATGGCGCGAATGATGTCTATAAAATGGCTCTGGCACCCAACGAGAGAACCCTTCTTACGGCTGGCGATGAAGTACGGGTTTGGGAATTCCTGACACTGGAGCAGGCGGGCGAGTTGACTGACCCGAGCATGGTTCTGCAGGGTATCGGCGTAGGAACGATGGTGGCGGTTTCTGTGCTCGGCCTCGCGGCTGGCGCAGCAGTGGGCGCACCGTTTATGGCCTTTGATCCATTTACAGCGACACAACTGGCGCTAATGCCGGTCGGATTGGCATTTCGACCCGAGACATGCATGCGTTCCGTCGCCATTTCTCCGGATGGTGCGACCGTGGTCAGTACAACCAGGGGACCTTCGCACAATGTAATGGCGGTGATCGACCGGGCCAGCGACAAGGTAGTCGATAAGTGGAAGGCCGATACGTACGTATGCGACATGGAATTCAGTCCCAATGGGAAATACCTGCTCACCGCAACCAACACTGGAGTTCAGATTTACGACACCACAAACTGGAAGAAGAAGAACATCAATAACCTACGTGCTGAATAGCTTTGGTGATACGTACGTTTGATTTCAGTTTCCGTTTCGGGTCGGTAGCCGCATTCGCCCATGAAAAACAGCCGGGTTCCGCTCCCGGTTGCATCGCCGAGGCTCAATGGAAGAGGCGCTCAGTTTGAAGCGCTGTCGGAAATGGCTTTCCAGCGGCGTTTCGCTTTTTCGAGCACCGGCTTGAGCGATGGATCGTCCTTCAGCGGACTGAAAAACGGCGAGTGCTGCGCGAGGTAGGGCCAGTTCACGAAACCCAGTTCGACTGCGCGGTCAAGCCACTGTGCCGCGCGTTTCGCGTTGCCCGCCTTGGCCCAGCCCTCTGCCGCATGGCGCGAATACATCTCGCTTTTCCAGGCGGCTTTCGTAACCGAGTTAGCCAGCGGCCGGTCCTCGAGCGTTCCCCGGTGTGCGGCAGTCAGCTGGCGGGCCAGGTGCGCGGGCGTCGACTGCTCGGCCGCACCTTCAAAGCCTCTGGCGACCGTGATTGCCTCGTCGTCGTGGCCGGCGACGAATAGTATCCAGACGTTGAACAATCGCGCGACCGGGTTGGCCGGATCGCGTTCCAGCATGTCCCGGTAGGGGCCGATTGCCGCATCGAAACGACCTTCCATGGCGTTCAGGAATCCGGGCATGCAGCGCGTCAGCGGTGTGAGCGGGTCGACCGCGATCACGTGGTCTATCACCGGCCGCGCACGCTCGGTCTGTCCGGTTCGCAGGAGACAGTTGGCCAGCAGCAGAAGGGCATCCGGGTGATCACCATCCTGTTCCAGGGCCTGTTCAAGTTCCTCGATGGCCAGCCCGAGATCGCCGGTCGTGTGGGCAAGCCAACCGCTCAGAATACGGGTCTCCGGGTGGCCCGGATCGACCGCGTGCGCGCGCTTCGCCCAGGAGCGGGCTTCGACCGAGAGGTCTTCATCGGTGACCATCCCGGCTTCGTGGTAGTTCAGCAACACCCGGCCCATGGTGGCGCAGATGGTGGCATTCTCCCCGGTCAGCTCCAGTGCCTCGGTAAGCAGCGACCGCGCCTTCTCGAGCGCTTCCGGGTGCCAACGCAAAGCGGCCTCCCGAGCCAGGACGACGCGACGCCAGGCGGATATGTCGCTCACCGCAGGCTGGCCCATGGTCACTTCCTCGGAAGGCGCCAGCCGCAGATGCAGCGAGTCGACGACCGCGCGCACGATCTGCTCCTGGGTGTCGAAAATCTGCTCCATGTCACCGGCGAACTGTTGCGACCAGACATGGTCGTCCTGCTGCGGATCGATAAGTCGGACATTAATCCGGAAACGCCGGCCGTTGCAGACGACGCCGCCTTCCAGCAAATAGGTGACGCCGAGCAGGCCCGCGATCGCTTTCGAGTTCCGGTCACTGTTTCTGAACGCAGCGGAGGAAGTCCGCGATGTCACCCGCAGTTTCGCCAGGCGGGAAAAACCGGAAATCATCTCCTCGGTCAGCCCGTCCGCGACCCACGAATGGCTGGGATCCGGCCCGGCAAAGCTGAAGGGCAGCACGGCGATGCCAGCCGCGTCGCCCTTGTTCTCGATGCTTCGCGAGGGCTCGTGCATTCCGCCCACAGACTCCGCCGGACTATTAGAGGGTGACGTTTTCACAGGGCCGTGTGCCCGTGCCTCACGCCAGTCGTCGAGTTCCCGGGGGTAGGCGTAAACGCTTGCCTTCGAGTGGTGCATGAGCCGATGGACCGGCAATGCGTGCACTTGCTCCCAGCGCCGGACGGTGCGCACGCTTCGCCCGAGATAACGGGCGATGGCCTTCCAGGAATCGAGACGCTCTTCCGGCAGCTTGGGGCTCATGATCGACATTGTAGCCGTGCCGGGCGATGGGACAAAAACAGACACTTGGGGTCAACAGGGGCCGTGGCCGGTCGTGACCGTTGCCGTCGGCGCGGCGACGACCCAGCATCAGGGCCGAACACCGCGGTACGTTCGCAAGCTGCACGACTAAACGCCCGAGGAGGCAGACATGATCAAGATAGCCACGATATCGACAATTTCCACCCTGGCCCTGCTGGTCGCGACGGCCTGTCACGCGGACAAGGGGCAAAACAGCGACAACGGACCCTGGCAGGCGGTCTCTGGCACCGCCGTCCACTATTTCGACGATGTGCCGGGCCGCAATGTCATCACCCACGATGTGACGCCTACCGATACCGGCGTGAACCAGCGGACGACGGATACGATCGACCTGTTCGGGGACCTCGAAGGCCGGGTGCTGTATCAACCGCGCACCGTCATCAATTTCGTCGAGGGTACGCTCGTCAATACGGGTAACCAGGTGTTTTCCGGAACGGTCCTCGGAGAAGGCCCGGTACTGCTGCACGACGACATGTTCCGCTTCGACGTGAACCTCGTGACCGGGGAGACGGTCGGCAACGTCTTTCTCGTCAACCATGTGGACAGGCCGACTGTCGACTGCGTTCTTGAAATCATCGGCACCGGGTTCAGTGAGGAGGGAAACGGACTCGCCGAATACTCGGGACGCTGCAGATTCCGAGGCCGTGCCGGTCTCTAGCGGAGCTCGATCGCCATGAGGAACGCGAGGCCGGGGACAAACCCTCGGCCTCGCCTTTTTTACGTTCCGACATGAGGATACCCTGGGAGTTGGCTCGCTAGCCGCCTTTGTCCACAAAAATCAGCTGGGTTGCGCTCTCAACGGCTTTACTGAGGTCGAACGGAAAAGGCCGCTTGCATCAGCAAGCTGCCAATCGGCGCCATTCGAATCGGTCAACATCGATGGAAATATTTTTGACCCGGTCCATAATGTACCAATGGTTTTCGAATACCTGACCGTCCTCATATCCGTCGTCGTTGGATTGTCCGTAACGTCATTTCTGACGAACGTCGCACGCATCATCCACGTCCGACGTGACGTTACGATTTCCTGGGTACAACTCATGTGGTCAGCGACCATCCTGCATTGGACCGTCGCGTTTTGGTGGTTTACGTTTGTCCTCGCAGAGCAACAGCAGTGGACGTATCCCTTGTTTGTATTTTTACTTGCTTATGCGACGCTGCTGTTTCTTCTGATGGCGCTTTTGTTTCCCGAGGGAGTGCCGGCAGATCACAACTATCGGACGCAATTCATGCAGAATCGAGTCTGGTACTTCGGCGTATTTTTACTCTTTTTATGCGTGGACGTGGTCGACTATTTGATTAAGCTGGACAAAGACATATCGATCGTAAGTCATTTGCCTTATGCCGCTTTTATCGGGTCATTTTTCGTATTGTCGCTCATTGCCTTGACGACCAAAAATCTGTTGTTTCATCGCAGTTTTGCAGCCTATTCGGTGCTGGCAACCCTCCTGATGAGCGTAACAACACTGGTGCCGCTAACGAACTGAATTTCAAATGACCGCAGCGGGTCATTAACGGTGCCGGTATTGGCGGCATACCCGAATTTTTGCCTTTCAACCGAAAACAGCCCCCCTGCCAAGGAGGGGCCGTCGTCAAATTTCGCCCGGAATCGGTCAATTGTCACCCGTATCCACAGCACGTTTTGTTTCACCGGGTTCTTTTCAAACCTGCGTTCGCAAGGCCGAGACTGGCGCCAGCGACCAAGCCAATACCCGCATTGTCAAACACAAAATGATTGATAACGAGGCCTGGCCCCGCGCCAAGTGCGATCAAGGGCGCCTGGTTGCGCCGGCTGGAAGGCGTTTTGTTATGGCTCTCGATCATGTGCAATGCCTCTTGAGCAGACCTCGCCCGCAAGCGCTACAAATGCTTATTCATGGCTGTCGGTCATTTGCCAACGATCCTGAGTTCGGATGATCAAACACAGCGAGAACTGAAGTTCGCTGTGCAACGCGATCGCTTTCCATTCAGGTAAAATCCGGATGAACTGATGGTGGCGATGTATACCGGCCTGGCTGAAGGCAAGGACAAACCAACGAGGCGTGCGTTGAGTAAAACCAAAAATAGTCCGTTCACGGCGTCCACCATTTTACCGGCCGGCCCTTCGGCCTGGCCGTTCAACGCACTGCGGGGCCTGGCGGTCCATCGCCGCAGCCACGCACCGCCCGTAATTTCCTGGAGTTCCCGCATGAAAAAAATTCTCGCCTGCAGCCTGGTGCTGCTGACCGCGTCCGCCCTCGCCGACGAAGGCATGTGGACCCCCGGCCAGATACCCGCGCTGGCCGAGCGGCTCGAGTCCATGGGACTGGAGATCGAGCCCGGCAAGCTCACAAATCTCACCGGTCATCCGATGAAGGCCGTGGTCAGCCTCGGCGGCTGTTCCGCCTCCTTCGTCTCGCCCAGGGGGCTGGTGGTGACGAATCACCACTGTGCGTACGGCTCCATCGCCCACAACGCCACGGACGCCAACAACCTGCTCCGGGACGGCTTTCGGCCGGAAACCCTCGCGGACGAGGTTCCGGCCCGGCCGGGCAGCCGCGTACTCGTCACGGTGGAAGTGCGCGACGTAACGAACCGCGTGCTGGGCGAACTGCCGCCGGACCTGGACGGGCGCGAACGCTATCTCGCCATCGAGAAGACCGGCAAGGAACTGGTGCGCGAATGCGAGCAGGATCCGGGGCACCGCTGCCGCGTGGCTTCCTATCACGGCGGCGCGAACTACGAACTGATCAAGCAACTCGAAATCCGCGACGTCCGCCTGGCCTACGCGCCGCCCGCCTCGGTCGGCAAGTACGGCGGCGACGTGGACAACTGGATGTGGCCGCGTCACACCGGCGATTTCGCTTTCTACCGGGCCTACGTCGGTCCGGACGGCGCCCCGGCCGACTACCATGCGGACAACGTGCCCTACGCGCCGGACCACTGGCTGGCGCTGGAGCCCGAGGGCATCGAGGACGGCGAGTTCGTGATGGTCGCGGGTTACCCCGGCCGCACCAACCGCTACCGGCTCGCGGACGAGGTGCGCAACGTCATCGACTGGTCTTACCCGGAGCGCAAGCGGGTGTACGAGGAATGGCTGGACCGGATCGAATCAGCCACCGCCGGCAACCCGGACGCGGCGCTGAAATATGCATCCCTGGTCGCCGGCCTGAACAACGCGAGCAAAAACTACGGCGGCATGCTGCAAGGTTTCGCCAAGGGCGACCTGGTGGAGCGCAAGCAGGCCCTGGAAGCGGAGCTGCAGATCTGGGTGGATGCGGATCCCGGGCGCGCGAGCGGTTACGGCCGCGCGATCGCTGAACTTCGGGAACTGGTGGCGCGGCAGCAGACCACGCAGGTGCGGGATTTCTACTACTCGCTGGCGCGCCGCGGCGCGCTGCTGGGCGCGGCCACCACGCTTTACCGGCTGGCACGCGAGCGCGAAAAACCGGATGCGGAACGCGAGCCCGGATTCCAGGAGCGTGACGCGCTTCGCATCCGCGAGCGCATGGATCGCATCGACCGCAGTTTCGACGCGGCGGTGGATCGGGCGGTCTGGAAGCACCTCATCCTGACCTACGCCTCCATTCCGGCGGACCAGCACGTCGCCGAATTCGACCGCCTGTTCGGCATCGACGGCAACACGGTGGATCCGGCGGCGCTGGACGCGCTGCTCGCCGGGCTCTACGAGGGCACGGAACTGGATCGGGCGGAGGTCCGTCGCGAGGCCATGGAGTATTCCGTGGCCGAGCTCGAAACCAGCGACGACCCGTTCATGAAGCTCGCCGTCGCCCTGTACGACTCCGACCGCTCACTGGAGGAACAGAGCGAGACCCTGGCGGGGCTGCTGCAGGAAGCGCGGCCGCGTTTCATGGAGGCCCTGCTCGCCTTCCAACGCGACCGTGGAAAGGTCATCTATCCCGACGCCAACGGCACGCTGCGCATCACCTTCGGCACGGTAAGCGGGTCCGCACCGGCGGACGGCCTGCGCTACCTGCCGTTCACGACCCTGGAAGGCATCCTGGAGAAGGACACGGGCGAGGAGCCCTTCGATACTCCTCCGGAACTGCTGCAGGCCATCCGCACCGGCGATTATCGAGGCCATGGCGACGATGCCATCGGCAGCGTGCCGGTGAACTTCCTGTCCACCGTCGACAGCACCGGCGGCAATTCCGGCTCACCGACGATCAACGGCCGCGCGGAGCTCGTCGGGCTGCTGTTCGACGGAACGTACGAAAGCATCATCTCGGACTGGGATTTCCTGCCGGACAAGACCCGCTCGATTCACGTGGACGTGCGTTACATGCTCTGGGTCATGGAGCAACTCGGCGGCGCGGAACGGCTGCTGGAGGAGATGGGGGTCGGCGACTGAAACCAAAGCCCCGGCCAGCCGGGGCCCGGCCCGTGTAACAGGTCACTTCTGCCGCCATGGCGCCGGCACGGTGCCTGGCGTCCGGCGACGGGATCAGCGCTTCTTGTAGGCCTGCAGCACACTTTTTTCCCGGTCCGGTTTGATTCCCGTTCTGAGTTCGGCCTGTTTCTCGATGGGTCGTGTTCTGTGCCACGCGAGCGTATCTGCCGCCGTCACGGCCAGAGGGCGATAGGTCAGACCCGACGCCACGGCATGACTGTTGTCGACAGCCGCCAACGGGTCCCCGGGCGTCCAGATCGGCATATCCGAGTAAGGTTGCACGCCCTGTTCCCGTAAGAAGGGCGCAGGAACCCAGGTGAATTCCGTGGCGCGTGTCGTCACGGCGCGAATGCCGTAGAGCATTTCCGCCATGGACAACGGAGTCGCCAGACCGACCCCGTTGTAGACGCCGGACTGACTGTTTTCAGCCAGCCTGACGATCCACTCCGCCAGGTCCCGCACATCGATGACCTGGACCAGGTCGGTTCCATCGCCGGGTGAAAGCACCTCCCCGCCCTTTTCGATACGCACCGGCCAGTAGGTGAATCGATCGGTGGGGTCTCCGGGACCCACGATGTATCCGGGCCGCACGATGGTACAGCGCCCGGGAAACGCAGCCTGGGCCAGTCGTTCCGACATGACCTTTGTCGGGCCATAGGGAAGCTCCTCGCCCTCCTCGAAATCGTCCGGTGGCTCAGCCAGGGCGCTGTCGATGGTGTATTGCGGGCCCGAATAGGGCTTATCCAGAAAATCGTAGCCAACGGCTTCGCCGGCATAGGCAGAAATGGATGAAACAAAAAGGTAGTGCTCGACCTTCTCTCGCAGCAACTCTGTGGTGAGTTTGACCCACCGGTAATCCCGCGCATTGTTGTCCAGCACCACGTCCCAGCGACGACCCTCGAGGGCATCGAGATCCCCCGAACGATCGCCCACGAGGTGCTCGACATCAGGCAGATCGGCCGCGGTTTTCCCACGGGTGAAAATGGTGACTTCGTGGCCCCGCTCCACGGCGTAGCGCACCATGGGCGGGCCGATAAAACCGGTTCCGCCGAGAACAAGAATGCGCTTTTTGTTCGGACTCATGGAGGCTGAAACGGATGAGGCAGAAGCGGCCAATGGCAGCGCTGTTCCCATTGCCAGGCCCAGGCTCGCCACACTGCTGCCGGTCAGGAATTGTCGTCTTTTCACGTTTTTATGTCCTCCCATCACAAGATGAATCATTAATGCCTGGCCGGGCAGTAGATCGTCTGCGTCGCGTCGGGTCGGCGCTCCAGTTGCTCGAAGCCGAAACGCGTTGCTCGACCGACGGCACCTTTTGAATGTGACACTACCGTAATCGCGCCTGTCAAACCGCCCGGGCGTCCGATAAACGGTTTTGCGACGATCGGGCGCTAACGCCAGCTCTCAGGCGCAATCGCCGGCCTTGATCGGTGATGAAACACCCGCTTTCACGCTTGTTCACGGGCGCAGTAGTCTTCGAGCTTCGCGCGCAGTTCACGGCGCAGCTCCGCATTGCCGCCCGTGAATGGAAAGACGGTCGTCACGTGGGGTTCACGGTCAAAGTAGAACCCCCCGCTGAACGCCTGCGCGGCCGGATCGGAAGCCAACCAGACGATGGTGTCAGCACCCTGCTCCGGGGTGCGCAGAAAGGCGCGCATCAAACGATGGAAGCCGGGCAATGAATCCTCCACGCCGGGCGTGTCGGCCCATCCGGGATGCATCGCGTTGACCGCGACGCCACAGCCGGCGAGATCTTCGGCCCATTGCTCCGTCAACACCATCAGGGCGCGCTTGGCGCGCGCATAGGCGCGGCTGCCGTCGAAGTCACCGCGTTCGTACTCGAGGTCGTCAACCTCGAGTCCGCTCAGATACATGCCGCCGGAAAGCACATTGATGATGCGAGCGGGGGCTGACGCACGGAGCCGCGGCAACAACGATTCGGTGAGAAGATAGGGGGACAGCAGGTCCGTCGCGAAGGTTTGCTCGAGTCCTTCGGCCGTGAGTTTGCGTTCGGCGGGCAGAATCGCCGCATTGTTGATCAGCACGTGAATGGCGTCCTCGTCCTCGAGCAGCCGATCCGCAAGGTCACGCACATCGGACATCAGGCTCAAGTCGGCGAGTTGCACCGCGATGTCATCGTTGCCGCTGGCTGCAGCGACCTCCGCCTGAGCGCTCTCGGCCTTTTCGGGATCGCGGCCTACCATCACGATCCGCGCCCCAAACCCGGCCAGACTGCGGGCCGTGGCAAGCCCAAGCCCGGAAGTGGCGCCCGTGATGACGACCGTTTGTCCCTCCATCGAGATTTCTGCAGTGCTCCAGTTGCGTTTTCGGCACGCATAGCCGAACCGCGTAAATCCCAATGCGCCCGGCAAGATCATGCGATCCATCAGAGAATTGAACAGGCTTGGAGTGCTCATGCGACAGCACCTCTCTCGGCGGTCATCAACAGATTATCAGGCCCATGATGGCACGGGAGCCACCGTCGTGATTGCCGGCCCCGCGCGTTCTTACAAAGCGCATCGAATTCTTCTTCGGATCGAAAGCCGCCACGAGGCCATCCTCCAGGCCAGTGACCGCTTCCGCGCGGAAAGCGGAACTCAATCAGGTGTGAATCTCGCGAGTGCCAAGTTCTCTTATCGGCCAGTAACGGAACCAAGATTGTCTAAATGTCGATTTCCCGAATCTGCTGCTCAGACCGTCCATCCTTGGCGCGGAACTCCGCCCACCTGGGATCGGCATAAAGATTGCGGAAAGCGGGATCGAATACCAATGAGCCCCACATGTATTGCTTTTCGTTCCTGGCCCGATCCAGCCACTCAAACGCCTGGTCCGTTTCGCCACGCCATGCAAAATTCTCGGCAATGAAAGACGCCGCCTCGTGGGCATGCCCATCAATCAGCGCTTCGAGCGCCTGCTCGGATGCTTCAGTCTGGCCCAGTTCGTAATGTGCCATCGGTAGGATCCACAATTGACGCGCCTTTGGATCGATACGATTCGCTTCGCTGAGAGCCTCTTCC
>JARROJ010000068.1:0-11338 GCA_037384065.1 Lysobacterales bacterium
GTTGCAGGGGTCGGAGGTTCGAATCCTCTCGCCCCGACCATCGATAAAGAAACCGCCTTTTGGCGGTTTTTTTATGGACCATCGAGGAGAGGGTTCGAACCGGAGAAGGAGGTCGACAAATTCGCCAGGAGCGAATTTGAACGTCGCAGCGCAGCGGAGACGGCCCCGAAGGGGCGGAGGGCAGGAAGCCCGGAGTAATCCTCTCGCCCCGACCAGTACCGAAAGAGGCCGCTCGAAGCGCTGGTTAACCTGTAACCCCGGCGCGTAGGACCGCCAATCAGTAGAGACCGAAAACGACGTACAGGCTTCCGGCGGCAAGCGCAGCCCGTAGCAGGATCCAGAGCAGGAACGACGTTGGATTTTCTTTCCAGGCATACCGGTGACTCCGGTAATAACCGCTCGTTGTTCCTGTCAGCAGTCCCCGGATCACAGCCACGGCCATAACGACACCCAACAGGCCGACGCCCAGGCGCAGGACGATGTGTTGCAGGTTGCCCTCCATGACCCTCTCCCGACCGATCACGTGTCAGAACCGCATGCGACGTCGCAGCCGGTGCGCATCCGCAGGTTGCCCCGCCAGTCGACCGGGTGACACGAAATATCTTGTTCAATGACAACGAGCTAATCAGTCTGAAGATCCGTTGTCAATCAGCAGCATGCAGACCCTGCGCGCCCCCTCCATCGAAACCTGTGGCTCCCGGACGTTCAAACAGGGGCAGCGCTCCGGCAACTTGCCGTTGAAAATCAGCGATGCGTGTGATCATGCTCATTTCTCGGATTGTGAGGTCGGCATCTGAACGCAGGTCATCCCCGGTTCCTGGATTGACGTCGCTTGCTCCAGACGGCGTCGTGTGGAGTCACGCCCGCTGCCTCAGACTCGTCTGCACCCCCGGAGCGAGCGTCCCGGGGTTTCTCTGTGTCGGCGCTCCACGCGGTCGTGTTAATGTTGGCGACATGCTTCGCCGTGCCGTCGCTTTATCGCTGATTCTTGTGACACTCTCGATCGTCCCGGACGCGGCGGCGCGCGACGAAGCCGATCGGCTGTACGAAGACGCCGTCCGCCGTCATGCCGACAGCACGCCGGCCGAGCGCTTCGCCGGGTACGCCCGGGCGGCCGAGGCGGGCCACCCGGCCGCCCAGTACAACGTGGCGATGATGTACGCGAACGGCGAATCCGTGAACGTGGACTACCAGCAAGCGGTTTACTGGTTTCGCAAATCGGCGGATCAGCGCTTCGCTCCGGCGCAGCTGCGGCTGGGCGAGATGCATTACTTTGGCATGGGCGGGCTTGCGCGCGATCCCCGGACCGCGGCGCGCCTGTTCGAGTCGGCCGCGGAGCAGGGCGATCCGGACGCCTGTCTCAACCTCGCGATCCTGCTCGGTTCCGGAGACGCCGTGTCGCGCGGCACGGAGGACGCCCGTTCGATGCTGCAGTGCGCCGAAGACGGCGGCAACGAGTTTGCAGCGGATTACCGTGCGGAACTCGATGCCTCGCCGGACGGCCGCTTCAGCGCCGCGACGCAGGCCGATTTCTGGCGCCGGCAAAAACAGTTCTGGGTCGATATGGCCGCCCGGTTCGGGGTCCGCGAGGCCGAGGAGGCGGTCGGCGGGCAAACGCCGGACGGCTGACGGGCGCCGCCCCGAGCCCGGAACGCCGACAGGGTTTACGATTCAGCCGCCTGCGCAGCCGATCGACGCGCACCGGACTGCGCGACGAGCGGGCTCAGGCGACCCGCGCAATGTTCGCGTTGAGCCGGAACAGGTTCGTCGGATCGATACGGTTTTTGAGTTCGAGCAGGCGCGGGTAGTTGTCCCGGTAGTTTGCGTTGACCACCCGCTGGCCCTCGCCGAACAGGTCATTGGTGTAGAACCCCCGGGTGTGCGGCTCCAGGTGCGCCCAGTGCGACTTGATGTAGCGGATGTGCTCGGCGCCATCGTCGCCGAATTTCCAGGAGACGAACGAGAGCATGTTGTGTTTCGATTCGCGGTGCGCGAAGGCGGTTGCATCCGGCGCGACGCGGCCGATGGCGCCGCCGGACTGCTGAAACACGACGCGCGTTGCGCGGTCGGGCCGGTGCTCGAAGTTGTCGACCAGGTCGTCGACGAGTTTCGGGGTCAGCTTACCGGTAAAGCCGGATTTCATGTAGCCGGAAAAGGCGCGTGGATCGTCGTAATCGCCGGAGCGCTGCAGGGCCACGTAGTCCATCGGCCGGACGGTCTCCGAAACCACGGTGCCGGCCGAGCGGATCGGGGCGAAAATCTCCTCGGTGCGCGCGGGATCGCCGCTCCACACGACTGACAGCATGACCCCCGGGTCCTTGCCGGGCGCGCCGCCGATCCCGCCGTCCACCTGCAACTCGTCGGGTGCGCTGTCGGCGTACTCGGCGAAGAAATTCATCACCTGCCTGGCCTCCGCGAACGGAAAGACGAAACGGCCGAAGCCGACCTGGCGCTGCATCGGGTGCAGGCGGAACAGGAACGAGGTCACCACGCCGAAATTGCCGCCGCCGCCGCGCAGGCCCCAGAACAGGTCGGGATTCTCATCCGGCGCCGCGCGGCGCAATTTGCCGTCGGCGGTGACGATGTCGTATTCGAGCGCATTGTCCAGGGTCAGTCCGAACCGGCGTCCCAGGCGGCCGAAACCGCCGCCCAGCGCCAGGCCGCCGACCCCCGTGTGCGATACCGTGCCGGCGGTCGTCACCAGGCCATAGGCCATCGATTCGTGATCGAGTTCGCCCAGCAGGCTGCCGCCCTCGACCCGGGCCGTTCGCGCCGCGGGATCGACGCGCACGCCACGCAGCTGCGAGAGGTCGATCTGCATGCCGCCATCGCAGGAGGACTGGCCCGACGCGCTGTGGCCGCCGCACTTGACGGCCAGCAACAGCCCGTTTTCGCGAGCGAACGCCACGGCGCTGCCCACGTCCGCGGCCCCGCTGGGTTGCACGACCAGCGCCGGGTACTTGTCGAAATCCGGGTTCAGCAGCAGGCGCGCGGCGTCGTAGCCCTCGCTTCCGGGCAACAACAGCTTGCCTTTGAGGCTGTCACTGAGTTCCTGCACCGCGGCCTTCTGCAGCGTCAGCTGGCCGCCGTCGCCGGTCACCGCGTTGATGTCCGCGGTAACCTCGGTCGGCATATGGCGCAGGGACGCCGCCCACAGGGAACGGGCGGGCAGGGCGGCGGCGAAGGTCGCGGCGATCGAATTACGGATGAAGCGGCGTCGGTTCATGGGAAGGTTCTCCGGTTTTCGTGTTCGGGGTCGGGTAATGGCTGAACCCGGTCGGCCCGGCATGGCATTACGGGCTTCCGGATTTCGTCTCAGAGCGTTTGCGCGCCGGTGTCCCGCGCGGCGAAACTCTAACCCATGGTATAGACGAGGCGCGGTGGAATATCCACGTTCGAAGCCCGGGAGAGCGACTCGGCCGGTTCCCGCTTTCGCACCGCCCGCGCACGCGATCCTGCAACTTGCCGGCGCTCTGCTAAGCTACGAGCAGCCCGGCAAAGCGGCGATGACACGCCCGCCGTCGGGCGCCCTTTCAATCGATTGAGACTGGAGAAAAAAACATGAGGAAAATCATTTGCATCCTGCTGGCGGCCATGACGGCCCAGATCGCGCTGGCGGCGGATACGGACGACGCGATCGGCCTGGTCGAGAAATACTGGGAAGCGCGCAATTCGAAAGACTACGCGACACAGTTCGACCTGATGAGCGAGAAGGGGACGCTGGGTGCGAACTCCAACGGAACGTTTTTCCAGGATGCCGAGCGGGGCACCGTGGAGGAGATGGAAGAAGACCTCTCCAACATCGCAAACAGCGACGTCACGGTCCGCTATCCGGAGGCCATCCAGTTGGCGCCGACCGTGATCCTGACCCGCTATTACCTCGAAGGCCCGATCGAGTTCACCAACGGCACGCGGCAGCCGAACTACCGTACCCGCGTGACGCACATCTGGGTCCGGGAAGGGGACGCGTGGAAGACGCGGTCCTGGCACTTCTCGCCGCTGCATAACGGCGGCGTTTTCGCCGACTGATCCGTCCGCCCGACGACCGATCAGGGCGGGCCGAGACCCGCCGTTTCATCGAGGACGGGCCGATCCGGTATCGGCCCGTTCTTTTTACCTCCGGGTTCTGCGGGCAAGCGTCCCGCGCGGTCCTTCCGCCCGTCAGGCGCTGCGTTCCCGGTGCCGACTGCTGCGGGGTATTCCCTCGTTCGGTTCGTGACGGCCGCGTGGCCGGCCGTCGCGCCCGCGCGGCGGGGACGCAGTTTCGGCGTCAGAGCTGCGAGTCGATCGGGAACAGGCTGATGAACCGCACCATGAAACGCTGCCAGGCCGTGGTCTGCGGTTCCTTGTCGTACTCGATGGTCGCGCCGTCCCGGTGTTCGACCCAGATCAGTTTGCCGGATCCGCCCGGCTCGCCCGGATTGTCGGGTTCAAGCCGCACGGAATAAAACGCGTTGTCCTGCGTCCGCTCGATTCCGGCGGCCAGGTGCGCCGCCAGTTCCGGGCTCTCGATCAGCAGCCCGATCTCGGTGTTCAGGTCGATCGAACGCGGGTCCAGGTTCAGTGAGCCGATGAACACCCGCCGCCGGTCGATGATGAACATCTTGGCGTGCAGGCTGGCGCCGGAGGAGCCCGAGAACGCCAGGCTGCGTTCGCCCGCCTCGTCGGCGGCGAGGCGGGGCATCATCTCGTAGAGTTCCACGCCGCCTGCGAGCAGGTCGCGCCGGGACTTCCGGTACCCGGCGTGCACCGCGGCGACGTCGGTGGCGGCCAGCGAGTTGGTGTACACGCGAACCTGCGCGCCGCGCGCGGCGGCGGCGTTCAGGGCGCGGACCCCTTCCTTGCCGGGCACGAAGTAGGGCGAGATGATCAGCAGATCCTCGTCGATGCGGCCAAGCAGGTTGCCCAGCTGGTCGACCAGGCGCTCGGGGTTTTCGCCCAGGACTTTCTCGGGCCGGTCGGACAGGGTCGTGATCCGGCCGTGGTAGAAGAACAGTTCACGCGGGCTGAGGTCGATGCCGATCGGCGTGTCGCGCATCGCGTCGTAGTACCGGGCCGCGTTCGCCGCGAGCCAGGCGTCGAGGTCCTTGCGGGCGGCGGCCAGTTCGTCGGCGCCGCGCGGCGTGTCGTGGAACGCGCTGAGAGGAAACGACGCGGGGCTGTTCCAGAAGGCATCGAAGCTGTCACTGACCTGGCTGACCACCGGGCCGGCCGCGAGCACGTCGAGGTCGGCGAAGTTGACCAGTTCGTCGAGGGAAAAGTACTCGTTGCCGATGTTGCGGCCGCCGACGATGGTGGCCCGGTTGTCGGCGGTCATCGACTTGTTGTGCATGCGCTGGTTCATGCGGATCGGGTCGGTCACCAGGCCCAGCGTCCGGGCGTTGCGCAGTGCGATCGGGTTGAACAGCCGGATGCTGACCCGCGGATGGGCCTCGAACAGCAGGAAGGCGCTGTCATCGGCCGCGCCGACGCCGAGATCGTCCAGCAGGACGCGGACCCGCACGCCGCGATCGGCGGCGTCGAGCAGTTCCTTCAGCAGGATGCGTCCGGCCTCGTCGGCGTGCCAGATGTAATACTGCACGTCCAGTGAACGTTCCGCGGCGCGGGCCAGGTTCACGCGCGCCGCGAGCGCTTCCATACCCTCGGCGAGGGGGTACGCGGCGCTCTGGCCCGGGCGCGTTTCGAGGTCGTTCCAGACCGTTCGCGCGACCCGTGTCTCGGGTCCGTCCAGCGTAACGCTCTCCTCGCGCGGGTAGTTTTCGGGCAGGCTGACGCAGGCGGAAAGGAGCGCGCAGAACGCGAGCGTCGCGAGGCGGCGCAGGGTCGAGAGCCCGGGGGGCCGGGGATTCGCTGCGAGCGCGGCATCGGCGCGGCGTTGCTTGGTTTTCATCGATGCGGAATCTCGTTCGGTGCGGCTTCAACCGGTACGCGGGCGCGCGGCCAGCAGCATGTAATTGACGTTCATGTTCGCGACCAGGCTGAAGTGGCGCGAAAAGGGGTTCAGCTTGACGCCGGTGCGCTGCAGGACGTCGAGCCCCGCCGCGTTCAGCAGGGCCTCGACCTCGGCCGGTTGCCGGAATTCGCGCCAGCGGTGCGTGCCCCGGGGCAGCAGGCGCAGAACGTACTCGGCGCCGATCTTGGCGAACAGCCAGGATTTGAGGGTGCGGTTGATGGTGGCCACGAACATCACGCCGCCGGGCGTTACCAGTTCGGTGCAGGCGGACATGAAGGCCGGCAGGTCGGCGACGTGTTCGACCACTTCCATGTTCAGAACGACGTCGAAGCGTTCGTCGCCGGCCGCGAGGTCGCTGGCCGTGACCAGGCGGTAGTCGATATCGAGGTCCTGCGCCGCCGCGTGCAGCGAGGCGATCCGGATATTCTTCTCGACCACGTCGATCCCGGTGACCCGGGCGCCGAGACGCGCCATCGATTCGGACAGGATGCCGCCGCCGCAGCCGATGTCCAGCACGCGCAGCCCGTCGAGGGGGGGTGAGGCTTCCGCACTCGCACCGAAATGCGCGCAGAGGCGCTCGCGAATCCACGCGACGCGCAGTTCGTTGAGGCCGTGCAGCGGCCAGAAGGGGCCGTCCGCATCCCACCAGAACGCCGCCATGCGCTGGTAATACTCGGTTTCCCTGGGGTCGACGGTGGCGTCCTCGAGGTTCATGTCCGGTCGGTCCTTTGGTGGGTCATGGAACTGCTGCGATTCTGTACGAAGAACACGTCAGCCGCCTATAATACCTCAAGTTACCTGTACAAAAGCGATACAACTGATGACCGACACCCGCCCGAGCGCCATCCCCGCCGTACCGGCCCTGCTCGGCTATTCAGGCGTGCTGCCATTCGCCGCGCTGGCGATTGCCGTCGTACTGACCGACGGTGCGTGGCAGAACCTCGCCCTGCGCGCGTTCCTGGCGTACGGCGCCGTGATCCTCTCTTTCCTCGGCGGTATCCGCTGGGGCGCCGCGGCCCGGGCCGCCCAGCCGCGCAACGGGGAGTATGTGCTCGCGGTCCTGCCGAGCCTCTGGGCATGGGCCTGCCTGCTGGCGGAGCAACCGATGCTCGCGGCCTGGGGGCTGATGGCCGGTTTCGCCCTGATGGGCTTTGCCGACTGGCTCCGGCCGGCGCCGGGGACGGCGTCCTGGCTGGTGACCCTGCGCCTGCGCCTGACCGCGGCAGTCGTACTCTGCCATGCCATCGTGATCGTGGCGGTCTGAGCCGTCGTGACGCCGGAACCCCTCGCAGCGCACCTCGCCGAGCGCAGTATCGAACTCCGGTCCGGGCCGCCACGCGCGGACGGCGAGTTCGTGCTCTACTGGGCGCACCATGCGCTGCGCGCCCACGACAACCCCGCGCTGGCGACGGCGGCGGCGATCGCCCGGTCCTGCGGATTGCCGCTGCTCGTCTACCAGGGGCTCGGCGGTCGCCACCGCTACAACTCGGATCGGCACCATCGCTTCATCCTGGAGGCCGCCCGGGATTTCGCGGACGAACTCGCCGAGCGGGATCAGCGGCTGGTGTTCCATCTGCCCGCCGACCCGCTGGCGCCGAGTCCGCTGCGGGGCCTGCTGAAGCGCAGCGCGGCGGTCGTCAGCGAGCTGTATCCGGTGCCGCCGTTCCCGGCATGGAATACGGCGCATCTCGAACGCCATCCGGATCTGCCGTGGGTCCTGGTCGATGCGAGCTGCATCCTGCCGATGCCGTTCTCGCGCGCGGCGCCGACCCGGGCGTTCCGCTTCCGCGATCAATGGCGCGAGGAACTGGACCGGCGCGTCGCGGCGGGCTGGCCCGAGACCACCGACTGGCCAACGGCCTTTGCGGGGCCGGTCGGCTTCGAGCCCTTCGACTTCAACCAAGACCTCGAGCCCGCCATCGCGGCCTGCCGGATCGATCACGCGGTGCCGCCGGTCGCCGACACGCCGGGCGGTTCCCGGGCGGGTTACCGGCGCTGGTCCGGATTCCTGGCGCGGGGGCTCGACCGGTATCACCGCCGTCGCAACGACGCCGCCGAGCCCGACGGGGTCAGCCGCATGTCGGCCTACCTGCATTACGGCTGCGTTTCGCCGTTCCGCATCGCGGGCGAGGCCCGGGCGCAGGGCGGGGAGGGCGCCCGGAAGTTTCTCGACGAGTTGCTGGTCTGGCGCGAACTGTCCCACCATTTCTGTTTTCGCAGCGAGGCGCTGGAGACGGCGGAGGCCTTGCCCGGCTGGGCCGTCGACTCCCTGCGCGACCACGAGGCGGATCCGCGCGAGCGCACCTTCGACTGGGAGACGCTGGCCGGGGCGCGCACGGGTCACCCGGTGTGGGACCTGGCGCAGCGCTCCCTGCTGCGCCGCGGGGAGTTGCACAACAACCTGCGCATGACCTGGGGCAAGGCCTTCCTGCCGTGGACGCGCAGCGCGACACGGGCCCTGAAGCTGATGATCGACCTCAATCACCGGTTCGCGCTCGATGGCAGCGATCCGAACAGCTACGGCGGCCTGCTGTGGTGCCTGGGCCAGTTCGACCGGGCGTTTCCGCCGGGGCCGGTGTTCGGCAAGGTGCGCCAGCGCTCGCTGGACCGGCACGCCGCCCGGCTGGACCTGAACGCCTACGCGCGGCTCGTCGCCCGGCCGCCGGGGCGCCCGGCGCTGCGGGTCGCGATTGTCGGCGCGGGGCTGGCCGGCCTGACCGCGGCGCGGATACTCGACGAGCAGGGCTTCGACACGATCGTGGTGGACAAGGGTCGTGGCGCGGGGGGACGCATGAGCACACGGCGCGAAGACGGCGTGCGTTTCGACCACGGGGCGCAGTACTTCACGGCGCGGGATCCGCGTTTCCAGCGTCACGTCGTCGCCTGGCGCGAGCGCGGACTCGTCGCGCCCTGGCGTCCGCGCATCGCCGTGATCGGCGAGCGTCCGGCGTTCGACGATTCCGGCCAGGAACGGTTCGTGGCGGTGCCCGGCATGAGCGCCGTCTGCTCGGAGATCGCGGCGGGCCTGCCGGATTGCCGCTTTGACTGGCACGCGGTCGCAGCGGCGCATGCCGACGGCCGCTGGACGCTGCGATCCGCGCAGGGGGAAGCGCTGACGGCTGACGCGCTGCTGGTCGCGATTCCGCCGGAACAGGCGCGCGCGCTGCTCGCGGATCCGGCGGTCGATGAGCGCCTGGATGACGTCGAGATGATGCCGTGCTGGACCGTGATGGCGGTGTTCGATCGCCCGCTGCTGCCCGAACACGATGCGGCCTTCGTCAACGACGGGCCGCTGTCCTGGATCGCCAGCCAGGATTCACGCCCCGGCCGCGCGCCGGCGCAGGCCTGGGTGCTGCACGCGGGGCCGGAGTGGTCGCGCGAGCAACTGGAAAGCGCGCCGGCGACGGCCGGCGACGCGATGCTCGAGGCGGCCATGGCCCTGCCCGTCGCGCAGACCGTGCACCCGGTCGCATCGTGGGTGCACCGTTGGCGCTACGCCCGGGCGCGGGAACCGCTCGACGACGGGGCGCTCTGGTTCGCCGACCGGCGCCTGGCGGTGGCGGGCGACTGGTGTCACGGCTCGCGCGTCGAAGGCGCCTTCCTGAGCGGCGCCGCGGCCGCCGGCCGCATCCTGGCCTCGGCCGTTCCGGCGGGGGTTGCCGACCGCGGCCCAACAGGGGACAATCGATCGTAAATCCGGCCTCGACGGCGATCGCGGCGCGTGACCGCGCCGAGTCGTTGCGGCCGGCGACCGACCGGTCAACAGGCGAACGGAATGAAGAAGATCGTCAGAATCGGCCACACCGCGCTGACCTGGGTGCAGGACGTCGGCCTGTTCGTCATCGCGATCGCCACGATCGTCGCCATCGGCATCGAGATCAACGTCATGGTCGAGGCCATGCGGGTCACGCTGGCCGACCTGCTGCTGCTGTTCATCTACCTCGAAGTGCTGGCGATGATCGGCGTTTACCTGGATTCCGGCAAACTGCCGGTCCGCATGCCGATGTACATCGCGATCGTCGCGCTGGCCCGGTACCTGATCCTGGACATGAAGGAGATGGACACGCTGCGCGTGATGGGCATCGCCGCCGCCGCGCTGATCCTGGCGTTCGCGGTGCTGGTGATCCGGTTCGGACATCTTCGCTATCCGTACGGGAAAACCGACGACGAGAAGCACGTCTGAGCCCGTCGGGCGCCGTTCGCGTCCCGGCCGGGTGCGCGGTGACGGTTTTGTATCCGCCCGCCGATTCAACGATAATCCGCCCGAACGCCCCGCCTGCACGCCCGGCGGCAGGCTTGAATATTCCACCCGGAGCACCGATATGAGCGGCTCAGGACAGGAGAAAGACATGAGTCGCATGGACAACACCGTCCCCGACATGCCCGACATCGCCTGCGGCCCGGCGCCGCATGCCGCGGGCGCGCTCGACTGGGTCGGCATGAACGAAATCGAGATGCCGGTGCGCATCGAGGACGACAACGGCGGGTCGATGCAGTCCAGCGCGCTGGTCACGGCGTACGTCAACCTGACCGATCCCGATGTGCGCGGCATTCACATGTCCCGCCTCTACCTGCACCTCGACAAGGGGTTCGGCGAACGCCCGCTCAACCCCGGCACGCTGCGCCAGTTACTGCGCTCCTTCCTGGATTCCCACGAGGGCCTCAGCGACCGCGCCCTGATCCGCGTGGATTTCGACTTCGTGACCCGGCGCCCCGCGCTGGCCAGCGACAACGAGGGTTGGCGCCGCTACCCGGTGTCGATGATCGGCATTCTGGAAGGCAATGAATTCAGCCTCGAAATGGGGCTCGAGGTGTTGTATTCGAGCACCTGCCCCTGTTCCGCCGCCCTCGCGCGGCAGTTGATCCAGGAGAAGTTCGCCGCGGATTTCGCGGGTGCGGAGACGGTCGACTTCGATGCCGTTCGCGAATGGCTGGGCAGCGAAGAGGGCATCCGCGCGACGCCGCACGCGCAGCGCAGCGCCGCCGAACTGCGGGTGCGCCTGACCCCGACCTTCCAGATGTTTCCGATCGTCCAGCTGATCGACGAGATCGAACACGCGCTGCAGACGCCGGTCCAGGCCACCGTGAAGCGCGAGGACGAGAAAGCCTTCGCCGAGCTGAACGGCAGCAACCTGATGTTCTGCGAGGACGCCGGGCGCCGCATCCAGACCGCGCTGAACGCGGACGAGCGCATTCTCGATTTCTGGGTTCGCTGCACGCACTACGAAAGCCTGCATCCGCACAACGCGGTGTCGGTCGTGACCAAGGGCGTGGAAGGCGGCTACGTGGCCGGCGCCGGCGCGCCGGTGCGCCTGGAGCTCAGCCGCACCAAGTACGCGTGCACGGCTTGCCCTGTGGGAGCGGCTTCAGCCGCGACCGAGTCGT
>JARROJ010000069.1:0-12342 GCA_037384065.1 Lysobacterales bacterium
AGTTGCTGATTGACGGCGAAGCGACCTTCGACAGCATCGTTCAGGGCATCCTGTCCGCCCGCGAGTACGTCCTGGTTCAGTTCTACATCGTCCGCAACGACGGCCTCGGCCAACGCCTGGCCGACGCGATGATCGACCGCGCGCAGGCCGGTCTCGAGGTCGTTTTCCTCTACGATGAGATCGGCAGTTCCGGCCTCGATGAAGCGTACCTCGAGCGGCTGCAGCAGGCGGGCGTCAAGGTGTCCGCCTTCAACACCACGCGGGGGCTGCGCAACCAGTTCCAGCTCAATTTCCGCAATCACCGCAAGATCGTCGTCGTCGACGGCAGGACCACCTGGATCGGCGGCCACAACGTGGGCGACGAGTACCTGGGGCTGGACCCGGACTTCAGCCCCTGGCGGGATACGCATGTCCGGCTCGACGGGCCCATCGCCATCCAGGCGCAGGGCGTCATCGCGTCGGACTGGTTCTGGGCGCAACGCGAACTGCTGGACGACCTGAACTGGAACCCGGTGACGGTCGACGAGGCCGACGTCAAAGCCATTTGTGTCCCGACCGGCCCGGCCGACCCGCTGGAGACGGCCGGCATGTTCTTCGTCCACGCGCTCAACTCGGCGCGGCACCGCATCTGGATCACCGCGCCCTATTTCGTGCCCGATGAGGCGGTGGTCAAGGCGCTCATGCTGGCCAGCCTGCGGGGTGTCGAGGTCCGGATCCTGCTGCCGGGACTCTCCGACAGCCTGCCGACGTACCTCGCGGCGTTCCATTTCGTCGAGCTGCTGGCCGATTCCAACGTACAGTTCTACCAGTACGACCGGGGTTTCCTGCATCAGAAGGTCATGTTGGTTGACGACGATATCGCTTCGGTGGGGACGCACAATTTCGACAACCGTTCCTTTCGCCTGAATTTCGAAATCGCGGCGGTGGTGTACGACGAGGACTTCGCCCGCGAGGTGCAAGCCATGCTCGAGACGGACTTCGCCAACGCCACGCGCATCGACCCGGCCAGCCTTGCGGACCGGCCCTGGCTCTGGCAACTGGGCGTGAAGCTCTCGCGATTGCTGGCGCCGATTCTCTGACCCGGCCAATGAGCACTGACCGCTCGTCCGCCTGATCACCCGAAGGGGTTCCGAAACGTCACGGGGTCCGTCGCCGGACAAATCCGATGATTCAGCTCAACGAAAGACCAGCACGATGAGTGCGGTCAGCAACAGCAATGCAACGGACAGGGTTCGGTAATCCTGCCACCATGAAGTCGCGGTCTCGGGCCGCGCCATGGCCGGCTGCCAGACGCTGCCCGGCGCAGGGTCGAAGGCACGGCCCGTGCTTCCCGCCAGGAACAGGTCGTTGCTGTCGTGCGTTCGGCGCGCGAAATGGAAGCCGATGGCAAACACGACCGCGAAGTACAGCCCGATGATGGCCAGGTCGACAGAGGAAATTTCGAGTTGCTGCATGGCGCGATGATAAGGCTTCGAGAATGGCGTCCGGTACTCGCTGCGCGGAAGTGTCCCTGCTCGTTACCGGCGTTGCAGGATTCCGCCTCGGTGTCTGATCGATAAGAGCCTCTGAATGACGAAAGGCGGCATTCAGTCGCGCTGAATCAACGGCTTGCCCCGGTTCGACCCCGCGTGAGTCAATGCCGGTAGGCCCGTTCCACCATTTCCGGCGTCAGGACACCAAACACGCGGTCGGCGCCGGTGGAGCTGTGCCGCTTGACCACCAGCGCTTCCACCCCGTCGCCCGCCAGGATCTCGGCAGCCTCCTGCAGATTGGCCTGCAGGCCGATCGAGGCCGCCTGCAGGCGCTGGGCCGGAATGGCGAGGAGGTCGATCTCTTCAGGACGATCGTCTTCGGTTTCCGCTTCGAGCCAGCTGGCGAGGTGCGCGGCGGGCATCAGGATCTGGCCGCCGGCATCGCCACCGATCAGCAGGAAGCGCGAGTGCGTCTGCAACAGCTTGCGCGCCTGCTCGACGCTGATCTTGCGGCCGACCTGCAACAGCCCGCGATCCATCGCGCTGGCCACGCCGATTCGCCTCAGGGCCTGGGAAACGGGATCCAGGCCGATCTTGAGGCCGCTCGCGCGAAGCATGGTATGGAACTGCGAGTCCTTGCCGAACACCTCGCTGGCGGTCAGGCCGGAGATGACCACGACCAGCATGCCGGGCAGGATGATGCCCGGATGGTCGGTCAGTTCGAGCATCGCCGTCAGGGCGGCCAGCGGCGCCTGCAGGCTGCCGGCCATCATGGCGCCCAGGCCCAGCAGGGCGAACAGCCCGACCGGGTTCTGCAGGCTCAGCGGCAGCTGGTCGAACAGCCCGCCGAACGCGGCCCCCAGCATCGCGCCGATGAACAGGGTCGGGCCGATGGTGCCGCCCGGCACGCCGAGGCCGATCACGCAGGACGTGGCAAGCAGTTTGCCCATCAGCAGGAACAGCAGGAACAGCACCGTGTACTGGCCGTGCATCGCCGAGCTCACCGTGTCGTAACCGATACCCATGACCTCCGGCAGCAACAGGCCGAACAGCCCCATCGACAACCCGGCCAGAAGGATTCGCAACTCGATCGGCCAGCTTGCCGTGCGGCGCGTCACCAGCTGCACGGACCCGATGAACGCCGCCGAGAACGCGCCAGCCGTGACGCCCAGAATCGCGACCGGCACCAGGTGCCAGAGCGACGTGATTTCAACGGCGGGCAGCGTGAAGGCGGGATAATTGCCAAACACGGCGTTCGAGACCATGGTCGCGCTCACCGCGGCCAGGATCACCGGGATGAAGCTGCTGACGGTGTATTCCATCATCACGACTTCCAGCGCGAACACCACGCCGGCCAGCGGCGTGTTGAAGGACGCGGCGATGCCGGCCGCCGCGCCGCAGCCCACCAGGGTGCGGGTCACGTTGTGCGGCAGCGCCAGGCGTGCGCCCAACAGGCTGCCTGACGCCGCGCCCAGGAACACGTTCGGGCCCTCGCGCCCCACCGAATGGCCGCCGACGATCGCCAGTACCGCGCCGGCGAACTGCAGCAGGAAAGCGCGCAGGCCGATTCGGCCCTGGTGCCGATCGATGCGCTCCAGCACGTACGGAATTCCCAGGGTGTGGATGCCCCGCGCAAACCAGCGGAACATCGCGGCGAGCGCCACCGCGGCGGCCAGGGGCAGCAGGAAGCGGCCGCTGGCGGCGAGGGACTCGAAATCCGCGGCGCGCGCGCCGGGAAGGATCTCGCGTTGCGTGCCCTCGACCAGAACACGGAACAGCACGATGACGCCGCCGGCCAGGACCCCGGTGACCAGGCCCAGCAGGGACAGCGAGATCAGGGCCCCGGGACGCGCCATGCGAATGCGCGTCTCGTCGAGATGTTCGGCGAACCGGTGGCGAAGTCGTTTCAGGGGTTCGTGACTCACAGGCCCCATGATAACGCGGGCCTGCTGTCCCGACAGCCGCGGCCCCGAATCGGGCCGCTTCGGTCAAGGGCCGAGCGCGCCTTATTCCGGCATCGGTTCGCGCCGCCAGAACCGGCGGACCTCGTCGTCCAGGCCGGTCATCTCCCAGCGAATCAGCGAAAGCGGCAGCCATCCACGCGCCATCAGGCCGTCGTGAAACGCCTTCAGCTCAAAATCATCACCCAGTTGCCGCTTCCGGTCCGCCAGCAACCGCTGCATCTGGAGCATTCCGATGGTGTAGCCGATGCCGTAGCCGGGAGGCCGGCGCAGGTAGATTTCCGCATCGACGCGCGCGACGTTCCGATCGAGGTACGGCACCCGGGCCAGCCAGTACTCGACCACCTGGCCGACGTCCATCCGCCGGGTCTGCAACCAGACATCCGCCGGCACCCGGGCGGCGCGGAAGATGCCGAAAATCTGGATCAGTTCGCGCACCCGCGGCTGGTCTTCGAACAGGCCCGCCTGCAGCATCGCTTCCTCCAGGTAGGTTGCCCAGCCCTCGGCGCGCGCGCCGCTGTCGATTCTGCTGCGAATCGGGTGATCGACGCGTTGCTTCATGATCGCGTCGAAGCGGTGACCGGGGATCACGGCGTGCAGGTGGTCGGGGGCGGGGTCGCGGAACTGGATCTCTTCCCAGAAGTTGCGTCCGCCCGGGCGGACGATCCACGGCGCGTTGGTTTCCAGTTCGCCGATGTCGTCCGGCACGGTGATGATCTGCTGCCGCGAGAGAAACTGGCGAATGCGGCGGTCGGTCGCGGCGATCCGCTGCGCGTATTCCTCGGCGCTGGCCGCCGGTTCCAGTTCCGGCAAGGCCCGGTTGCGGTGGCGCTCCAGGGCATAGACGGCCCACAGGCGGTCCAGTTCCCGCCGGCCCAGCACGACCAGTTCCGCCGAGGTCCACGGCATCAACTTGACGTGTTTCAGGTACCAGTCGAACGCCGCTTCGCCCACGCCCGCCGCTGCGGTCCAGCCGGGGCGCATTTCCTTCAACCAGGCGTCGAATCGCCGCACGGCGTTGCGGGCAGCCCGAATGTCTTCGATCAACTCCGGCTGCGCCGCGGCGCGCTCCAGCAGGTCGTCGTACCAGCCCAGTACCCCGGCCGGGGGCACGGCGCGGTAGGGATGGCCGTGA
This sequence comes from Lysobacterales bacterium, assembly GCA_037384065.1. Lineage (GTDB taxonomy): Bacteria > Pseudomonadota > Gammaproteobacteria > Xanthomonadales > SZUA-36 > JABDPF01. Next base: position 4,569 of record JARROJ010000069.1, read on the forward strand.
CCAACGCCGTCGGCGTGGCTGAGGTTATGGATGGCCAGGTCGGCATAGTCGGCGGCGACGTCGTCGAGCTGATCCTGCGCGGCGTCGACCAGCAGGGGGATCGCCCGGATCCGCTCCAGGAACGCGTCGCGTTCGGTACCGGTGACCGGCAGTTCGGTGAACGTGACCCAGAGCATCCTGTCGACATAGAATCCGGGGTCGCGCGCCCACGGCCGGGTTCGCTGCAAGGTGAAATCGTACTGGTCGAGCCGCGAGCGCACGGCCAGGTAATCCACCTGCTGCGCCGGGTTCCAGGACACGACGTTCATGTCGTCGATGCGCGCCTGGAAGCGCTGCATCCGTTCGTGCCGTCGCGTCACGACGTCCGCGCTGAAGTCCGCGCCCGCATCCGCGGAATCGCGAAACGCGAGGAATTCGTCGAACAGTTCGACGAGCTCGGCGTAGCTTCCCGTCCCGGCCGGGAGTCCGTCGCTCGCCGCCCGGGTAAGGCCGGGCGCGGCCAGGCCCGACCAAAGCAGCGCGGTCGAGAGAAGCATCGAGAGTAATCGGCTGTGGTGGTTGTTCATGCAGTCCGCTTTATCTTTTTCGCGAGCCTGGAATACTAAACCATGCGTTCGTATTTATCGCGGGCCGAGCGCAGCGCCGCGCGGCGCGAAGGAGGGCATGGCGGACGGCGGCAGCGGTTATAATGGGCGCATGTGTCGTTGGCTTGCCTACACGGGCGCCCCCGTCGCCCTCGATGACCTGCTGTTCAAGCCGGCTCATTCGCTGATTGACCAGAGCCTGCACTCCCGGCTGAGTGAAACGACGACCAATGGGGACGGGTTCGGGGTTGCGTGGTATGACGACCAGCCCACCCCGGCGCTGTATCGCAGTATCGAACCCGCCTGGAACAACAGCAATCTGCGCGATCTCGCGCGGCACATCCGGTCGCGGCTCGTGTTCGCACACGTTCGCGCCTCGACCGGTTCGCCGGTCCAGCAAAGCAACTGCCATCCGTTCCGCTACGGTCCCTGGCTGTGGATGCACAACGGCCTGATCCGCGATTTCCACCTGTTGAAGCGGGATCTGGCCATGGCCGTGGAACCGTCGCTGTACCCGGAGATCAGGGGCTCGACGGACTCCGAGCTGTTTTTCTACCTGGCGCTGACGTTTGGTCTGAACGACGATCCCCTGTCTGCGGTGGAGCGCGCCGTCGGTTTGATCGAAAAAACGGCGAAAGAACGGGGTGTCGACGACCCCGTCGATATGACCGTCGCGACGACCGACGGCGAGCGCATCTGGGCGTTTCGCTATTCCAGCAACGGCCGCCCGCGATCGCTTTACTACAGCAAGAACGTGCGGACGCTGCGCAAGCAGTTTCCGGATCATCCCACCTTCGCGAAACTCTCGGAGGAGACGCGCCTGGTCGTTTCCGAACCGCTGGGGGATCTCGAGGGCGCCTGGGAAGAGTTTCCGCGTTCGACCTGTGGCGTGATCCAGTGCGGGGAGGACGAACTGCGCCCCTTCCGTCCGCGATCCGTCAGCCAGGACGCCGAGCCGGCGGCTGACCGGGTGGCGTCCGGCGCCTGACGGGAATCCGCCGGAGCAGCTCAGGCGCGGGCCCGCTGCCGTGATCAGTGTCGATCGATGAAACCGGTCAGGGCCCGGTTGATCCAGCCGGGCTGCTCCAGGACGACGGCATGGCCGGCGCCGGGCGCGGTCAGCAGTTCCGCGCCGGCGATCCCGCGGGCGATGATCCGGCTGTAGCGCGGCGGCTTGAGCCGGTCGAGCTCGCCGGCGATGATCAGCGCGGGACAGCGGATTCGGTCGAGCAGGGGCGTGATGTCCAGTTCGCAAAACGCGTCGATCAGCCCGGCGAAGGCCTTGAAGAACGCCGCGTCGCATGCACGCAGGCGCTCTTCACCCTGTTCGATCAAGCCGGGATTGGCCGCGATGAAGTCCGGGGAAAACGTCGTCGGCAGCATGGTCCGGTACAGGGTCGCGGGCGCCTCCAGCGCAGCGCGCCGCCATTCGCCGACCGTTCGTTCGACATCCGGTCCGACTTCACTGACCGAGGCGATCACGGACAGGCTGCGGACGCGCTCGGGCCGGGTCGCCGCGAACACCATGCCCACCTCGCCGCCGTAGGACGTCCCCACGACATGGCAGCGGTCGATGCCGAGGTAATCCAGCAAAGCCTCGAAATCCGCCGCGTGGTCCTCGAGCGTCCACGGCGCGTCCGGTCTGGAGCTTCGCAGCTGCCCGCGAAAATCGTGCATGACGCAACGCGAGCGCCGACCGATTTCCACCGTCTGGAGCTTCCACGAGTCGACGGTCATCAGGATCCCGTTGAGGAACGCGACGGGCTCGCCTTCGCCCCGGGTTTCCCAGTAAATCCGGACCGCTTCGCGTTGCAGATTCGGCATCAGGCAAGCCTAACCTGCCGCGACGCCGACGGGAAGCCTGCCCCGGATCGCACGTTTATTCGTAGCTGTAGCTCGTCTGCACGGTTCCGTCGGCGCGGTGCACGACGACCCGGGCCGGTTCGTGCGCGTGCGCGATCCCGCGCGCCGCCTCGAGCGCAGACGCCTTGCGGTCGTGCAGACTGATGTCGTTGTCTTTGCCTTCCCGGCGAATCGTCCAGCGGTCACCCTTGGGAACGAGGTGGTAGACCTCGACATTTTCCGGCGTCTCGACGAGCGTGCGCAGCTGTCGTTCGGCCTTCTTCGTGACCCGGTTGATCCGCTCGGCGGCCTCGTCGAACGTGTCTCTGACCGTTCCCAGGCGGGCCTTCTCGAACTTCTCGCCCCTGGCGACCAGTTGTGCGAACAGTTCGCTGCCCTGCCGGCGCAGTTTCTCGCCTTCCTGGCGCGCCATGGACAGCGCGCCGAGGCCGGCGAGCCAGATTTCATGGGTGGTTTCGACCAGCGGGTTGTCGCGCGACGGTTCAAATACGGATCGGTTCTTCATGGACTTGGTCGTCATTGAAATTTCCTCCAACTGCTTACGGGCAGTTTCGTGGTTTCGTCCTTAAAGGATAAGGACCCGGCCTAGAGTATTCACACTAATCGCCGGCCGTTACCGGCCATCGGCAAGATCACCTCCGGATTCCTCCCAGGCGCCCATCGCGCCAAGAAAAACGTCCACGTTTCTGAAACCTTCGCGAAGGAGCAGCGAAGCGCCGATCGATGCGCGGGCGCCGCTCTCGCACACCACCGTGATGCGTTGCGAACGGTCGAGGGCGTCGATGTGTTCGGGTAAATTGCCCAGGTAAATCGTTTGCGCGCCGGGGATGACCCCCTCGGCGGTCTCGTTGGCGTCGCGGACGTCCAGCAGGGACCAGTCTTCGGGCTGTCCCGCCACCCGGCGCGCCACTTCTTCGCGGTCGACCACTGCCAGTTGTCGGAATTCGCGGTCGCCCGAGGCCCAGCCTGAAATGGGTGTCAGCAGCATGCCCCGCACCCGGTCGTGGCCGATGCGATATAAATGTCGAAGGGTGGATTGCGCCTGAGGGAGATCGGCGGCGACGACCATGAGTTCTTCGTCCGCCTGCAGCAGCCAGCCGGCGAACGCGGTGACCATGTCCTCCGGCAAACAAAGGCTGCCTGGCATGTGGGCCCCGATAAAATCGGCGATGCCACGAACGTCGACCACGGTGGCCTGCTCGCGGGCATCCTCGAATTCCTCCGCCTGCAGGATCGGAGGGCGAAGCATTTCCTCCTCGAAGCCTTCAGCGCCTTCCAGGTTCAGCCGTTCCATCAGCCGGAAGTAGGGTGGCTGATCGTGGTGCTCGGCCAGTTTCTTTTCGATGAAGGTATCCCGGTCGCGGATCCGGGCCGACGGGTTTGAACGGCGTTCGTGACCGAGCGTCGAAAACTCGCGGCTGGCCATGCCATCGCCGCATACCGACCCCGAACCGTGAGCGGGGTACACGATGGCCTGGTCGCCGAGGGCGAACAGTTTCTGCAGGCTGTCGTAAAGCAGACCGGCCACCTCGGTTGCGCGATCGGGATAAAAATCGGTTCGGCCGACATCTCCGACGAACAGGGCGTCGCCGGTGAATACGCCGACCGCGTCGCCGCCGGTTTCGTCATCGAACAGGGCGAACGACAGGCTGTCATCGGTGTGTCCCGGGGTTTCCAGGACCTCGATGCGGCATTGGCCGATCGTGTATCGGTCGCCCTCGTGCGTGGTCTCGGCGTAGCGTACGTCACCGGCCGCGTTGGGTCCATGGCAGACCCGCGCCCCGGTCAGGCGGGCGAGGAGCGGCGCGCCCGATACGAGATCCTCGTTGCGGTGCGTTTCAAAGACATAATCGATCCGACATCCGCGCTTACGCGCATTTTCAATGTAAATCTGACAATCGCGGCGGGGGTCGATGACGGCGGCCACGCCTTCGCTCCCCACCAGGTAGGACAGGTGCGCCAGTCCGTCTGACTTGATGGTTTCAACAAACATGTGTCCCTCCTCAATGGGGCGTCGTTCGGGTTTCAGGGGAATAAATGCAAAATCTGTGCCCGTCGTCGGACAGCGGCGAGAAGTCCAGGCTGAACGGGGGGCGGAAGACGGGGGCTGGCCCTTCATTTCCGCAGCAGCCGGTTCGCCGGAGTTCGCCGCCCGACGTCCCACTTCGTCGCACGGGCGCGTGGTTCGAGGGCGCTTGATTTTGTCGCATTCGCCTCGCATATGATCCAGGTAATGGACGGCGTTCGGCCGCTGGTCTAACGTGCTCCCATCGTTTCGAAACAGCCTGAAAAAAATGCCATGAACAGCGAAATCCGACAGCTTGAACCGCAATCCCTCTGGTCCCGTTTTGCCGATCTCAATGCCGTACCGCGTCCCTCCAAGAAAGAAGCGCGCGTCATCGAGTTCATGAAACGCTTCGGCGAGGGCCTTGGCCTGGAAACCGTCGTCGACGACATCGGCAACGTGATCATCCGCAAGCCCGCGACGCCGGGCATGGAAGACCGCACGCCGGTGGTCATCCAGGGTCACCTGGACATGGTCTGCCAGAAGAACGCCGACACTGATTTCGATTTCGACAACCAGGGTATCGACATGTACGTCGACGGCGACTGGGTCAAGGCGCGCGGCACCACGCTGGGCGCTGACAACGGCATCGGCGTGGCGTCCGCAATGGCGATCCTGGCCAGCGACGACATCGAGCATCCGCCGATCGAAGCGCTGTTCACGATCGATGAGGAAACCGGCATGACCGGCGCCATGAACCTGGCCGGTGGCATGCTCCGGGGTCGCATCATGCTCAACCTGGATACCGAGGACGACGACGAAATCACGATCGGCTGCGCCGGCGGCGTCGACGTCAACATCAGCGGTCGCTACGCGGAAGCGGAAGTGAGGCCGGGCAGCGTGGCCTTCACGCTGACCGTCAAGGGCCTCTCCGGCGGCCATTCCGGCATGGATATCCACCTCGGGCGCGGCAATGCCAACAAGCTGCTGGCCCGCCTGCTGCTCGCCGCCGTCGAGACGCACGGCATCGGCGTTGCGGCGATCGATTCCGGCGGTCTGCGCAACGCGATTCCGCGCGAGGGGTCGGCGGTGATCACCGTGGATGCTTCCGACGTGGAGGCGTTCAAAGGGTTTCTCGATGAGCACGCCGCGGTGCTGCAGGCCGAGTACGCGACCACGGATCCGCAGCTGGCGGTCACGCTTGAAGCGGCCGAACTGCCGGCAAAGGTGATGGACGAGACGTTCCAGGGTCAGCTGCTGCGCGCGATCCGGGCCTGCCCGCACGGCATCCACCGCATGAGCCCCGATGTCGAGGACCTCGTGCAGACGTCGAACAACATCGCCCGGGTGCTCGCCCGGGAGGGCGAATACAAGGCGCAGTGCCTGACGCGCGGCTCGGTCGACAGCGAGAAGATGGACCTGGCCGAGGCGATTCGGGCGACCTTCGAGCTGATCGGGGCGGAGGTTCGTCTCGAGGGCGCTTATCCCGGCTGGGCGCCGCGCCCCGATGCGCCGATCGTCAAACTGATGGGGGCGCTGTACGAGGAACTGTTCGGCGCCGAGGCGCCCCTGATGGCCTGCCACGCGGGTCTGGAGTGCGGCATTCTCGGCAGCAACTACCCGGAGATGCAGATGATCTCCTTCGGCCCCAACATCCGCGGCGCGCACTCGCCGGACGAGAAAGTCCAGATCAGCTCGGTGCAGAAGTTCTGGGGCTACCTGCTGGAAACGCTGAAACGGATTCCGCCCCGGTAAGCGGCGCTGGCCGGGGCGCTAGTCATCCGCCCCGGCCCGTTCCCGGTACGCGTCCCGCAGCACGTACCAGGCGGCCTTCTTCGCGCCGTTTTCGGACAGCAGTCCCTTGCGGTTCCAGAAGTCCTGGATGCCGGGCAGGTGGCGCCGCGGCGAGCGGAAATCCATCAGGATCCAGGGGGTCAGTCCGCGCAGGAAATCGATCCCGGCAATCATCGCCAGGTTGGCCTCGTAAACGGCGGCCTGGTATTCCTCGGTCCAGCGATGGTCTGCAGGGCCGTGTTTTCCATGCAGGGCGCCGCCGCCGAACTCGCTCATGATCATCGGTTTGCCGTAGGGTGAACGCCAGGCGATTTCCCGGCAGTCCGCGGGGCGCTCCGGCCCGTACCACGCGCAGTAGCTGTTCACCCCGATCACGTCGACCACCGCCGCCAGGGGGTCGTCGATGACCCGGGCGCCGCCGACGTCCCGCTGGGTGTCGAGCGCGGCGGTGATGAGCCGGGTCGGATCCAGGGCGCGGGCCCGATCCGCAAGGCGCGACAGGAAGGCCGTGCGCGCCGGTCGGGCCGGGGTCTCGTTGGCGACCGACCACAGGATCACCGAGGCCCGGTTGCGATCGCGCGTGATCATTTCGGAAAGCTGGGTCTCCGCCTTTGCGTAGACCGCGGGGTCGTCAAAGGCGATCGTCCAGTACACCGGGATCTCGGACCAGACCAGCAGACCCATCTCGTCGGCCATGCGGACCATCGTCTCGTTGTGCGGATAGTGCGCGAGGCGCACGAAATTGGCGCCCAGTTCGCGCGCCCAGCCCAGCAGCGTGCGGGCGTGTTCCTCGCTCCAGGCGCGGCCGCCGCCGGGCGCTTCCTCGTGCACGCTGACGCCGCGCAGGAACACCGGTTCGCCGTTCAAAAGGATCTCGGTGCCCGCGACTTCGATGGTGCGGAACCCGATCCGGTCGTGGACCGTGTCATCGTCGAAAGAAAGTTCGATATCGTACAATTTGGGTGAATCCGGCGTCCACAACTGCGGCCGGGCGTCGAGCGCGAAATGCGCGCGCCCGTCGGCGTCGGTATCGACGGTCTGTCGAAGATCGAGTTCCGGAATCGAAAGCGTTACGCGGCCGCTTGCACTCGTCGCGACCCAGCCTTTGATGCGGCCGTCACGGGTGTACTGCAGAAACCAGTCGCGGACATGCCGTTCGGGCAGTTCGATGATTCGCACCGGGCGGGTGATGCCGCCGTAGTTCCACCAGTCGGTGTTGACGGTGGGCACCTGGTCGGCGGCCCGCCGGTTGTCGGCCTTGACCACGACGAAATTCTCGCCGTCGTTCAGCAGGTCGGTGATGTCGAACTGAAAAGGTGTGAAGCCGCCCTCGTGGCGGCCGGCCTCGCGGCCGTTGATCCAAACGATGGCCTGGTAGTTCGCCGCGCCGAAGTGGATCCGGTAGCGGTGCCCGGGTTTCGGGTCGAGCGTGAACGTCCGGTGGTACCAGACCGTGCCCTCGTAAAAAAAGAGTTCGGGTTCCTGGCTGTTCCAGTCACCGGGCACGTTCAGTTTCCGGGCGGTGTCG
>JARROJ010000070.1:0-10976 GCA_037384065.1 Lysobacterales bacterium
CAAACCGGTGTTCGAAACCGACGAAGCGCTCGGCCGTTACGGCCCGGGCCACAACGGCTTCACGATCGCCGAGGACGGCGTCACCGACCTGATGATCTATCACGCGCGCGACTATCGCGAGTTACGGGGCACGCCGCTGACCGACCCCAACCGTCACGCCCGGGCGCGTGTCCTGTATTGGGACGAAAACGGCTTTCCCGATTTTCGCCCGGTCGAGCGCGACTGATGCAGCGCACGCCGCGACAGCGGCTCGATCCCCACCGCGCCGCCGGCCCGCCGATCGGCGTTCGCGTTCTTGCGGCCTGATTTGCCCTTTTGCGTTCAGTTTGAGAGGCTATTCGAAAATAATCTCTGGGAGAAGCCGTTGAAATCCATCGAAAAACTTCGTGCCGACCGGCTGTGCGCCGGTGTCCTGTCGCTTGGACTGATACTGCTGACCGCGTGCGGCGGTGAACCGCCTCCGCCGGAGCGGACGGCGGAAGAAGCGGCGCCGGCGACCACGGTCGCGCCCGCGCCCGAGCCACCCCCGCAGCCGCAGGTGGTCGAACTGCGGGCCGTGGGGATGACCTTCGAAGGCCCGACGGAGATTCCTTCGGGCTGGACCACGTTCCGTTTTTTCAATGCCTCGAACATGATCCATTTCGCGATGATCGACGTGCCCCCCGAGGGCGTGACTGTCGAGCGCTTCAGCGCGGAAGTCGCGGTACCCTTCCAGGCTGCGATGGATGCGATGAACGCCGGCGACGAAGAAGCCGCCAACGCGGCCTTCGCCTCCTTTCCGGAGTGGATCGGCGAACTCGGACGAAACGGCGGCCCCGGCCTTCTTTCGGCCGGTCGACTCGGCCAGACGACGGTGTACCTCGAGCCGGGTCATTACATCATCGAGTGCTACGTGAAGTCCGATGGCGTCTTTCATACGACGCCGCCGGCGGACGGAAAACTCGGCATGTTGCTGGACCTGACGGTCACCGAGCAACCGAACGGCGTGCCCGAACCGGACGCCGACGTCACGCTGGCGGTTCGCAACGGCGGCTTTGAAATCACGGCGGGCGAACTGCGCCCCGGACGGAACACGATCCGGGTCGACTTCCTCGAGCAGCAGGCCCTGCCCTCGTTCGTCGGCAACGATGTGCACCTGTTGCGCGTGGACGACGAAACGAGCCTCGCGCAGGCCAACGCGTGGCTCGACTGGCGCACACCCGACGGGCTCGAAGATCCGGCGCCGGTCACCTTCCTGGGCGGCCTGAACGACCTCCCGGCCGGCGCGCACGGCTACTTCACCGTCGACCTGGAGCCGGGCGGTTACGCCTTCATCGCCGAGGTTCCCGACCCCCTCGCGTCCGGTTTCGTGCTGCCGTTCACGATCGATTGAACGTTTCCGTGACGCGGGCGATTCGGGTCACGCCCGTCCCCTGAGACGAGAGGGACCACCCGCGGTGGTCCCTCGCTCTGATCGCCAGCCGATGCGCTGCGGGTTTGACCGCAACGTCACTTGACGATGAACTCCGTCACGCAAGCCGGCTCGATCACGTATTCGGAAGGGTCTGCGCTTTCGATCGTCGCGTAATACTGGCCGAATGCGGAATAGCCATGCGTGCTGAGTATGAATTGCCAGAGGTCACTGTTCGTGAAATAGAACTCGTTACCCGGATCGCCGGCACCCGAATGCGGAATATCCTCCAGGCTGACCGGCGGTTCCGCGCTGGCGGACGGTTCGAACCACACGTTGACGACCGGCGGTGTCGCAAGATCGGCGCCCCTGATTTCCAGGCCCTCGGCGTCGAACAACTCGGCGCGAAGCGGGATCGCATGGTTACGTTTGAAACTCACCGGAAAATCGGCCATCGGGGGCGCAAACCCGACACAGGCGAGTTTCCGGCCCGACTGGACCGTCACCTGGCAGGTATTGATGGCCAGTAAGCCGATGCCCGAGCCGTCGTAGGCCGCGGCGCAAACGGTGTACGTACCCGTCGCGTCGTAATGGTGGGCGGCAGGAAACCAGGAGCTTCCGGACTGTCCGTCGCCCCAGTCCCAGTGGATGCCGGCGGCCAGCGCGCAGCTTTGCGAACCGGTGTAGCCGTTGATCTGGACATCGAGCCCGTCGGTGAAGCTCTGCGGGTCATCGGACGGCGGGCAATTGAGCGCCATGATGTAGTTGCAGTCATTCACTTCCTGCAACACGATGCGCACGTCGCAAAAGGAAACGATGTTCCACTCCGTGTTCGGAAAAATCGTGTATTCAAGCATCCGGCAATCCGGATCCTGCCAACCGCAGGACCACAACTCGAGAATGCTGCCGTCGGGTGAAACAGCGAATTCGGTCGTGTCGCCTTGTTGGAGAATCGTGAGCGGACCGCCGTCTACGCTGAACCCGCCGTTGGTCGAAAGACAATTGATCGTCGCGGTTTCGGCACCCCAGGCAAGGGCCGGGATGAAGAACAGGACAGCGATGGAACGCCGTAAAAGTCGTTGATGGGTATTCATGAAGAAGCCTCCTTTGGAACCCCGGAAACTCCTCGGACGGCCGTGTTTCAGCCCGGGTCTGCGCTGAGCCAGCAGGCGGCGCGCAGCCGCACGGGCATTGACCCGAGTGTTGCAGAACACCCCAAGCATAGCGCAGGTCGGTTTAATGCCAGCTTAATACCGGCCCTTCCACGAACGCTGTCCGGCGGAACGCGGTGCGCCAGGATGGTTTTGCCGGGGCCGCCAAACGGCGCAGCGTCAGAAGATCATCCGTCGGGCAGGCTGCGCAGCAGGCGCACGCCGTAGATGCCGCCGGCGACGGAATCCTCGCCGGCGATGAAACGCAGGCGATGGGCGCCGTCCGTGCTGCGCGCGAGAACCTGCTCGCTGAGCGGATAATCGACCGACACGAACTCGGCGCCGGCCGCGCCGGTCGACGTGACTTCGGCGATGACGATTCCGTTCACCTCGATCGTGAACGTGCGACCGGCATCCGCGCCCCAGTAGTCGATGCGCAGATAGCGCGCCTCGCCCTGCGGGTCGCGCAGCGTGTAGCCGAACCAGCCGGCCGCGTGCCGCCAGTGACGGCCGAAATTGACCCCGGCCTCGGTGTCCACGCCTGCAAAATCGTGTTCCGCCTCCGGCTGCTGCTCGCCCGGCGCCACCTCGTCGACCGTCAGGCGATCCAGTTCAAGGCGCGCGGCTTCCTCGGCAGCCGCCAGCGTGCGCGTCGCGGCCAGTTGCTCGGGCGTGCTGAAGGGCCAGTACACCACGTAGCGGCTGTGATGCAGGCGAAAGAACGGGATCAGCTCGGTCGATTCCAGGCCGGGCTGTCCCGTGCGGCCGGTGAAGCGAAAGCGCAGTTCGTCATCGCCGATGCGCTCGATGCGGCCGGCGAAATCGGGGCGGTCGGAAACGAACACCGGCGTGCGCTCGAGCGGGCACATCGGGCCGCTTGCGATGTGTCCCATGCGGCTGTCGTCGGCATAGTACGCCAGGGTTTCACCGGGAAACGGGTTCGTCTTCGCGGCGAGGACGATCGGGCCGTACAGGATCGCGTACTGGTCCAGGCCGTCGGGCATCTGCTCGAGGCGGGTTTCCATGGGCAAGGCGAGGCTGACCCGGTCGCCCTGTTTCCACTTCCGCTGCAGGCGAATGTAGCCGTCCGGACCGACCGTCGCCGGCTGCGCGCGACCGTTGATGCGCACCGCGGGCGTGTCTGCGGCCGCCCAGGAGGGCCAGCGCAGGCGCAAACCGACGTCGCTGTCCTGTTCGAACACCAGGGTCGTGCCGGACTCGTCGGGAAAGCGGGTTTCCTGGCGCAAGGCCACCCCCCGCTCGGGCCACTCGAGCCGTGCGGGGATGAACAGGTTGACGATCAGGTCGCCGCCGTCATGTGCAAAGATGAACGCGCCGTACTTGACGTGGTTCTCGATACCGGAGCCGACGCAGCACCACATCGCCTCCTGCGCCTGCGAGTAGACCCGGTAGTGCTGCGGCCGCATCGGCGTGAAATAGACCAGCCCGCCGGTCGCCGGATCCTGGCTGGCGAGAATGTGGTTGTACAACGCGCGCTCGTAGAACTCGGCGTATTCACCGCGCGGTTCGGCGGCGAACAGCAGCCGCGTGAGCTTCAGCATGTTGTAGGTGTTGCAGGTCTCGGGCCCCTCGACTTCGCGGATCATCGGCGTGAAGTCGTGCTTGTCGTTGAAGTGCTCGCGCACGCTGTTGCCGCCGATCGCGACGCTGCGCTCGTTGACGACGGTGTCCCAGAAGAACCGCGCGGCCCGGTGCCAGTCGGCGTCGCCCGCCTGCTGCGCGATGCGCTCGAACCCCACCACCTTCGGAATCTGCGTGTTGGCGTGCAGGCCGGTCAGGCGGTCCTCGCCGGCCAGCAGCGGATCGAGGATGAACCGATGGGAAAAGCGCCGCGCCGTTTCCAGGTACCGGTCATCGCCGGTAATCGCGGCGACGTCGGCGAACACCTCGTTCATGCCGCCGTGCTCGGCGCGCAGCATGGCCTGCATCTGCGCGTCGTCGAGGTTCGCGACCAGGCCCGCCGCCCAGTCGGCCCACTCGATGAGCATCGTGCGGGCCAGCGGGTTGCCGGCGTACAGCCAGGCGTCGCGCAGTCCGGCGAACACCTTGTGCAGGTTGTACCAGGGCACCCAGGAACCGTTCAGCGCGAACAGGTCGGCCCGCACGTCGCCGGCCGCGACGTCCCGCCACAGCGCGTCGCCGTCGGGTACGCCCCCCAGGTAACCGTTGCCGTGGGCGAGTTGCGCGCGACGGAGTTCCCGCAGCATGTAATCCAGGCGTTCCCGAACGTCGGTGCGGCCGGTCGCGGCCCAGGCGAGGCTCAGGGCGGTCAGGGCATGCCCGCCGATATGGCCGCCCAGCCCGGAACTTTCCCAGTTGCCGTATTTTTCGGCGCGCGGCTCCAGCCCGGCTTCCTCCAGGTACGGCGCCAGCAGGCGATCGGGCTCCAGCGCCATCAGGTAGTCGATGTTGCGGTCCTGCGCGGCGCGAAACGGGCCGTCCAGCAGGCGCACCTGGTCGAGCGGAAAATAGTCGATAGCGAGCAGCTTGCCGCACGACAGCAGCGCGATCGCGAGCAGCAGGCGTTTGAACGTCATTTCGAAGACTCCGGGCGGCCCGGGCCGCCGTCACTCGGCAAGCGCGGCGTCGCCGAAGACCGGCATGCCGTCATCGCCCCACTTCAACGGCTTGACGAAGGTATGGCGGTCCGGGTTCCACAACGGGTCGCCCTCGATCTCGGTGTAGGTGCGCGCGTGGTAGACCAGCAGGTCCGTCACACCGTCCTCCGCCACCGTGAAGCTGTTGTGGCCGGGGCCGTAGATGTCGTACTCCGGGCTGCTGGTCAGCACCGGCTCTTTCGACTTGCTCCAGCTGGCCGGATCGAGCAGGTCGGCATCCGCATCCGCCCAGAGCAGGCCCATGGCGTAATTCTCATCGGTCGCACTGGCCGAGTAGGTGATGAAGATGCGGCCGCCGTGCTTGACGACCGCCGGCCCCTCGTTCACCCAGAACCCGATGGTCTCCCAGTCGTATTCCGGTTTGCTCAGGCGCACCGGCGGACCGGCCAGTTCCACCGGTGTTTTCATCGGGGCGATGTACAGGTTCGAATTGCCGCGGATGCCGGCGTCCTTCTGGGCCCAGAGGTAGTACAGCACGTCGTCGTGGTAGAAGGTGGTGGCATCGAGGCAGAACGTATCCATACCGGTATCGATCTGCCCCTCGAAGGTCCACGGCCCGACCAGCGGGTTGTCGGCCTGACAGGAAATCGCGTACATGCGGTGCTGGAACAGGTCGTCCTTGATCTCGCGCGACGGCGCCGCGGCGAAGTAGACGTACCAGGCGCCGTCGTTGAAATGGATTTCGGGCGCCCAGACCAGGTCGCTGTACGGCCCGATGTCGGGCTTGCGCCACACCATCACGGGTTCGGCCTCGGCCAGGCCCGCGATGGTTCGGGCGCGGCGCAGCTCGATACCGTCATACGCCGGCACCGAGGCGGTGAAGTAGTAAAAGCCGTCGTCGTGCCTGTGGATGTACGGATCCGCCCGTTGCAGGATCAGGGGTTCGAGAACGTTCACGGTTGCACTCCTTGGTGACAGCGTCACACCTGCGGCGCTTCGGTGATGTACTCCGGCGCTTCGTCTTCGATCAGGCCGCGCGCCTTCATGTCGTTGTAGTAGCGGTCGGTGATGCGGTACTTGAACATCAACAGGCCCATGATGACGTGGAAGACGCCCGAGATGACCGACAGCATCAGCGCGATGCCGGTCAGGGCCAGCGGCGTCTGCTCGGCGCCGGCTTCGTAACCGAACACCGTCAGCAGGATGCCGACGACGAAACCGGCCACGCCCATGCCGGCTTTCTGGAAGAAGGAAATCCCGCCGAAGGCGAGGCCGGACACGCGCTTGCCGGTTTTCGCCTGGCCGTAGTCCACGGCCTCCGCGATGGCCGACCAGAACACCGGCGCGTGCAGGTCCACCACGAACGACAGGCAGAAGTAGAACGCGAAGGCCAGCGCCACGTCGCCCGGGCCGACCAGCAGGAACATGCCCAGGCTGAGCACGCCGACCACGAGCTGGCTCCAGCGGAACAGCTGCACCTTGCAGTAGCGCTTGGTGATCCAGGTCGAGGCGACCATCGCCAGGATGGCGGCGATCACGCCGGTGCTGAGAAAGGCCGACAGCATCTTGGCATCCGCGCCGAGGTAATAGGTCGCGTAATACGCCGCGACCGAGTTGCGGATCACGTAGCCGAGCGTCCCCGTGAAACAGACCGCGCACAGGATCAGCCACTGGTCGTTCTTCAGCAGCAGCGCGGCCTGCTCGCGCAGCGGTTTGCGATCGATTTCATGCTCGACGCGCTCGGTCGTGGTCGCGAAACAGAACAGGAACAGCAAGGTGGCCATCGCGGCCATCACGCCCATTGCCGCCTGGTAGCCCTTGGCGAGGTTGCCTTCGCCCCACCAGTCGGCCATGACCGGCACGATGATCGTCACCATGAACGCCGCGATCTTGGCGAAGAACAGCCGGTAGCCGTTGGCCGACAGCCGCTCCTGCGGGTCCGAGGTCAGCACGCCGATCAGGGAGATGTACGGAATCGTGACCGAGGTGAACATCAGGGTGACCAGGATGTACGTCGCGTACGCCCAGACGAGCTTGGCGTTGTAGCTCCAGTCGGGTGTCGTGAACATCAGGAACACGGACACGCCGAACGGCACCGCGAGGTACAGGAAATAGGGCCGGAAGCGTCCGAACCGCTCCGATTTCACGCGATCGGTAATCAGCCCCATCAGCGGATCGGTGACCGCATCGATCAGGCGGGCGGCGAGAAACAGGATGCCCATGTGGGTCGGCTTCAGACCGAAGATGTCGGTATAGAAGTACGCGACGATCAGGAACATCGAGGAGATGACGACGTTGACCGCCATGTCCCCGGCGCCAAAGCCGATTTTTTCGAGTACGGTCAGTTTCGGGGTCTGCATGAAGCTCCTCGGGTCACTTGGGCCGGGTTGAATTCAGGGCGCGTTCCGGATGTCTCATTGGGCAAGCTGGCTGCCCCAGATCGAGATGCCTTCCACGGACTGGGCGCTGAAGGTCAGCACGAACTGCTGCGAGGTCTCGTTCCAGCCCCGTGACATCACGCCCTCGAACCGCCCGGCTTCATCGAGATCGATCGTGATCCGGTTGGCGAAAGAGCGGGACCAGTAGCCGGTATGGTCGCCGCTGATGCTGCCATCGGCATTCAGGCTGATGTCTTCCGGCATCGCCAGGGCCATCCGGATGGCCTTGCCGTGGTTGATCAGCTTGTAGTCGCCGGGCGTTTCGTCCACGGCGACGGTTTCCATGTTCCAGCAGGAACGCTTCTGGGGGCAATTCTTCCGGTAAAACGGAAAGCCGCTGCGCACGAACGGAATGTCCGCGTAGGGAACGTGGCGGTACGGCACCCAGCGGTACGGGGCCACGACCGGCCAGCCCTCGGCGTTCATGAACATCTCGTGCACGCGCACCTGGTGGAACTCGCCCTGCCCGGGGAAGCGCGTGTGAAACACGAGGTAATAGCGGCCCGTTTCGGGTTCGTAATACGCGGAATTATGGCCCGGCGACACGTAACCGTGCCCGGTGGTCGTACCGGGCTCGCCGGCGTAGCGCTCCCAGAAATGGTCGCCGAACAGCTTCTGGCCGTAGGGTGCGATGCTCGCATCGTCGAACAGCGTTCCGGGTGCGCCCTTGACGGTCGCCATGTCGACGCCCATCGCGTCGAAGTACGGTCCGTTCGGGTTCGCCGAGCGCGCCACGCGGATGTTGTACCCGTCGCCGGCGGCCAGGCCGCCGAACGAGACGAACAGGTAGTAGTAGCCGGTGTGCGGGCTGTACAGGATGAACGGCCCCTCGATCCGCGCGTGGTTTCCGCCGACCAGGTGCGTGCCGTAGCCCTGCCCCTCGAACGGCAGGCCGGACTCCGGATCCATCTCGAGGATGAAAATGCCCCCGGAGTAAGAGCCGTACACCATCCAGAGGCGATGCTCCAGGTCGAAGAACACATGGGGATCGATCGTATTGGGGTGGATCGTCGGATCGTAGACGTTGACCCCGTCCTCGCTGATTTCATCCCACATGCCCGACTGCAGGAAGATGCCCCGGTAGTCGTACGGACCCTCGACGTCGTCCGCGACCGCCAGTCCGATCGAGGCGCGCGGCGCGTCCGACTGGCTGAGGTTCGGGTACATGTAGAACCGACCGTCGTCGAGTTGCGTGACGTTGTTGGCCCACAGGCCGACCCCGCCGGACCATTCGAAAATATCCGCGAGCTCCGTGACCACGTTCTCGAACAGGGGATTGGCGGGGCTCACGCCATCCGCAACGAGGTCCCACTGCATGAAATCGGTCGTCTTCGCCGCGGCGAGGTGGGAGCCGAACACGTAGTAGGTATCGTCGACGCGGATCACCGACGGGTCGTGGACCGTCACGTTCCGGAACACCGGCGCCGCGTCGTCCATCTGTGTCTTGAGCGGCGCCCGGTAGAACGCGCTCTTGGCTTTCTGCCCGGCGACCGGGGCCGCGACCGCGGCAACCACGGTCGTCGCGGCGAGCAGCAAGACGGTCGCGCGGACCCAACGTTCGTATCGTTTCATACCGGCTCTGTCCTTTCGCGCCACGCGAATGCCCGGCAGCAGCGCTTACGACGCCGCCCGACGGCCGGACCCACGCGCCTCTCGCGAGCGCCTGCCCCCGGTAGCAGCGTGAACTCCGACAATGGTAGCATCTTAGCGATTCGCCCGAGCAGGCGGAAGATCACGTCTTCGGGCGTCGCGGATCGAACGCATCCCTCACTATCCGGAGACCGAAATGATCATCCACCCGAACCGCCGCGCGTTCCTGTCGCAACTGGGAACCGCGGGCGCCATCCTCGCGGCCGGGTCCTGGCTGCCCGGCTTCGGCTACGCGCGCAGCAGCGGACCCGCCCGCGCCGTCATCAATCCCGCCCGCTACCGCGCCGACCTGGACCGGAAACTGCTCGGCTCGTTCCTCGAGCACCTGGGCCGCGCCGTGTACACCGGCGTCTACCAGCCCGACTCCCCGCTGGCCGACGAAAACGGGTTTCGAACGGACGTGATGGACGAGATCCGCACGCTGGACGTGCCGGTCATCCGGTACCCGGGCGGCAACTTCGTCTCCGGCTACAACTGGCTGGACGGGGTCGGGCCCAAAGACCAGCGGCCGACCGTGCTCGAGCGCGCCTGGAATTCGCTCGAAACGAACCAGTTCGGCACCAACGAGTTCATCGACTGGTGTCGCCTCGTCGGCACCGAGCCCCTGCTCGGTTTCAACCTCGGCACCGGCACCCCCGAGATGGCGGTCGCCTACGTCGAGTACTGCAACGTGGATGCCGGCACCAAGTGGAGCGACCTGCGCCGTTCGCACGGTTACGAGCAGCCGCACGACGTGCGCTACTGGTGCCTGGGCAACGAGATGGACGGCCCCTGGCAGATGGGCCACATGCCGGCGCGCGAATACGGCCGCAAGGCGCGCGACACCGCGCGGCAGATCCGCAGGATCGACCGCAGCCTGCAACTGATCGCCTGCGGTTCGAGCAACACCATCCTGCCGACCTACCTGACCTGGGACCGCGAAGTGCTGGAGGAATGCTACGACCAGGTCGACGGCATTTCGCTGCACAACTACTACGGCAACACCGAGGAACTCTCCGGCAACGACACCGCGCGGTACCTGGCGATGAACCTCGACATGGAGCGCCAGATTCTCGAGATCGGCGCGGTCTGCGACTACGTGCAGGGCACGCTGCGTTCGCCCAAGCGGCTGTGGCTCTCGTTCGACGAGTGGAACGTCTGGTACCGGGCCCGCGGCGGCGACTTCGCCGACGGCAAGCGCCAGTTCGCGCCCCGCCTGCTGGAGGAGGTTTACAACCTGGAGGACGCGTTGCTGGTCGGCGGGTTCATCAACAGCCTGCTGCGGCGCTCGGACCGCGTCCGCATCGGTTGCCTGGCGCAGATCATCAACGTCATCGCGCCACTGGTCACCAGCGACGAGGGCGTGTTGCGGCAAAGCATCTGGTACCCATACGCCTGGGCCCTGGAACACGCAAAAGGCCGCGTGCTCGACCTGCTGGTCGAATCGGACACCTACCCGATCCGGGCCGATGGCCTGCGTGCCGATTTCGCCCGCGACGACGACGTGCCGTATTTGGATGTCGCCGTCACGCTGGATCGGGACAACGGCGAGGCCGCCGTATTCGTGCTGAACCGCGACCTGGAAAACGAACGCGAACTCGAACTGGACTGGAAAAACCTGGCGCCCGAATCGGTCGCCGCCTGCCTGACGCTGACGGGCGACGACCTGAAAGCGTTCAATACCTTCGACGCGCCGCGCCGCGTGGCGCCGCAGGAGCTGGATGCGCCGAAACCGGGCCGCTCGATGACGCTGAAACTGCCGGCCGCGTCCTACACGGTGCTCAGCCTG
>JARROJ010000071.1:0-10825 GCA_037384065.1 Lysobacterales bacterium
CGCCGGGCCGGCGGGCGAGGCTAAAAAAAGCCCCGGCGTACCGGGGCTTCATTGCAACAGATGACCGGCGCGCTCAGGCGGCCGCCAGTTGACGCAGCACGTAGTGCAGGATGCCGCCGTTACGGTAGTAATCCGCTTCCTTCGGCGTATCGATCCTTACGCGAGCCTGGAAGGCCGTCTTGCGGCCGTCCTCGGTCGTCGCCGTAACCGTGACAGTGTCTGAGGTACCATCGCCAAGACCTTCAATATCATAGGTTTCTTTTCCGGTTAACCCCAGGCTCTCGGCGCTTTCGCCGGGCATGAAGTTGAGCGGCAGAACGCCCATGCCGACGAGGTTGGAGCGATGGATCCGCTCGAAACTCTCGGTAATCACCGCCTTGACGCCGAGCAGGTTGGTGCCCTTGGCCGCCCAGTCGCGAGACGAACCGGTGCCGTATTCCTTGCCGGCGATCACGACCAGTGGCGTGCCTTCGTCCTGGTAGCGCATCGCGGCGTCATAGATCGACATCTGCTCGCCGGAGGGCTGGTGCGTCGTCCAGCCGCCCTCGGTTCCCGGGGCCAGCTGGTTGCGCAGGCGCACGTTCGCGAAGGTGCCGCGCATCATGACCTCGTGATTGCCGCGGCGTGAGCCGTAGGAATTGAAGTCCTGCTTCTGCACGCCCTTTTCGATCAGGTACTGGCCTGCGGGCGAGTCTTCCTTGATCGCGCCGGCCGGGGAGATGTGGTCGGTGGTGATCGAATCGCCCAGACGGGCCAGGCAGCGCGCTCCGCGGATTTCCGGGATATCCGGCAGCTCGGCCGTCATGTCGCGGAAATAGGGCGGGTTCTGGATGTAGGTCGAGTCGCTGTCCCAGGCGAAGATCTCACCGGTCGGCGAGTCGATCGCGTTCCAGCGCTCGTCCCCCTGGAACACGCTGGAATAGCTCTTGCGGAACATGTCCGAGCTGACGTTCGCGCTCACCGTATCCTGAATTTCGTGCGTCGAAGGCCAGATGTCCTTCAGGTAGACCGGGTTGCCGTCGTTGTCCTCGCCCAGCGGATCGTTGACGAGGTCGACTTCGAGGCTTCCCGCCAGCGCGTACGCGACGACGAGCGGCGGTGACGCCAGGTAGTTCATCTTCACGTCCGCGTGCACGCGGCCCTCGAAGTTCCGGTTGCCGGACAGCACCGAGCAGGCGACCAGGTCGTTGTTGCGGATCGCTTCGCCGACCGGTTCCGGCAGCGGGCCGGAGTTGCCGATGCAGGTCGTGCAGCCATAGCCGACGACGTTGAAGCCGAGCGCTTCGAGGTCGTCGAGCAGGCCCGCCTTCGCCAGGTAATCGGTCACCACGCGCGAACCCGGGCCGAGCGAGGTCTTGACCCACGGTTTGACCTTCAGGCCGCGCGCCACGGCGTTGCGCGCGAGCAGGCCGGCGCCCAGCATGACCGCGGGATTCGACGTGTTGGTGCAGGACGTGATGGCCGCGATGACGACCGCGCCGTCTTCCAGCTGAAAGGTCTCGCCCTTGTAGGTGACCTCGGCCGAACCGTCGGCATCGCGCGCCGTCTTGAACGGTGCGCTGTTGTCCTCGTAATTGCCCTTCATCTCGCTCAACAGGACGCGGTCCTGCGGGCGCTTGGGGCCGGCGAGGCTCGGCTGCACCGTGCCCATGTCCAGTTCGAGCACGTCGCTGTACGCCGCGTCCGCCTGGTCGGCCTCGTGGAACAGGCCCTGCGCACGGGTGTAGGCCTCGACCAGGGCCACGTGTTCGTCGGAGCGACCGGACAGGGACAGGTACCGCAGGCTTTCCTCGTCGACCGGGAAGATGCCGCAGGTAGCGCCATACTCCGGCGCCATGTTGGCGATCGTGGCCCGGTCGGCCAGCGGAAGGTGCGCCAGGCCGTCGCCGTAGAACTCCACGAACTTGCCCACCACGCCCAGTTCGCGCAGCATCTGGGTCACGGTCAGCACGAGATCGGTCGCGGTGGCGCCTTCCGGCAGGCGCCCCGTCAGCTTGAAGCCGACGACCTGCGGAATGAGCATGGTGATGGCCTGTCCGAGCATCGCGGCCTCGGCCTCGATGCCGCCCACGCCCCAGCCCAGAACGCCGATGCCGTTGATCATGGTCGTGTGCGAGTCGGTGCCCACCACGGTGTCGGGGTAGGCCACGCCATCCTCGCCGAAGACCACGCGGGCGAGGTGCTCGAGGTTGACCTGGTGCACGATGCCGGTGTTGGGCGGAACGACGCGGAAGTTACTGAAGGCGGACTGGCCCCAGCGCAGGAAGCTGTAACGCTCCCGGTTGCGCTGGAATTCGATCTCGTTGTTGAGGTCGAGCGAATCGGCCTGCCCGTAGCTGTCGACCTGGACCGAGTGATCGATGACGAGCTCCGCGGGCGACAGCGGATTGATCTGCTCGGGGTTTCCACCGAGCGCGGTCATGGCATCGCGCATCGCCGCCAGGTCGACCACGGCAGGCACGCCGGTAAAGTCCTGCAGCACGACCCGTGAGGGCGTAAAGGCGATTTCCGTACTCGGCGCCGCCTTGGGGTCCCAGTTGCAAAGCGCTTCGATATCGCTGCGCGTGACGTTGACGCCGTCCTCGTGACGCAGAAGATTCTCGAGCAGAATCTTGAGACTGTAGGGCAGGCGGTCGATGTCATGCTCGCGGGCGAGTTTCGGCAGGCTGAAATACCGGAAAGTCCGGCCATTGACCTCGAGGCTGGAAGCGGTTGCGAATGAGTCTCCCATGCTGTTCTCCGTGGTTCGACGTTGTTCGGGATGAACTGATTATTATCGCCGAACGGGCGGGAAGTTCACAGTGCGCCGCCGGGAATCGGCGCAATTCGCGGCATCGCGGTGGCTGCCTTCGCCGAAGGCCCCGGTGCGCGTGGCCGAACGATTCGGGTTGCCGCGCCCCGCAATCGGTGGCGAGGCGCATTATTACCGGGGACGCGCGGCAGCACGCCTTCGCGGCAGGGAAAACGGGTTGCCGCGGGCTCAACCCGCCAGAAAGGTCCTGGCGTCCTGCATGATGCGGCGGCGGCCGAACATCAGTTCGAAACGGTTGCCGCCGAGTTGCATCCACAGCGTGGCCGACCGGATACCGGCCAGCAGCAGCGTTCGAATCCAGTCGGTGACACGCTCGATCTGCAGAAATTGCGGTTTGCCCTGCACGATGATGCGCGGCGACAGTTCACTGATGGTGCGCGCATACAGCTGCGCAATCTCGTGCGCCTGGCGGTCCTCGCGCTCGTGCTGTTCGAGGTCGCCGTCCATTTGCCCGATTTCGAGCAGGGCGGAGCCGATCTCGTCCTGGATGGCGCGGGCGCGGCTGAACTTCTTCTGCACCTGGAGCAGGCTGACCGTGTAGCGCAGCGTGGCGGCATGCTGGTTGTCGCCGTCGAGGACCGCCAGAAGGGTCTCGACCCCGAGCCGCATGCGTTCCGGGTTGCCGAAAATCTCTTCGGCGGAATCCGCTTCGAGCCGGAACAGGCTGTCGAGGCACGCGGTGGCGGCATAACCCGACCAGGTGCCGTGCGACGCAGCCTGGCGGACCAGTTCCGATGCCTGGAAAACGCCGGCGAGTGCAAGCGTCTTGTCTTTCATTCGATATCCTCGCTCATGTTCGGTTGGTCGCGCAGTGCCGGCGGCGCGTTCGCCCATTCGATGACGCCGCCACCGAGGCAGTTGTCACCATCGTACAGCACGACGGACTGTCCCGGGGTCACCGCGCGTTGCGCGCGGTCGAAGTCGAGCACCAGTGCCCCGTCGTCGACCGCCCGCACGGTGCACGCCTGGTCGGACTGGCGGTACCGCACCTTGGCGGTGAGCTGCTGCCCGGCGGCCGGGGCCTGCCCCGAGACCCAGCTCAGACGGCGGGCCAGCAGGGTCGTCGACATCAGCCAGGGATGATCATGGCCCTGGCCGACGTACAGCACATCGTCGTCCCGGTCCTTGTGGAGCACGTACCAGGGGTTTTCGGAATAGCCTTTCACGCCGCCGATGCCGAGGCCCTGGCGTTGGCCCAGCGTGTAGTACGCGAGCCCTTCGTGCTCGCCGATGACGACGCCCTCGGTCGTACGAATGGCGCCGGGCCGGGGCGGGATGTACCCGGACAGGAATTCGCGGAAGTTCCGTTCGCCGATGAAGCAGATCCCGGTGCTGTCCTTCTTGTCGTGGACCGGCAGACGGGCTTCCTCGGCGAGGCGCCGCACGTCGGGCTTCAGCAGCTCGCCGACCGGGAACAGCGTGCGCGCGAGCTGGGCCTGGCCGATCGTGTACAGGAAGTAGCTCTGATCCTTCCCCGGGTCGCGGCCCTTCAGCAGGCGGTGCACGCCGTCGCGGCAGTCGCTGCGCACGTAGTGCCCGGTCGCGATGAATTCCGCGCCGAGGTCGCTGGCGTGCTCGATGAACGTCTTGAACTTGATTTCGCGATTGCAGAGGATGTCGGGGTTCGGCGTGCGACCCGCGCGGTACTCGGCGAGAAAGTCTTCGAATACGTGGTCCCAGTACTGCGCCGAGAAGTTCCGGAGGTGCAGCGGGATTTCGAGCGCGATCGCGATCGACCGCGCATCGGCGACGTCGGTGGCCGCGGAGCAGGCGCCCAGGCGGTCGTCTTCTTCCCAGTTCTTCATGAACATGGCGTCCAGCGCCCACTGCTCGCGTTGCAGCAACAGCGCGGAAACGGCGGAATCGACGCCGCCGGAGAGCGCGACCATCACCCGCTTTCGATCAGTTGAACCTGGCTTGTTCCTCGGCGTCATAGTCCCTAGATATGGGCTGTAGCGGGGACACTAAAGGACCCCGGCACCGACTATCCGATCCACCGGGACATGGTTTAGAATCGCCGCATGGGACGAGATCTCGAATCACACAAGGACCACGGCCTCGCGCTCGAGGAATCACGGCCGGACGTCAAGCTGCCGCCGATGTATCGCGTCGTGTTGCTGAACGACGACTACACGCCGATGGATTTCGTGGTCGAAATCCTCAAGCTGTTTTTCGGCATGAACCATGACCGCGCCACGCAGGTCATGCTGCACGTGCACACCCGCGGCAAGGGCGTGTGCGGCGTCTACACCTACGAAATTGCCGAAACCAAGGTCGCGCAGGTGAACGAATACTCGCGGCAGAAGGAACACCCGCTCAAATGCACGCTGGAGAGGGCCTGAACCATGTTCAGCAAGGATCTCGAACTGTCCATCAGCCAGGCCTACCAGACGGCCCGTGACCAGCGCCACGAGTACCTGACCGTGGAGCACATGCTCCTGGCGCTGCTCGAAAACGCCTCGGCGCTGAGCATCCTGAGCGCCTGTGGCGCCGATGTCGAAGGCCTGGAAAATGACCTGCGCAAGGTGCTGGCGGACACCATCCCGGTGCTGGAGGACAGCGAAGGCCGCGACACGCAGCCGACCATCGGCTTCCAGCGCGTCCTGCAGCGGGCCCTGTACCACGTGCAGTCGGCCGGCAAGGACGAGGTGCTCGGCGCCAACGTGCTGGTGGCGATCTTCAGCGAAAAGGATTCCTACGCGACGTACCTGCTGAACCGCTACGACATCACGCGTCTCGACGTGGTGAACTTCATCTCCCATGGCATCAGCAAGGTCGAGGGTGAATCGGGCGCCGAACCCGGCGCGGCCGATCCGGATGCCGAAGGGCAGGGCGAGGACAAGCAGGCGAGCGCGCTGGAACAGTTCACGACCAACCTCAATCAGCGTGCACGCGAGGACCGGATCGACCCGCTGATCGGGCGCGACCGGGAAATCCAGCGCACCGTCCAGGTCCTGTGCCGGCGGCGCAAGAACAACCCGCTGTACGTCGGCGAAGCCGGCGTCGGCAAGACCGCGATGGCCGAGGGGCTGGCCCTGCGGATCGTGCGCGGCGAGGTGCCCGAGATCCTCGCGGACTCGA
Organism: Lysobacterales bacterium; assembly: GCA_037384065.1. Taxonomy (GTDB): domain Bacteria; phylum Pseudomonadota; class Gammaproteobacteria; order Xanthomonadales; family SZUA-36; genus JABDPF01. The sequence goes on from JARROJ010000071.1 coordinate 5,894, forward strand.
CCATCTTCGCGCTGGATCTGGGCGCGCTGCTGGCCGGCACGAAGTACCGCGGCGACTTCGAAAAGCGCCTCAAGTCCGTGGTCAAGGAACTGCAGGATACCGACGGCGCCATCCTGTTCATCGACGAGATTCACACGATCATCGGCGCCGGCGCCGCGTCGGGCGGCGTGATGGACGCTTCGAACCTGATCAAGCCGGTGCTGGCGTCGGGCGAGCTGCGCTGCATCGGCTCGACCACGTTCCAGGAATTCCGCAGCGTGTTCGAGAAGGATCGTGCACTGGCGCGGCGCTTTCAGAAGATCGACATCGTCGAACCGACGGCCGCCGAGACCGTGGAGATCCTGCGCGGCCTCAAGGAGCGCTTCGAGGAACACCACCAGGTCCGGTACTCGGACAGCGCCCTGCAGGCGGCGGTCGAACTTTCCGTGCGGCACATTAACGACCGGCACCTGCCCGACAAGGCCATTGACGTCATCGACGAGGCCGGTGCGCTGCAGCGCCTGCTGCCCGAGGACGAGCGCAAGGACGAACTCGACGAGCACGACGTCGAACAGGTCGTCGCCCTGATGGCGCGCATCCCGGCCAAGCAGGTTTCACGCTCCGACCGCGATGCCCTGCGCAACCTGGAGCGGGATCTGAAACTGGTCGTGTTCGGCCAGGACGAGGCGATCGGCGCTTTGTCGGCCGCGATCAAGATGACCCGCGCGGGCCTGGGTGAAGAGGACAAGCCGATCGGCTCCTTCCTGTTCGCCGGGCCGACGGGCGTGGGCAAGACCGAGGTCACGCGGCAACTGGCGCTGACCATGGGCATCGAACTGATTCGCTTCGACATGTCCGAGTACATGGAAGCCCATTCCGTGTCACGCCTGGTCGGCGCGCCGCCGGGCTACGTCGGCCACGACAAGGGCGGCCTGATGACCGAGGCGGTCACCCGGAACCCGCACGCGGTGCTGCTGCTGGACGAGATCGAGAAAGCGCACCCGGACATTTTCAACATCCTGCTGCAGGTGATGGATCACGGCAAGCTGACCGACGCCAACGGCCGCGAGGCCGATTTCCGGAACGTGATCCTGGTCATGACCACCAACGCGGGCGCCGCGCAGAGCGCGCGCCGCTCGATCGGTTTCGCCGAGCAGGACAACTCGTCCGACGCGATGGAAGTCATCCGCAAGACCTTCGCGCCGGAATTCCGCAATCGCCTCGACGCGATCATCAACTTCCGCGCGCTCGACATGCCGGTGATCCTGCTGGTGGTCGACAAGTTCATCCTGGAACTGGAAGAGCAGCTGGCCCTGAAGGACGTCGCGATCACGGTGACGCGCGCCGCGCGCGAGTGGCTGGCGCGTGAAGGTTTCGATCCGAAGATGGGCGCCCGGCCGATGAAGCGGGTCATCCAGGAGCAGATCAAACGCCCGCTGGCGGACGACCTGCTGTTCGGCGACCTCGCCGAGGGCGGATCGGTTACCGTCGACGCACCCGCAGACGACGCACCGGATGGCGCCGGCGACAGACTGCAACTTGAGGTGTCCGCGAAGGATTCGGCCCCGAAGGCTTTGCCGGCCTCCGCGGAGTGAGGCGACCGGTTACTTGGTCCGGTAGGTGATTCTTCCCTTGGTCAGGTCGTAGGGCGTCAGTTCCACCTTGACCTTGTCCCCTGTCAGGATCCGGATGTAATGCTTGCGCATGCGACCGGAGATGTGTGCGGTCACGACGTGTCCGTTTTCCAACTCGACCCGGAACATCGTGTTCGGCAGCGTCTCCATGACGATGCCGTCCATTTCAATGACGTCTTCTTTGGCCATAGGCCGTCCTCCCATTTTTGCGACGCGGTATTGTGCCACAAATTTGTTTTGTCGGTGTTGACACAAGTACCCATTGGCTTACAATAGCCACCCCACGCGGGAATAGCTCAGTTGGTAGAGCACAACCTTGCCAAGGTTGGGGTCGCGAGTTCGAGTCTCGTTTCCCGCTCCAGATTTCAAAAGCCCGGTCGGCGCTCGCCGCACCGGGCTTTTTCATTGCGGAACCGTGGCCGACCGGCCGCCGAACGCATCCAGGCGGTACACGGCGTCCTTGCGGCCCAGGTACTCCCAGCGTTGCAGCGCGATCGGCACGTTGCCGTTGCGCATCAGGAAATCGTGGAAGTCGCGCAGCGAGAACTCGTCGCCGCGATCGAGCCTCGCGTCCGCCAGGAACCCCAGTATCTGCAGCTTGCCGACCTGGTAGGAAATGGCCTGGCCGGGATTGAAGGCGAAAAAGACCGCCTCCTCCAGCGCGGTCTCGCGGTCCATCGGCACCGCCCGCGCCAGGTAATCCGCGGCCTGCTCGATCGTGAAATCGCCCGTGGCGAGCCGGATATCGACCTCGACGCGCAGGGCCCGCAGGCGCGCATAACTGTAGATGATTTCGCGTGACCGGGGGCTGAAGTCGAACAGGCCGGCCTGCAGGAGCAATTCCTCGACATAGAACGCGATGCCTTCGTTGACGCTGGAATCGATGTAACGCCTGCGAATCGGGTTCTCCTGCTCCCAGGACAGCGCCATCTGGAAGTAGTGGCCCGGCACGCCTTCGTGAATGATCAGGGGGCGCGGATCGCGGGCGGCCGAGAGGTAGAAGTAGGGCAGGTCGGGCGAGGGCTCGCTGATGTAGCTGCAGGCGTCCTCGTCGAGTCGCGTCTCCGACGTCAGATCGTCCGTGACGCCCAGGAACGCGAGCGGCGCGAGGTAGTCCGGCAGGGGACAATTCCGGTAGTGCCGTAACCATTCCGGCACCGTCATCAGGTCGTGGGCCTCGAGAAAGGCGCGGATCTCGCGCTCGCGCAGTTCGGCGGCCTGGATCTGTCGCTCCCGTGACGGAAAAATCGGCAGTTCGGGCGAACCGGCATTGCGGTTCTGTTCGACCACATCCCAGGCGACCGCCCGGTTCCAGGCTTGCCGGCCCTGCAGCAGCAACTCCCCGGGCGTGTGCGGAACCAGGGCGATGTTGCTCAGAAACCAGCTGTAGGCGTCCGGGCCGATGGCAAATGCCGTGCGCATGCCCGGGCGTTCGCGCTCGAGCCATTTACGATAGCTGACGAGTGATTTATTTGCTTGATTAACAGCATCCTGAAGATCTTTTCTAAAGCGATCTGGAACTTCAGATTCGAGCGCTGAGCGGACCCGTTCGAGACGCTCGTCGCTATCTGCTAGGGTGGCGATCGCCGCCTCGGCGAACGGTCCGACCGGCACGTCGAGATTGTCGCGGGCATGCCGCAGGGTTTGCGGAATGTGGGCAAAGCGCTCGACGATCGCCGCTGCCCGTTCGTCGTCGATCGGGCCGGTCAGGATCAGCAGTTCGAAAACGCTGCCCAGGGTCTGCTGTACGTAGAACAGCGGGTTGCGCTGGGGGTCCCGCAACACGTCCAGTTCCCAGTGAACGCGCTGGATCGCGGCGCGCAGCAAGCGATGATCGACCTGTTGGGGCACCGTCCAGCCGGCGGTATTCACGGCGTCGACGGCGTCGATGAACTGGCGGTAGCGCTCGCGGTATTCCTCGAGCGCCTCGGGCGACCAGTCCGGCACCCAGCCGCGTGGGCGCTCGACCCGGGGAATGTCGTCGCCGCCGACCGGTTGCTGGGCGCGTCGCCATTCGAAAAAGGTACGGGCCAGTTGCCGGAAGTCATCGTAGTTGTCGGCTTCGGCCCGTAACGGGGCTGAACAGGGCAGGGCGAGCAGCAGCGTCATGCCGCAGCCCAGAAAGCGATGGGTCCATTGCTTCACGTTGACGATTCCCGCATGGCGTTCGATCGATGAGGCGTGGCCAATAGCATTACAATATTTGGATGAATCCGCTAGCCCCGTTTCTGGATAACTTCGGTTTCGCCATGCTCGATGGCGGCATCTCCACGGAACTCGAGCGCCACGGCGCCGACCTGGACGATCCCTTGTGGACCTCCCGGGTGCTGCTCGACGCCCCGGAGCGCATACGGGCGATGCACCAGGCTTTCCTGGAGAACGGCGCCGACATCATCGCCACGACGACCTACCAGGCGAGCATGGCCGGGTTTCAGCGCGCCGGCCTGAGTGAAGACGCCGCGCGAAACACGATGCGCGAAGCCATCGGGATCGCGGTGCAGACGCGTAATGCGTTCTGGTCGATCCCCGCAAACCGCTCCGGTCGCCTGCGGCCGCTCGTCGCCGTATCGCTCGGCCCGTACGGAGCCGCCCTCCACGACGGGTCGGAATATCACGGCGACTACGCGGCTGATGACGCAACGGTTCGCGCCTTCCACCGCGAGCGGATCGCCGCGCTGATCGACGCCGGCGGCGACCTGTTCGCCTTCGAAACGATCCCGTCGATGGCGGAGGCCGGAATCCTGCTGGAGCTGCTGCCCGAGTTTCCGGACCTGAAGACGTGGATCAGTTTCAGTTGCCGCGACGGGCGTCATGTGGCCCACGGCGAGGTCTTCGCCGATTGCGCCCACCGGGTGACCGGCTCCCGGCAGGTGCTGGCCGTGGGCGTCAATTGCACGGCGCCGGAAAACATCGCCCCGCTGCTGGCCTCCGCTTCCGGGGTCGACCGGCCGCTGGTCGCCTACCCGAACAGCGGCGAGACGTGGGACGCCGCAGCCCAGTGCTGGCGCGGCGAAGCCTGCGATGCGATGGACGTCGGCGCATGGTATCGACGCGGCGCGCGCCTGATCGGCGGTTGCTGCCGAACCGGCGCGGAGGACATCGCGACGATGAGGCGGAGCCTGTGCGAATACCTGGCGAAGTGATTGGAATCCGTGCGTGGAAAAGCGCAGGATAGGGTAGTAGAATAGCGCGCTTCGAAAGGATCCTGTTACCGAGGCTAGGTGGCAGAGTGGTTATGCAGCGGCCTGCAAAGCCGTGTACGCCGGTTCGATTCCGACCCTAGCCTCCATTTCCCCCTGATTGCGTGCTGCTTCCGATG
>JARROJ010000072.1:0-10466 GCA_037384065.1 Lysobacterales bacterium
GCCGCCTTCACCCGCGCAGCGGGTGGAGCAGGGAAGCGAGACTCCCGATGTCGCGCAGCGACTCATGAAAAGTTGTCGAGCGAAGCCGCCTTCACCCGCCCAGCGGGTGGAGCAGGGAAGCGAGACTCCCGATGTCGCGCAGCGACTCATGAAAAGCCGTCGAGCGAAGCCGCCTTCACCCGCGCAGCGGGTGAAGCAGGGAACCGAGACTCCCAATGTCGCGCAGCGACTCATGAAAAGCTGTCGAGCGAAGCCGCCTTCACCCGCGCAGCGGGTGGAGCAGGGAAGCGAGACTCCCTAAATGCGCTGCCCCTTCTGCTCCCACGACAACACCCGGGTGGTCGATTCCCGGCTGACCCGCGACGGCCTGCAGATCCGTCGCCGCCGGCAATGCGAGGATTGCGGGGCGCGCTTCAACACCTACGAGTCGCCCGAGATCAAGGCGCCGCGGATCATCAAGACCGACGGCGGCCGCGAGGCGTTCTCCGAGCAGAAACTGCGCGACGGCATGCTCAAGGCGCTGGAAAAGCGTCCGGTGGAGACGCGCCAGGTGGAACGCTCGATCCGCGCGCTGCTGCGCGAGATCAGCACCGTCGAGGATTCGGAGATTCCGTCCTCGTTGCTGGGCGAATGGGTCATGCGCGAACTGGCCAAGCTCGACGAGGTCGCCTACATCCGCTTCGCCTCGGTCTACAAGCGCTTCGAGGACGTGCAGGCGTTTCGGGAGCTGATCGACCGGCTGGAACGCGAACCGCCGGTCGACGACGACCGGCGCCAGATTTCCCTGCTCGACCCGGGCCGCAAGCGTCCCCGCGACACGTGAGTTTTACGGCCGCCGACCATCGGTTCATGGCGCTGGCGCTGCAACTGGCCCGCCGCGGACTGCGCACGACGGATCCGAATCCGCGGGTCGGTTGCGTCATCGCCGACGGTGAGCGGCTGGTGGGGCAGGGCTGGCACGAGTTCGCCGGCGGCCAGCACGCCGAGATCGCCGCGCTGAACGACGCGTCGGAACCGGTCCGCGGCCTGACGGCCTACGTCACGCTCGAACCCTGCGCGCATCACGGCCGCACGCCGCCCTGCACCGGCGCCCTGATCGAGGCCGGCATCGGCCGCGTGGTGGTGGCGGTCGAGGATCCGCATCCCGAGGTGGACGGAAAGGGCCTGCGCCAGTTGCGCGAGGCGGGGGTGCGCGTCGAGACCGGCCTGCTCGCGGCGCATGCCGAGCGGCTGAACCCCGGTTTCCTGAAACGGGCCCGGACCGGCCGGCCCTGGCTGCGCGTCAAGAGCGCGGCCAGCCTGGACGGCCGTACCGGCCTCGCCGGTGGCGCGAGCAAGTGGATCACCGGCGACGACGCGCGCCGCGACGTCCAGTCCTGGCGGGCGCGGTCGTCCGCCATCCTGACCGGTATCGGCACCGTCCTGGCCGACGACCCCGCCCTGGACGCCCGGGTCGCCGGGCCCGTTCGCCAGCCGCTGCGCATCGTGGTCGACAGCGCGTGGCGGACCCCCTCCGGCAGCCGCGTGCTGCGCGAACCGGAGCAGGCCTGGATCGTCGGCGGGGCGCGCACGCCGGCGACCGAGGCGCTCGAGGCCGCGGGCGTTCGCTGCACCAGCCTGCCCGGCGCGGACGGACGGGTCGATCCCGCGCGCCTGCTGGACGCGCTGGGCGAGGCCGAGCTGAACGAGGTGCAGGTGGAAGCCGGCAGCCGCCTGTGCGGTTCGCTTCTGCAGGCCGGCCTGGTCGACGAAATCCTGGTGTACCTGGCGCCGGTGCTGCTGGGCGACGGCGGTCCCGGCCCGTTCGCCTTCGGGCCGCTTGAATCCATGCAGGGGCGCACGCATCTGCACCTTGTAGACACCACGCACGTCGGGCGCGACCTTCGGTTGCGTCTCGTACCTTCACCCGACCCGGACCGCAGGCACTGACATGTTTACCGGAATCGTCGAGACCAGGGGCACCCTGGAGCGCAAGATCGAAGTCGGCGGCGACTGCCGTCTCATCATCCATACCGGCGCGCTGAGCCTGGCCGGCTGCAGCACCGGCGACAGCATCAGCGTTTCGGGCGCCTGCCTGACGATGCTCGATCCGGAACCGAACCGGTTCACGGCCGACGTGTCGCAGGAAACGCTGACCGTCACGACGCTGGGGCAGGTCGAGGAAGGCGGCCACGTCAACCTCGAGCTGGCGATGGGCCTGGACGACCGCATGGGCGGCCACCTCGTGACCGGCCACGTCGATGGCAAGGCGCGGCTGGTGTCGCGCCATGAAGACGCGCGCGCCGAACGTTTCGAATTCGAAGCGCCGCACGACCTGGCCCGCTACATCGCGCGCAAGGGCTCGGTGTGCCTGGACGGCGTGAGCCTGACCGTCAACGCCGTTGACGGCGACCGGTTTTCGGTCTGCCTGATACCGCATACAATGGAAATCACCACGCTGGGCCGGCTGCAGCCCGGCGACGCGGTCAACCTGGAGGTCGACCTCATCGCCCGGTACCTGGAACGGCTGAATGCGCCGGAATTCCAGGACAACGGTCCGGCCGACGAAGACTGAGACCATGACAAAGTCCACCGCGCTGAACACGATCCCCGAGTTGCTGGACGACCTCCGCGCCGGCCGGATGATCGTGCTGATGGACGACGAGGAGCGCGAGAACGAAGGCGACCTGATCATGGCCGCCTCCAAGGTGCGTCCCGAGGACATCAATTTCATGGCGCGCTACGGCCGCGGCCTGATCTGCCTGCCGCTGACCCGCGAGCGTTGTCACCAGCTCAACCTGCCGTTGATGGTGAACCGCAACCAGGCCCATTTCGCGACCAATTTCACCGTGTCCATCGAGGCGGCCGAGGGCATCACGACCGGGATCTCCGCCTACGACCGCGCGCACACGATCCGCACCGCCGTGCAGCCGGACGCCGCGCCGGAGGACCTGACCCAGCCCGGCCACGTGTTTCCGCTGATGTGCAACCCGGGCGGTGTGCTGGCGCGGGCCGGTCATACCGAGGCCAGCGTCGACCTGGCCATGCTGGCCGGGCTGGAGCCCGCCGCCGTGCTGGTCGAAATCCTCAACGAGGACGGCAGCATGGCGCGACGGCCGGAACTGGAGCAGTTCGCGCGCGAGCACGAGTTGAAGATCGGCACGATCGCCGAGCTGATCCGGTATCGCATGCAGACGGAAAAATCGGTCGAGCACCAGTCCTCGCATGACGTGACGACCGATTTCGGCGCGTTTCGCATGCACACCTACCGCGACACGATCGACGGTCACCTGCACCTGGCGCTGGTGCGGGGCGAGGTGCGTCCGGACGAACCCTTCCTGGTCCGGGTCCACGTACAGAATCCGCTGAGCGACGTGCTGTCGATTCATCGCTCGGATTTCGGCATGCCGTTGCGCTCCGCGCTGGCGGAGATCGACGCCAACGGCAGCGGCCTGCTGCTCGTGCTGGGCGGGCACAAGGACGACGACGAACTGCTGCGCATGATCCAGCAGGTGCCGCAACCCGCCGTGAACGCGGCCGGCGACAACCGCCAGTCGCGGGAACTGCGCACCTACGGCATCGGCGCCCAGATCATCGCGGATCTCGGCATTCGCCGGATGCGGGTGCTCAGCGCGCCCTGGAAACTCACCGGACTCGCCGGTTTCGGCCTCGAAGTCGTCGAGTACATCGAATCCGTTCGCGGCAAGAAGGATGCATGATGCTTGAAATCCAGGACGTCAGACCGGAGCGTGACATCCGCGTCGCCATCGTCGCGGCGCGCTTCAACCGCTTTATCGTCGACGAACTGCTGGCCGGCGCCCGGGATGCGCTGGCCCGTCACGAGGTGGACCCGAACGGCTGCGCCCTCGTGTGGGTGCCGGGGGCCTTCGAACTGCCGCTGATGGCGGAACGGCTGGCGTCGACCGGCAGGTTCGACGCCATCGTCGCGCTGGGCGCGGTGGTTCGCGGCGGGACGCCCCATTTCGATTACGTCGCCGGCGAATGCGCCAGCGGCCTGAACCGGGTCGCGCTGGACCATGGTTTACCGGTGACGTTCGGCGTGCTGACGACCGACACGGTCGAGCAGGCGCTCGAGCGCGCTTCGACCCACGAAGGCAACAAGGGGTTCGACGTCACGGTTACCGCGCTGGAAATGGCGCAGACCCTGCGTGAACTCGACCGGAGCGTCGCGGGAGACTCCGGCTGATGGGTCGCAAGGGCTTCTACGAATCGCGCAGTCGCGCTCGCCGCCGGGCGCTGCAGGCCATCTACCAGTGGCAGATGACCGGCCAGGAAGCGCGGGACATCCTGCAGCAGTTCAACGATATCCAGGACATGCGGGGCGTGGACGCCGAGCACTTCGAGAGATTGTTGCTCGGCATCCCGGCCGCCGTCGACGAACTCGACAGCGCCCTGCAACCGTTTCTGGACCGCGACGCAAAACAGCTCGAACCGATGGAGCGCGCCGTGTTGCGCATCGGCGCCTTTGAATTGCTGCACTGCCCCGAACAGCCGTTTCGCGTGGTGGTCCGCGAATGCGTGGACCTCGCCGATCGCTTCGGCTCGGTGCAGGGCCACGCCTATGTCAACGCCGTACTCGACCGGGCCGCGCGGCAGTGGCGCGCCGACGAGTTCGCGGACACCGGTTCGTCCTGAGCGGCGTGCCCGAGTTCGACCTGATCGACCGTCTGCAGGACCGCATCGCGGCCCCGCTGTCCGGTCGCGGCGCCGCGTGCGCCGTCGGGATCGGTGACGACGGCGCCGTGCTCGACGTGCCCGCCGGCCGGCAACTGGTCGTGTGCACGGACACGCTGAACGACGGCGTTCATTTCCCGCGGGATACCGCCCCGCGGGCGCTCGGCCACAAGGCGCTGGCCGTCAATCTGAGCGACCTCGCCGCGATGGGCGCCGAGCCGGCCTGGTTTTTTCTGAACCTCTCGCTGCCGCGCGAAGACGCGGCGTGGCTCGACGGCTTCGCCGACGGCATGGGCGATCTGGCCTCGGACGCCGGCATTCTGCTGGCCGGCGGCGACACGACGTCGGGTCCGCTCAGCGTGACCGTGACCGCGCTCGGTCTCGTCGAGCCCGGCCGGGCGCTGCTGCGTTCGGGGGCGGGGGCGGGCGACCGGATCGTCGTTTCGGGAACGCCGGGCCGGGCGGCCTGTGCGCTTGAAATGATCGGGCGCGGCGAGGACCCGGGCGTCGGGTTGCGCGCGGCGCTCGATCGGCCCCGGCCGCGACTGGCCCTTGGCCGCGCCCTGCGCGGACTGGCGACGTCCTGTATCGACGTTTCCGACGGCCTGCTCGCGGACCTCGGACACATCCTGGCGAGTTCCGCGCTGGGCGCCGAGGTCTTCGTCGACGCCCTGCCGGCCGACGAGGCGCTCGCCTCGCTCGAGCCGGCGCACCGTTGGTCGTTGCAACTGGCGGGCGGGGACGACTACGAGCTCTGTTTCACGATAGGGTCCGAGGACGAGCGGCGCCTGTCGGTGCTGGCCGCAGAGTTGGGCCTGGCGCTGACGGTGATCGGGCGCGTCACGACCGGCGGCGACCTGCGCGTATTGCAGCCGGGCGGTGAGACCTTCGTTCCGGACCGGGTCGGCTACCAGCATTTTTCCGGTGCGCCGGTCGGCGGTCGCCCGTGACGGCGGCGCCATCCGAACGGCGCGTCGCGCTGGGCAGCCTGTCCGGCTTCCTGGCTTACGGCTTCGGCTCCGGCCTCGCGCCGTGGGCGCCCGGCACCTTCGGAACGCTGGCCGCCGTGCCGTTCGCCTTTGTTCTCAAGAGCCTGGCGTTGCCGGGATACCTGCTGTTGCTGCTCGGGTTGTTCGTCGTCGGTGTCACCGTCTGCGACCGGGCCAGCGCGCGCCTCGGCCAGCACGATCCGGGCGGCATCGTCTGGGACGAGATGGTCGGTTACTGGCTGACGATCGCGCTGCTGCCGCTCGACTGGGCCTGGTTCGCGGCCGGATTCCTGGCGTTCCGCTTCTTTGACATTCTCAAGCCGTGGCCGATCCGCGCCGTCGAAAACCGCTTCGGCGGCGGCCTTGGCATCATGCTCGATGACATCGTGGCCGCACTCTACGCCATGCTGGTGCTGCAGCTGGCGAACATGCTGCTCGCCGCGTCCGGCTGATCGAAAGGCGACGTCGTAACGCACCTGAACGTCACGGTTGAGCGTCGCTTTTGCCGTCCGTGAAGAAACGCCGCGTGAATGCCGTCGCGCGCCGCCGGTTTTCATCGCGCCGCGATGAAAGAAGGTAAGCGAAACACGCTAATCGATGTAATCGAACACCTTGACGACCTTCACGACGCCCCGGATATCACGAATCGAGTCGGCGACGGCGTCGCCTTCCGCGCGGGTGACGGAGCCCATCAGGTACACGATGCCGCGCGCCGTCATCACCTTGATGCGGCCGCCCTCGCGGCCCTCGATCGGGTTCGACAGGGCCAGCCGCGTGTTGACCTTCGAGGTGATGTAGCTGTTTGCGGTCTTGTCGGACAGATCGGCCGGCGGCATGACGGCCAGTTCGTTGACCACCCGGTCGATGGCCTTGAGTTCCGCGGCGACACGCGTCGCCAGCGCCTTCTTCTCCGCGCTGCTGGTTTCGCCGGCCAGCAGCAGCGTGCGGTTGTGGGCTTCGACCTTGATGTGGTCGCGTTCGTCGAACTCCGGGCGGGAATAGAGCTGGTCGATGATTTTCACCTCGGCGGCCTGGTCATCGATGAACGTGCCGAAGGTCCGCCGCTCGGGCGACGCGCCACAGGCCGCGAGCGCCAGTGCGACAGCGAGCACGGTGGCGCTCGCGAGCATCGTTCGAACGGCGTTCCGGCGGCGCCGAGCGGCCCGCGGTTCGCCGGTCATCGGATTTATCGGGTCGGTGTTCCCTGATGTCTTCACGCCGTGTCCTCCCTGAGTTCGCTATCCGGCCTCGAAAGCGCTCCTGATCCAGTGCAGCTGGGCGCGCCCGTCGCTGTCGCCGATCGCGACGACGTCGAAGCGGCACGGTCTGCGCGCATGTTTGCGTTCACGCTGCAGAAACTGCCGCGCGGCCCGGCAGATGCGCTCCTGTTTCGCCGGGGTGACGCTCGCGGCGCCGCCGCCGAACGTGCGGCGGGCGCGGAAGCGCACCTCGGTGAACACCAGCGTCTCGCCGTCCAGCATCACCAGGTCGATTTCACCGCCGCGGCCGCGATAGTTCCGGCTCAGGGTCTTCAGACCCTTGCCGTGCAGAAAAGATTCCGCGACGCGCTCCCATTCGCTGCCCCGGCTCCGCGTGCTCGGCATTCAGTCGCCGTTCGGCGAGACCGGTTCGTCGCCCGCCACCGGACCGCGCAGGCCTGAGCGGTCCGGCGTGGCGATCGGGGGCAGCGGCGCCGGCCGCCCGCGCCGGAACTCGGCCCACGCCGGGTCGCGCTTCAGCGCCCCGTCGAGACCGGCGCGGTAGTCGCCCGATTCGCCCGGAAACAGGAAGCCGGGATCCCGGTTCATGAGCCCCAGCCAGGGCAGGATGTTCCAGGCATCGCGTCCCAGCGCGAACAGCGGGGCGAGGGCGCCGCCGCGCAGGCTCGCCAGGTCCGGGATCGTGTCCTTTTCGGTGTGCTCGAGTTGCCAGCGCGTGGTCGGAAAGCGAATGCCGTTCAGGTCCTGGTTGCGGGTCGCGTCGGGCTGGCCGTCGTAGACCCGGCCGGTCGCGTATACGGGGATGTCGCCGGCGTCATGAAAACGGAGTTGCGGCCGGATCAGACGCGCCTGGGTCGCGTCGGCGGCCAGGAAGATCATGTCGATGTCGTCCCGGCGGACCGGTTCGAAGCCGACCCGGGTTTGCAGCGTGTTCTCGATCTGCCGTTTCCGTGCCTCGCTTTCATCGATTTTCAGAGCCCGCTCCAGCAGTGCGCTGTGGTCATTCTCGCGCTCTGGGTAGCGCAATGCCGCCACGATTTGCTGATCGTCGCGTAGGAATTCGTCCTGGAATGCGCCGGCCATGCGCTCGCCCCACGCGGTTTCGGGCGCCAGCACCATCGCCCGCTCGTAGCCGGACCGCACGGCGCGGCTCGCGGTGGCGGCGGCCTCGGCATCCTGCGAGAGCGAGATGCCGCGCACGCGGCCTTCCAGGCCCGGCAGATCGGTCCAGGGATCGGGCAGGTCGTTCAGGGCCAGCACCGGCGTGGCCATGCCGGGCAGGCGGAGCATGGCTTCGACGGATTCGCGGCGCAGCGGGCCGACGATCAGGTTGGCGCCCGCGTCGAGCGCGCTGAAGTACGCGGCGATGGCGGATTCCGGGTCGTCGTCGGTCGGGAAAAACTGCAACTCCGAGCGCATCGGGTTCTGCAGGTAGGCGTTCATCAGGCCGTCACGCAGGGCTTCCCCGGCGGCCTGCAGCCGGCCCGAGCCGGGCAGCAGAACGGCCACGCGCAGGGGCGACATGAAATCCTGGCGGTAGCGCAGAAACGTATCCAGCCCCTGCGCCTCGGTCAGGATATGGCCCGGATAGCGTGTTTTCCACTCGGCGATGCGCGCCTCCGCCCGCTCGGGACGGGGCAGGCTTTCCCGAATGACGCGCGCGAGGTCCAGCCAGCCGGCGGTGCGGCGGTCGGCGCGCGGATTGGCGGCCCGGATCGCGAGTTCGCCGAGCGTGACGTTTTCCAGCAGGCGCATGATCTCGACCGTCGCGTTGGGATCGTAGTACCGCATTGATTCGCCGATCTGCACGGCCTGGCCCAGTTCCCGCGACGAGGGGCCGGTCAGCTGCTCGAACAGGCGGGCGTACAGGCCCTCGTAGCGGGACCGCGAAGCGGACGGCAACGTCGCCTCGGCCTCCCGCAGCAGGATGTCGGCCTCGTCGGGGCGGCCGCCCTGCAATGCGAGGTCGGCCAGAACCAGGTTCATGCGCGAGCGGTCCGAGGCCAGCAGGGTGGTCCGATCCAGCCGCCGCAGGGCCTCGCGCGCGGCCTCCGGTCGCTCGGCCAGCGCCCAGGCATTCGCTGCGCTGATCCACAGGGAGCCGGCCACCGCCGGGTCCGCGGCCTGCGCCTGCGCTTCCCAGCCGCGGGCCGCGCGTGCGTAATCGCCCCGGTAAAAGGCCGCTTCCGGATCCGTGGCGCCCGGCGCCGTCGCGGATTCGACGCCGCCCGGCGCCTGGCAGCCGAGCAGCAGGACGCCCAGCAACGCGGCGAGGGCGATATTCAGGAAGGTGCGGGCGCTCATCGGATTTGGCATTTCGGGTCGGTCGCGGCTGGCCGAAGGAATCATCCCCGGAATGATACCGCAAGCGGCCGGCCTTTGAGCCATAATGGGACCGCCATGCCGCACGCCTGCCTGTACATCGTCGCCACGCCGATCGGCAACCTCGAGGACATCACGCTGCGCGCGCTGCGCGTGCTGCGCGAAGCGGACGTCGTCGCCGCCGAGGACACCCGGCACAGCCGGCGCCTGCTGGCGCACCACGGCCTCGACCGCCCGCTGCTGGCGCTGCACGAACACAACGAGGAGCAGCAGGCCGCGCGCCTGGTCGAGCGGCTGCGCGCCGGGGAGCGCGTCGCCGTGATATCCGACGCCGGCACGCCGCTCGTTTCGGACCCGGGTTACCGGCTGGTCCGACGGGCGATCGAGGCGGGCATCGCGGTGGTCGCCGTGCCGGGCCCGAGCGCGGTCACCGCGGCGCTGTCGGTCTGCGGCCTGCCGACCGATCGTTTCGTTTTCGAGGGCTTTCTGCCGGCGCGCGGAACGGCGCGCCGCAAGGCGCTGGAAGCGTTGCGTGAAGAGCCCCGCACCCTGGTTTTTTTCGAATCCGGTCACCGTATCGAGAAAAGCCTGGACGACCTGAAGGCGGCGTTCGGTTCCGAGCGGCCGGCGGCGATCTGCCGCGAGCTGACCAAGCAGTTCGAGACCGTGTTGCGCGGACCGCTGGACGCCTTGTGCGCGCAGGTCGCCGACGATCCCGACCAGCGGCGCGGCGAATTCGTGCTGGTCGTCGCCGGCGCGCCCGTCGACGCCGAGCGCGGTCTCGTCGATGCGCTCGCGCTCGCCCGCGCATTACGCGACCCGGTCGGCGCGAGCCAGGCGGCCCGCATCGCCGCCCGCATCCATGGCGTCTCCCGGCGCGAGGTGTATCGCCTGCTCGACGCCGATTCCGCGGACGATGGAACGAGCGGCGCGTAAAGGCCGCGCTCGAAGGCGTGATGATTTATCGGTCTCTCGGCCCGCAAACGTGAGAAAATGTCCGCGGGAGCCGGCCAGGCAATCGCTGCGCCGCGGGGTGACCCGCGACGGGGAGGAAAGTCCGGGCTCCACAGGGCAGGGTGCCAGGTAACGCCTGGGAGGCGCGAGCCTAAGTATTGTGCTACAGTATGGTTACGGCCCCGGCAACGGGGTAAGGGTGAAATGGTGCGGTAAGAGCGCACCGCGCAGGTGGCAACACGCTGCGGCTAGGTAAACCCCACCCGGAGCAAGACCAAATAGGAAAGCGATACCGTGGCCCGCGGTG
>JARROJ010000073.1:0-10104 GCA_037384065.1 Lysobacterales bacterium
GCATTGTCGATCTGGTCAAACGCCTTGATCTCGCCACCGCGGTCCTCGGCGCACACCATCGTCATCGCCGCCGTCAGCGTCGTCTTGCCGTGATCCACGTGACCAATCGTGCCCACGTTTACATGGGGTTTTGTACGTTCAAACTTTGCTTTTGACATCGGATAAGTCCTCTACTGTCAGCCTGGTCAGTCGGGTCAGGCGGTTTTCTTGATAATTTCTTCGGCGACACTCGCCGGCGCTTCGGCGTAGTGGTCGAATTCCATGGTGTACGTTGCACGCCCCTGGGTCTGCGAACGCAGATCGGTCGCATAACCGAACATTTCGGACAGCGGCACGTGTGCGTTGATGACCTTGCCGGCCGGGCCGTCTTCCATGCCCTGGACGATGCCGCGGCGCCGGTTCAGGTCGCCCATCACGTCGCCCATGTAGTCTTCCGGCGTCACCACCTCGACCTTCATCAGCGGCTCGAGGAGCACCGGGCTGGCCTTGACCGCGGCGTTCTTGAACGCCATCGAGCCCGCAACCTTGAACGCCATCTCTGACGAGTCGACTTCGTGGTAGGAACCGTCATACAGGGTCGCCTTCACGTCGACCATCGGGTAACCGGCGATGACGCCGTTGGCGACCTGCTCCTGGATGCCCTTGTCCACGGAATTGATGTATTCGCGCGGAACGACGCCACCCACGATTTCGTTGACGAATTCGTAGCCTTCGCCCGCCGGCAGCGGCTCGAGCCGGATGTGCACGTGGCCGTACTGGCCGCGGCCACCCGACTGGCGCACGAACTTGCCTTCGGCCTCGACGCCCTTGCGGATCGTCTCGCGGTACGCCACCTGCGGACGACCGACATTGGCCTCGACCTTGAACTCGCGCTTCATGCGGTCGACGATGATGTCCAGGTGCAGCTCGCCCATGCCGGAGATGATCGTCTGCCCCGACTCCTCGTCGGTGTGCACGCGGAATGACGGGTCTTCCTGGGCCAGCTTGCCCAGTGCGATGCCCATCTTTTCCTGGTCGGCCTTGGTCTTCGGCTCGACCGCGACGGAAATCACCGGATCCGGGAATTCCATCCGCTCCAGCGTGATGACGTTCTGAACGTCGCAGAGCGTCTCACCGGTGGTGATGTCCTTGAGGCCGACGGCCGCCGCGATATCGCCCGCCCGCACTTCCTTGATTTCCTCGCGCGAATTCGAGTGCATCTGCAGGATGCGGCCGACGCGTTCTTTCTTGCTCTTGACCGGGTTGTAAACCGTGTCGCCGGACTTGAGCACGCCGGAATAGACGCGGAAGAAGGTCAGCGTGCCGACGTACGGGTCGGTGGCGATCTTGAACGCCAGCGCCGCGAACGGCTCATCGTCGCTGCTCGAACGCTTGCCTTCGGTCTCGTCCTCGTTGATGCCGCGAATGGCCGGTACGTCGACCGGCGACGGCATCAGCTGCACGATGGCGTCGAGCAGAGACTGGACGCCCTTGTTCTTGAAGGCCGTGCCGCACAGGCAGGGCACGATGTCGTTGGCCAGCGTACCGGCACGCAGGCCTTCATAGATCTGCGCATCGGTCAGAACCCCCTCTTCGAGGTAGGCTTCCATCAACTCTTCCGAGGCTTCGGCGGCCACTTCGACCATGACCTCGCGCGCGCTTTCGGCCTCGTCCCGGAGTTCGGCCGGAATGTCGCGCTCGTCGTAGGTCAGGCCCTGATCGGCCGCGTTCCAGTAAATCGCCTTCATGCGAATCAGGTCGACCACGCCCTCGAAGTCCTCCTCGGCGCCGATCGGCAGCTGGATCGGCACCGGGCGGGCGCCCAGCCGGTTCTTGATTTGCTCCACGACGCGCCGGAAGTCGGCGCCGGTGCGGTCCATCTTGTTGACGAAGGCCATCCGCGGCACGTTGTACCGGGTCGCCTGGCGCCAGACCGTTTCAGACTGCGGCTGCACACCGCCGACCGCACAGAAGACCGCGACCGTACCGTCGAGCACCCGCAGGGAGCGTTCGACCTCGATCGTGAAGTCGACGTGTCCCGGCGTGTCGATGATGTTGATCCGGTGCTCCTTGAACTGCTGGTCCATGCCCTTCCAGAAGCACGTCGTCGCTGCCGACGTAATGGTGATGCCGCGCTCCTGTTCCTGCTCCATCCAGTCCATCGTGGCGTTGCCGTCATGGACCTCGCCGATCTTGTGCGAGACACCGGTGTAGAAAAGGATGCGTTCGGTCGTCGTCGTCTTGCCGGCATCGATGTGAGCCATGATGCCGATGTTGCGATAACGTTCGATGGGCGTTGTACGGGGCACTGTTCTAACCTCGTTGAATTCTGTTGTCCGGGACCGCGCTTACCAGCGGTAATGCGCGAACGCCTTGTTGGCTTCCGCCATGCGGTGCGTGTCTTCGCGCTTCTTGACCGCCGTGCCGCGCTGCTCGACCGCGTCGAGCAGTTCGCCGGCCAGGCGACTCGGCATGCTCTTTTCGCCGCGCTTGCGGGCCGCGTCGATGATCCAGCGCATGGCCAGCGTCTGGCGACGCTTCGGGCGCACCTCGACCGGCACCTGGTAGGTGGCGCCACCGACGCGACGGGACTTCACCTCGACCATCGGCGCGACGTTTTCCAGCGCCTTCTCGACCATGTCGACTGCGTCGGCACCCTTGTTCTTTTCCGTGATGGTGTCCATCGCGCCGTAGACGATCTTTTCCGCAACGGACTTCTTGCCGCTGATCATCACCATGTTGATGAAGCGCGTAACCATCTCGCTGTGAAACTTCGGATCCGGCAGGATCTCACGGGAGAAATTGGACTGTTTTCTGGACATTTCTGCTTACCGTCAATTCGTTTCAGTGAAGATCACTTCTTGGGACGCTTGGCGCCGTACTTGGAGCGCCCCTGGCGGCGATCACCGACACCCGCGGTGTCCAGACTGCCGCGCACCGTGTGGTAACGCACTCCGGGAAGATCCTTGACACGGCCCCCGCGGATCAGCACGACGCTGTGCTCCTGCAGGTTGTGGCCTTCGCCGCCGATGTAACTGGTCACCTCGTAACCGTTCGTCAAACGGACACGCGCCACCTTGCGCAGTGCCGAGTTCGGCTTCTTCGGCGTCGTGGTGTAGACACGCGTGCACACCCCGCGTTTTTGCGGACAGCCTTCCAGCGCAGGCACGTTGCTCTTCTCGACCTTGTCCTTGCGCGGCTTGCGTACGAGTTGATTGATCGTCGCCATAATTTCCCCAAAGTTTCCTTTGTTCCTACAAATTAAAAGGCAGCGGGCCGTTCCTGCTGCCATCCCGAGTGCTTCAGTGCACCCGCTTTACGCTCGCGTCGTGGCGGGCAAAGCCGCCTGCAAACGCTTCAGATTTCGCGGCTTCCGTTGGTCGTATACCGCGTCACGCCGTGACGCAAACCAACACCAACTACCGCTTCAGACAATGTCAAACGCCCAACCCTGAAAACGGTTCGTCAGGATTGGGCGCCGTTGAGTCCGGCCCACGCGCCGGCGACATCGGCTTTCCGCAACGGTCTTGTTTACCGCGCGGCCCCCGTTTCACGAGGGATTGAATCTGTTAGCCGGTCAAGTATGACAGGGGGACGGGGCGAATGCAAGCGTTTGGCTGAAAGCGAGCTATATTCGGCCGCAAAATTACGGATCCGGTACTTCTTTGCCTGCGGCAAAACCGCCCCGGACCCGCAATTTCGCTACGCACGGTGGTGCGGAGCGCAGACGCGGTATGCGCCGGGCCCAGACGGGCCCGGCGCGTTTACCGTCAGCTTTCCTTGTCGGACGCGCTTTCGAGGCTGGCGAACTCCTCCGCCGCGATCGCGGCCGCCAGCGCTTCGAGGTCGATGGTCGGCTCCTCTTCCACTTCGCGCTTGCGCGACGTGTGGTAGGCCATGCCGGTACCGGCCGGAATCAGCCGGCCGACAATCACGTTCTCCTTCAGACCGCGCAGATGATCCGTGGTGCCGCGCACGGCCGCCTCGGTCAGAACCCGGGTCGTCTCCTGGAACGAAGCCGCGGAAATGAACGACTCGGTCGCCAGCGAGGCCTTGGTGATGCCGAGCAGAATTCGCTGGTACTCGGCCGGTCGCTGGCTGTCCTTGTCGATGGCCGCGTTCTCTTCCAGAACCCGTGGCAGGTCCAGCTGCTCTCCGCGCAACAGGCGCGTGTCGCCGCCGTCTTCGATCTCGACCTTGCGCAGCATCTGGCGAACGATCACCTCGATGTGCTTGTCGTTGATTTTCACGCCCTGCAGGCGATAAACGTCCTGGATCTCCTTGACCAGGTAATCGTCGAGCGCCTCGACGCCCAGCAGCCGCAGGATATCGTGCGGGTTCGGCTCGCCATCGACGATGGTTTCGCCGCGCTCCACGCGCTCGCCTTCGAACACGATGATGTGACGCCACTTCGGAATCAGTTCCTCGTAGGTGTCGCCATCATCCTTCGTGATCACCAGGCGCTGCTTGCCCTTGGTGTCCTTGCCGAAGCTGATGATTCCGGAAACTTCGGCCAGGATTGCCGGCTCCTTCGGCTTGCGCGCCTCGAACAGATCGGCCACGCGGGGCAGACCGCCCGTGATGTCGCGCGTCTTGGACGATTCCTGCGGAATGCGGGCGAGTACGTCGCCCACCTGCACGTCCTGGCCGTCCTGCATCTGCACGATGGAACCGGCCTGCAGGTAGTAGTGCGCCGGGATTTCGGTCCCGGCCAGGCACAGGTCCTTGCCCTTCTCGTCGGCCAGGCTGATCATCGGACGCAGGTCCTTGCCGGCGCTGCCGCGTTGCTTCGGATCGGTCACCACGAGGCTGGTCAGGCCGGTGATGTCGTCCACGTGCTCGTTAACGGTTACGCCGTCGATGAACTCGTGGAACCGCACGCGACCGGCCACCTCGGTGACGATCGGGTGCGTGTGCGGATCCCAGGTCGCCGGGATATCGCCCGGGTTGACCGGATCGCCGTCGCGCACGGAAATCGTGGCGCCATAGGGCACCTTGTAACGTTCACGCTCGCGTCCGTGGTCGTCGATGATGGACACTTCGCCGGAGCGGGAGACCGCGACGAGCTTGTGGTCCGCATTCTCGACCGTCTTCATGTTGTGCAAGCGCACCTTGCCGCCCGACTTGACCTGGATGTGATCCACTGCGGCCGCTCGTGACGCCGCGCCACCGATATGGAAGGTCCGCATCGTCAGCTGCGTTCCGGGCTCACCGATCGATTGCGCCGCGATAACGCCGATCGCCTCCCCGATGTTCACCAGGTGCCCGCGCGCCAGGTCACGACCGTAGCAGTACGAACAGACGCCGTGGCGGGTTTCGCAGGTGATCGTCGAACGGACCACGATGCGGTCGACGCCGTTCTTCTCGAGCACTTCGACCAGCTGCTCATCGAGCAGCGTATTGCGTTCGACCAGCACTTCGTCGCTGCCGGGCTGCATGACATCTTCGGCAACCATGCGGCCGAGCACGCGTTCGCTCAGCGGCTCGACCACGTCGCCGCCCTCGACGATCGGCGTCATCGTGACGCCGGCCTCGGTCTTGCAGTCGACCTCGGTAATCACGAGGTCCTGCGCCACGTCGACCAGGCGGCGGGTCAGGTAACCCGAGTTCGCCGTCTTCAGGGCGGTATCGGCCAGGCCCTTGCGGGCGCCGTGCGTCGAGATGAAGTACTGCAGCACGTCCAGACCTTCGCGGAAGTTGGCCGTGATCGGCGTCTCGATGATCGAGCCGTCCGGCTTGGCCATCAGGCCGCGCATGCCGGCCAGCTGGCGAATCTGCGCGGCGGAGCCACGGGCGCCGGAATCGGCCATGATGAAGATCGAGTTCATGGAGTCCTCCTCCACCTGCTCGCCCTTCTGGTTCTCGACCAGGTTCTTGCCCATGCGCTGCATCATCGCGCGCGCAACCAGTTCGTTGGTCCGCGACCAGATGTCGACCACCTTGTTATAGCGCTCGCCCGCCGTGACCAGACCCGAAACGTACTGGTTCTGGATCTCGACGACTTCGGACTCGGCATCCGCCAGGATGTTTTTCTTCTCGTCCGGGACCATCAGATCGTCGATGCCGATCGAGACACCGGCCTTGGTCGCGTAATGGAAGCCCGTGTACATGAGCTTGTCCGCAAACACCACGGTCTTCTTCAGGCCGAGGCGGCGGTAGCAGGAGTTGATCAGGTTCGAGATCTGGCGCTTTTTCAGCGTTTCGTTGAGCAGCCAGAACGGCATGCCCGACGGCCGGATCTCGGCCAGCAGGGCGCGCCCGACGGTCGTTTCGACCAGGTTGGTCTCCTGGCGCTCGACACCGTGCTCGGAGATGATCGTCTCCTCGATGCGCACCTTGATGCGGGCGTGCAGGTCGACCGCGCGGTTCTCGTACGCGCGATGCACCTCGTCGATATCGCTGAAGAACATGTCCTGGCCTTTCGCGCCTTCGAGCTGCCGGGTCATGTAGTACAGCCCCAGGACGACGTCCTGCGTCGGTACGATGATCGGCTCGCCATTGGCGGGCGACAGGATGTTGTTCGACGCCATCATCAGGGCGCGCGCTTCGAGCTGCGCCTCGACCGAGAGCGGCACGTGCACGGCCATCTGGTCACCATCGAAGTCCGCGTTGAAGGCGGTGCAGACCAGCGGATGCAGCTGGATCGCCTTGCCCTCGATCAGCACCGGCTCGAAGGCCTGGATGCCAAGACGGTGCAGCGTCGGCGCGCGGTTCAGCAAGACCGGGTGTTCGCGAATCACCTCGGACAGGATGTCCCAGACCTCGGCGCGCTCGGCCTCGACCAGTTTCTTGGCCGCCTTGATCGTCGCGGCCATGCCGCGTCGCTGCAGCTTGCTGAAGATGAACGGCTTGAACAGCTCCAGCGCCATCTTTTTCGGCAGACCGCACTCGTGCAGCTTGAGCTTCGGACCGACCACGATGACCGAACGGCCGGAGTAGTCGACGCGCTTGCCGAGCAGGTTCTGGCGGAAGCGGCCCTGCTTGCCCTTGATCATGTCGGCCAGGGACTTCAGGGGACGCTTGTTCGTACCGGTGATCGCGCGACCGCGGCGACCGTTGTCCAGCAGGGCGTCGACGGCCTCCTGCAGCATGCGCTTCTCGTTGCGCACGATGATATCCGGCGCATTCAGTTCCAGCAGCCGCTTCAGGCGGTTGTTGCGGTTGATCGTGCGACGGTAGAGATCGTTCAGGTCCGAGGTCGCGAAGCGGCCGCCGTCCAGGGGCACCAGCGGACGCAGGTCCGGCGGCAGGACCGGCAGCACGGTCATGATCATGTACTCCGGGCGGTTGCCGGAATCGATGAAGGCCTCGACCAGCTTGACGCGCTTGGACAGCCGCTTGAGCTTGGTGACCGAGCGGGTGCCGTCAATTTCCTCGCGCAGCTTGGCGACTTCGTCGTTCAGGTCGATGCTGCGCAGCAGGTCGTAAATGGCCTCCGCGCCCATCTTGGCGTCGAATTCGTCGCCCCAGTGCTCCATCGCGTCGAGGTACTGCTCGTCGGTCAGCAACTGGCCGCGCTCGAGGTCGGTCAGGCCCGGATCCAGCACCACGTAGGACTCGAAATACAGGATGCGCTCGATGTCGCGCAGGGTCATGTCCAGCATCAGGCCGATGCGCGAGGGCAGCGACTTGAGGAACCAGATGTGCGCGACCGGGCTGGCGAGTTCGATGTGCGCCATGCGCTCACGGCGCACCTTGGTCAGGGTGACTTCGGTGCCGCATTTCTCGCACACCACGCCGCGGTGCTTCATGCGCTTGTACTTGCCGCACAGGCACTCGTAATCCTTGACCGGGCCGAAGATGGCGGCACAGAACAGGCCGTCGCGCTCCGGTTTGAAGGTGCGGTAGTTGATCGTTTCGGGCTTCTTGACCTCGCCGTACGACCAGGAGCGGATCAGTTCCGGCGGCGCGAGGCCAATCCGGATCGCGTCAAAGTCCAGCGGCTGGCGCTGTCTTCCGTAGAGATTAAGCAGGTCTCTCATTTCTGATCGTCTCCTGTCAGGATTCTTCGAGTTCGATGTTGATGCCCAGCGAGCGGATTTCCTTCACGAGCACGTTGAAGGACTCGGGCATGCCCGCCGCCATCTGGTGGTTCCCATCGACAATGTTCTTGTACATCTGGTTACGGCCGCTGACGTCGTCGGACTTGACGGTCAGCATTTCCTGCAGCGTGTAGGCCGCGCCGTAAGCCTCCAGCGCCCAGACCTCCATCTCGCCGAAGCGCTGGCCGCCGAATTGCGCCTTGCCGCCCAGCGGCTGCTGCGTGACCAGGCTGTAGGGGCCGGTCGAGCGCGCGTGCATCTTGTCGTCGACCAGATGGTTGAGCTTGAGCATGTACATGTACCCGACCGTGACGGGACGGTCGAACGGATCGCCCGTACGCCCGTCATACAGCGTGCACTGGCCGCTCTCGGGCAACTCGGCGAGCTTCAGCAGTTGCTTGATCTCGCTTTCGGCGGCGCCGTCAAAGACGGGCGTCGCCATCGGCACACCGCCGCGCAGGTTGTCGGCCATGGTCAGGATCTCCTCGTCGGAGAACTCCTTGACGTCCACCCGGCCTTCACGGTCGCTGTTGTAGACGTCGCTGAGGAATTTGCGCAGCTTGGGAACGCCGGCCTTTTCCTCGAGCATGTTGCCGATCCGGATACCGAGGCCCTTGGCGGCCCAGCCCAGATGGGTTTCCAGCACCTGCCCGATGTTCATGCGCGAGGGCACGCCCAGCGGATTGAGCACGATATCGACCGGCGTGCCGTCTTCCATGTAGGGCATGTCCTCGGTCGGCACGATCATCGAGATCACGCCCTTGTTACCGTGGCGGCCGGCCATCTTGTCGCCCGGCTGGATGCGGCGCTTGACGGCCAGGTAGACCTTGACCATTTTCAGCACGCCGGGCGCCAGATCGTCGCCCTGGGTGATCTTGCCCCGCTTCTCCTCGAAGCGAGCGTCGAAGCCCTTGCGCTGTTCCTTGAGCTGATCGGCCATCTGCTCGAGCAGTTCGTTGAGGTCGTCGTTGGCCATGCGCAGCTTGAACCAGTCCTCGCGGTCCAGGCCCTGCAGATAGGACGCCTTGATCTTGTCGCCCTTCTTGAGCTTGGGTCCCTTGTGCGCGACCTTGCCGACCAGCGCATTCTGCAACCGCTGGTAGATCGCGTTTTCGACGATGCGCAACTGGTCGTCGAGATCCTTGCGCACCTGGCGCAACTGCTCCTTTTCGATCGAGATCGCGCGGTCGTCCTTCTCGACGCCGTCCCGGGTAAACACCTGGACGTCGATCACGGTGCCGTCCATGCCGCTCGGCACGCGCAGCGAGGTATCCTTCACGTCGGACGCTTTCTCACCGAAAATTGCGCGCAGCAGTTTTTCCTCCGGCGTCAACTGGGTTTCGCCCTTCGGCGTCACCTTGCCGACCAGGATGTCGCCCGCGCCGACCTCGGCGCCGATGTAAACGATGCCGGACTGATCCAGCTTGTTCAGGTTGTGCTCGCCGACGTTCGGGATATCCGCGGTGATTTCCTCGGAACCCAGCTTCGTGTCGCGGGCGACGCAGGTCAGCTCTTCGATGTGGATCGTCGTGTAGCGATCCTCCTGGACCACGCGCTCGGAGATCAGGATCGAATCCTCGAAGTTGTAGCCGTTCCAGGGCATGAACGCGACCAGCATGTTCTGGCCCAGCGCCAGTTCGCCGAGGTCCGTCGACGGACCGTCGGCCAGCACGTCGCCCGTGGAAACGATATCGCCGACCCGCACCAGCGGCCGCTGGTTCATGCAGGTGTTCTGGTTCGAGCGCTGGTACTTGGTCAGGTTGTAGATGTCCACGCCCGGATCACCGACCGGCACCTCTTCCTCGTTTGCGCGCACCACGATGCGGCCGGCGTCGACCTGGTCGACCACGCCGCCGCGCCGGGCGACCGCCGTGACGCCGGAGTCGGTCGCCACGCTGCGTTCCATGCCGGTGCCGACCAGCGGCTTCTCGGCTTTCAGCGTCGGCACGGCCTGGCGCTGCATGTTGGAGCCCATCAGGGCGCGGTTCGCGTCATCGTGCTCCAGGAACGGCACGAGCGAGGCCGCGACCGAGACGATCTGCTTGGGCGACACGTCCATGTAGCTGATCTCGGACGGCTCCTT
>JARROJ010000074.1:0-9993 GCA_037384065.1 Lysobacterales bacterium
TAAAGGAAACTCTTGCAATTTCACGATTTTCATTTCATTATTAGCGCATCGACAATGGAGGTTGATCGTTTCGATGTCATTTCGGCCCCTCATCGCATGGACTCTCGCGCTGCTCGCTTTGCCCCTCTCGGCAGCGGAAATCGACGGTTTCCGCGTCTGGACCGATCCCGAGAAAACCCGCGCCGTTCTTGATCTCGACGAGCGTACCGAATACCGCATGTTTACCCGCGAGAACCCGCCGCGGGTCGTGATCGACCTGGAACGCGCGGCGCTCGAACGCCCGCTGAAACTGGACGACGACCACGCCGGGATCATCGACCGCGTGCGCCACGGCACGCCCCGCGCGGACACCTTGCGCGTGGTGTTCGACCTGGAACACAAGGCCGGCATCAAGAGTTTCCTGCTCGACCCGACGGGGCAGTACGGCTATCGCCTGGTCGTCGACCTGTTTCCCGAAAACGGCCGGGCGTCTTCCGGGGCCGTCAAGCAGATGGCCGATGTGCAGCAACTGGACCGCGACGTCGTGATCGCCATCGACGCCGGTCACGGCGGCGAGGACCCGGGTGCGATCGGCAAGCACCGCACGCGCGAGAAAGATGTCGTGCTGGCCATCGCCAAAGAACTGAAGGAATCGATCGACGCGCGCCCGGGCATGCGCGGCGTCCTGATCCGCACCGGGGACTACTACGTTCCCTTGCGCGATCGCTTTGAAAAAGCCCGCAAACACCGCGCCGACCTCTTCGTCTCGGTGCACGCGGATGCGTTCACCAAGCGCAGCGTGTCCGGCAGTTCCGTCTTCGTGCTTTCGCGCAAGGGCGCGTCCAGTGAGTTCGCACGCCGCCTGGCGGCCAGCGAGAACAGTTCCGACCTGGTGGGCGGCGTCACGCTGCGCGGCAAGGACGACATGCTCGCCTCCGTGCTGCTGGACCTGTCGCAGAGCGCCACGATGGAGGCCAGCCAGGCGGTCGCCGACAGCGTGCTGGCGTCGCTGGAGCGGGTTGGAAAGACCCACAAGAACCACGTCGAGCACGCCAACTTCATGGTGCTCAAATCGCCCGACGTGCCGTCGATCCTGGTCGAGACGGCGTTCATCAGCAATCCGGCCGAGGAAAAACGGCTGAAAGATCCGGCGTGGCAGCGCCGCATCGCCAACTCGATCGCCAGCGGCGTGCAGGATTACTTCTACCTGAGCCCGCCGCCCGGCACCTGGATTGCGGCCAACCGCCAGCCGGTGCGTTACCGGGTCGTGCGGGGCGATACGCTGGGCGAGATCGCCAGCCGCTACCGCGTCAGCCTCTACAGCCTGCGGCGCGCCAACGACCTGCGCAGCGACACCATTCGGGTCGGCGCGGAACTGCTGATTCCGACGACGTAAGCCGTCTCACGAGCGACGGCATTGAGGCGCGCTGATGCGCCCGCGGCGAAGCCGTTCGCTCCGCGTGCCCCGCGCTTCCCGTCCATCACCGCCGCGTCCTGAAAACCCCGGTGGCGTCTCGTGTCGCATCGGGCCGATCTCGGGTAAGCTACGGCGCATGCCGATCAAGCCTTTACCCGATCACCTGGTCAACCAGATCGCCGCCGGCGAAGTCGTCGAGCGGCCGTCGTCCGTGGTCAAGGAACTGGTGGAGAACAGTCTCGACGCCGGGGCGCGCCACGTGAAGGTGACGCTCGAGCAGGGCGGCCGCCAACTGGTGCGCGTCAGCGACGACGGCGCCGGGATCGACCGCGATGAACTGACCCTCGCGCTGCAGCGTCACGCGACCAGCAAGATCGCCAGCCTGGACGAACTCGAGCAGGTCGCGACGATGGGTTTTCGCGGCGAGGCGCTGCCCAGCATCGGGTCCGTCGCGCGCCTCGACCTGGCCTCGCGGCGTGCCGGGGACGACATGGGCTGGGCCGTGCGCGTGCGCCGCGGCGAAATCTCGGAGCCCGAACCCGTTCCCCTGCAGCCGGGCACCCGGGTCAGCGTGGCCGACCTGTTCTACAACACGCCGGCCCGCCGCAAGTTCCTGCGCACCGAGCGCACCGAGTTCAGTCATGTCGATCGCCTGCTGCGGCGCTTCGCGCTGGCGCAGTTCGAGGTGGGCTTCGAGCTCGAGCACAACGGCCGGACGGTCAGCGCCCTGCGTCCGGCGAACGCGGACGCGGAGCGGGAGCATCGCTTGCAGCGGGTCATGGGCCGCGAATTTCTCGATCACGCGATCCGCATCGACGAGGCGCGCGGCGAAGTGGCGCTGTCCGGCTGGGTCGCCGAGCCGCGTTACAACCGGGCCCAGGCCGACCGGCAGTTCTTTTTCGTCAACGGGCGCGCGGTGCGGGACCGCGTCATCGCGCACGCCGTGCGCACGGCCTTCCAGGACGTGCTTTATCACGGCCGTCATCCGGCCTTCGTGCTGTACCTGGTGATTCCTCCGCAGTCGGTGGACGTCAACGTGCATCCGCAGAAGCACGAAGTCCGCTTCCGGGATTCGCGCATGGTGCACGATTTCCTGTTCTCGGCCTTGCATCGGGCCCTGGCCGGCACCGGGTCCGGCGCGGTCCGACCGGGCGCCGAACTCGGCCCGCCCCCGGCGGCGGCCGCGCCGGCGTTCGGCAGCGGACAGTCGGGCATGCCGCTGGCGGTGGGCGAACAGTTGCGCGACTACGCGCGCGTTCTGGCCACGGACGCAACGTCCCCGGCCCGCGCGACGGCCGCCGACGACACGGAGGAGGTGCCGCCCCTGGGGTTCGCGCTGGCCCAGTTGCATGGCGTGTACGTGCTGTCGCAGAACCGCCACGGCCTGGTCCTGACGGACATGCACGCGGCCCACGAGCGGATTACCTACGAGCGGCTCAAGCGGCGTTTCGATGAAGGGGGCATCAAGGGCCAGCGCCTGCTGGTGCCGCTCGACGTCGCGGTCAGCGAGGCCGAGGCGGACCTGGCCGAAGCGCGCGGCGAAGAGCTGGCGGAGCTGGGGCTGGTGGTCGACCGCAGCGGCCCCGAGCGCCTGATCCTGCGCGAAGTGCCCGCCCTGCTGGCCGGTTCGGACGGCGGCCGGCTGCTGCGCGACGTGCTGGCGGATTTCGCCAGCCTGGGCAGCAGCGAGCGCGTCGCGGCCGAGCGCAACGAGATTCTCTCAACCATGGCCTGCCACGGTTCGGTGCGCGCCAACCGCATGCTGACCGTGGCCGAAATGAACGCCCTGCTGCGCGACATGGAGCGCACCGAGCGCTCCGGCCACTGCAACCACGGCCGTCCGACCTGGGTGCAACTCGACATGGGCGCGCTCGACCGGCTGTTCCTGCGGGGGCGCTGATGGATCGCCGTCGCGAGCCGCCCGCCATCTACCTCATGGGGCCGACGGCGTCGGGCAAGACCGACCTCGCGGTCGAACTGCGCCGGCGCCTGCCGGTCGACATCATCAGCGTCGATTCCGCGCTGGTGTACCGCGGCATGGACATCGGCACCGCGAAGCCGGACGCGAAGACGCTCGCCGAGGCGCCGCACGCGCTGATCGACATTCGGGATCCGTCCGAGCGTTACTCGGCGGCGGAATTCCGCGCCGACGCGCTGGCCGAGATGGCGCGCATCACGGCGGCGGGTCGCGTGCCGTTGCTGGCCGGCGGAACGATGCTCTATTTCAAGGCGCTGTCGGAAGGACTGGCGCCGATGCCCGCGGCCGATCCCGGGCTGCGCCGGCGCCTGGAGGCGGAGGCGCAGCGGCACGGTTGGGCGGCCATGCACCGCCGCCTCGCGGCGGCCGACCCGGCGGCGGCCCGCAGGATCCACCCGAACGACCCGCAGCGGATCCAGCGCGCGCTCGAGGTCATCGAACTGAGCGGCCGACCGCTGAGCGAACTGCACGGCGCGCAGGAGGCGTCCGGCCCGGACTGCCGCATCCTGCGGGTGGTCGCCTGCCCGCAGCCCCGGGCGGTGCTCCACCAGCGCATCGAGCAACGCCTCGACGCGATGCTGGCCGCCGGGTTCCTGGACGAAGTGCGCGGCCTGCGCGCGCGGGGCGATTTGCACCCCGACCTGCCGTCGATGCGGTGCGTCGGTTACCGCCAGGCCTGGGCCCACCTGGAGGGCGAAATCGACCGGGCCGAAATGCGCCTGCGCATGATCTACGCCACCCGCCAGCTGGCCAAGCGCCAGATCACGTGGTTGAGGCGGGAAACGTCGGCCCTGTGGTATGATCCACGGGTGAGCGGCGCCCGCGAATCGGTCATCGCCGAGATCGCACGTTTCCTTGATTCGTAACGCTCACGGACCAACATATGAGAAACCGCTAGAACAGAGCCTGTAAGAGCGGAAAAGCACAACAAAGGAGAGCGGACATGTCCAAAGGTCAATCACTTCAGGAACCGTTCCTGAACGCCCTCAGAAGGGAGCGGGTGCCGGTATCCATCTACCTGGTGAACGGCATCAAGCTGCAGGGCCAGATCGAATCATTCGACCAGTTCGTCGTGTTGCTGAAGAATTCCGTCAGCCAGATGATCTACAAGCACGCGATCTCGACGATCGTACCGGCGCGCAACGTGCGTGTCTTCGAAGAGGACGATGCCTGAGGCCGTAGCCGTGTTCGTGCAGCCCTCGAGGCTGCTCCAGAGACGACGCCTTGTTTGAGCGAGCCGAGCGCGGCGATCGCGCCGTCATACTGCACCCCGTTTTCAAGCTGACCGGTCCGGAGGCCCTGGACGAGTTCCAGGAACTGGCGCGCTCGGCCGGCGCCGAGGTGGTGGGTGTCGTCACCGCGCCGCGCGATCGCCCCGATGCGCGTTTCTACGTCGGCAGCGGCAAGATCGAGGAACTCGAGGACCTGGTCCGGGAGACCGGCGCCGACCTCGTGCTGGTCAGCCAGTCGCTCAGCGCGGTCCAGGAGCGCAACATCGAGAAAGTGGTCAAGGCGCGCGTGCTGGATCGTTCGACCCTGATTCTCGACATCTTCGCCCAGCGCGCGCAGTCCTACGAGGGCAAGCTGCAGGTGGAACTGGCCCAGTTGCGCCACCTCTCCACCCGCCTGGTTCGTGGCTGGACCCACCTCGAGCGCCAGAAGGGCGGTATCGGCCTGCGCGGCCCGGGCGAAACCCAGCTGGAAACCGACCGCCGCCTCGTCGGCGTGCGCATCCGGCAGTTGAATGCGCGGCTCGAGAAGGTCGCCCGCCAGCGCGAGCAGAGCCGGCGTCAGCGCAAGCGCTCCCGCGCCCCGCTGGTGGCGCTGGTCGGCTACACCAATGCCGGAAAGTCCACGCTGTTCAACAGCCTGACCGGCGCGGACGTGGGCGCGCAGGACATGCTGTTCGCGACACTCGACCCCACCGTGCGCAAGATTCGCGGCATGCACTGTGGCGATGTGTTGCTGGCCGACACGGTCGGGTTTGTCAGCGACCTGCCGCATGAACTGATCGCGGCTTTTCGCGCCACGCTGCAGGAAGCGCGCGAGGCCGACCTGCTGGTGCACGTGATCGACAGCTCGGATGCGTTCCGCGTGGAGCGGCAGCACGAGGTCGAGACGGTGCTGGACTCGATCGATGCCGATCGCATCCCGGTGGTCCGCGTGTTCAACAAGATCGACCGTACCGGGCAGGCGGCGCGCGTGCAGCGTGACGCCGACGGCAAGCCGCTCGTCGTCAGCATTTCCGCGCGCACCGGCGACGGCATCGAGGAACTGCGCGAAGCGATCAGCGATCTGCTGGCCGCCGAGCGGATCGAGCGCTGGATCGAACTGCAGGCGCGCGACGGACGGCTGCGCGCGCAGCTGTTCGAGCTGGGAGTGGTCAGCGAAGAACGAATCGCGGAGAATGGGGCCTGGATCATGCACGTCGACGTGCCCCGCGAAACCGCCGAGCGCCTGGCCCGTCTGCCGGGCAAGGAAGGCGAGATCGTCCGCGAACAACTGCTGGCCTGACGGCCATCGCGCACTTGAAAGCACCCGGTTACAGCCCAAGCTAGCTGACTGAATGAGGACAGGAGAAACAGATGCCCTGGAAAGAGCCCGGAAAGGGTGACAAAGACCCCTGGGGTTCCGGAGACCAGCCGCCCGACCTGGACGAGGTGTTCCGGAACATGAACAAGCGCCTGAAGAGCCTGTTCGGCGGCGGCGGACGCGGCGACGACACGCGCAAGTCCGGCTCCGGCGGCGGCGGAATCTTCGGCATCATCCTGGTCGGCGTGGTCCTGTGGGTCGGCTTCGACTCCGTGCACATCATCGACGAGGCCGAGCAGGGCGTCGTGCTGCGCTTCGGCGAGTACAACCGCACGCTCGCCCCGGGTATCAACCTGACCCTGCCGCGGCCGTTCGAGAGCATGATCCCGGTCAACGTCAGCAGCATCCGCTCGCTGGAGGACCGCGGCAACATGCTGACCCAGGACGAGAACCTGGTCGAATTCGTTTACAAGGTCCAGTACCGCGTATCTTCGGCGCAGGACTTCCTGTTCAAGGTGCGCGATCCCGAGACCACGGTTCGCCAGTCGGCCGAGAGCGCGCTGCGCGAATCGGTCGGCACCAACCGCCTCGACGCCATTCTCGAGGGTATCCAGCGCGAAGCGATCCGCATCGAGACCCAGCGGGTTCTGCAGGAGACGCTGGACCGCTACCAGGCGGGCATCCTGATCAGCGAATTCAACCTCGAGGACGTCAACGTGCCCGTCGCGGTGCGCGAAGCGTACTCCGACGTCATCCGGGCGCGCGAGGACAAGGAACGCTTCATCGAGGAAGCGCGCGTTCACGCCAACAGCGTGATCCCCGAGGCGCGCGGCCAGGCCGCCCGCGTCATCCAGGAAGCCGAGGGCTACCGGGAGTCCACGGTGGCGCTGGCCGAAGGTGAGGCGCAGCGCTTCAACCAGCTGCTCACGGAATACCAGAAGGCGCCGGACATCACCCGCAAGCGGCTCTACCTGCAGACGATGGAAAGCGTGCTGGGCCGGTCGCACAAGGTCCTGCTCGACGCGCAGAGCAGCAGCAACCTGCTGTACCTGCCGCTCGACCAGCTGACCGGAAAGGCCGGCAGCGCGCGCCCCGTGCCGCCGCCGGTGATCGGTACCGACAGTGGCAGCGGCGTCAACAGTGAATCCGGCCGCAACGCCCGCAGGGAGGCCCGCCAATGATCCGTTCCGCAATTATCGTACTGGCTGTTCTGCTCGGTATCGTCGGTCTGTCGAGTGTCTTCATCGTCACCGAGACCGAGTACGCCATCAAGTTCCAGCTGGGCCGCGTCGTGCGCGCCGACTACGAGCCGGGGCTGCATTTCAAGCTGCCCTTCGTCAATAACGTGCGCAAGTACGATCGCCGCCTGCTGACGCTGGATACGAATGCCGAGAAGATGCTGACTTCGGAGCAGAAATTCGTCGCGGTCGATTCGTTCCTGAAGTGGCACATCGTCGACCCGCGCCTGTTCTACACGGCGACCCAGGGTAACGAGCGCGTCGCGCTGAGCCGCCTGGACAGTATCGTCAAGGACCGTATCCGCAACCAGATCGCCAGCCGCACCCTGGCCGAGGTGGTCTCCGAGCAGCGTGTCTCGACCATGCAGGACATCACCCGCGTGGCCAACGAGGCGGCGCAGGGCCTCGGGATCGAAGTGGTCGACGTGCGCATCAAGGCGATCGAGTTGCCTGAGGACGTGCGCGAATCGGTCTTCCGTCGCATGGCCGCCGACCGGCAGAAAGAGGCGAATCTGTACCGCTTCGAGGGCCGCGAGGAAGCCGAGCGGATCCGCGCCAACGCCGACCGCGAAGCGCGCGTGATTCTCGCCGAAGCCGAACGTGACGGGCAGACGATCCGAGGCGCCGGTGACGCGATCGCGACGGATACCTATGCGAAGGCGTACGGCCAGGACGAGGAGTTCTTCGCGTTCTATCGCAGCCTGCAGGCATACAGCAGCGCGTTCGGGAACGGCAACGACATCATGGTCCTCGACCCGTCGTCCGAATTTTTCGACTACTTCGGTTCCGAAAGCGCCAGCAAGTAATAGCGGACCGGGCGCGTCGACATGATGAACGACCTGATGACGGCGTTCGCGCTGATGCTCATCATCGAAGGCCTGCTGCCGATGCTGGCGCCGCAGGTCTGGCAACGGGCGATGCAGGAGTTGTCGCGCCATCATCCGCAAGCCATCCGCGTCGGCGGCATCGTCAGTATGCTCGCCGGCGCGTTCCTTTTGCAGTTTCTTCACTAGAACGAAGGGCGGAATCCTATGGGCAGGAACCGGAATATCGTGGTGCTCGGCACGCAATGGGGCGACGAGGGCAAGGGCAAGATCGTCGACCTGCTGAGCCGGGACTCGGACGCCGTGGTGCGCTTCCAGGGCGGCCACAACGCGGGGCACACCCTGGTCATCGACGGTGAAAAGACCGTTCTGCACCTGATTCCCTCGGGCATCCTGCAGCCCGGCGTCGAGTGCCTGATCGGCAACGGCGTCGTACTCTCGCTGCACGCGCTGCGGGAGGAAATCGAGCGGCTCGAATCGCGCGGCGTCGAGGTGCGTTCGCGCCTGACGATCGCGCCGAACTGCGCGATCATCATGCCCTGGCACCAGCAGCTGGACATGGCGCGCGAGAAGGCCCGTGGCGCGCGCGCGATCGGCACCACCGGCCGCGGCATCGGCCCGGCCTACGAGGACAAGGTCGCGCGGCGCGGTCTGCGCACGTCGGATCTGCTGAATCCCGATTCATTGACCGAGAAGATCGAGAACATCCTCGATTTCCACAACTTCGTGCTGCGCGAGCGCTTCGGGGTCGAGGCCCTCTCGGTCGCCGCGATGGTGGAGGAGGCCCGCGCGCTGGGCGATTACTTCCGCGACCTGGTCGGCGACGTCAGCGGGCGCCTGTACCAGTTGCGCCGCGAGGGGCGCAGCGTGATGTTCGAAGGCGCCCAGGGCAGCCTGCTCGATATCGATCACGGCACCTATCCCTACGTCACCTCGTCCAACACGACGATCGGCGGCGTCTGCACGGGCGCCGGTATCGGCCCCGACGCGATCGACTACGTGCTCGGCATCACCAAGGCCTACGTGACGCGTGTCGGTGGCGGGCCGTTTCCCACCGAGCTGTTTGACGAAAACGGCGCGCGGCTGGCCGAGCGCGGGCATGAATTCGGCGCCACCACGGGACGACCGCGCCGCTGCGGCTGGCTCGACGCCGTCGCCCTGCGCCGCATGGTCAGCCTGAACGGGGTGACGGGGTTCTGCGTCACCAAGCTCGACGTCCTGGACGGCTTCGAGGAAATCCGCATCTGCACGGGCTATCGCCTGCACGGCGAAACGCTGGACGCGCCGCCGCTCGATTCCCGGGACTGGGGCGACCTCGAGCCCGTCTACGAGACCTTCCCCGGCTGGAGCGAGGCGACCCGAGGCGTGACGCGAATGGCGGACCTGCCGGCCAACGCGCAGTCCTACCTGGCCGCCATGGAAGAGCTTTGCGGCGCGCCGGTGCACCTGGTTTCCACCGGGCCGGAGCGCCACGAAAACATCGTCATCCGCTACCCCTACCAGTCCTGATCCGCGCGGCGGCCGGCGCGCGCCGGGCGCGCCCCAACGCGGCCGACCGGCCTGGAATTGATCCAGGTCAACCTTAAAAGAACCTTAAGTTCAGCCATTAGATTAGAAATAGCTAACATAAGGCATCTTTTCTGATCCAGGGTCGCAAGACGTGGAAAATCGCGCTGGAAAGGGCTGGGTCGCCGGCCTCGTTTTCATTCTCGTGCTGGTCGCTGTTCCAGTCTGGTATTTCACTTCGGGGGACGACCTGTCGCCCGGTCAGGTCCCCGACAATCCCTGGGAAAACGTGCCGCGGCGGTCGGAACCGGTCGCGCACGACAGCCTGATGGAAGGCCCGTTCGAGACCGGCCAACAGGTGACCCGGGCCTGCCTGGAATGCCACGAGGATGCGGCGGATCAGGTCATGCACACGGCGCACTGGCTCTGGGAATCGAAGCCCGTCCGGGTCGCGGGCCGCGACGAGCCGATCACGGTCGGCAAGAAAAACGCGATCAACAACTTCTGCATCGGCATCCA
>JARROJ010000075.1:0-9776 GCA_037384065.1 Lysobacterales bacterium
GTCCGGGCTGGGTCGCGGCAGGCTCTGCGATCGCGCTTGCGGGGCGAGCCCCGTGGCTGGGCCTTCAGCGCTTCAGGCGCATCAGCGTATTTAGCATTTTCGTGGCGAGCGTGCCGTATGGAGGGCGCAGGAATTTCATCGCGCTGAACCGGGCCTGCCAGAATACCGGGCGCAGCTTGGAAAACGCGACGAAGCCCTCGTAACCGTGGTAGTGCCCCATGCCGCTGGCGCCGACGCCGCCGAACGGCAGGTCGTGCTGGGCGACGTGCAGCAGGGCGTCGTTTACGGTCACACCGCCCGACATGATCCGTTCGATGTACAGCGTCGCCCGTTCGCGGTCGCGGGTGAACGGGTAGATCGCCAGCGGTCGGTCGTGCGCGTTGACGTAGTCGATGACCTCCTCGGGCTCGGAGTAGCTCACCACCATCAGCAGGGGGCCGAAGGTTTCCCGCTGGCGGATGGTCATGTTCTCGGTCGTGTCCAGCACGAGGTGCATCGGAATCTTGCGCGCGACGCGGTCGGGGTGCTGGCCCGGCGACAGGTTGATCAGCGTGGCGCCTTTCTCCCGCGCATCGTCCAGCGTCGCGACCAGCCGGTCGAAGGAACGCTCGTCGATGATCGAGGTGTAATCCTCGTGCGCGATGTCCGGGCAGTGCCGCGCCGCGTATTTCAGCGCCTCGTCGATGAACGCCTGTTTCTGGCTGCGGTGCACGAACACGTAGTCGACGTTGGTGCAGACCTGGCCGGCGTTGAACTGCTTGACGAACAGGATGCGCCCGACGGCCTTTTCCAGCGGATAGTCCGGATCGATGATCGCCGGGCTCTTGCCGCCGAGTTCGAGGATGACCGGCGTCAGGTTGTTGGCCGCGCAGCCCATCACCGAACGCCCGGTCTGCCCGGAGCCGGTGAACATGATCAGGTCGAAGGGGATCTGCGAAAACTCGATGCCGACCCCGCCCGTCTCTTCGAACCAGCTGAGCTTTTCCGGTGCGAAGTACTTCGGCGAAAGCTCGATCAGCAGCCGGGTCAGCGCGATCGAGTTCTCGGACATCTTGACCATCGCCCGGTTGCCGGCGGCAAAGGCGTACGCGAGCGGCAGCACCGACAGGTACACCGGGAAATTCCACGGCACGATGATGCCCACCACGCCGAGCGGCTGCGGGTAGACGCGGTTGCGGCCGCCCGGGTAGAGCAGGGCGTCGATGCGCCGCTTCTGCGGCTTCATCCAGCGCTTGAGGTGCCCCAGGATGTCGTTGATGCCGTCGGTGACCGGCATCAGGTCGGCGAACTGGGTCTCGTGCCGGGAGCGGTTGCCGTAATCGCTGTTGATCGCCTCGATGATCGCCTCGGCGTTTTCATTCACCAGGCGCTTGAGCGCCAGCAGATCCTGCCGGCGTTGTTCGTACGCGGGTACCGGGTCGGCCAGGTAGGCGCGTCGCTGGCGCTCGAAGCAACGGCGCAGCTCGGCCGCCGCCTCGGCCGCCTCGTCGCGGGTCGGTTCGTTCAGGTTTGCGGACATTTCGGGTCCTTCGATAGGGCGTATAATGACCCTGTCTATTCTAGCCGAAGCAGCCGTCTGCGGTTCGGGCGGGGGTGGGCATCGCCATCCCGCCCCATGGCCGCGGAACGACCGCGAACAGGCCGCCAACGACCAGCGGGGCCCCATCATGCCGTTCACGCCAGGCCAACCCCTTTCCCCCGACGCGCTTTACCGTCGCTGCGATGCAGCGGACTTCAGCTTCGCCTCGACCGACGACCTGGCCCGGCTTAAGGGTGTTCCCGGGCAGGACCGGGCGCTGGAGGCCATGCAGTTCGCGACCGGCGTTCCGGTCGACGGCCACAACGTGTTCGTGCTCGGCTCGCCGGGCAGCGGACGGCACGACTTTGCGCTCAAGTTCCTGCGTGAGACCGCGGCCGGGCGGCCGCTGCCGAACGACTGGGTTTACGTGTACAACTTCGACGACCCGCGCCGCCCGCGGGCGCTGTCCTTGCCGCCGGGACGCAGCCGGCAGTTGTGCCGCGAGGTCGAGCAGTTCGTCGCCGATGCGCAGAGCAGCATCCCCGCGGCCTTCGAGAGCGAGGATTTCCAGGCCCAGCGCGAGGCGATCGCCGAGGAATTCAAGGAAGCCCAGGAAGCGGCGCTGAAGGAAGTCGAGGAAGACGCCAGCGGCCACCAGATCGGTGTCGTGCAGACGCCTTCCGGCATCGCTTTCGTTCCGGTGCGCGAGGGTGAGGCCCTGTCGCCCGACGAATTCAAGAAACTGCCGAAAGAGGAACAGGACGACTACCACGAGGAAATCGGCCGCCTGACGCACAAGCTGCAGCACGTCATGCGCTCGATACCGAAAAAAGCCAGCGACATGCGCGAGAAGATTCGCCAGCTCGAGCGGGAAGTCGCCGGCCTGGCCGTAACGGGCATGCTCGACGAGCTGCTGGAGCGGTACGCCGACCTGCCCGGCGTCGTCGCGCACCTCGAGCGCATGCGCGAGGATATCGTGGAGAACGTCGGCCTGTTTCTGCCGTCCGCGGAGAACGCGCCGGGGCCGCCGCAGCAGGCCGGCGCCGACGGTGCGGTGCGGGACGCCATGCAGCGCTACGCGGTGAACGTGCTGGTGCACCAGGAGGCCGAGCGCGGCGCACCGGTCATCGTCGAGGACAATCCCTCCTTCCCGGAGCTGATCGGCCGCATCGAGCATGAATCGGAATTCGGCTCCTGGGTGACCAGCTTCAACCTGGTCCGCGCCGGCGCGCTGCACCGTGCGAACGGCGGTTACCTGGTGATGGACGCCGCGCGCCTGCTGGCTTACCCGCAGGCCTACGACGGCCTGAAGCGCGCGTTGCGGACGCGCGAACTGCGCATCCGCTCGCTGGCCGACGACATCGGCCTGCTGAGCACGGTGTCGCTGGAGCCGGAGTCGATTCCGCTGGATGTGAAGGTGGTGCTGGTCGGCGAACGCATCTGGTATTACCTGCTCGAACAGTACGATCCGGAGTTTACGCAGCTGTTCAAGGTCGCCGCGGACTTCGAGGACCATATTCCGCGCAGCGCGGAGAATATCGAGCGCCAGTCCCGCTGGCTGGCCAACACCATCCGCGAGGAAAACCTGCGGCACGTTTCCGCCGAGGGGCTGGCGCGACTGGTGGAGGAAAGCGCGCGGCATGCGGGCGACGCGGACCGGCTGTCCGCGGACATCAACTACATGGCCGACGTGGTGCGCGAAGCGCATTACTGGGCGGAGCGCACCGGCAGCGATCTGATCGGCGCGAAGGACATCGACCGGGCGCTCGAAAGCCGAATCCGGCGCGGCAGCCGGGTGCGCGATCGCCTGCAGGAAGAAACCCTGCGCGAAACGCTGCGCATCGAAACCGCGGGCTCACGCGTCGGCCAGATCAACGGCCTGGCGGTCATGCAGCTGGGCGGCCAGGCCTTCGGCCGACCGCAGCGTATCACCGCCTCCGTGACGCTCGGTTCGGGCGAGGTCATCGACATCGAGCGCGAGGTCAAGCTGGGCGGCCCGCTGCATTCCAAGGGCGTGCTGATCCTGAGCGGCTTCCTGCGCTCGCACTACGTGAACGACCGGCCGCTGTCGTTGTCGGCGAGCCTGGTATTCGAGCAGTCCTACGGCGGCGTCGACGGCGACAGCGCCTCGACGGCCGAGTTGTGCGTGCTGATCTCGGCGCTGGCGGAACTGCCGTTGAGCCAGTCGCTGGCCATCACGGGCTCGGTCGACCAGCACGGCCGCGTACAGGCCATCGGCGGCGTCAACGAGAAGATCGAGGGCTTTTTCGATCTGTGCAACGAGCGCGGCCTGAGCGGCGAGCAGGGTGTGCTGATTCCGGCTGCGAACGTCAAGCACCTGATGCTGCGCCGGGATGTCGTCGACGCCGTCGCGAAGAAGCGCTTCGCGGTCTACCCCGTCGAACACGTCGACCAGGCGCTGGAGCGCCTGACCGGCCTGCCCGCGGGCGAACGCGGCGACGACGGTCGGTTCCCGGAGGGCACGATCAGTCACCGGGTCTGCGAACGGTTGCTGCAGTTTGCCGACTGGCGGCGATCCTTCGCGCGCAAGGAGGAAGAGAAAGGTGACGGCGACTGACGACAGGGTCCGGCATGTCGCCGTGATCATGGCCTCGCCGGCCAGCGGCCGCAGCCTGCTGGGCCTGCTGTCGCCGTTGTTCGAGAGCGGTGGCCGCTTCGAGGTGCAGGGCGTCTTCCTGGAAGACGCGGACGCCGGCAGCGCGGCCGGTTTGCCGTTCGTCAAGGAAGTCTGTCGCGTCACGTTCAGCGTGCGCGAGTTCACCAGCGACCAGTTCGAGCGCAGCGTGGCGCTGAGCGTGCGCACGGCGCGTCGCACGTTCTCGGTGCTGGCGGCCCGGACCGGCCAGCCGTATTCCTTCCGCAACGTGCGCGGGTCCGGCGGACGTATCCTGGGGGAGGCGGCGGAGGGCGCCGATATCACCGTGTTCGAGCCGGCCCAATTGCGTCTTTCCGGATTCGTCCGGGTCATGCCCGGACGCCAGCCCCAGCGACGAATCCTCGCGCTGCTGGCCGATACGCAAAGCGCCCCTGAAGTGCTGGAGACGGCCCTGCAACTGGCGGCCGGCGACAGCCGGGCAATTACCGTGCTGTTGGCACCCGCCGATGGCGCCGATACGGCCGATCTGCGCGACCTCGTGCCCGGCGTACTGCCGCGCAAGCCCGCCGCCTTGCGGTATCTGAAGGGCGACCCGTTCGCCGGCCTGTGCGACGTGTCCCGCGAACTGGGCGGCACCCTCGCCGTGCTGTCCGCGCGGTTTGCCCTGGAACGGCCCGGTTCGCTGCAGCGCCTGCGCGCCGGTATGCCGTGCCCGGTCTGCCTGGTCAGTGACGAGGCGGTTGCTAACGCTGCCTGAGGTGCCGGCGATTCAAATAAATGCCTGAGCACGTGGATCCGGCTTTTGCTCGTTAACGGCGCGCGGCTCGCTGCCGCGCCGCCGTTTCAGGGTCTCAGAATTTCAGGCCGAGGTTCAGGCCGTAGACCATCGGATCGATATTGATCGTGCCGAGGTCGATCGGTCCGACCTTGCCCTTGGTGTCGATGTCGATGTAGCGCGCGCTGGCGTTCAGGAACCAGGTATCGCCAAGCATGATGTCGACGCCGATTTCACCGGCGAGACCCCAACTGTCGTCGAGGTCCATCGGGCCGAGGACACTGTCCTCGTTGAAGAACATCGTGTAGTTCACGCCCAGGCCAACGTAGGGCTTGAACGGGTTCTGGGGCATGAAGTGGTACTGCACGCTGACCGTTGGCGGCAGGTGCCGGGTTCTGGCGACCTTTTCGCCACCGGCGCGAATGTCGTGCTCGAACGGCCAGGCGGCCAGCAGTTCGACGGACAGGTTGTCCGTGAACATGTACGAAAGATTGGCCGTCGCGCTCCATGCGGATTCGACGTCGACCAGGCTGTGGTTGTCGGATGCGGGCTTGACGTTCGATGCGCCGAAGCGAACCAGCCAGTCCCCTTTTTCGACAGCCATCGCGGTGTTCGCGAAAGCTGCGGAAAGCAAAGCGAGTGTGCCGAGTATTGCTTTGATTTTCATCAATTTTCTCCTAGCCGATAATTATTGGCCAATTGTACCGAAGCGGAAAATCGTGGTGTAAGTCAACGTTAACTGTAACCTGACCTCTATCAGGTGCGGGCATTTTAACACGGTCTCAAGCGGCATCGGTTAATTCCTGGCGGCGAATGGTTTACCATGACTATTCGGCCGGAAACGGCGTGCGCAAACGCATTCGGGAAGGCTCACACCATGAACACATCCATCGTTTTGACGGTCGTCAGTGACGACCATCCCGGCATCGTGGAAATGCTTTCAGAACGGATCGCCGCGCACGGCGGCAACTGGACCGAGAGCAGCATGATGTCCCTGGCCGGCAAGTTCGCCGGCCTTCTGCTGGTTCAGGTGCCCGAGGAGCGTGCCGATGCATTCATCGACGAGCTGTCGGCCCTGGACGCAAGGGGCATCCAGGTGGTGGCGAACCGGGCCGGGGCCGGCCCGGAAAGCAGCGACGCGCGGGACGCGACGATCGAACTGGTCGGCCAGGACCGCCCCGGTATCGTGCACGACATTACCGAGGTTCTGGCGCGCCACTCGGCCAACGTGCAGGAACTCGAGACCACCGTGCAGAGCGCGTCGATGTCCGGTGAGAGCCTGTTCCTGGCGCACGCCCACGTGAAGGTTCCGCCGACCACCGATATGGAGCGGCTGCGCGCGGAACTCGAGGAACTGGCCAACGAACTGATGGTGGATATCAGCCTGGACAGCGGGACGTGAGACCGACGCTCAACGTTCTGGACGAGGGGCTGATCCTTCGCATCCTGGACGAAGCGAAACGCATCCTGGCCGAATACGGCATGGAAATCCGCGGGCGGGCGCTGCGCGAACGCCTGCTCGATCACGGCCTGAAGGCGGATCCGGCGAGCGGCCGCATCCGGTTTCCGGCCGCAGAAATCGACCGCGCGGTGGCCGCTGCCCCCGAGTCGTTCACGCTGTACGACCGCGACGGCGCCGCGCACGCGGAGGTCGGGGGATGGCACGTCAACTTCGTGCCGGGCTCCAGCGGGCTGAAAATCAACGACCACCGAACCGGCGCCACGCGCCTGGCGACGACCGCCGACTACGTCGAGTAC
The DNA here is from genome assembly GCA_037384065.1 of Lysobacterales bacterium. Classification (GTDB taxonomy): domain Bacteria; phylum Pseudomonadota; class Gammaproteobacteria; order Xanthomonadales; family SZUA-36; genus JABDPF01. The sequence continues at coordinate 6,670 of JARROJ010000075.1, forward strand.
GTGCGCCTGGCCGACGGCATGGAACACCTGGGCTATCTCGCCACGGCGTTCTCGACCAATCGCGACATCGAGCCCCAGGTTTCCGACGCCTGGCGGCTGTACCTGTCGCTGACCAACTCGAAGCGGCCGCTGGTCTCGGGCGCGTTCAGCGAACACGGCGTGCCGCGCATGGCGGCCATGATGCGCCTGTTTCGTGACGATGACGCCGACATGGCGGCGCGCCCGATGTCGGTGTTCACGATCACCGCGACGGGCAATTTCCGTTACGGCGAGGATTCCTGCCAGAACCTGATGGATTGCGTCGAGGCCGGCATTCCGGTGGAAATCGTGCCGGTCACGCTGATGGGGCTGATCGCCCCGGTGACGCTGGTCGGCGCCCTGGTGTTCCACTGCGTGGACGTGCTGACCGGGCTGACGATGGCGCAGATCCTGCGGCCCGGCCACCCGGTGCTGTTCGGCGGCGCGCCGGCCACGTTCCACATGAAGGCCTCGAGTTCGCCGATGGCGGCGATCGAGGCGCAGCACCTGAACGTGGCCTACGTGGCGATTGCGAAACACCTCGGCCTGCCCTCGCAGGCGTACATGGCGCTCAGCGACGGCAAGGAACTCGACGCCCAGGCCGGCGGCGAGACCTTCAGCAGCGCGCTGCTGGCCGCGCTGGCCGGTGTCAACGCCGTGGCCGGCCCCGGCATGCTGGATTTCGTGCTGACCTTCAGCCTGCCCAAGCTGGTGCTGGACCACGAGTTCTGCGGCCAGGCGCTGCATTTCTGCCGCCCGATCGAGCCGCTGGACGATCTTCCGGCCCAGCAGCTGGTCGAGGACCTGGTGCGGGACGGGCACCTGCTGACGTCTCCGCACACGCTGGAGCACTGGCCGCGGGAGTTGTACCAGACCGATCCCGTGATCGACCGCACGACCCGCGACGCCGACGCCGCGGAACCGCTGGCGGACCTCGCGCGGCGCGCGGCGACCGAGGTGGAGCAGCGCCTGGCGCGCTACCAGCCGTTCGCGACCGATCCGGCGATCGATGCCGAGATGCGCCGCCTGGTGCTCGACGGCACGGACGAGCAGGACACCCTGCCCGAGGTGCCCCCGCCGCCCGCGGGCAAGGCGCCCGAACCCGCACCCGGCCGCCGCGGCAGACGCTCCCGCCGTCGCAGAAGTTAGGCATTTCACTGCCGGAAAGCCTTCAGGCCAGACTGGCGAAGCGTGCTGGGCCTCACCCATGTCGGGGCTGAAGCCCCTCCCACAAACAACCGCGTCCCTGTGGGAGGGCCTTCAGGCCCGACGGGCCAGGCCCAATGAGCCCGGCCCGCAGCCGCGCTTACAGGAACTCGAGCAGCAGTCGTTGCACGTTCAGGCGCGCCTTGATGCGACCGCACAGCAGGAAAGAGCCGATCAGCTTGCGGTGCAGGAACACCGTTTCCGGTGGCGGTGAGCGCAGTTCGCGGCTGTTGCTCATGGCCAGTTCGAGGCCGGCGTCGCGCGCGCGCAGCGCGACATCGGAGGCGGCGAAGTCGTACTCCGCGTCGATGCGCAGCGGCTCGCAGATGATGCGGATCAGGTCGATGATGCGGCCGCAGTACCTGGGGCTGTCCTCCGGCCGCAGGTAACCGATCGCCTCGGCGTGCCGCCAGATGCCGTCGACGTCGTCGTCGATCAGGGCGATGCAGATGCGCCGGTAATTCTCGGTAAACGCCTTCTCGAAACGGATCGTCGAACCGAAGTCGAGCAGCACGATGGTGCCGTCGTCCGGCCGGTAGAGGTAGTTCGCGAAATTGGGGTCGGTCTGCATCATCCGGAACTCGAACAGCTCGCGGAACAACAGCCGTTCGAGCTCGGTGCCGACGCGATCGCGCACGTCCTGCGGCACGTCCGGCCCGCTCAGCGCGGCGAGCGGTTCGCCTTCGACGTAATCCATCGCGAGCACCCGTTGCGTCGTCAGGTCGTCGTGCACGTCGGGCACGCACAACACCGGGTTGTCCCGAACGTTCTCGCCGTAGGCGCGAATGAAGTCCGCTTCCTGCCGGTAATCGGCTTCCTGTCGCAACTGGCGCTTGGCTTCGACGATGATGTCGTCGACGTCCAGGTTGACCGGCAGAATGTTCAGCATGCGCATGAACAGCGCCATGTTCTCGACATCGCTGTCGATGCTGCGCGCGACGCCCGGATACTGGATTTTCAGCGCCAGGTCACGACCGTCGACCGTTCGAACGCGATGCACCTGGCCGATCGACGCCGCTGCAACCGGTTCGAAGTCGAACGTTTCGAAGCGGTCTTCCCAGCCCTTGCCGAACTCGCGGCCCATCACCCGGCGCAACTGGGAATGCGGCATGGTGTCGGCCGAGTCGCGCAGGATGGCCAGCGCCTCGGCGAACTCGGGCGGCAGGATGTGCGGCCCCTCCATCGACAGCATCTGGCCCATTTTCATGGCCGCGCCGCGCATGCCGGAAAGACGCTGCGCGAGGCGGCGCGCGTTGGTGGCGGTGAGCAGGGCGTTCACGGCCTGTTCGGGGGCGTCGCCCGCCATTCGCCGGATGCGCTCGGCGGCGCCGCCCACGGCGAGTTCGCCGGCGGCGAATCCGATGCGCGCCAGGCGGCCTAGGCGGGTGGTCGGGACACGTGATTTGCGGCGGGCCATGCGCCCATTCTAAAGCGAAGTGGGCGCGATGACGCCAGCGCATCGCGCGGAACGCCCTGTTCCGCGCTGAGCGGATTCCGCCGGGGTGTTCGACGGAACGCCCGCCGTGGTGTCAGTCGAACGTCACGGTGATGTTGCGGTGCTCCCACTGGTACTTGTGCATGTTGCCCGAGGCTTCGGTGCGTTTGACACGGCGGCCTTCCTGGTCCTTGTAAACGTCGGGTTTGCCGTCCTGCGGGATCAGGTTGTATTCCTTGCCGTTGTTCAGGCGGATGTCGATGAAGCCCTGGCGTTGCGAGAACAGGCAGGGGCCGGACTGGCCTTTCTTCTTTTCGCCGTGCTCGCGGACATCGCAGTCGGCTTTGGCGTCGTCGGCGTAAAGCGGGGCGGTCCAGGCAAACAGCGCCAGCCCGGCCAGCAGGGTGAGGGATGTCAGTTTCGCTTTCATGGTTCACTCCGGTGTGGA
>JARROJ010000076.1:0-9659 GCA_037384065.1 Lysobacterales bacterium
GCCGCGCGGGCCACGGCCAGGATCAGCCCGGTCATGATGCCGGGGCTCGCCATCGGGATGATCGTGCGCCACAGGGTTTCCCACTGCGTCGCCCCGAGGGCCAGGCTGCCCTCGCGGATGGAGCGCGGTATCCGGGACAGGCCCTCTTCGGTGGAGACGATCACCACCGGCAGCGTCAGCAGCGCCAGCGTCAGCGACGCCCAGAACAGGCCGCCCGTGCCGAAGGTCGGCGACGGCAGGGCCGCCTCGAAGAAGAGCTTGTCGATGCTGCCGCCGAGCGTGTAAACGAAGAAGCCGAGGCCGAACACGCCGTAAACGATCGACGGCACGCCGGCGAGGTTGTTGACCGCGATGCGAATGGTTCGCGTCAGTACACCCTGTTTCGCGTATTCGCGCAGGTAGACCCCGGCCACGACGCCGAACGGGGTCACCACGACCGTCATCAGCAACACCATCAGCACGGTGCCGTAGATGGCCGGAAAAATGCCGCCCTCCGTGTTCGCCTCGCGCGGATCCTCGGTAATGAAGGCCCAGACGCTGTGCGCGTAGTGGCCGAGTTCCTGCGCCAGGCTCATCGCGTTCGGTCGCCAGGCGTCGATGACGGTCGACATCGACAGTTCGGCGGTCGCCCCGTCGCTGGTGCGCATGATGACGGCATCGCGGCGGATTTCCGTGTTCAGGTCGATCAGCGACTGTTCGAGTTCACGGTAGCGGTCCTGCAACTGCTGCCGCTCGTCCTCGATCGCGGCGTATTCAGCCGGGTCGGTGATGCCCTTCAGTTCGAGCTTGCGCTCGGCCAGCCGCAGGCGCTCCATGCGGTAGTTGATGCTGCCGATCTCGTCCTTCTCGAGATCCTCGATCTGCTCGCGCAACTCACGCGTGCGCTCGAGGCTTTGCTGAAACGCCGGCCACGGCTCAGCGGCCGCCACCGGCTCGCCGTCACGCTTGAGGCCGGCGACACGGCCGAAAAACGCGCCCCACTCGACCCGCTCGAGCACCACCATGTCCTCGGGGGTCGTCTTCGAGCGGATGCGCGGCGTCAGTATCCAGCGGAAGTCCTGTCCGGTGAGGTCGCGGTTGCCGGTCTTGAACAGGATCCGCTCGACCGTCTCCGCGTCCGTGTCCATCTGCAGCCCGGATTCGCGCAGGCGACTGGTCAGCACGTCCTCGCGCTCGCGGATCTGCCCGGCAAGGACGCTGAACGTGCCGTCCGGCGCCTGGTAGTCGAACTCGTACACGGCCGTCGGCCAGAAGTGGCCCAGACCGCGCACGGCGATCAGCAGCAAAAGGCCGACGACCAGCAGGATGCTGGCGCTGACGGCCGCCGCGTTCAGCCACACCCACGGCGACCCGCTTTTCACCCAGTAGCCGAACGTGCTCGTGTCCGGCGCCTTGATCTGTTTCTTGAACGACGTCATCGGCGCGGCCTCACAGCGAGCTGTACTTTTCACGCAGGCGCTGGCGGATCAGCTCCGCGCCGGTGTTGACGAGGAACGTGAACAGGAACAGCACCAGGGCGGCCAGGAACAGGATCCGGTAGTGCGAACTGTTGACCTCGGACTCCGGCATCTCGACGGCGATGTTCGCGGCCAGCGTGCGCATGCCCTCGAACAGGTTCCAGTCCATGATCGGCGTGTTGCCGGTCGCCATCAGTACGATCATCGTCTCGCCGACGGCACGGCCAAGCCCGATCATCAGGCCGGAAAAAATGCCCGGGCTGGCCGTCGGCAACACGACGAAGACCAGGGTCTGCCACGGCGTGGCGCCAAGGGCGAGGGAGCCGTTGGAAAGTGACTTCGGCACGCCGAACACCGCGTCCTCGGCGATCGAGAAGATGGTCGGGATCACCGCGAAACCCATCGCGCAACCGACCACCAGGGCGTTGCGCTGATCGTAACTGATGCCGGCCTCCTGGCTCAGCCAGTCCCGCAGATCGCCGCCGAACAGCACGCCCTGGGTCGGCTCGGCCAGCGCCGCGGCGACGAAACCCAGCCCGATGATCGCCGGCGCCAGCAGCAGCGGCTCCCAGCCTTCCGGCACGCGCAGGCGATCACCCAGGTTCAGGCGATGCCACAGCCACGCGAAGGCCGTCAGGCCCGGCGGGATGATCAGCAGCATCAGCAGCAGGTCCATCAGGTTTTTCTCGACCCACGGTGCGAACCACAGGCCGGCCAGGAAACCGAGAATGACGGTCGGCAGCGCAGCCATGATCTCGATGCCCGGCTTGACCCATTTGCGCAGTTGCGGCGACATGAAATAGGCCGTGTACGCCGCCCCCATCAGGGCCAGCGGAATCGCGAAGAGCATCGCGTAGAAAGCGGCCTTGATGGTTCCGAACACCAGCGGCGTCAGGCTGAACTTCGGCTCGAACTCGTTGGTCGAGGCGGACGACTGCCAGATGAACTCGGGTTCCTCGTAATTCTCGTACCAGACTTTGCCCCACAGGGAGGAGAACGAGACCTCCGGGTGTTCGTTGTGCAACTCGAGGAAGCGAGCGCTGCCGTCCGCGCCCTCGATCAGCAGACCGTTGGCGCGGGGCGCCAGCGCCATCGTGCGCGGCTGGAACCCGGCCAGTTCCCGCTGCAACACGCGCTCGCCGGCGGTGCTGTGGTAGATCGAGACCTTTTGCGCCTCGTCCAGCGTCAGAAAGCCCTTGCGCCGCTGCTCGGTCACGATCTGCTGGACCGGGCTGCCGGAGGCTTCGAAGCGCCGGATCAGCTGCAATTCGAAACGATTCTCCTCCCCGCGCACCGGAAACAGCTGGACAACGCCGCCGGCGCTGTCGCCGGCCAGCACGGAGATGCCGCCGAGCAGCATCGTCATCGCCGTGATCCCGCCCTCGCTGGCGTGGACGTCGCCGTGCAATTCGAGCGCCGGCAGGCTGAAGCTGTGGACACGCCCGCTGTTGTCGCCGAGGTACAGCCAGCGGTGGTTGCCGCTGACCGTGACGGCCGTGGGATTGAACGAAACCGCGGTTTGCCGGGTATCCGGCTCGAGCGTCACCTCGCCGGTAAGAAAGTTCTCCGCCTTGGTCGCAATCGTCAGCTTGACCCGGCCGCCGGCGCCGATCGCGGCAATCACGACCTCGCGGTCACCGTCCGAGTACGCCAGGTCGTACACGGCCGGGAACGGCAGCTCCAGGAGGGATTCCTCACCGTAGGGAAAGCTCAGCTCCGGCGTGATCTTGCGTGTTTCGACGCCGCCCGAGAAGGTCATCGGGTAGGCGTGGCGAAACACGTAGACGCCGCCGTCGTTGCTGGCGACGGCGACCATGCCGTTGTGCTCGACGGAATCCGCCACCGCGACGATACGGGCGCCTGCGTTCAACGGCAGTCGCTCCTCGAGCACGGTTTCTCCGTCGGCGATGTGGAAAAAAGTCACCCGGCCGTCCGCGGTCACCCGCAGCCCGACTTCGCGCTGCTCCTCCACGGCCAGGAAAACGGGTTCGCTTTGCGCCCAACCCGGCATCGCCTGCGGCGCCCCCATGTGGCTCGTGGCCGGCATGAAGAGCGGAAAAACGACCCACAGCAGGTAGAAGAAAATCAGCACGACGGCGCCGATCACACCGATACCGCCGATGGCGATCAACCAGCGGACGACCGCATCTTTGCGGGAGCGCCAGAGGTGAAAACGGTCGGAGCGCCGGGGGGCGGCCGCCGCGGGCGTGGAGCGAACGACGTTCATAACGGCATGCTATTGCGTAAATATTTCAGTTTTGTTACACGCGTCGAACAATCGTCGCGCACCGGTCCTGCGTGGTCGGGCCGGCGCCGCCGAGTGCGCCCCGACCCGGGGTTCGTGACCGGCTTGTGAAACGGGCCCAGGGCGGCGCAAGCGGCCGCGGCCTAGTGGACGGAGCCGGATACCTCGACGGCCGCCTCTTCGGCGTGTCCGACCCGTGCGGGCAGATCGAATGGCAGGTGCACGCGCTCCAGGCCGAGCCGCAGCATCAGGCCACGCAGTTCCTGCTGCAGCAGGGGATAGAGCTGGCGGGTCAGGCTCGCGTGGTTGGCGCCGAAGGACGCCACGTCGACCGGATCGCCATCGATCTGCCGATAAATGGCCTCGACCTCGACGGTGGCGGCGAACTTCGGAGCGGTCCCCTCCGCGTCGCCGCTGCGGCAGCTCAGCCGCGCGCTGACGCGGTACCCGGGCAACTCGTCGCCGCTGTCCGCTTTGAGCGGGCGCGGCGTCAGATTCAGTTCGACCTTGGCCTCGCGCTCGCCGACCCCCTCCCGGGCGTCGGTGAGCCTGGCGTCCAGGCGCGTCACGCGCACGTGTTGCAGATAGAAATGATCCAGCAGGTTCATGTTGAGCAGATGGACGCCGGCGGGCGACGATTCAACCCGGCAGGACCGTTTCCGCGGCGCGCCAGAAATACCAGCTGGCCGCCGAACGGAACGGCGCGAGGTGCCGGGTGCGGTCGAGGACCTCGTCCGGCGACGGCAACGCATCGAGTCCGTAGACGGCCCGCACCCCTTTCTGCACGCCGAGATCGGAGGCCGGCATCACGTCGGGCCGGCCGAGGTTGAAGATCAGGAACATCTGGGCGGTCCACGGGCCGATGCCGCGCACGCGGCACAGGTTTTCGATCACCCCGGCGTCGTCGAGGCGCCCGAGGCGCCGCCGCGAGGCCAGTGAGCCGTCGAGCGACCGCTCCGCGAGATCGCGGATTGCGAGTGCTTTCCCGCGGGACAGGCCGGCGGCGCGCAGTGCCTCGGGATCCAGGCGCAGGACACCGCCCGGAACCGGCCTCGCATCCTCGAACAGGTCGGCGAAGCGCCCGTAAATGGTCGCCGCCGCGCGACCCGACAGCTGCTGGTAGACGATCGCGCGCGACAGGGCGCCGAACACGCCGTCATCGGTGGAGACCTTCAGCCGGAGCGGGCCGCAACCGTCGATGAAACGACCCAGGGCCGGACAGGCCGCGCGCAGGTGTTCGACGGCCTGCCGCCGGTTATAGCGCAGACGGCTCAAGAACCGTCGGCGACCGGCTGCACCAGGTCCGACATCTGCTTGGTCATCGACGAGGCCTTGTACTCCGGCACGCGGTAGGCCCAGCCCTGCACGCGCTCGTTGATCGCCTGGGCGCGCTCGCGCGCCGCCGCGTCGTCGGCTTCCGCCGCAACGCCCGTATCGAGCCCGGTGGTGTACACGCCGGCGGTCAGCCGCAGCCAGTGCTCGCTGACATCCTGTTCGTCCTCCTCGATGGGCGGTATGGCGACGACCTCGGCCTGAATCTCGAGCCCGTCCGCCGTCACGACCCGGTACACGGTCGCGTCGGTCCAGTCGACCTCGTCTTCCTGGGCGACGTCGTCGAGGCGCAAGGTGGCCAGCGCGCCGGCCAGCGAATTCACGGTCCAGGCCGACTTCGGCTCGAAGCCCTCGGCGACGTCCTCGAGGGTGAAGTCCTCCTCGTCGGCGGACGCCTTGCGGGCGCGCAGCGTCGCGCCGTCGGCGTGACGGATCTCCACCTCGACCACGGTGTCTTCGCCGATATCGACGATGTTCCGCTCGATCCAGTCCTCGCGGCGTTTCGGCAGGTCCAGTTCGCGGTCGATCAGCACGCTGCCCGCGTCGCCCACGAGCCGCGCGTACTGACCGCCCCGGGCTCGGGCCGGATTGCCGAGGATCACGGCCGGCAGTCCGCTTTGCGCCCTGAATTCGATCATCACGCCCTGCGCATCCTCGGCAGCCACGTCCTGTACGCCGAGCCGATCGTAGTACTCGGGGTTGGACGTCTTGGCTTCCAGCACGCGGGCCTGCGCCAGCCCGGCGAGCAGCGGCCGCAGGATCGTCCAGTCCGCGGCGTAGCCGGCGGCCTCCATTACCGTCCAGCGTTCCGGCTCGCGCTCCAGCGTGGCCAGCACCTCGCCGCCGGCCCCGGTGACGCGCAGCCAGTCGAGCGTGTTGGCCTGCTCGGCGAAGCCGGGCAGCAGCGGCGCCGGCTCCACGCTGGACACGTGGCTCGCCTGGCGCGGCATGAACAGCGCGACGGCCGTGGCGACCACCGCCAGCACCGCCAGCCAGGAAAAGTGGTTTCGGCTCATGACGTCACCTCCCGCGCCGCGTTCGCCCGGGCCTGGCGCCGCCGGCGTCGCATCGCCCAGACCAGCGCGATCACCATCACCGCCGCCGGCACCAGCACGATGTTGATGATCTTGATGCGGGTGTCGAGGCGATCGATATCGCGCCGCAGATCGTGCTGCACCTGGCGCAGTTCGCGACGGATTTCCAGGCGGCGATCCATGAAACGCTGAATTTCGTCCTGTTGCTCGTCGCTGATCACCAGCAGGTCGTTTTCGCCTTTCGCGGCCTGCAGGTCCGTCAGGCGGCGCTCCGTTTCCTGCAGTTCCTGCTGCAGGCGCTCCTCGGTCGCGCGGTAGGCTTGTTCGGCCGCGACGCGGATTTCCTCGACCCGGTCGAACGGCCGCGCCGACGTCGCACGGGTGCGAATACTGATCAGGTCACGGTTGCCGAGCATGTTGTCGACCGCGTTGATCGCCAACGCGCCGTTGTCGGCGAAGGCGGTGGCGCCGAAGATCGGCTGGACCTGCACCCACATGCGATCGCTCAGCAGGTCCGTGTCGGCGAACAGCAGCACGTTGATGCCCTCCTCGACCGCGCCGGCACGGTGTTCCCCGCCGGCCCCGTCCGGCGCGTCGACCGCCGCCTCGGCCGGTCCGGAAACCCGGGCCACCAGCGCATAGCGCTCGCCGCTCGGATTGAAGCCGGTGAGCAGGTCGTTCGGGTCGGCCAGGAAACGCAGCCGCGAGGCGTCCATCGGGCCGGCATTCTCACTGCTCCGGACCAGCGGCTCGAACGCCGTCGCTGCATCTTCGAGGGGCGCGAACCAGCCGGTCGAACTCAGGTTGACCGTTTCCAGGTCCGCGCTGACGATGTCGTCCGGATTCATGCCCGCGGCCGGCACCGACAGGATCCCGATGTGGCGCGTCGCGCCGCGGCCGATGCCGTACTGCAGGTCACCGACCACGCGGGCCGGGTCCCAGGCCACGCCCCAGGAGGCCAGCAGCGGACCGAGCGAGGAGGAACTCCCGGCCTGCATCTGCGCCATCGGGTCCGCGGGGTCGCCGCGATCGGTTTCGGCGAAGGGGTCCAGGAACGCGATCAGGTTGCCGCCGCCGAGCACGAACTGGTCGATGTCGTACAACAGATCGTCGGCGAGGTTCTTCGGATGCACCAGCATCAGCACGTCGACGTCGTCCGGCAACCCGGTTGCCGCCGCATCGATCTCGCGGATTTCGAACAACTGCTGCAACTGCTCGTAGACCACCCAGGGCTCGGTCATGCGCTGCGCGGCCGGATCGAAACCGCCGCCCATCGGCAGCGACGACAGCAAGCCGAGCACGCGTTTCTCGGGATTGCCGAGCGACGAGATCATCTTGGCCAGGTCGTACTCCAGGAACTTTTCCTTGGACGGCTGCAGGAACGGCATCACCTGGACTTCGTCGAGCGTGTTGCCCGCCGCGATGCCGAAGTACAGCGTATCGCCGCTGTTGTTGATCGGCGCCGCCTGCAGCCCCATCGCCGCGGCCTGGTCCTCTTCCTCGGAAAACGGCGCCGGGTCGATCCGCTGGACCGTCAGCCGGCCGTCGGCATGGCTGACGAACTCGTCGAGCAGTTCGTCGACCCGCCGGGCATAGGCGCGCAGCGGCGGCAGGTCGCGGCTGGTCTCCTGCGAGAAATAGAAGTAGAGCGTCACCGGCTCGGCGAGATTCTCCAGGATGTTCACCGTTCCCGCGCTGAGCGTAAAGAGGCGATTCTCGGTGAGATCGAAACGGAAGCCGCGCAACAGGTTGCTCGAAATCATGCTGATGGCGATGAACGAGATCACCAGCAGCACCAGCGCCCCGATCGAGTAGAAGGATTTTTTCTGCATGTCCGTCTCCTCAGTCCGCTTTGCGCAATTCGAGAATGATCGTGTTGGCCAGCAGCCAGAAGCCGATCACCAGGGCGAAATAGACCAGGTCGCGCAGATCGATGACCCCGCGCGAAATGGTCGAAAAGTGCGCCAGGAAGCTGAAATCGGCGATCGCGTCGAGCAGGGCCTGGGGCGCCCACCCGGAAAACACGTCCATCACCATCGGCAGGCCGCTGAGCAGGAAACCGAAACAGACCACGACCGACAGGATAAAGGCGACCACCTGGTTGCGCGTCAACGCCGACATGCAGGCGCCGATCGCCAGGAAGCCTCCGGCCATCAGCCAGCTGCCGATGTAGCCGGCGACGATGACCCCGTTGTCCGGGTTGCCCAGGTAGTTCACGGTCAGCCAGACCGGAAAGGTCAGCGCCAGCGCGATGCCGACGAACAGCCAGGCCGCCAGGAACTTGCCGAGCACCGCCTGCCAGGTCGTCAGCGGCAGCGTCAGCAACAGCTCCACCGTACCCGCGCGGCGCTCCTCGGCCCAGAGCCGCATCGAAACGGCCGGCACCAGGAACAGGTAGAGCCACGGGTGGAACTGGAAAAACGGATCGAGATCGGCGCTGCCCCGCTCGTAGAAGTTGCCGATGTAAAACGTGAACACGCCCGCCATGACCAGGAAGATCACGATGAACACCCAGGCCACCGGCGTCGAGAAGTACCCCGCCAGTTCACGCCGCATGACGTTGGCAACCGGTTTGAAGAACGCGCTCATCAGGCAGCCTCCCCGCGGGTGACCTGGCGGAACACTTCGTCCAGCCGGCCCGCTTCGAGCCGCAGTTCGCTGACCGCCCAGCCGTTGTCGCGAACGGCGTCGGAAACGACCTGGAACAGCCGCTCGCCCGGCGCCGGAAAGACCGTCAGTTCGCCCTCGCGCAGTTCGACCTTGCGCGCCTGCGGCAGTTCGCTGAGCGTGCTGGCCACGCGCTCGGGGTGCTCCACCACCAGGGTGACGGCGTCGTGGTAGCGCGAACGCGCGATCAGGCCGGCCGGGGTGTCGTCCACCAGCAGGCGGCCGTCCGCGATGATCATCGCGCGGTTGCACAGCGCGGCGACCTCCTCGAGGATGTGGGTCGAGATGACGATGATCTTTTCGCTCGACATCTCGCGGATCAGCCGCCGCACCTCGTGCTTCTGGTTCGGGTCCAGGCCGTCGGTCGGCTCGTCGAGAATCAGCACCTGCGGATCGTGGAGGATGGCCTGCGCCAGCCCGACCCTTCGCTTGAAGCCCTTGGACAGCGTGTCGATGGGCTGCTGCACGACGGCGCCGAGGTTGAGCCGCTCGATCGCGGCGCCTGCCCGGCGAACCGCTTCGCGTCCGGCGAAATCACGGGCCCGGGCGACGAACAGCATGAAATCCTGCACGGTCATCTCGCCGTAGGCCGGCGCGCCCTCGGGCAGGTAGCCGATGCAGCGCCGCGCGGCCAGCGAATCGTCGACGATGTCGTGGCCGTTGACCAGGGCCGTGCCGGACGTCGGCGTCAGAAAGCCGGTCAGCATCTTCATCGTGGTGGACTTGCCGGCCCCGTTGGGCCCGAGAAAGCCGAGCACCTCGCCGGCCCCGACCTCGAAACTCAGTTGATCGACCGCGACGAGGTTGCCGTAGCGCTTGCACAGCTCTCTCGCCTCGATGTTCAGCTCACTCATCGTGCTCCTCCCGGTCGGGTGTTCTGGAACGCGCCCCCGATTGCGCTGAAATTTCTGGCCGGCCCCGAAC
>JARROJ010000077.1:0-9478 GCA_037384065.1 Lysobacterales bacterium
CTGGTGCGCAAGTTCTCGACCACCGGCCGTTACGAATTGCTGGTCATCGACCTGCTCGACGTTCCGCGCGTGGACGGCAGCGCCGCCCTGGCGCTGGAGGAGGTGATTCAGCAGGCGAAGGACGCCGGGAAGGCCGTGTTCATCGTCGGCCTGACGTACGCCGTAGCGAAACTGATGGGCCAAATGGGGTGCCTCGAACGGGTCCGCGAAACAGAACGTTTCGACGACCGTCCCACGGCCGTGCGCGCTGCCGTTGCACTGCTTGACCGGGAGGGATCGGGTTGAATGGGCGCGCCCCTCGCCGGCGAACCGGGTAAGCGCATTACCATCGTGATATCCCGAACGGGCGATTGAGGCGACGATCCCGGCAGCCGCCCGAGGGAATGCGCAGACGCGCAGCGCTCGTCGGGTGCGGGCGGTTTTCCAGCCCGGCGGCGCGCAGGTATGCGCCGCCGGGAGCGACCGGCTTTCCCCGTGCTTCACACGCACTTCATCGCGCGTGATGTCAACTGACATTATGTGGAAATTCAACGGACAAGAACGACCGCCCTTCGCCGAGGAGCCCGGCGCCGGGCAGGAGTCGGCCTGGGATTATCCGCGGCCGCCAGCCATCGAGCCGGACAGCCGTCTCATCGAAGTACGCTCCGGCAACGCGCTCATCGCGCGTTCGACGCGCACGCTGCGGGTGTGCGAAACGGCCAGTCCCCCGAAGTTCTACCTACCCCCCGAAGACGTCGACAGGGAACGGCTGACCCCGGTCGAGCACCATACGTTCTGCGAGTGGAAAGGCGAGGCCCGCTACTGGGCCCTGGCCGGCGCCGCTCCCGCCCGGCCCGTCGCCTGGAGCTATCCGTCACCGTTCCCCGCGTTCGAGGCGATCCGCGGCTGGCTGTGTTTCTACCCCGGGCGCGTCGACTGTTTCGTCGATGGCGAGGCCGTGCGGGCCCAGCACAGCGAGTTTTACGGCGGCTGGATCACCGCGGACGTCGTCGGGCCGTTCAAGGGCGATCCCGGAACCGGTGGATGGTGAGCGCCCGACCCGGCGAATGAAAACCGGCGGCCACACCCCGGGCGACCCGCGTTGCACATGAAGGGCTGATCCGGGTCTACTGTTCCTCTTCCTGATCGCTGATGCGTTTGATCTCGCCGTATCGATTGTAGAACGTCCGGTCTTCAGCGACCCAGCCCTCAAAACCTCCCTCGAGATCCACGACGTTGGTGTATCCCAAGTCTTGCAGCGTGAGAACGGCCAGCGCTGATCGGGCGCCCGTGCCGCAATAAAGCACGATTCTCGCGTCCGGGTCTGTCACCCGTTCCTGGATGTCGAACTCGAGTCGCCCGCGTGGAAGCCACTCCGCGCCCTTGATGTGCCCGGCCTCGAACTCCGCTTCTGTGCGGACGTCCAGCAGGACATAATCGTCGTCACCGGCCCGGTAATCGGCGAGTTGCTGTGCGGAAACATGAGGCGCTTTTGATTTTGCTTCAGCGCCGATTTCCTGCTTGCTCTTTATATCCGCCGAGGCGCCCGTGCTGAGTAAAAAAAGCAGTGCAACGATCAGTGCTCCGTAAAAACGCATGGCCGTGACCTCCCGTTGAGCGTTTGAACTTCGGACGAGGAGCATAACAGACAATCCCCGGCCATTCTTTGGCGTCCCGAGGGTTGTTTTCGAGTGAAAGTACCCCGCTTCAGGCCGGGAATCCGGCCTTAGAAGAACCGCTTCGCGTACACAATCAACGAGCGACAGCGGCCGGACGCCGTCGAACAGCATGCGTTATCCCGGCCTTGAACCCGGCTCAGCGGGCCGCGCCGCCTGTCCGTCGAGCAGGGACTTGAGCGCGGCTGACCGAAAATGCCGTTTCGTCGTGATCGCGTAAAAGTTCTCGAAGAGCCCGGGCACCGCGCAGTATTTTTCAAGCACGCGCTCGCGCAGTTCGTCCTGCACGACGACCTCGGGGACCAACGCCAGGCTGCCCGAATCGCGGGCGAGCAACCTCAGCATCGCCATGTCGTCCACCTCGGCGGAAATCCTCGGCTGCAGCCCCAGTTCCTCGCACATGAGATCGAACTGGCCGCGAATCTCGCTGCTGTGCCCGGGCAGAACCAGTGCGTGGTCATCGAGATCCTGCGGGAAACGAAAGCGGCGTCGGCCGCGGCGAACCGGGCCGACCAGGCAGACCGACTGCTGGGCAATGCGGCGGCAGTAAAGCGGCGACTGCTCATCGGCAGTCACCAGTCGGTTCGACAGGATCAGGTCGAGCTTGTGCACGCGCAGTCGCTCCAGCAACTCGTCCAGGCTGGCGGATTCGAGCACCAACCGCAGCTGCTCGTCGCGGATGACCGATCGCAGGAAATTCTGCTGAAAATTGCGCGACAGGGTCGCGAGCGCCCCGACCCGCAATGCCGGCCGCAACCCGCCGTCTTCGGACCGCACCGTCTCCAGCAGTTCGGCGCCCAGATCGAATATCGAATCCGCATAGCTCAGGACCAGGCTGCCGACCTCGGTAAGACGCAGCGCGCGACCCTCGCGCACGAACAGTTCCTGGCCGAACGCCTCCTCGAGCAAACGGATCTGGGAAGAGATGGCCGACTGGGACACATGCAGTTTCGCGGCCGCGCGCGTCAGGTGCTCCTCCTTCGCCACGACCCAGAAATAGTGTAAGTGCCGGAAGTTGAGGCGGCGCAGCGATTGTATTCTCATTTTTAGAACGTTTCTGATAAATAAATCTATTTTACAGAACTAGGGTCATCCCACAAACTTCGCTGCGGTTGATTTGGGAGAAGACTCGATGGACCTTGCGATGGATTTCTTTGGCCGATTCGTCGGCCAGTTCCAGTCGCCGGCGCTTGCCTTTCTGATCGGCGGCATGGCGCTGGCGGCGACCGGCAGCCGGCTGCAGATACCGGACGCCATCTACAAGTTCTGCGTCTTCATGTTGCTCATGCGCATCGGCCTCGAGGGCGGCATGGAAATCCGGGAGGCGGAACTCGCCGAAATGCTGTTGCCGGCGCTGCTGGCGGTGATCATCGGCTGCACGATCGTCGTTGCGGGGCGCTTCAGTCTCGCCCTGCTCCCCAGCGTCAGGACCGAGGATGCAATCGCGACGGCCGGGCTTTTCGGTGCGGTCAGCGCCTCCACGCTGGCCGCATCCATGGTGATGCTCGAGGAGCAGCGCATCGACTTCGAGGCCTGGGTGCCCGCCCTGTACCCGTTCATGGACATCCCGGCGCTGATCGTCGCGATCGTTCTCGCCAACCTGTATCTCGAACGGCGGCAAAATGGCGGCGAGCGATCGACGCCCGTCCGCTCGATCATCGCGGAGAGCCTGCGCGGCTCGGCGCTTTCGGCCCTGATACTCGGCCTTCTGCTCGGGCTTTTCACACATCCGGAGATGGTTTATGAAGGATTCTACGATCCGCTGTTTCGAGGCCTGTTGTCGGTGCTGATGCTGACCATGGGCATGGAAGCCTGGAACCGCCTGAACGAGCTTCGCAGTGTCGCGCACTGGTACGCCGTGTACGCGGCCGTCGCCCCGCTGCTGCATGGCCTGCTCGCCTTCGGCCTGGGCTATGTCGCCCACCTGCTGACCGGTTTCAGCCCGGGCGGCGTGATCCTGCTGGCGGTGATTGCGGGTTCGAGTTCGGATATTTCGGGACCGCCGACGCTGCGGGCGGCCATACCCTCGGCCAATCCCTCGGCCTACATCGGCGCATCGACCAGCATCGGCACGCCGATCGCGATCGCGGTGGGAATACCGCTCTACATTGCACTCGGTGAAGCGGTCTTCGGGTTCTGATCCGGTAACCGTTCACAAATGGGATCGAAACCATCGGCACGCGCACGAAAGGAGAAAACACCATGGCGCACAAGGCAAGCAAGGTCGTGATCATCACCGAGAAGCTGATTCTCGACCAGGTCACGCGGTTGATCGAGGCGAACGGCGGAAAGGGCTACACGGTTGTCGCCGCCGGCGGAAAAGGCGGCCGGGGCGTCCGCTCCACGGGACGGGCCGCAGTGGTCGACGAATTCAGCAACGTCAAGATCGAGGTGATCACGGCAAGCCGGCAGACGGCACACCGCATCGCCGACGCAGTGGCCGAGACGTTCTTTCGCGACTACTCTGGCATCACGTACTTCGAAAACGTCGAGATCCTGCGCCCGGAAAAATTCTGATCCGCCCAAGTGGATAGCCTTGTTATTCGCACCGATGGCGCAAATCTGAATTGAAGCCGGTTGCCCGGGATTGGAAGGAAGAAGCATGCACGTCGCCCGATACGTGATCACGATGATGTTCGGACTCGCGGCCATCACGAGCGCCTCGGCCGACGCAGCCGATCCGCTTTTTCATTCCCAGGACACGCTGAACGTGGAAATCACCGCGCCGTTGAGCACCCTGGTCCGCGAGCGGTCGGAAACGGACTACCTGTCGGGCGTTTTTTCCTACAAGGACGCCGACGGCACACCCGTTACCCTCGACGTCAGGGTCCGGGCGCGCGGCAATTTCCGCTATCGGAACTGCGAACTTCCTCCGCTGACGTTGAATTTCAGGAAATCCCAGGTCAAGGGAACGCTGTTCGACCAGCAGGACAAACTCAAGATGGTCGTCCACTGCAACATTACCCGCCGATACGAGCAGTCCGTTCTCAGAGAATATCTCGCCTACCGTCTGCTCAATTCGGTAACCGAGCGGAGTTTCCGGGTGCGCTTGCTGAACGTCGTCTGGGTGGACAGCGACGAACGCCGGGGGAGCATGGTGCGGAGCGCTTTCCTGATCGAACACAAGGACCGCCTGGGCGCGCGAATCGGCCTTGCCGAACAGGACATCGCGAGCGCCGAACTCGAGGCCATCGAACCCGATCACCTGAACCTTCTGTCGCTGTACCAGTACCTGATCGGCAATGTCGATTTTTCACCGATCGCCGGATCGAATGGCGAGTGTTGTCACAACTACCTGATGTTCGGAAGCAGCACCGACGCGCTGGTGCCGGTTCCGTATGATTTTGACTTTGCCGGTTTCGTCAATGCGCCGAACGCGGTGCCCGACACCGAACGGGGCGTCGAGCGGTTGGGACAACGCGTGTATCGCGGCTATTGCGCGAACAACGACTCGGTCGCGAATTCGGTTTCCGCGTTCCAACGGGTTCGCGAGACCCTCTATGCCCAGGTCGCCGACCAGGAGGAACTCGAACCCAGCGTGCGCCAGAACATCGCCGAGTACATGGACGAATTCTACGCGGTCATCGATGATCCCGGGTCAGTGAAACGCGAGATCATCGACAAATGCCTGTGAGGCGCCGGGTCCGTTTCAGCGGCGCGGAAGCGCCGGAGTGGGACGACGCGCGGAGCATGCTCATCGGGTTCCGCAGCAGGAACACCGGAGCGTAAAGAATAACCGGTCCGCCGGAACACGGGGCGCGCGCCACTGAGAACTGCCGGCGGCGCATTCACTGGATCAGAAACTGGTAGGTCAGCAACAGCTGCTCGGAGTCGCTGCCGAAGCGGGTGCGCGCCGCGGTGCTGTAGCCGAACTTTACGACATGACGGCCCAGAAATGGCACGGCCAAGGTGGCGCCGAGCCGCGTATTTCTCTGCAGGTCCTCGCGTTCTTCGCCGTCGATGGTCTGCCGTCCGCCGACGAACGCGTTGACATCGAAGGATGCCCACAGGCCGGGCCGGATCCGGTGCACCAGGTGCGCCTCGAACGCGTAGATGGGGTCCTGCTCCCGGCGACCGCCGGGATAATCGGCATCGTCACCGAACAGCCACGCGCCCGCGTCCAGCTCCAGCAGCCAGCGCGGGCGCAACGGGAAAATGGCGCCCAACTGCAAGCGCCCGGCCCAGCGGTTCGATCCGACGTTGATAAACCGGTCGGAATGGTAGTACCCGGTCGGCGGCACCAGCTTGAAGCTGACGCCGACGATGGGGCGTGGTTGCGCCCTCAATTGCGCAAACTCGTCCGTCGTCAGTGCGGGCGCCCCGAGCAGGTTGACCGACAGCGTCGCGGCCAGGTCGTTGAGGCCGGCGAACTCCGTCCGCGCCGGCGTGTCCCCCAGCAGCCCGCGCGTGGCGCCCCAGCTGTACGGCGCTTCCAGCAGCAGGTTCGCATTGCGGCCGCCCAGCGCGAACGTCTCCACGTAACCGAGAAAAAAGGTGCTGATCCGCGAATCCACGCCGTAGACCGGAAGCGTCGGGTCGAGCAGCACGTCCCCGCTCGCGTGAGCGTAACCGGTGACCAGGACCCGCGTGCCCACTGGCGCGGGCCAGTAGGCCCGGGGCGAGAGTTCCTGGGCCGCCACGCCCGCCGGCACCAGGAGCAGGGCCAGCGCCAGGCAAGCAACGATCGCTGCCCGGGTCGCGCGCAAATCGCCGGACCACCTGCGGGTGGCGGCGCCCGAACGCACCGAAAGGAGTTCCCGAGACGAAGCACGGGCCCCGGCCGACGCGGGTCGAAGCGGATGCGCAAACGCTGTTCCGCGACCCTGGCGGCTCATGTTACGGCTTCCTGGTCTTGGGCGAGTCCATCGCCAGATTGTAGCAAGGTCCGCCGCAAACGGGCGCTCGGTGATATCGCGGCGACGTCGGTGCAAGACGTCCCGTGGGTTCGGCAGGTTGCCGATTCGTGGCCGTGGGCAGCGTCGCGCCGCCGTGTCAGCAGCCTCTCACCGGTTTTTCCCGATTGGTCTTCCGATGGCCGGAACTTTCGTAGAATGGTGATTTCGCGAAACGGAGGGTTCAACCATGGCCGAAAACACGTCCTCGCCGCGCCAGTCCCGCTGGCTGTTCATTCTCGTCTGCGCCAACTTCACCATGCTCGCCGTTCTGTTTATCGGCCTCGGCATCCTGCTCTACCAGTCCATCAGCCTCGTGGGTTCGCTCAAGTCGGATCTGGAACGCGCCGAGGCATCCGTGGCCCAGTTGCGCGAACGGGTCGAGCGCATCGAACCGGAAGCCGCTGTCGAACGCATCGTCGGCGCGGCCGTCGGCAGCATCCGCGAAGAGGTGCGGCAGGCCGTATCCGAGTCCGAGCCCCTGGCGGCGCTGTCCACGGTCCCGGAAAGCATCGAGCGCGCCTCCACGGCAGCCGTTGACATCGCCGACACCCTTCAGCAACTCGACGCGGACGCCATCGCGCAACGGGTGTCGTACGAACTGCTCAAGGGACTGGGCGAGGGTCTGGAGGCGGCGGCGGAGAAGCGCAAACCCGAGGGCTGATGGGCGCATTTTCCTACGACCTGGCCATCCGCGTCATCGCGGTGATCGCCGCGGGCTTCATTCTGCTGGGCGTTTTCTATCCCGTCGTTGCCCGCCACCTCGGACTGGAGGAAGGCACGGCCGGGCATCGTTTCCTCAGCCTGGTGATCGGTTTTGCGCTCCTCGCGCTGCTTCTGGTCTACCGGCTTGCGCGGCAGGGCATGGCGCTGAGCTAGTTGGACACCACGTGACGGTTGGCGGGCCGGGTCACCTTTTTGACTTCGACGCCACGTCGGTCGACCCCGAAACCCGCCGTGAGCGTTGCGCCAGCACGACCCAGATGCCCCCGATTGTCAGGCCCGACGCGACGACCAGGCGGGCCGTGATCTGCTCGGAAAGAAGCAGCGCCCCGCCCAGGGCAGCGATAACCGGAACGGAAAGCTGGACCGTTGCCGCCCGCCCGGCCGTCAAGCCCGCCAGCGCCGCATACCAGATCGCGTAGCCGAGCCCCGACGCCAGTGCGCCGGAGGCAACGGCAAGCAGCGCTCCCGGTAACGAGACGTTCGCGCCGGCAATGAACACGGCGCTGAGCCCGACCGTGAACGGGACCGCAAAAAGAAAATTCGCCGCGGTCGTGAGCAAAGGCTGACCCGATCTGCGCCCGATCAGCGAGTACGCGCCCCAGGCGACACCGGCCCCTGCCATGAGCAACGCGCCGACAGGATCAGGCGCCGTCACGCCCGGCGCCACGAGATAGACCAGGCCGGCAAACGCGGCGCCCAGGCCGATCCACGACAGAACGGTAAACCGCTCGCCGTGCCGGAGCGCGGCGACGAACATGGTCAGTTGCACGGCTCCGAACAACAACAGCGCGCCCGTACCGGCGGACAGCGAACGATAGGCGAACGAGAAAAAGACCATGTAACCGAACAACGCGGCGACGCCGGTCCAATCGGTGGTGATCTTCTTCGCGTGCCCTCGAATCGAAACGATCAGCAGCAGAACCAGAGCACCCGAAATGATGCGAATCGATGTGAAACTCGCGGCATCGACGAGGCCCTGACCGAGGGCCATGCGGCACAAGAGCGAATTCGCCGCGAACGCGATCATCGCCGTGATGGTCAGAATGACGGTTCGAAGAAGGTGGCTTCCGCTCGCGCTCATATCGCCCCTGCTAACGGGCAAGTCGGCAAAAGCCGCTCGGATTTACGGACCTCGCGCCAGACACCCGGCGCGCAGACCGGGCCCGCGGGGCGGTAACGGCCTTGCTGTGTACCCACCCCGAGGCGGTCAGCAATTGCACTTTCGAGCCGATGACCTGACGGGTCAACATCCGGGGCGGACACGGCCGCCCGGTCATCGGATTCGTCAGCCTTCACCGGGCGGGGCGCCTCGGCGGCGGTTCAGGAGCCTAACGCCTGCCGGGCCGCGGACCGCAAGGTCAACATCATGATGCCGGCCAGCAGCAGCTTGATGCCGAGGAAGATGCCGATCGCCAGGGTGCCGGCCAGCGGAAAACCGCTGTAAATCAGGATGCCCAGAACGATCGTCACCACCGCGTCGAAAATCAGCATGCCCTTGCCATCTTTCACCGAAAAGGCAGCGATGAGTTCCGCGATGCCGTCGGCAAGAAAATAGATCGCCAGGAGGATGGTCAGAACGGCCGACGACATCAGGGGATGCGACAGGACCGCGATACCGGCGAGAAGCGTCAGAACGCCAATCAGGAACACCAGGATACCCTTGCCCAGACTGCCGGCCTGGAAGGCCCAGAGCATCCGCATGAAGCCGGCGGCCATAACCAGTATACCGACCAGCACCAGCACCGATTGTCCCGCCACCCAGGGCATCGCGATCGCCAGCACACCGAATATGATCGACAACCAGCCCATGAGCCGCATGCGCCCGCCGATCGCCTTCAGTTCGTTGTTTTGCCCGGTCATTGTCATCCCTCCTCGTAAACCTGGTGCCCGGTATCATAGCACCGGTCGCCCGGCGGTCACCCGGAGGCGGTTATGCTCTGTCCTGCCCGACCTGGTGACGTTTGTCGGTAGGAAATCGGCTCGAAATGTTGCGAGCAATTCGAGTTCCGTTAACCATTTACGGCCAGAACATCGAAAGGCGACGAATCGAGAGTCGACAACTTCCGCTTCCGGCCAGAAGCAGACGTTCACAAACTGCTAATATTCAAAAATGAAGAAGCAATCGATGAGAGGCGCGTTAGCCGAATTAACCGTCATTGTGGTGGGCGTGCTTATAGCGCTATTCGCAGAGAGTGCCTGGAACGA
>JARROJ010000078.1:0-9477 GCA_037384065.1 Lysobacterales bacterium
TTCCGGGCGGTGTCGAAGTTGTATTCCACCAGGTCGGCCGGGGTTTCGGCCTTGCGGGCGATGAAATAGCCGTTTTCCTTCGGCCGCCAGCGGTAGTCGTAGTAGCCGTTCTCGAACGGATCGATGATGCGCGCCCAGGCGCCATCCAGGCTGATTCCGGCGCGACCGTGCGCGTGCTGAACGAGGTCCGGGGTCGCGGCCGGTGCGTCGAGCGCAACGAGCAGCGCGAGGAACATGAAGAGTCGGTGCATGGGTCAGGTCTCCGTTACGCGCTGCGGTTCGCGGGCTCGTCCAGGATCGCCGCGGCCGCCTTGCGGGCGGTCAGGATGCAGCCGCTCAGGAAGGTGCCTTCCAGCGAGCGCTTGCCGCTGGCGCCGCCGCCGCCGAAACCGGCCGCTTCGCCGACCGCGTAGAGCCCGGGAATCGGCGCCCCCGTGACGGAACGCACGCGGCAGTGCAGGTCGGTCTGCAAGCCGCCGAGGCTCTTGCGGCTGATGAAGTGCAGGCGAATCGCGATCAGCGGGCCTGCCTTGCGGTCGCCGATCGCCTGCAGATTGCAGGTGCGCAGCTTTTCGGTGCGCCATTTGCGGGCCTCGATGATGCGGCTGATCTGGGGGTGGTGCGCGCGGCGGTCCGGGTCGGCCATCGCCGCGTCGTAGTCCGCGACCTGCGCCGCCAGGCGCTCGGGATCGATGCGCTCGGCGCCCGTCAGGGCGTTCATGCGGGCGGCCAGTTCGGTGCAGTCCGGCGCCGCGATGAACTCGGTGCTTTCGGACAACATCCGGTTCGCCAGGCGGCGGTTGCCCAACAACATGTCCTTCAGAAAACCCAGCACGCGGTGGTCGACGATGTTCGGGTTATGTTCGCTGCCGGAGATCGCCAGTTCTTTCTCCAGGATCTTCCGGTTCAGCACCTGCCAGGTCCAGGGGTGGGCCGCCACCTGCCGGCACAGGCCGTTGGTGTCGAAACCGGTGACCATCGGGTCCGGCCCGACCGGTTCGCCGTCCGGATCCAGCCACAAGCAGGTTTTCGGCGGGATCAGGCTCAGCCCGTGACCGCGGAAGTGCGGTTGCGGGTGCGGGATGCCGGCCGCGTAGTTCCACATGTCGCCCAGGTGATCGAGCTGCGCGCCGAGGTCCGCCGCGGCCGCGTGCATGCCGCCGTCGCTCAGCGGGCTGGCGCCGTTCAGGATCACCTCGGGCGGGCCGGGCCAATCGTCCAGCCAGTGGGCGCGGACCTGTTCGACCGAGCCGTTGACGCCGCCGGTGGCGATGATCGTGCGGGCGGCCGTGACCCGGAAGGACTGGCCGTCGGCGGTGCGCACGCCGGTGCAGCCCGTCACGATGTCCCGCTCGCGCGTCAACGCCGTGGCGCGGGATGCGTGCAGGAGGGTCAGGCGGTCCCGGTTCGGATGGCCCTGCAGCCGGCCGATCAGGACCCGGACCAGTTCCCGGCCGGTGCCCCACAGCACGTGGTAGCGCGGCACCGAGTTGCCCTTGATGCGCTCGCCGCGCTCGACGAAGTTCACGGCCGGCATGAATTTCAGGCCCCGCGAGCGGATCCAGTCGTAGACCCATTCGCGCGATTCGCGCACGTAGCATTCCGCCCAGGCGCGCGGCCAGCGCTCCTCCGGCGCGAGTTCGCCGAAGCGGATCCAGTCGGCGAGACACAGCTCGGGGGAGTCCTCAACGCCCATGCGTCGCTGCTCGGGCGTGCCCACCAGGGCCATGCCGCCGAAGGCCCACAGCGCCAGGCCGCCAAAGCGCTCCGGCGTGTCGGCGTCGAGCAGCACGACGGTGCGGCCGCCGTCCAGCAATTCGAGCGCGGTGACGATGCCGGCGATGCCGCCGCCGATCACGAGGTTTTCGGTCGCGAAGCGCCGGTCGCCGGATTGCGATTGGGTCATGGTTTCGGGTCCGTTGCGGTCCTTGCGGGCAAGGTACTCCGAGCAGCGTCCCGCGAGCAAGTCGCGCCGGCTTGACGCGCCTCATTGACCCGGCGCGGCGGTCGTCCCAGAGTATCGTTCCCAAGGGCTTCCGGCGGGGTGCCGCATGAACCTGGAAACCGTTCGCGCGCTGATCGAGCAGGAAGGCGTGCACAGTATCGATCTCAAGTACGCCGACCTGGTCGGCAACTGGTACCACATCACCTTTCCGTCGCGCCGCCTCGACCACGTGCTGCGCAACGGCATTCCCTTCGACGGTTCCAGCATTCCCGGCATGAAGTCGGTCGAGGCGGGCGACATGGTGCTTCTGCCCGACCCCGAAACCGCGATCCTCGACCCGTTCTCCCGGCAACCGAGACTGCGCATGCTCAGCTACATCTGCGATGCGGACACGCGCCGCGGGGTCAACAAGGACCCGCGCACGGTGGCCCGGCGCGCACAGCGGTTCCTGGTCGATTCGGGCGTCGCCGACACCTCGCTGTGGGTGCCGGAGTTCGAGTTCTACCTGTTCAACGAGGCGACGATCGACAACGGCAAGTACAGCGCCGGTTATCGCTTCACCTCGGTGGAGAACAAGGACGATCTGCCCGGCGGTTACCTCGACGCCGACGGCACCGCGGTCGCCCACCGCAAGGGCTATCACATCGATATTCCGTTCGACAAGTACACCGAAGTGCGCGAGGAGATGGTGCGCCTGATCGAGGCCGTGGGTTGCCCGATCCGCTACCACCACCACGAGGTCGGCCTGTCGGGCCAGCAGGAGATCGAGACCGAACTGCTGCCGTTCGAACTCGTCACCGACCGCATGATGTACGTGAAGGACATCGTGCACAATTGCGCGCTGAAACACGGGCTGACGGCCACCTTCATGCCGAAGCCGCTGTACGACGAACCCGGCAACGGCATGCATTTCCACGTTCAGTTGCGCAAGGACGGGCGCAACGTGTTCTACGATGCCGACGGCTACGCCGGGCTGTCGGAAACCGCGCTGTGCTTCATCGGCGGCATTCTCGCCCACGGGCGTTCACTGACGGCCTTCACCAACCCCAGCACCAACTCCTACAAGCGCCTGCTGCCCGGCTTCGAAGCGCCGGTGAAGCTGTTTTTCGGGCTCGCCAACCGCTGTGCGGCGATCCGCATTCCGAAGTACGCCACCAGCGAGGAGGCCAAGCGTTTCGAGTTCCGCACCAGTGACGGCAGTTGCAACTACTACCTGGCGATGAGCGCACTGCTGATGGCCGGCCTGGACGGCGTGAAGAACCGCATCCTGCCCGATGCGGACAACGGCTTCGGGCCGTTCGACGACAACGTTTTCGAGTGGCCGGAGGCGGAACAGGCGCGGCTCGCCTCGATTCCGGAGAGCCTCGAGGAAGCGCTGCAGGCCCTGCGCGAGGATCACGCCTACCTGACGGCCGGAGGCGTCTTCAACAGGGAACTGATCGACAGCTGGATCGAGGAAAAGACGAAGGAGGTCATCGCGGTCCGGAACCGCCCGCACCCGTTCGAGATGAACCTGTATTACAGCCTCTGAGATCGCCCGCTCAGTGCTGCAGCCAGAGGCAGTCGGAAACCAGGCAGATGCCGCCGGAGCGGGTCAGCAGCGGCTGCACGCCCGCGGTGATGCGCTGCACGATCTCCGGGTCGTCGCAGGCGATCAGGAACAGGCAGTTGCTCGTGTCGCCGGCCAGTTCGTCCGCCCGTCGGGTGCCGCGGTCGCCCCAGCCGCCCACGTTGCGCACCAGGGTGTAGCCCGGCGCGTTCAGCTTTTTCAGGGTCGCGATCATGCGATCGGCGAGCGGCTGCTCGATGACGATTTCGATGCGTTTGCTGTGTTTCATGGTCTCGACCTCGTGCGCTCGGTCGCTCACGCCAGCCACGTCGCCAGCTGGTGGTACAGCGGAATGCCGAACAGGATGTTGAAGGGAAACGTGATGGCCAGCGACATCGCGAGGTAGGTGCTCGGATTGGCTTCCGGCAAGGCCAGCCGCATCGCGGCCGGCACGGCGATGTACGACGCGCTGGCGGCCAGGACCGTCAGCAGCATCAGGTCGCCGGCCGGCAGGCCGAGCCCCGCGCCGACGACCAGCGCCACGCCGCCGTTGACCAGCGGCAGCACCAGCGCCGCGACGACCATCATCGGCAGGGGCAGGCGCGTGGCCTTCGAGCCCTGCGCGTACAGGTCGCGCAGGCGGCGCCCGGCGACGATGCCCATGTCGAGCAGGAACAGGCACAGCACGCCCAGGAACGGCGCCTCGATGACGGCTGCGACCTGTTGCTTGCCTTCCGGTCCGGTGATCCAGCCGATCGCCATGCTGCCCAGGATCAGGAACACCGAGCCGTTGAAGCAGGCCTCGTGCAGCAGGGTGCCCCAGCGCACGTCGCGATTGTTCGCATTCCCGTTCTGGCGGAACCGGTTGTACAGCAGCATGCCGACGATGATCGCGGGCGACTCCATCAGCGCCATCCCGGCGACCAGGTAACCGCTCCATTCGACGCCCTGGGCGTCGAGGAAGCTGGCCGCCGTGATGAAGGTGACTGCGCTGACCGAGCCGTAGGTCGCGGCGATGGCCGCCGCGTCCGGCACGGAAAACCGGCGCCGCAGGATGAAAAAGCTGTACAGCGGCACCAGGGCCGACATCACCATCGCCAGCCCCAGTGATATCCACACGTCGCCGCCCAGGTCGGAAACCGCCAGCGCCGCGCCGCCCTTGAAACCGATCGCGAACAGCAGGTACAGCGACAGGAAGCGCGCGATCTGCCCCGGGATGTCGAGGTCCGAGCGCACCAGCACCGCCAGCAGGCCGAGAAAGAAGAACAGCAGCGGCGGCGAACTGAGGTTGGAAAGAAAAGCGCCGGTCACGGTTACGCGCTCCGTCAGCTATGCACGTCGGTCGCGTCAGGGCGCCGGTTGCATGCGCACGATCCGCCCCTGGCGCGGGTCGCCGCCGTTGAGCAGCAGGTAAATCAGCCCGTCCGGGCCGCTGGCCACGTCGCGGATCCGGCCCTGGTCCTTGAGGATGATCTCGTCCGCCGTGACCGCGCCGTCGGCGACCGTCAGCAGGTGCAGTTCCTCCGAGGCGAGGCCGCCGGCGAGCAGTTTGCCGGTCCACGACGGAAAGGCGTCGCCCTCGTAGAAGTCGATGCCGGCCACGGCGATCGACGGTGTCCAGTGCAGTTTCGGTTGCTCCATGCCTTCGCGGTGCGTTTCGTCGGTGATCGGCGTGCCGTTGTAGTTCATGCCGTAGGTGATGACCGGCCAGCCGTAGTTGCGGCCTTTTTCAACGACGTTGATCTCGTCGCCGCCGCGCGGGCCGTGTTCGGATTCCCACAACAGGCCGGTGGCCGGTTCGAGATCCATGCCCTGCGGATTGCGGTGGCCATAGCTCCAGATCGCCGGCAGGGCGCCCTCGACGTCGACGAAGGGGTTGTCCGCGGGCACGCGGCCGTCGTCGTGGAGGCGGAAAATCTTGCCGTTGGGCCGGTCGAGGTCCTGGGCGCGTTCCTGCCGGCCGCGGTCGCCGACGCCGAAGAACAGGTAGCCGTCGTCGAACACGAAGCGCGAGCCGAAGTGGACGCCGCCCGAACCGTGGAGCGATTCCCCGACCGCGAACAGCGTTTGCTGGTCGGTCCAGCGGCCGTCTTCGATCCGCCCGCGCACGACCGCGGTCATGCCGGCGTCGCGGCCGTTGTCCCTGGCGCCGGTGTGCTCGCTGTACGACAGGTAGATCCACCCGTTTTTCGAATAATCGGGGTGGACGCCGACTTCCAGCAGTCCGCCCTGGCCGTGTTGCCAGACGGTTGGCGTTCCCTCGATCCGGCGTCGCTCGCCGCCGGTGAAATGCCACAGTACGCCGTCGCGCTGGGTGACCAGCATGGTTCCGTCCGGCAGGAAATCGATCGACCAGAGCAGGCCGTCACCGGCGCCGACCTCCTCGAGCGTGAAACGGTGGCCGCCCGCGGCGAAGACGCCGTCGTCGGCGACCAGGTTGCGTCGGACCGCCTCGGTGCGCCGCTCGGCCTTTTTCTCGCGCAGGAAAATCACCAGCGAGCGGATCTGCTTCTCGTCGAGCGCTTCGCCCCAGGCCGGCATGTCCATGTCCGGTATGCCGTTCCGGATCGAGGCGGCAATCGCCTCGTCGCTCGCGCCGTATTTCCATTCGTCGTCGACCAGCGAGCCGCCGGAACCGCCCGCCAGGTCGCGGCCGTGGCAGCTGGCGCAGTTCTTTGTATAGATCTCCTCGACGTCGCCGGTGCCGATCCGGTTCTGGGCCGCGGTGCCGAGCGGCAGCGCCAGTACGATCACGGTGCAGAGCCATTTCGCGTTCATCCGGGGTCTCCTGTCTGTGCGGTTGCCAGTGTCCATCTTAAGTGGAAATTTTCCCGTTGCAACGCCGATCCGCGGAACGCCCCGGGTCGACCGCCCCCTCGTTCGGCCGCCGGGCGACGTGCTGCACCGCTGGTGACGCGGATCAAAGCCGGAAGCCCGCGGCCTTGACGGCTGCCCGGCCGTTTGCCGATCATCGGTGGATCTTTATCGACGATGCGGCGGCGCTTTGGCGCGGGGAGTTCGAAATGAGTGAGGTCACCCTGAACATCAACGGCGAGGAGCACACCCTCGAGGTCACCCCGGAACTGCCCCTGTTGTGGGCCCTGCGTGACATCCTGAACCTGACCGGAACCAAGTACGGTTGCGGCATCGGACTGTGCGGCAGTTGCACCGTGCTGATCGATGGCGAGGCGACGCGTTCCTGCACGCTGCCGGCCGCGGCGGCGGAGGGCATGGCGATCACGACGATCGAGGGATTCGCGCCAAACGGCGATCACCCCGTGCAACGCGCCTGGGACGAGGAAGACGTGGCCCAGTGCGGCTATTGCCAGGGTGGGCAGGTGCTGGCGGCCGCCGCGCTGCTGAATCGGAACCCGGATCCGGACGACGCCGCGATCGACGAGGCGCTGGGCGGCAACCTCTGCCGCTGCGGCACCTACGTGCGGATCCGCAAGGCCGTGAAACGGGCCGCGGAATACACGCGTGAGGCCGGAGGTGAGGCATGACGCGCCGTGACGACAGCGGCGGCATCAGCCGGCGCGCGTTCCTCAAGGTCTCGATGCTGGCGTCGGGCGCCCTGATGGTCGGCACCGCCTGGGTCCGTGACGCCCGGGCCGGGCTCGAGGGCGAGACCTGGAAACCCAATCTCTACGTGCGCATCGATCGCGACGGCACGGTGACGATCGTCAGCAAGAACCCCGAGGCGGGGCAAGGCGTCAAGACCGCGTTTCCGATGGTCGTCGCCGAGTGCCTGGAAGTGGACTGGAAGGATGTCCGCGTCGAACAGGCGCCGCTCGATGACCGCTACGGGCGCCAGGTGGTCGGCGGCAGCCGCGGAACGCCCGATGGCTGGGACGACCTGCGCATCGCGGGCGCCGGCGCGCTGTACCTGCTGACCCACGCCGCGGCGGCGCAGTGGGGCGTGCCGGCCGCCGCGTGCACGGCCCGCAGCGGCGTCGTTCACCACGAACCCTCGAACCGCTCCGCGCCGTATGAAACCCTGCTGGACGCGGCGACCGAAGTCCCGGTGCCGGAGGTTTCCGCGCTGAAGCTGAAGAGCCGGCCCGAGGACTTCCGCCTGCTCGGCACCTTCGTGCCCGGCGTCGACAACCCGAAAATCCTGACCGGCCAACCGCTGTTCGGCTGCGACGTCCGCCGGGAAGGCATGCTGTACGCGCAGTACGTCAAGTGCCCGGTGTTCGGCGGCAAGGTCCGCCAGGCCAACACCGACGCCGTGGCGGGTCTGCCCGGCATCACCCACGCCTTCGTGGTCGAGGGCACCGACAACCTCTCCGGGCTGATGCCCGGGGTCGCGATCGTCGGCGAGAGCTGGTGGGCGGTCAACACCGCGCGCGAGAAGCTGAAGGTCGACTGGGCCACGACGCATTCCGATTCCAGCGAGGGCTTCGCCGCCGAGGCGAAGCGCCTGGCCGGAACGCCGGGCGCCGTGCAGCGCCAGGACGGCGACGTCGACGCCGCGCTGGATGCGGCCGACACGGTCGTCGAGGCCAGCTACTACTATCCCTTCGTTTCGCACTGCAACCTGGAGCCGCAGGTGGCGACGGCGCTCTACCACGAGTCCGGCCGGCTCGAAATGTGGGCGCCGACGCAGAATCCGCGCGGTGCGCGGGGCCTGATCGCGAGCACGCTGGGCATTCCGGAAAAAAACATTCACATCGAACTGGAACGGATCGGCGGCGGTTTCGGCCGGCGCCTGACGCACGATTACATGGTCGAGACGGCCTGGATCGCGCGCGTCGTCAAGCGGCCCGTGCAACTGCAGTGGACGCGCGAGGACGATCTGCAGCACGACCATTACCGTCCGGCCGCCTGGCACCATTTCCGGGCCGCGCTCGGCGATGACGGGCGCATGTCCGCGTTCGACCACCACTTCGTCACCTTCGGCCGCAACGGTGAGACGATTTCCGGCGCCGGGCTGAGCCCGAATCACTACCCGGCCGGGCTGGTGCCCAATTTCCGCCTGCGGCAATCGCTCATCGAGTGCAACATTCCGACCGGACCGTGGCGTTCGCCGGGGCATTCCGCGTACTGCTGGGCCTACCAGAGCTTTTTCGACGAGGTCGCGCTGGCGGCCGGCCGCGACCAGCTCGAGTTCCGCCTGGACCTGCTGTCGCGCTCATACGGCGAGCCGCCGCTGGATCTCGAACGCACGGCCGGCACGCTGCGCAAGGCGGCCGAGGCCGCCGGCTGGGGGCGCGATCCCGGCCCGAACCGGGGTTTGGGGCTGGCCTTTCACTTCGACCACGGCGGCTTCGTCTCGCACGTCGCCCAGGTGCACGCCGACGGCAAGCGGATCACCGTCGAGAAGGTGTGGTCGGGGATCGATATCGGCCCGGTGATCAACCTCAGCGGCGCGCGCAACCAGGTCGAGGGTTGCGTGGTCGATGCGCTCAGCACGGCGCAACTGGAAATCACCTTCGCCGGGGGCGCGGCCGAGCAGGGCAACTTCAGCGACTACATGCTGGCGACGATCGACCAGGCGCCCGAGATCGAGTGTCATTTCATCCAGACCGACAACCGGCCCAGCGGGCTCGGCGAACCGCCGATCGCGCCGGCGACGCCGGCGATGGCGAACGCGATTTACGCCGCCACCGGCGTGCGCATCCGCGAGCAGCCCTGGGGCAAGGCGGGCATTATCGTCTGAGCGACGGCCCGCGCCGGCAGCGGCCTGAGCCGAAGCGGGATTGTCGGTTTTCGCGAGCGTGGCCATCCGGGCCGGGACGTGGCTGAAACCGCTGCGCTCCGACGATCGAAGTCAGGCGGTGTACGTCGTCGACGCCGTCGTGCCGCCGCGGCCGGTCCAGTTGGTGTGGAAAAACTCGCCGCGCGGCCGGTCGATGCGCTCGTAGGTGTGCGCGCCGAAGTAATCGCGCTGGGCCTGCAGCAGATTGGCGGGCAGCCGCTCGGAACGGTAGCTGTCGTAATACGCCAGGGCGGCCCCGATGGCCGGCATCGGGATGCCGAG
>JARROJ010000079.1:0-9254 GCA_037384065.1 Lysobacterales bacterium
CCCCGGGACGAGCGACCGGCAGCCCCGGCTGCGCGGCCGCAAGAACCGGGCCGCGCCCTGTAGGAGGGCCTTCAGGCCCGACCGGCGTATCGGTGTGCCGCATCGCTTCGGGCCTGCCGGTACAACCGGCCCCTCATCCCGGGGAACGCTCGAGTACGTCCCTGTAGCGCTTGGATGACGCCATCCCTGGCGTCATACATCCCCGGGATGAGCGACCGGCCGCCCCGGCGGCGTCTTCGCAACGACGGGTCCGCGCTCCTGTGAGAGGGCCTTCAGGCCCGACCCGGGCCGACTGACTGCACCACCTGTCGGGGCTGAAGCCCCTCCCACAGCGAAGGCGCGCACACTTGCCTTCGCACGCCGTCTACCGTAGCGTGCGGCCCAACGAATCGATGCCCCGGTAAGCAACAATGACCGACAAGCCCGGCGTTCTGCGCCAGTTCCCCCGCTCGTTCTGGGCGGCCAACACGATGGAGATCTTCGAGCGGATGGGCTGGTACGGCTTTTATGCCGTTTCGGCGCTGTACCTGACCGGCCCCGTCGAGGACGGCGGGCTCGGTTTTTCCTCGGCCGACCGCGGCGTCATCCAGGGCATCGCCACCTTCTTCCTGTACCTGTTCCCGGCCGTGTTCGGGGCGCTGGCCGATCGCTACGGCTACCGGAACATGTTCCTCGCCTCGGTCGTGGTGATGGCGCCGTCGTACCTGCTGCTGTCCCTGCCCACCGGCTTCTGGCCGTTTCTCGGCACCTACTTCCTGGTGGCCGTCGGTCACGGCATGTTCAAGCCGGTGGTCATCTCCACCGTCGCCAAGTCGACCAACGAGAAAAACGGCTCGGTCGGCTTCGGCATTTTCTACATGATGGTGAACATCGGCGGGTTCCTCGGTCCGATCGTCGCCGGCGTCGTGCGCGGCTGGGACTGGAACTACGTGTTCTACGCGTCGGCGGGCTGGATCGTGATCCTCGGCATCGTATGCCTGCTGATCTACCGCGAGCCGCCCCGCGACACGCGCATGGAGCGTCAGCGTTCGCTCGGCTCGGTGTTCCGGGGCATGGTCGAAGTGGTCGGCAACGGGCGGTTTTTTCTGCTGATCAGCGGCCTGCTGGTGATCCTGGTGATGGGATCGAAGTGGTGGAGTTTCACGCTGGTCGGCCAGGTCGCGGCGGCCTGGTTGCTCGGCAACCTGGCGCTCGACGTGGTGTACCGGGCCGTGGGGCGCCATGCTGCGGCGGGGCCGTGGCTCCTGCAGCCGATGGCCATCGGCGAGGGCCGTTACCTGCTGTTCCTGCTGCTGATGGCCGGCTTCTGGATTTCCTTCAACCAGATTTTCATGACCCTGCCGGAATACATTCGCGACTATGTCGACACCTCCGACCTGATCGCGACCTTCGGCCCGGTCGCTTCACTGGTCACGGGCGCGGCGGAAGGGCTCGGTTTCGACACCACGAACTGGTCGCGGGCGGTGCTCGAGAACGGCCAGGTCAAGCCCGAGCACCTGATCAACCTGAACGCCTTCGGCATCATCTGTTTCCAGGTGCTGGTCTCGTTCCTGATGCGCAAGACGACACCGCTGGCCAGCATCATCACCGGCGTCAGCGTGACCATCGCGAGTTTCCTGCTGTACCTGCTGGGCATGAGCGGGTGGATCGTCGTCTCGGCGATCCTGGTGTTCTCGGTCGGCGAGATGATGGCCAGCCCACGATCCAAGGAATACGCCGGGCGCATCGCGCCGCCGGAAAAAGTCGGCATGTACATGGGGTATTTCTACTGGTGCGTTGCGCTGGGCAACCTGTTCGGGGGGCTGCTGTCGGGCATCAGCTACCAGCACTTCGGCCCGCAGGGCGTCAATCGGCCGGACGTCATGTGGATCATCTTCGCGGCGCTGGCCGGCACCACCGCGGTGTCGCTGGTGATCTACAACCGTTGGGTGACGGGCCGCGACGCCGCCGGCTAGTCGGCCGCGCGGTTCACGCGGGAATCACCGCCTGGTCGCTGTCCGGCGCGCGCCCGCTCAGGCGGCCTGCGCGCGCGGGTCGTTCTCCGTGAACAGCCAGGCCCCGTAACCGACCACCTGGGCCCGGTCACCCGCCGTATCGCCCGAGTTACGCAGGTCCAGCGTGTGCACCGTCAGCCCGCGCCGTTCGGCCGCCAGCATCAGCCCTTTCAGCGGCACGGCGCCGCAGGCGTCGCGGTTGCGCAAGGCGTCGACCGCGAGCGTCTCGATGGCCCGGCATGTCGCATCGTCATGCCGGCGCGCCTCGGCATAGGGCAGGTAGTGGCTCAGGTCCGAACTGACGACGACCAGCGTTTCCGGACGCCACAGCGGTTCGATGACACGGGCGACCGCATCCGGCGTGGCCGCACCCACCAGCAACGGCACCAGGCTGAACCCGTCCAGCACCACCTGCAGGAACGGCAGCTGCACCTCGAGGCTGTGCTCCAGGCGGTGCGCCCGGTCGTCGTGGCAGACTTCGGTGTCGTCCAGGGACTTCATGACCGCTCGGTCCAATGGGACGGGGCCCAGTGGTGTCTCGAAAACCGCCGCGTCGGGCAGGGCGATACCGCGGACGGGCGCCCGGTGCGCCGGTCCGACCAAGACCACGCGCCGATAGCGATCCCGGAACGGGCCCAGGGCGGCGTAGGCGGATGCGGCGACGGGGCCGGAGTAGATATAGCCCGCATGGGGCGCGACGAGCGCGCGAGGCGCAGCGCCACGCCAACCCTCCGCCGCCGCCAGCAGGGTTTCGACGGTGGTGCGCAGGACGCCGGGATCGGACGGATAGAACGAACCGGCGACCGCGGGTTTCCGGCTTCGTTTCATCGGCTCCAGTATACGCTTGCGCGGCCGGACCATCCGGCTCATAGTGAACGAATGAAGCCGGCTGCAACGGTTCGCGACGAACCGGGGCGGTTGGGCGAAGCGCCGGGCCGTTACTGGCACCTGCTGGACGACGGCCGGCTGCAGTGTGACCTCTGCCCGCGGTTCTGCCGGCTGCGCGACGGTCAGCGCGGCCTGTGCTTCGTGCGCGCCCGCCAGGGCGAGCGCATCGTCTCCACGACCTATGGCCGCTCCAGCGGATTCTGCATCGATCCGGTCGAAAAAAAGCCGCTCTACCACTTTCTGCCGGGTACGCCGGTGCTGTCGTTCGGCACGGCGGGCTGCAACCTCACCTGTAAATACTGCCAGAACTGGGACATCAGCAAGGCCCGCGACTTCGACCGCCTCCAGGAACGCGCCGGTCCGCAGGCCATCGCCCGCGCCGCGCGCGACAGCGGTTCGCGCAGCGTCGCGTTCACCTACAACGATCCGATCGTTTTCCTCGAGTACGCCGTCGATACCGCGCTTGCCTGCCGCGAACTCGGCATCCGGACCGTCGCCGTGACGAACGGCTACATCTGTCCGGAGCCGCGCGCGGAGTTCTTTCGACGGATGGACGCGGTGAACGTCGACCTCAAGGCGTTCGACGACGCCTTCTATCGCAGGCTCTGCGGGGGACGGCTGGCGCCGGTGCTGGAAACGCTCGAATACCTCGCGAAAGAGACCGAAGCCTGGCTGGAGATCACCAACCTGGTCATTCCCGGCGAAAACGATGCGGATGACGCTTTCGATCGGATGACCCGCTGGATCGCGGCGCGACTCGGCGCCGACGTGCCGCTGCATTTCTCGGCCTTTTTCCCGGCCTGGAAGCTGTCGGATCATCCGCCGACGCCGGTCACGACGTTGCGCCGGGCCCGCGACATCGCCCGGATGAACGGTCTGCGTTACGTCTACACCGGCAACGTGCGCGACGAGACGGGCGCGACCACGTGGTGTCCCGGCTGCGGCGCGGCCGTGATCCGTCGCGACGGGTATCGGCTGACGGACTGGGCCCTTCGGCCCGGCGGCAACTGCACGTCCTGCGGCGCCCGCGTGGCCGGCGTTTTCGAGGCGCGGCCCGGGGACTGGGGCGCGCGCCGGCGCGGTGTGCATCCGGCGCACTGATCCGTTACCCTCGAACGTCAATTCGACCAGCAACGGGGACGGCAATGAACATCCTTTTCATCGGTGGAACGGGCATCATCAGCAGCGCCTGCACGCAGGTCGCCCTGGACCGCGGCTGGACCGTGACGGTGTTGAATCGCGGCCGGTCGGGACCGCCGCCGGACGGTTGCCGCCACCTGCGCGCCGACGTCCGCGACCGGGCGCAGGCCGACGCCGCGCTCGGCCAGGCGACGTTCGACGCCGTGCTCGATTTCATGGCGTTCGTTCCGGAGCACGTCGAGACCGCCATCGACCTGTTCGCCGACCGCTGCGCACAGTACGTTTTCATCAGTTCGGCATCGGCCTACCAGACGCCGCCCGCGAAACTGCCGGTCACCGAAGAGACGCCACTGGACAACCCGTTCTGGGCTTATTCGCGGGACAAGATCGCGTGCGAGGCGCGGCTGCGCGACGAAATGAAGCGCGGCTTTCCGGTGACCATCGTGCGGCCCTCGCACACCTACGGCCGCCAGCGCTTTCCGTTCGACGGCGGCTACACGGTGTTGCACCGCATTCGACGCGGCAAGCCGGTGGTTCTGCCCGGCGACGGCACCTCGGTCTGGACGCTGACCCATGCGCGTGATTTCGCGGTCGGCCTGCTCGGCCTGCTCGGGCAGTCGGCGGCGCTGGGCGAAGCGTTCCACATCACGAACGACGAGTGGCTGACCTGGAACGGCATCTTCCGAACGCTGGGCCGCCACCTGGGCCACGAGCCGCTTCTGAACCACCTGCCGTCCGCGGCGGTGCTGCAGGCCGATGCGCAGCTCGGCGCCGGCCTGCTGGGCGACAAGGCGCACAGCATGATTTTCGACAACGCGAAAATCCGGCGCCTGGTGCCGGAATTCCAACCGGCCATCGCGTTCGCGGAGGGTGCGAAAGACATCGTCGACTGGTACGACGAGGACCCGGCGCGCCGCATCGTCGACCCGGACTTCGACGCCCTGCAGGATCGCCTGGCGGCGCTGTACGCGCGCCTTTTGGACCAGGCAAGCGGGTGACCGGTGGCGGCCGGGGCGGTCAATGTGCACAATTGAACCCCGATTTTCTTGAACCGAACACGGCACGACGACACGTGCCTCCTGGAGGACAGTCATGAAACTCAGCAGCCCGAATTTCAGCGACGGCAAGCCCATTCCCGGCGGCAACGCCTTCTGCGTGCAGGACCCCGATAACCACGTCGCCCTCGCGGACAACCGCAGCCCCGCGCTGGCCTGGAGCGACCTGCCCGCGGGCACGAAATCCCTGGTCCTGGTCTGCCACGATCCCGACGTTCCGACCAGGCCCGACGACGTCAACCAGGAGGGGCGCCTGGTGCCGGCCGACCTGCCGCGCTGCGATTTCTTTCACTGGGTGCTGGTCGACATCCCCCCAGCCCTCGCCGGGCTCGAAGAGGGCGCGCATTCGGCGGGCGTCACGCCGCGCGGCAAGGACGGCCCCGACGCGCCGGGCGGCATGCGCCACGGCCTCAACAACTACACCGACTGGTTCGCCGGCGACGCCGACATGGCGGGTCAGTACTTCGGCTACGATGGCCCGTGCCCGCCGTGGAACGACAGCATCGTGCATCACTACGTGTTCACGCTCTACGCGCTGGACGTCGAACGCTGCCCGGTCGATGGCGTCTTCGGCGGCGCGGACGTGCTCGATGCGATCGCGCCGCACGCGCTGGCCAGCGCCAGCGTCACGGGCACCTACAGCCTCAATCCCGACGTTCCGGCCTGACCGGCGGCGGGCTCAGTCCTGCAGGGCCGCGTCGATGAACGCGGCCAGGTCGGCGCGGTATTTCTGCAGCGAGGGCGGATGCACGTACATCATGTGTCCGGCCTCGTAGTATTCGATCCGCACGTTCTCGCGCAAAGAATCCGGTAACGGCATCTGGTCGATGAAGTACTCGGTGGCCCGGACCGGCGTCGCCAGGTCGTAATAACCCTGCTGCACCAGCACGTCCATGTCCGGGTTCCGGATCATCGCGTACGCCAGGTCGACGCCGGTGTCCGCCGCGGGCGACGGGTAGTCGTTGCCGGGGCCGTCGTGCGAGCGATCCCAGTCCTGCCACAGGCGGCCGGAGACCACGTACTCGCGGTCCATCTGCACGCCCAGGTCTTCCTGGTAGTAATCGTTGAAGGTCGCGACGAAGGCCGGGCCGACCGCGCTGCCGAAGGGGTCGAACGGCATGTTCTCGGCCAGCGCGTTGGTGGTCCAGGCGGCGAAGCGTGAATCGATACGACCGGCCAGTCTGCCGCGGTCGCGTAACAGTTCCTGTACGAACTGTCCTTCGGTGACGCGCAGGTTGGCGGCCAGCCAGTAGTCGGCCGAGGTGCCCGTGTAGGCGCCCAGCTGCTCGGCGACGGCGCGGCGTTCCGCCTGCGAGGCCCGGGCGCCCTTGACCATCACCGTGAGGTAGTCGGAGGTCGCGAACGCGTCGACCTCCGCGAGAAATGCGCGCAGGTCCGGCGGCCGGTCCTCCAGCGCCTCGTGGTACCAGGCCGTGGCCGCGTAACCGGACAGCGCCATCGTGTAGCCGACCACCATGTTGGCCACGCCGACCCCGCCGCCCCCGGCCACGTCCATGTAGGGCGAGACGAGCACGACGCCGTTCAGCGCGACGTTGTGCCGGGCCAGCAGATCGTAGGCGACGCCGCCGGCGCGCATGCCGCCGTAACTCTCGCCGAGGATGAATTTCGGCGAACGCCAGCGGCCGTGCGCGGAGACGAACTGGACGATGAAGTCCGACACCGTGCGGATGTCGTTGTCGACGCCCCAGAAGTCCTTGCCCTCGGCCGTACCGGCCGCGCGTGAGAAACCGGTGCCGACCGGGTCCACCATCACCAGGTCGACCTTGTCGATGATACTGAAGGCATTCGCTTCGCGACGGAACGGACCGCTGCCGTTGACGTCGAGGTCATCGATGACCGTGCGTTGCGGGCCGAGCACGCCCATGTGCAGCCACAGCGAGGCGGAACCCGGACCGCCGTTCCAGGCGAACATAAGCGGCCGCGTCGCCCGATCGGCGCCTTTTTGTGCGTAGTAGGTGTAGCCGTATTCCGCGATCACGGCGCCTTCGGCATCGCGCAGCAGCAGGGTGCCGGCGGTCGCCGTGTAGGCCACGCGGACGTTCTGGATGCGCACCTCGTGTTCGGAGACGAAGGTCTTCGCCTCGGGTTCCGCGGGGGGCGGCGCGTCCGCGGGTGGGGCGTCGTCGGATGCGCGGGCGGCGGCCTGCGGCAGCAGACAGGCAACGGCCAGCAGGCCGGCCAGAATCGAGCGGTTCAAGAACATGGGAAGGCTCCTCGGATTTGCGGGCCAGTATAGGGCATGCGCCCGTCGCGCGGTTCGACGCGGATGCGACCGGTTCAAGCCGACCCGATCAGCATGTTGACGAACACGCCGAGCAGAATCACCGGCGCCACGTAGCGCAGCAGGAAGCGCCAGGCGGCGTACCAGATCGTCGGCCGCCCGCCGTACAGTTCGTCCGCGGTGAATTTACGGTGCACCAGCCAACCGGTGAACACGGCGATCAGGATGCCGCCCAGAGGCATCATGATGTTGATGACGAGAAAGTCGAACAGATCGAAAAACGTCTTGCCCGCGAAGACGTCGATGGCGTCCAGCGGGTAGTAGTCGGCCAGGCGGTTCTGCGACAGCACGGCCAGCACGCCCAGCGACCAACTGATGCCGCCGGCCGTCATCGCCGCGCCGGTGCGGCCCAGCGGCGTACGTTCGGTGAGCCAGGCAACGGGCGCCTCGATCATGCCGATCGACGAAGTCAGGGCGGCGAACAGCAGCAGCACGAAGAAGAGCGTTCCGAAAAACTGCCCGCCCGGGATATCGCCGAAGACGAACGGCAGGGTGATGAACACCAGCCCCGGGCCGGCGTCCGCTTCGAGGCCGAACGCGAAAATGATCGGAAAAATCGCCAGCCCGGCCAGGATGGCGATCAGCGTATCGACGCTGACGATGATCAGGGCCGATTGCGGAATCGACATCGACCGGCGAATGTAGGCGCCGTAGGCGACCAGGGCGGTCAGTCCGACGCTGACCGAGAAAAACGCCTGCCCGAAGGCGGCCAGCACGATGCCCGTGTCGAGCTTGCTGAAATCGGGCGTGAACAGGAATTCCAGCGCGCGGGCGAAATCACCGACGCGGACGGCGTATCCGACCATCATCAGCAACAGGATGAACAGCGCCGGCATCATCAGCTTGACCGCGCGCTCCACGCCGGCATTCACGCCGCGCGCCGAGATGAAGATCGTCGCGCCGATGAACGCGGTAAACCAGGCCAGCAGCGTCCAGGGATCGCCGTTCAGCGCACCGAACACCTCCTGCGCGCCCTCGATGTTGACCCCCTGCAGCGACCCGAGCGCCATCTCCAGCGCATACGCCATGGTCCAGCCGCCCACGACGGAGTAAAACGACAGGGCCAGCATGCCGCCGAATCCGCCCAGGATCACGCCCATCCAGCCCCAGTTGGGCGACAGGCCCGATTCCCGCGCGACGTTGCGGATGGCGGTGGGCGGAGCGCCTTTGCCGCGGCGGCCGAGGGTCAGCTCGGCGATCACCAGGGGCAGCGCCAGCAGCATCACGGCGCCCAGGTAGACCAGTACGAAGGCGCTGCCGCCGCTGACGCCGACCGTATACGGAAACCGCCAGATGTTGGCGAGGCCGACCGCGGAGCCGACCGCGGCCATCAGGAAGGCGAAGCGCGAGGACCACCTGACGTTGTCGTTCGAATTCATGTTCCGGTTCCTGTGCGGATCAGGCGCGCCCGTGCGACGACCCGTCACCAGCGCATTGGGCGAATCCTAAAGACTCGCTCGCCGCGGTGCAAAGGTAACGTGTCCGAGCAAACGGTTTGTGCGCATGTGGGGGCGGCTTCAGCCGCGACAAGCGTCACGAGGTTGCGGCCAGCTTGCGGGTCTTTCGCATTGGGCGGCCGGATACCCATCGCCGGGGAACGCTCGAGTACATCCCTGTAACGCTTGGACGGCGCCATCCCTGGCGCCGTACATCCCCGGCGACGGCTATCCGACCGCCCTGACACGTTGTCGAACACCGAAACAACTTGCGCTCCTGCAGGGTCCCCTGGGCGCTTTCTTCTCTGTGGGAGCGGCTTCAGCCGCGACAAGCGCCACGGAGTTGCGGTCAGCTTGCGCGTCTTTCGCATTGGGCGGCCGGATACCCATCGCCGGGGAACGCTCAAGTACGTCCCTGTAACGCTTGGACGGCGCCATC
>JARROJ010000080.1:0-10254 GCA_037384065.1 Lysobacterales bacterium
GCGCGATTGGCATCACGCCGGCGCTGTGGGCCAGGTCCCAAAGGGCGAGGGCGCCGTGCGCGTGCGCCGCCGCCGTAAGCGACGCCATATCGTGCAGGTAGCCGTCGCGGAAGTTCACTTGCGTCAGCATCAGGACGGCGACCTCTTCGTCGATCGCTTGCGCCAGCGCATCGGGCGGAACGGCGCGCAGGCGGCAACGCGCGGCCCCGAGGAGGTCGGCCAGCCCCTGGGCGACGTAGCCGTCGGTCGGAAAATCGCCTTCGGCGGTGAGGATCACCGTGCGTCCCGAACGCAGCCGAAGCGCGGCCGCGAGCAGCTTTAACTGGTTCACCGATATGCTGTCCGTGCACAGGACCTGGCCCGGGGCGGCGCCGACGAGTCGGCCGATGCGGTCGCCGACGCGTTGCGGCAGGTCTATCCAGTCGTTCAGGTTCCAGCTCGAAATCAGGTCGTGGCCCCACTGTTCCGTCACCAGGTTGTCCAGGCGCGGACGCACGTGCCGGGGCAGGGCGCCCAGCGAGTTTCCATCCAGGTAAACCGTGTCGGGGGGCAGCTCGAACGCGTCGCGCAGGCCCGCCAGCGGATCGTTCGCATCCAGTCGTTCGAAATCCTCAGGGCGCATCGTTCAGCGATGCCTCCAGTAAATCGCGAATCCGCTCGAAGGCCGGCGTATCCGGGTGGATCAGGTCGAAATGCCCGGCCTCGGGCAGCAGGACCACGCGCGCGCCCGGCAGGGCCTCGGCCTGGGCCGGGGGGACGATGGCGTCCGCTTCGCCCTGCAGCAGAATCGTGTTGGTCCGGCTACCCAGCGCGGCGGGGGACGCCTGTTCGTAACGCTCGGGCCGCTCGAACGGCGTGCCGCCCAGCAAACGCGGCGTCACGCGCGCGCAGCTGTTGTCGTCGCTCGCGTACGCTACCAGGTCGGTAATCGCCGCCAACCCCAAAACGCCGTTCGGTCGAATTTCGGGCTCCATATGCAGCGTGCTGTCCGGAGACAGCCGGTCGCGTGACGCCGCCCACAGCGCGAGGTGCCCGCCGGCGGAGTGCCCCGCCAGCACGACCCGGCTCACGTCGAGCCGCGGCTCGTCCAGTTGCGCGAGGTGGTCGATGCCCGCGGCAACGTCGCGAAACGTGCCGGGCCAGCCCCCGCCGGCTTCTCCGACCCGTCGGTATTCCAGGGCCCAGATCGCAAAGCCGGCCTGCGCCAGGCTGGCGGCCAGCGGTCGGATGTGCGCGATGCCGTACTCGGCCAGCCAGCAGCCGCCGTGAACCAGCACGACGACCGGCGCCGCGCCCTCCCGACCGGGCGGGAGCCACAGCTCGCCGAATTGCGAGGCCGCGGGGCCATAGGCGATCACTCGATCCGGCGCGCGCACGCTCAGGGCGGCGACGTCACTGAAGGGCCGCTGCCAGCCGACTTCAGCGGCCATGGACGAAGCCGCTCCGGCGAGCAGCGCGAGGAGGGCAAGCGGTCGGGCCAGGCGCAGGCTCACCGTCGCGTCCTTCGTGTTTCACCGCCCACCCGCGGTCAACCTGCAAGGTGCTCTTTGAAGAAGCCGACGGTGCGCGACCAGGCAAGTTCGGCTTCCTCGGGCGCGTAGCGACCGGTGGAATCGTTGTGAAAACCGTGATTGACCCCCTCGTACACGTAGGCCACGTACTCTGCGCCGTTGTCCTTGAGGACCTGCTCGTATGCGGGCCAGGTTTCGTTCACACGCGTGTCGAGGCCGCCGAAGTGCAGCATCAACGGCCCGCGCACGTTGGCGCGCAGGCTGTCGGCCGCGGGCGTACCGTAAAACGGCACGGCGGCGTCCAGTTGGTCGGGCATCACCGCGGCCAGCATGTTCACGATGTAGCCGCCGAAACAGAAGCCGACCGCGCCGAGTTTGCCGGTGCTTTTTTCGTGCGCCTTCAGGAATCTGGCCGCTGCGATGAAATCCTCCTCGAGTTTGCCCCGGTCCATGCTGCGCTGCATGGCCCGGCCCTCGTCGTCATTGCCCGGATAGCCACCCAGCGGATACAGGGCATCGGGGGCGAAGGCGACGAAGCCCTCCTTGGCCAGGCGCCGCGCCACGTCTTCGATGTACGGGTTGAGCCCCCGGTTCTCATGCACCACGAGCACCGCGGGCGCGGTTCCCTCAAGGCCAGCCGGCAGCACCAGGTAGCCGCCGCAGGTGCCGTGCCCCTGCGGTGAGTCGAACGTCACGTAGCGCGCCGTGATCTCCGGGTCGTTGAACGAGACCTGCTCGGCCTCGGCGTAATCCGGCAACAGCGCCGTGGTCAGCGCGGCCATGCTGAATCCGGCGGCGGTCAGGCCGGCCAGGCGCGACATGAACGTGCGCCGGTCGATCAGGCCATGCGCATATTCGTCGTACCAGTCGAACGCCTCCTGGGGGATCGGGCGCGGTTGCCCGCTCGATGCAGGGGTCTGCGTGTTCGGTTTCATTGTGAGCGCTCCTTTTTGATTCGGGTGGTTCGTGCGTACCACGAACTCAGAGGAATGGCAGAAATGCCGTGGGCGAAGATGCTGAGCAGAATCGTCAAAACGATGACCGAGAGGATCCGTTCGTTTCCTGTGAGCCCCAGTTCGCCAATCAGAATTAAAGTATAGAGAATCGAGGCGATGCCGCGCGGTCCGAACCAGCCAATGAATCCCACGGTGCGCAGATCCAGTTGCGAGCCGATCAGGCTCAATCCGACCGGCAGCATCCGGATCAACGTCAGGCTGAGCAAAGCGTAGACCAGGGCGGTGGTGTCGAAGTGGTCGACGACCATCGGAACCATCGCCAGTCCGAAGATGAGGAACACGAACAGCGCCAGTTGCTGACCCTCGGCCTCGCCGAACTCCTGAATCCGTTCGCGCACGCTCGGCGTCCGCGCACCCAGCATCAGACCGCCGAAAAAGGCCGCGATGAACCCGTTCCCGGCCAACTCCTCGGCCAGCGCGTAACAGAGCACCGCAAGCGCGAACGACGCCAGGCGCTGGTACACGGGCTCCATCCAGCGGCGTTTCGCGGCGCGGTCGATCAGGTAGCCGCCGGCCCATCCGATCAGCCCGCCGACCAGCAGTCCGAGCGCGATCTGCGAGAGCGTGTAGCTGCCCCAGTGCATCAGGTCGGGCAGCATTCCCGGCGCGCTGGCAGCGGCGATGCAGGCCATGATCGGGGGCAGGGCGATGCCGTCGTTCAGGCCGCTCTCCACGCTGATCGCGTCCCGCACGGCGTCCGGGATGCGTGGGCTACGGACCACGATCTGGGCGAGTGCCGCGTCGGTTGGTGACAGGATCAGAGCCATGACTGCGATCAGCCAGAAGCCGGTGCCTTCGAACATCCAGGCTGCGACCGCGATGCCCAACACCATCATCGACGGCAGCCCGATGGCCAGCAGGCGAAGCGGTATCGGATACTCCGTCTTCAGCCGGCGCAGATCGATCGTCGAGGCGGCCGTGAACAGGATCAGAATCAGCGTGATTTCCGCGATGACCTGCACGATTTCGGACCCGGCGTCGACCGTCATCAGGTCGAGTCCGAGTGGGCCCGCGGCGATGCCGACCGTGA
This sequence comes from Lysobacterales bacterium, assembly GCA_037384065.1. Lineage (GTDB taxonomy): Bacteria > Pseudomonadota > Gammaproteobacteria > Xanthomonadales > SZUA-36 > JABDPF01. The sequence goes on from JARROJ010000080.1 coordinate 3,558, forward strand.
CGAAGACCATCGGCGCGGTGATCGGTGAGCGGCCGGCCAGCGCGGATACCAGCCCGTAGGCGAATACCAGCAAGGCGGCGAAGAAAATCAGCTCCTCCATCGCGGGGAGTATAAATCACGATTCCGCCGCGCGGCGCCCGGTCGTCAAAAAAGAAAGCGCCCCGAAGGGCGCTTCCGGATCACGCAGGGATCGCGATCAGTTGGGCAGAATGACCGTATCCACGACGTGAATGACGCCATTGCTGGTGGCGACATCGGTGGCGACGACGCGTGCGTCATTGACGAAGACGTTGCCCTCGGCGACGCGGATCTGAACGTCGGAGCCGTTTACCGTCGTTGCGGAATCCAGCTTGACCACGTCCGCGGCCTTCACATCGCCCGGCACCACGTGATAGGTCAGGATCGCGACGAGCTGGTCCTTGTTCTCGGGCTTGAGCAGGTTCTCGACCGTGCCGGCCGGCAGCTTGGCGAAGGCCTCGTCGGTCGGTGCGAACACGGTGAACGGACCTTCGGATTTCAGGGTCTCGATCAGTCCGCCGGCTTCGAGCGCCGCGGCAAGCGTGTTGAAGTCGCCGGCGGCGACGGCGGTATCGACGATATCCTTCTTGTCGTGGCCGTGGTTGCCGGCGAAAGCGGTCGCGGCGAACAGCAAGGCGGTCGTTGCCAGGGTTTTCGTTGCGATGTTCTTAAAAGTGTTCATGAATAACTCTCCATTGGTGGTTGAGGATTGAATGCGTTCGGATCGTGCTCTGACACCGGCGTCAATCCATCGCCAGCCGTGTTTCACCCACGGCGTTCCACGGCAAAATCAGTGGAACGTAGCGCAGGGTTCGCCCACCATCGGTCTCGGCCTCCAGCGCCAGCCAGTGCTGGCCGCCGGGGGCGTACCACAGGCGGATCGGTCCGTCTTCGGTCTCGATCGTGTATTGCTCCGCGGCGACGCGGTGCGGGCCGATCTCCAGCGTGTCCGGCCCCTCGGACCGAATGGTCACGTCGGCCAGCTCGCCGGTCTGCGAATTCAGCAGGCGGTCTGCTTGCAGAATGGCGGGGTTCCAATAGGCGAACGTCCGCACGCAGTCCGAGCCGATCCGCTCCGCGGCGCGATTGACGTTCAGCAGGAAGCCGTTTGGTTTTGCTTCGCCATTGACGCGGTACTCCGTGCCGTTGTCGTCCGTTACGGCGTCCAGGCCCTGCAGGCAGTCACCCGACCAGGTCTCGCGATTCTGGTGGTCGTAGCTGTATGCGTTGATAAAGAGGAATTTCACGTCGAAGCGGGCGGTCGTCTCGACGTCGCGGCGACCGTCGCGTTCGGTGACGGTGAATTCGTGGTACCCGATTTCGCGGTCGTCGAGGTAGACGCGAAACAGCCAGCGGTCGGATTCGTCGGCCGCAAGCGGTTGAACCGCGGCGCCGAGCACGATGACCGCCAGAAGCGTCCGGATTGCAGACTTATTGAACACGGTTCGACTCCTTCTCAAAAACGCGTACGGGCACGGGCTCCGCGCCGGAGAGTGGCGCCGGGCGCGCGACCCGTCGCTCGGTCAGCAGGCCGTCGTGCGGTTCGAGCCACGCGCTGTCGATGATCGTGTCGGCAGCGAGCGCCAGCATCGGCAAGAGCAGGGCCCAGCCGGCGCCGATCGCGGCGAGCGCGAGCGGCGTGTTGCTGAACTCGACGGCGCCCATGCCCGCGCCGCCGACGAAAGCGAGCGGCCCGCCGATCAGTCCGGCGCCGGCGGCGACCATCCAGTTGCGCTTGATCCAGCGCAGGCCGTGGTTGATGGTGGTTGCGAACAGCACCCACATGGCGACGATCCAGTAAGGCGCCAGCGCGGCGCCGCCCGCCTCGCCCGGATAGCGCACCAGGCCGGCGTACACCAGCAGGGATTCCCACGCCATGCCGATGACGGCGGCCGCAACCAGCAACACAGCCTCCTTCACGATGACCGGGACCGACGCGAGGTGCGCCGCGACGACCAGGGCGACCGCCGCGGTCGCGAGGAGCGGCTCGCCGGCGGCGGCGAACAGGACACACGCCACCCAGCCGAGTTTGAACAGAACGAGATTACGGATGTTGCCGGCCATTCCTTTTCTCCGCGTACCATGAGTGAGCGCTCAGGATGCGCCGAGCGGTGTGAAGCGGGTGTGGGGCCGGCGTGAAGGCGGCGTGAAGAGCGGAACCGCTGCGTTCGATCAGGCGACCGGTTCGTTCCGGGCGCCGGGAAAGCGGATGTGCACCCGCGTGCCGTGGCCCGGTTCGGACTGAACGTCGAGCGGCCAGCCGAAGCGTTCGGTCAGGCGCTTGACGATCGTCAGGCCGACGCCATATCCGCCGCGTTGTCGTTGTTTGCGAACGAACGGTTTGAAAATCTTTCCGATGTCCTCGGCGGACATGCCGGGGCCGGTATCTTCGATGATCACCTGGTCGGCGCCGATTTCCACGCGGACCATGCCCTGGTCCGCGTAGGCCACGGCATTGCGCAGCAGGTTGCCGATCACGCTCTCGACGATCTTTTCGGGCGCGAACACCCACAGCCGGGCGCTGGCTTCAACCTCGCAATGGGCGGCATCGGGCGTGACCAGGCGGGCGCGTTCGAGTTCCGCTTCGACGACCGCGTTGACGTCGATCCAGTCGCGTGCAAGGCCCTGGTCCAGTTCACGCGCCAACAGCAGAAACGCCTTGGTCAGGCTTTCCATGTCCTCGGCCGAATTACGGATGCGCTGCAGCGTGCCGCGGGCCTTGTCGTCGATTGTCGGTTCGCGGTCGAGGCGGTCCAGGGCCATCTTGATCACCGTGAGCGGTGTGCGCAGTTCGTGGCTCGCATCCCGGGTAAACTGGCGTTCGCGGTCGGTGAATTCGCGGATCCGAACGACCAGGTCCTCGAGCGCGCCGGCCAGCACGCGGATTTCCTCGTCGGTGTCCCCCATGTCGTCGGTTTGCAGCATGGCCGGATCCGGTGATGCCGGGTCGAGCAGGCGCACATTATGCGCGAGTGCAACGACCGGTGACACCGCGCGTCGCGAGACGCGGTAGGCCAACCACGTCGACAGGTAAATCACGATCAGGGCGATCGCCAGCGGCACGATGCCGAAGATCAGGACCAGTTCGTCGACCTGCTCGGCCTCGAACTGCAGGTAGGCCCGCTCACCGTTCCGGTCACTGACGTAGACCATTGCGTCGCGCGGTTCCCGAATGCGGTGGAAACCCGGTTCGAGCGCGGCCAGCGCGTCCGGTACGCCGACGCCGTATCCGGCGCGAAACACGGTCAGGTTCTTGGTGTCCGGCAGGGGCTGGGTGCCGTCGCGTTCCACCCGGCTCCAGTAATAGTCCGCCTCGCCTTCCAGGGCCTGTTCGATGAGGACGTCCTCGATCATCAGGCCGGCCACGAACATGCTCACCAGCACGGCGATGCTGATGTAGAACGCCTGTCGCAGCAGTTCCCGGCCGAGGCGCCGGGTCAGGCCGGGGTCGCCCATCCTTACGCGTCGTCCGTGGGGGCGAGGCGGTAGCCCATCCCCGGCACGTTGTGGAGCAGCACGCTGTCGAACGGCTTGTCGACGGCCTTGCGCAGGTTGTAAAGGTGGCTGCGCAGGGCGTCACTGTCGGGGACGATGTCCCCCCAGACTTCGCGTTCGAGTTCGCGGCGACTGACGACGCGCGGCGAGGCCTTCATCAGGGTCTCGAGGAGCTTCATCCCGATCGGTGTTAACGTAATGGAGCGCCCGGCGCGCCGGACCTCCAGCGTCCCGGTGTCGAATTCGAGTTCCGCAACGCGCAATTTGCGCGGGGCCAGATCGCCGCCGGCACGGCGCAGCAGGGCGCGCAGGCGGGCATCCAGTTCCTCCATCTCGAACGGCTTGACCAGGTAGTCGTCCGCCCCGGCATCCAGTCCGGCAACCTTGTCTTCCAGGGTGTCCCGGGCCGTCAGCATCAGGATCGGCTTGTTACCGCCCGCTTCGCTGCGGTACTTGCGGCAGATGTCCAGCCCGTCCATGCCGGGCAACATCAGGTCCAGGATGATCGCGTCGAATTCGCCCGTCACCGCGAGGTGCAGCCCGGTGATGCCGTCGGCCGCGTAATCGACCTCGTACCCGCCGTATTCGAGATGCTCGCAGACCATTTCGGCGATGTCGTGGTGATCTTCGATGAGCAGGATGACGGGCATGGCAGTGTTCATAATGGGTTATTTTCCAGTGTATGTCGTGTAATGTGAAGGCCGGGTGAGCGGGTGCGGTCCTTGCGCCGCGTTCAGCCAGAATTCAGGACGATGTACGATACTGGAATCGCGAACCAACCCGGTAACGGGAACAGGGAGGTAAAAACCATGAACATTCGTTTACTCGCCGCGGCCGCCGCAACGGTCCTGTTGATCACGGCCTGCGCCACCACCGATCCGAACGACCCCTACGCGCAGACCAAACGCAATGCCGCGATCGGCGCGGCGCTGGGCGCCGTGGCCGGCATGTTCGTCGGCGATGGCGAACTGGACGAAGTGCTGGGCGGCGCCGCCGTGGGCGCAGGCGTCGGGGCCGGCATCGGCGTCTACATGGACAAGCAGCAGCAGGCGCTCGAAGAGATCGAGGAAGTCGATGTCGAACGCCTCGACGAGGAAACGCTGCGGGTCAATTTCGACAGCGACATCCTGTTCGCGGTCGATTCATCGGTTCTCTCTGCGGACGCGAAATACAGCCTGGACGACTTCGCGGCCGTCATGCTGGAGTATCCCAAGACCGCCATCCTGATCCAGGGTCACACCGATTCGACCGGCAGCGAGGCGTACAACCTGAAACTGTCCGAACGCCGGGCGCAAGCCGTTTTCAACCATCTGGCCCTGCGCGAGGTGGCCCCGGACCGCATGGCGGCGATCGGTTACGGCGAGGGTTATCCGGTGGCGGACAATGCCACCGCAGCCGGCCGCGAATTGAACCGGCGCGTCAGCATCCTGGTCCGCGGCAAGTCCTGAGCCGGTCCGGGCGGTCGGCAACCCGGCGATCGGTTCCAGCCCGGGTTGGTCGGGATCGGCGCGACGGCATCCCGGACTCGATCCGGGATGGCGGCCATCCACCGTCCCGTTGCGGCCGGAACCGTCGACGCTTGCCGTCATGACCGTACGGTTTCTGTTCGGTTCTGACACGATTTGTCAGTCCCGGCTGCAGCGGATATCTTTTTCAATGGTCTGAATTTAAACGTTTTTTGTGCTCATATTAATCTGGCATGTGAATTGCTTTAATCAATCAGGATGAACATGCGTCAGAACGGATTCAGCACTGCCTTGATGAGCCTGGCGATTCTGGGTGGCGCCCTGAGCGCGTTCACGGTCGCCGAATTCAACACGTTCCTGTCCAAGGCGCGGGTTGCCGAGGCGTTTCATGTTGCCGATGAAGCCCGCCTGCGAATGACCGAGTTTTACCTCCTGAGCGCGCGTTTTCCAACCACGCCCGCCGAAATCGACGCCCTGACCCGGTCGATTCCGGTCACGTCCGATGTCGTCCGCGGTGTCGAGCTGGAACCGTCGAATGAAGGGCGCGACGTTGTGCTGAAAATCTATCTCGGCGATGAACCGCTTGCCGGCGGCGTGGCGCCGTCGTCATTCATCTTCGTCGCCGGTGACGCCGCCGATCGCGGCGGGCGTGACATCGACTGGCGTTGCGGCGCCCGCGGCGTCGATCCGGAACTGTTGCCGAGTGGCTGCGTGCCGATCGACGGCTAGGTCAGCACGCGGCGTTTCGCCATCGCTGCGCTGTAAAAATAAAGAAACAGCGCAATCACCCAGATGACGATTGAAAAGGTCGTCGCGCCTTCCCCCATCACGGCCGCCCCGTCGGTCAGTACGAAGTTATGGATCGTGGTGCCGGCCATGCCGAGAATGGACGCCCCGAACAGCCAAACCGCCCAGGCCTTGCGCAGCAGCAGGGCGAGCGAGCCGAGCAGCGCGCCCCAGACGCCGACCGCCCAGCAGGCAACCACCCAGGTGGGCAAGCCGTAAAAATAATCGAGCTGTTCCTGGCTGAAGGCGGACATGTACGCCTCGTACTGCAGCTTGGTCGCCAGGTAATCGAAGGCGCCGACGGCGTTCCAGAGCAGCGCGATGATGCCGATCACCCAGAGATGCCAGGGCGTACTGATGCGGTTGTCGTTCATGAAGCTTCTCCTCGTTGTCCCGTTTCCAGATTAGCAGAACTCGAACGTCTTGCGCGCCACGGCGGACCGGTCGGAGGGGCTTCAGCCCCGACATGGGCCCTGATTCGATAGCGCCACACCAGTCGGGCCTGAAGGCCCTCCTACAGGGTAGAATCGGAGCATTACGCACTCGGAGCCCTGTATCGATGAAACGCCCGGTTACCCTGATCACCCTGCTGCTTTCTTTGCTGGCCGCCGCGCCCGGCGCGCAGGCCTGCACCATCGTCGCGGCCGGGAAACTGGCCACCACTGACGGTTCGGTGCTCGTTTCGCAGACCGACACCGGGCAGGACTCCCGGATTTACGTCATGCACGGCCGCGAGTTTCCCGAGGGCGAGATGGCGCCGGTGTATTTCGGAATCCAGGACGCGAGCAATGCGCTGGAGAACGATGGCGAGGTGCTTGGCCACATCCCCCAGGCGCGGCGCACCTTCACCTATTTCCACACGGCGTACTCGCACATCAACGAGCACCAGCTGGCCATTGCCGAATCGACCACGGCGCAGCGCCCGGAGCTCG
>JARROJ010000081.1:0-8743 GCA_037384065.1 Lysobacterales bacterium
TGTTCGGTATCGCCGGCGGTTTTCTCGCACCGCTGCTGGCCTCGACCGGCCAGGGCAGCCACATCGTCCTGTTCGGCTACTACCTGGTCCTCAATGCGGCCATTCTGGGCATCGCCTGGCACCGCGCCTGGCGCGGCCTGAACCTGCTCGGTTTCGCCTTCACGTTCGTGATCGCGATCTTCTGGGGTTATCGGTACTTTCGACCGGAACTCTTCGCCAGCACCGAACCGTTCCTGGTGCTGCACTTCCTGCTGTACCAGGCGGTGGTCGTTCTGTACGCGCTGCGGCGGCCGCCGGACGAGCCGGACCTGGTCGACGGTACGCTGGTCTTCGGCACGCCGGTCGTCGCTTTCGGCCTGCAGAGCGCGATGCTGTCCGACACGGCGTACGGCCTGGCCATCAGCGCCGCCCTGCTGGGCGTGTTTTACGCGCTGTGCGCGGCCGGACTGCGCCGCAACCGCGAACGCCTTCCGGTGCTGCTCGGCGAAGCCTACCTCGCCCTGGCCGTCGCCTTCGGCACGGTCGCCATTCCGCTGGCCTTCGACGCCCGCTGGACCTCGGCGGCCTGGGCGCTGGAGGGCGCGGCGCTGGTCTGGGTCGGCGTGCGCCAGCACCGCCTGCTGGCCACGGCAGCCGGCGCGGCGCTGGTGTTCCTGGCCGGTCTGTTCTTCATCGAGGCGGGCTGGCGCCACGACGCCGGCCTGCCCGTGCTCAACGGCAACGTGCTCGGCGGCCTGATGGTCAGCCTGGCGGGCCTGTTCTGCGCACGGCAGCTCCCGCGGCTGGAGGCGCCCGGGAACTGGCGCCCGGCATTCCACCTCGGGGCGCTGGGCCTGCTGGCCTGGGGCATCGCCTGGTGGCTCGGTAGCGGCGCCTTCGAAATCCTGGACCGGGTGCCGACCGCCGCCCACCTGCCCGTGCTGGTTCTGTTCGTGGCCGCCAGCGCCGCAGCCAGCGCCGCGTTCGGCCGCTGGCGGCAGTGGCGCGCCCTGCGATCGGCCAGCGCCCTCTGCCTTCCGCTGCTGGCGCTTCTCGCGCTGGCGGCCTGGGTCGACGAAGCGCATTTCCTGTACGGCATCGGCTGGGCCGCGTGGCCGCTGGCGTGGGCGGTGCAGGTCTACCTGTTGCGGGACATGGATGCGCGTGAAGCGCAGCTGGCGACGCCGTGGCACCCGGGCAGCCTGTTCCTGCTGACCGCGATGGTGAGCATCGAGGTCTACTGGCAGGTCGCGCGCTTCGCCTCGTCCGACTGGGCCGCCATGGCCGCCGTCGTGGTCATCGGCAAAGCGGCGTTGGCGGTCTGGGCCGCCGCACGCCGTCATGCCTGGCCCGTGACCGCGCATGAAGACGTTTATCGCGCCGCAAGCCTCGGCCTGGCGGGCCTGCATGTCCTGGCGATGACCTGGCTGACCCTGGTCCGTCCGGGCGACCCGGCGCCGCTGGACTACCTGCCGGTCCTGAATCCGTTCGGTCTCGGCACGATCTTCGCGGTGTTCACCGGCGCCGTCGCGGTGCGCGTGACGCACCGTGTCGCCCATCTCCGCGACGATCCGCTGGCCCGGGTTCTCGCCGGCGCCGCCTTTCTGATGACCTCGGCCGCGATCGTACGGGCCCTGCATCACTACACCGGCGTCGCCTGGCGCTTCGACGCGCTCTTTGCGTCCGATCTGGTGCAGATGGCCCTGTCGATCTACTGGGGGCTGCTGGGGTTCGCCGGCATGGTGCTGGGCGCACGGCGCGGTCTGCGGGCCGTCTGGTTCGCCGGCGCCGCCTGCATGGCGCTGGTGCTGGTCAAGCTGTTCCTGGTCGACCTCGGCAACTCCGGCACGGTGGAGCGCATCGTGTCGTTCATCGGCACCGGCGTTCTGCTGCTGATCGTCGGGTATTTCGCGCCGGTGCCGCCGCGCGCGGGCGACGCCCCCGACCGAAGCGGCTGAGGGCTGCGCTCAGTCCAGCCCCTCGAGCCGATCCTTCGCGCGCCGGTCGGGATCGCGCTTCGCCGGCTCGCCGCGCCCGCCGCCGCCGGCCGTCTCCAGCACCATGCGGCCGCCGGCGGGAATGACCTCGCGCCCCATGCCGCGCAGTTCCGGGCCGTCCTTGACGTAAACACGCGCCGGTTCGCCTGCTTCGCCGCCGCGGCGTCCGCGGGGCGGATGGTGAATGCGGTCGAACATTTTCGACACGGCGAAGGCCTCGTCGCCGGCGTGGCCGAACTCCATGACCTGCCCCACCCCGCCACGGAATTCGCCGGCGCCGCCGGAGCCGGGCCGGTATTCCTTGCGCCAGATGATCAGCGGCGCGCTGTTTTCGGTGATCTCGACCGGCGTGCTGCGCACCCCGGACGGAAACGCGGTGCAGTCGAGCCCGTCCTTGCCGGGCCGGCCGCCGGTGCCGCCGGCATAGAAGGCGTTCACGACGAAGGGCTCGGAATCGCTGCCCGGGATCACGCCGCGTCCGCCCAGGAAGACCGGCCCAAACAGGCAGGACGCGCCCTCGGCCGGCACTTCGCCCCCCAGCGGCTCCTCCAGGCAGCCCAGCACGACGTCCGGCAGCATCTGTCCTATGGCGTGGCGCGCCGACACGGCCGCCGGCCGCGGCGCGTTGAGGATCGAGCCTTCCGGCGCCGTCACCCGCACCAGGCCCAGCGAACCGGCGTTGTTGGGCACGTCGTTGCCGACCACGCAGCGCACGCCGAAGGAGGCGTAGGCCTGGGTATAGGTCAGCGGCACGTTGATGCCGTGTGCGCAGACCGGCGAGGTGCCGTCGAAGTCGACGTCGACGCCGTCCTCGCCGATGGTCAGGCGGCAGACCAGGTCGACCGGATCGTCGTAGCCGTCGATGCGCATCGCGTTGCGCCAGCTTCCGCGCGGCAACTTGCGGATTTCCTCCAGCATCGCGCGGCGCGAATTGTCGATGATCAGTTCCGCGGCGCCGTCCAGGCCGTCCATGCCGAACTCGTCCATCGTGGCCAGCAGGCGCGCGGCGCCGGCGTCGTTGCAGGCGGCGAGCGAATGCAGATCACCCTCCGCTGCGCGCGGGTCGCGCACATTGGCGCGCAGGATCTCCAGCAACACGGTGTTCGGCTCGCCGCCGCGGTACAGGTAGCCGATCGGGATATTGAGCCCTTCCTCGTAGACCTGCCGGCCGTCGGGCCCGAAACCCAGGCCGCCGACGTCGGCGATGTGCGAAGTCGCCGCGAACAGGGCGACCGCCCGCTGGCCGCGAAACACCGGGGTCACGACCGTGAAATCGTTCAGGTGCCCGGTGCCGTACCAGGGGTCGTTGGTCAACAGCACGTCGCCGGGGCGCAGCGTGTCGACCGGGTGCCGCTCGAGGAAAAACCCGACGCTGGCGGCCATCGCGTTGACGTGGCCGGGGGTGCCGGTCACGGCCTGCGCCAGCATGCGCCCGCGCGTGTCGAAGACGCCGGCCGAGATGTCGCCGGCCTCGCGCACCGTGGTCGAAAAGGCCGTACGCACCAGCGTCTGGGCCTGCTCCTCGACCACCGCCAGCAGGCGGTCCCACAGGATCTGCAGGTGGATGCGTTCAAGGGTGTCGCCGCGGTTCATAACTGTCGCTCCAGCAGAATGTGGCCGTGCCGGTCGAGCGTGGCCCGCCAGCCCGGCGCGACCACGGTAGTGGTCTGCGCCTCGGTGATCAGCGCCGGCCCCTCGATACGGTCACCCGGAACGAGCGCCTCGCGCATCCAGACCCGCGCCTCGACCGATTGCCGGCCGGCCGGATCGAACAGTGGCTGCGAGCCGACCGGCGTGGCGGCGGGCGGGCGCGGCGTCACCGCATCGCCGGACTCCCCGTCGGGCGCTCGCGCGACCACGGTGAGTGTCAGCGTCCAGCTCAGCGCCTCGATTTCGACGCCGTCGATGGTGCGGCCGTACAGCCGCCGGTAAGCATCCTCGAAGCACGCGCCGAACTCGGCCGCGTGGGCCTTCGTGTACGGCCCCGACGGCAGGTCGACGGCGATTTCGTGCCCCTGGCCGGCGTACCGCATGTATGCCTGGCGGGTTTCGGCGAAGCGCCCGGCCGCAATGTGTTCCGGCGCGCCCTGGCGTACGACGCCCAGCGCCTCCGCGTGCATCTCGGCCATCAGGCGGTTGACGAGATCGGCATCCAGGGCGGAAAGCGTCTGCTGGCGGCTGCGCACGACCTCGTAGGCGACCGGTGCGAGCAGGAAACCGACCGCGGAGCCGACCCCGGCCTCGGTGGGAACGACGATGCGCCGCACGCCCAGTTTTTCGCCCAGCCGAACCGCATGCAGCGGCGCGGCGCCGCCGAAAGCGATCATGTCCCGGCTGCCGAGATCGAGCCCGAACTCGGCCGCGTGGGCGCGCGCCGCGGCCGCCATATTCTCGTCCACCATCTCGCTGATGCCGAAGGCGGCAGTCGTCTCGTCCATGCCCAGCGGTTCGCCGATAGCCCATTGCACGGCGTCGTGGGCGGCGGCCTGGTCGAGGCTGAAAGCGCCGCCGGCAAAGGTGGCCGGCACCACGCGGCCGAGCAAGACGTCCGCGTCGGTCACGGCGGGCCGCTCGCCGCCGCGGCCGTAGGCGGCGGGTCCGGGCTCGGAGCCGGCGCTCTCGGGGCCGACCTGGATGCGGTCGAGCTTGTCCACAGCCGCGATCGAGCCGCCGCCGGCGCCGATCTCGACCATCTCGATGACCGGGATGCGCACCGGCAGGCCGCTGCCCTTCCTGAAACGGTAGACCCGGTCGACCTCGAAACTGCGCGAGGTCAACGGCTCGAAATCATCGACCAGCGCGAGCTTGGCCGTGGTCCCGCCCATGTCGAAGGACAGCACGCGCCGCATGTCGGCCTGCCGCGCCACCGCCTGCGCCAGGATGGCGCCGCCGGCCGGACCGGATTCGACCAGCCGGATCGGGAATTTCGCCGCGGTTTCCAGCGTCGTCAGGCCACCGCCCGAGGTCATCAGCAGGAAGGGACAGCGAAAGCCGAGATCGCGCAACTCGCCGGACAGGCGCTCCAGGTAGCGCGCCATAAGCGGCCGCACGTAGGCGTTGGCGCAGGCCGTGGACAGGCGCTCGTACTCGCGGATCTCCGGGCACACCTCGCTGGCCAGCGTGATCGACAACTCCGGGCGTCGCCCGGCAAGCCACTCGGCGGTACGCCGCTCGTGCTCCGGGTTGACGAAGGCGTGCAGGTAGCCGATCGCCACGCTCTCGACGCCGCGCTCGTCCAGCACCGGCAGCGCGGCTTCCAGCGAGGCCTCGTCCAGCGGCAGGCGCACGCGTCCGTCGCGGTCGAGGCGCTCGGTGACCGGCAGCCGCAGGTGGCGCGGGACCAGCGGCCGCGGCCGGTCGATCATCACGTCGTACTGCTCGAAACGGTCCTCGTGCGCCATCGCCAGCACGTCCCGGTGGCCGGCAGTGGTCAGCAGCGCCGTGACCGCGCCGCGCCGCTCGATCAGCGCGTTGGTCGCCAGCGTGGTGCCGTGGATGATCAGGCCGATTTCGCCCGCCGAAACGCGCGCGCGGCCGAGCACGGTGCGGATGCCTTCGAGCACGGCCTCGCCGGGGTGGGCGTAGGTGGTCAGGAGTTTCGCGGTGACGCGCTCGCGACCCGGCTGTTCCAGCACCACGTCGGTGAAGGTGCCGCCGATGTCGACCGCCAGCCGCGCCCGGGTCGTCTGTTCCATGGGCTGTCGAATGAATGTCTGTCGGGCGAAAAGACTAGTCTAATGGATGGAGCGGCGCGATGGCGCATTCCCGACGTGTCGGCGACGCGTCCACCGGCGTTTTGCTAAACTCGCGCTGCCGTCACCCGGCGGCATCGAAGAGGATCGAACATTGAACCGAACCAGAATCGTCACCGCGTCCCTGCTCGCACTCAGCCTGCTGCTCGGCGCCGCGCTGAGCGCGCAGGCGAGCCCCTCCAACAAGTGGCGCCTGCAGTTCAGCGGCAAGGCCGACTCCGACGGCGTGATCACGATCACGGTCCATCCGAAAGGCGGCACGCCGATCACGACGGCCATCCCGGTGGAAGACAACACGGGCGAAAACGCCGTCGCCAAAACGGTCGTCAAGGGCCTCAAGGCCAACCTGCCGAAAGAGGCCTACCACGTCGAACGCGACGACGGCGAGGACGTACTGGTCAAGAAGCGCCACGGCGCGGCCAATTTCGACCTGACGATCGATTCCAACACCGTCAAGGGCGTACGCATCAACCCCGACCGCGAGTAATCCAGGGCGTCTCGCCAGCGCCGTTGACGGCGTTCAGAGCTCGTCTTCGAGCGGCAGCAGGCTCAGGAACCAGTCCTCGATGCGGCGCATGAAGGACGGTTCGGGCTGATGATCGAGTATTTCGCGGTCGGACACCCAGACCATGCCGCCCGCGTCGTCGAGCCGCACGTGCCAGGCGTTGCGCAATGAAAAGTCCGGCTCCAGCGCCCGCCGCAGATCGGCGTTCAGGGCCGGGCTCTCGATCAGCAGCCCCATTTCCGTGTTGATGCGCAGCGAGCGTGGATCGAGGTTGGCGCTGCCGATGAACACCCGGTCGTCATCGAACACCATGACCTTGGCGTGCAGGCACAGCGTCTTGTCCTCGATCGGCGATTCGATGTAAAGGTCCCGGTCCTCGGCGTCGTCGCGCACCTCGTGGACCTCCACGCCCATTTCCACCAGGCGGCGCACGTGGCGCCGGTAGGCGCTGTGGGCCGTGAGGTGATTGTTGGAGCCGATCGAATTAGTCAGGATGCGCACGCGGACGCCGCGCGCAATCGCCCGCGCCACCGCCTGCTCCAGTTCCGCCGTCGGAATCAGGTACGCCGAGACCAGCCAGACATCGGTGGCCGCGGCGTCGATCGCCGCGATCAGCCGCTCCCCGACCTGGACCGGGGCGTCGTCCGGTTCCGCCGGGTGTTCGCGCGGCGGTTCGTCGAGCAACAGCGTGGCCTCGCCCGCATGCGCCGAACGCGCCAGCGCCAACCAGTCCTGCAAGCGTTCCTCCGGCGTTCCCTCGGCGTGCGCGTCGGCGTCGAGCGGGCGCAGGTCGACCGCTTCGGGGTTGCCCGGCCCGCTGCGCCGCTCCAGGACGGTGGCCACTGGAAACGACCAGGGATCGTTCCAGTACGCGTCGAAACCGTCGGCGAGTTCCTGGACGACCGAACCGCTGGCGACCACCTCCAGGTCGCGGAAATTGTCGCTCGGGTCGTACCCGAAGTAATGGTCCGCCAGGTTGCGGCCGCCGACCACCGCGACGCGGTCGTCGATCACCATCACCTTGTTGTGCATGCGATGATCCAGGCGGTGAAACTCGCCCAGGTTGAGGATCTCGCGCAGGCCGGCCGCGCTGGAGCGCCGCTTGTAGGGATTGAACACCTTGAGCTCGATGCCGGGGTGCCGGTCGATCGCCAGCAGCGCCTCGTCGGCGTCGAGGATGAAGGAATCGTCCACCAGCACGCGCACGAAAACGCCGCGCGCCGCCGCATCGAGCAGGTGCTGCCGAATCGCCGCGCCCGAGCCGTCGAGGTCCCAGATGAAGGTCTGCAGATCGACGCTGTCCACCGCGCTGTCGAGCGCGCGCAGGCGCCAGTCCAGCGCCTCGCGCCCGGTGTTGAGCAGGTGGAACCAGTCGTCCTGGCGGACCGTGTCCAGGTACTCCCACTGAAGGGCCGCGGCGGCCGGCGGTGTCGTCTCGACCGGCGACTCGACGGGCTGCAGCCCGGTCGCGCAGCCGGCGGTGAACACCAGCGCGGCCAGAACCGGACCCAGCCGAAACATTTTCCATTGAACGCGGGATTCGTCGCACATGCGCGGCATAATGGGCAAATGCGGTGCGCGACGCAAGCCGCGGCGCCCGGCCCGCGCGGTCGGCCAACGGCCGTATCGTGGTCCGACGGGCGGGACAGAATCGCGTCCCGCAGCCCGTCGGCAGCGGTCGGGTGCCGTCCCGGCGCCTACCGCCCGGAGCGGCGGAGCCTAGTCGAAAGGTTCGAACTCGATAATCGAACCGTCGGCCATCGTGGCCAGAAACAGGTGGCCGTCACTCATCACATAGCTGACGATCCACTGGAACTGCTTGAGGTACACCTCGCTGATCGACTCCGGCGGGCACAGCGCCCGGGTCGCCGCGATCGGGCCAAAATGCAGGTTGCCCTTGCCCGTGGAACCCCACGTGCCCGTGCCGCGGTTACAGTCGGCCCGGATCGTCGCGCCGCCATCGGCACCCAGCGCCAGGGTGTACTTCGCGGAATCGTCCGGCACGTGGGTGGTGTCGTTCATTTCCGCAATTTTGACCAGCCGCCACTCGGTACCCGCCAGCTCGGAGTCGCCGGCCGCCGGTTCCTGGTCCGGCGCCGGTGTTCTCGCCGCTGCGTCGGTGGTCGGCACCGGCGGGTCGGCCTCCGGCGCACAGCCGATCAGGGCCAGGCCCATCAGGATGGCCGCCGCCATCGTCATCGATGTTCTCATCGCTCACGTTCCTCCTGCGCGTCTATCCGCCCTCGATGGCCGCCAACGGCACCTCGTAGACTTCCTCGCCGTTGATCGTGACGGTCCAGGTGTCGCCCTGGCGCGTCGCCTTGGCTTCGCGGTTGGTCGCGTTAACGTAGTCCTTCATGAAATTGATCGTAAAGATCTCGCCCCGCTGGCTCTGAATGGTGATCGAGGCCTGGCCGTCGTCCATGCGCGCGACGCCGGCGGGGCAGCTGCCGAACCGGGATTCGCCGACCGCGCGGCAACGCAGGCGGGTGGTGGCGTCGAAGTCGTCG
>JARROJ010000082.1:0-8689 GCA_037384065.1 Lysobacterales bacterium
CGCGAACAGGCACAGCGCCAGCGCAATGGTGCGCAGCAGTTCGTGCCCGCCGATCCGCGCCCCCCACATCTCCGGACGAACGCCGTGATGGCGGCCGTATGCACGGTATGACGCGAAAAACAGCGCGAAGCCCAGGGCGCCGTTCAGGAGCGCCCACAGCATGACCGCATTGTTCATCCGCTGCGGAAAAAACCAGGTCTGCTGGCGGCTGGACGCGTCGACGAACAGCTTCTGCGACAGCTCGGCCATGGGGATGAAGCTGAAGCAGGCGACGAGCGCGGACACCCAGAACAGCGTCCAGAACAGCACCCGCCCGGCGCCGCGCGGCCGCTGCGGCGCGGGCGGCAATGCATGCACCAGCGGCCGGAAAAACGGCGCCTGCATCAGGATCCGGGCGAGCGGCAGCAGCGCGACCAGCGCGGCGATCATCGAAAAGGCGCCCAGCAGTTCCTTCCAGTACCAGACCTGGTCATCGTGCGGCAACGCGAAATCGAGACCGAACGCGCGCTCGAAAAATTCCAGCTGGTTGGCCATCGCTTCGGGCATGTACGGCTGAAACGGGTGCAGGACGCGCTCGTTGTACACCACGCGCAGCGTGCGCCGGTCCGCGTCGCCGTAATAGTGCCCCAGCTGGACCTCGCGGATCGGCGGCGCGGCCGGGTCGCGGCCGTGGTTGACCACGCGCAGGGCCTCCGGGGCGCGGCGCATGTCGCCGTTCCGCAGCGCGTTCCGGTACGCGCCCTCGTCGTAGAAGGCGTAGCTGACGCCGATGTTCGAGCGAACATCGCGCAGAACGTCCTCGCGCAGCGTCAGCACGTAACCGGAGACGAACACCGAGTGCAGCACGCCCGGCCCGCCCTCATCCTGCGCACGGCGGCCAAAGTAGCTGGCGCCGCGAATGGCCGCGTTACCGCCGGCCGAGTGACCGGTCGCCGCGATCCGGTTGCGATCCACGTAGTTCAGGTTTTCGCTGGACGCCGCGTAATCGGCCACCGCGAACATGCCGTAGCCCTCGGTCGTCGCCGCCCGGCGGCTCGTCGAGGAACTGGAGCGCCCCTGGGCGTAGGGATCGATCGCGATGGCGACGATGCCGCGCCGCGAAAGCTCGATGGCGACGTTGGCCAGCGCTTCGCGCGAGCGCTGGAAGCCGGGCACGACGATCACCAGCGGCGCCGGCGCCGCGGCGGTCGCCGAGACCGGCCGGTACAGGTCGGCGGCGACCCACTGGCCGTTCTGGGTCGGAATGACGATGCCCCGCACCCGGACCTCGCCGCCGGACGTCTGGATGAACGAAGCGAGCCACGTCGCCAGCAGGATCAGCCCGACCAGCATCAGCAGCAGGCGATTGTCCCGGTTCTTCAGCATGGCCCTGCCGGCCTCGCGGCGCGCGGCTGCAATCGGCTCACTCGAAATCCCCCGCGCGGAGTTTCTTCAGGGCGCCCCGCTTTTTCTTCGCGTCCAGCCGCTTCTGCTTCGCCGCCCGGCCCGGTCGGGTCGGGACGCGTTTTTTTCGCGTCTTGGTCGCCGCGAGCACGAACGCGCGCAAGCGCTCGATGGCCTCCGCCCGGTTCTGGTCCTGGCTGCGGTGCGTCTGCGCCTTGATCACCAGCACCCCATCGGTCGTGATCCGGCCGTCACGGCTGTCCAGCAACCGCTGCTTGATCCGGTCGGGCAGCGAGGAAGCGGCGATATCGAAGCGCAAATGGACCGCGGTCGCCACCTTGTTGACGTTTTGTCCGCCGGCGCCCTGGGCGCGGATCGCACTGACGCGGATCTCGTCGTCGCCGAGCGACAGCCGTTCGTTGATGACGATTGCCATGATGGGATGGCCCCTTCGAAAACGCTCGCAAAAGCATAACATCCCTGCCCCCTCGCCGGCTTGCCGCCCGATGCCGGACAGGGCCGCGCCCGGGCCCGGTTGGCACCTGAACAAGATCAGGTTTTCGGCGAAATTCTGTAGTTTTCGGCGTGCCTGCCTTCTACAGTGGTTGCACTTGGCCGGAAGGTCTGTCAGCACGCCGGAAGCACCGGCCGCGCGGCACCGGATCCAGGGCACATCCCGGCCATCGAAATGCTTTCTAACGTCGCACCGGACGTTATTTTTCGGGAGAAAAAAATGAACCAGTATTTGAACTCGGTATTGGCCACAGTGAAGGCGAAAAACCGCGGCGAAAACGAATTCCACCAGGCCGTGGAAGAAGTGCTCGAAACGCTCGAGCCGGCGCTGGACCGGCACCCCGAGTACATCGAAGCCAGGATCGTCGAGCGGCTCGTGGAACCGGAACGGATGATCGTTTTCCGGGTTCCGTGGCTCGATGACACGGGGAATGTCCAGGTGAACCGCGGTTTCCGCGTCGAGTTCAACAGCGCGATCGGCCCCTACAAGGGCGGCCTGCGCTTTCACCCGAGCGTCAATCAGAGCATCCTGAAATTCCTCGGCTTCGAGCAGGTGCTCAAGAACAGCCTGACGACGCTGCCGATGGGCGGCGGCAAGGGCGGATCGGACTTCGACCCCAAAGGCAAGTCCGACAACGAGGTCATGCGGTTCTGCCAGAGCTTCATGACCGAACTCAGCCGCCACATCGGCCCGAACACGGACGTGCCAGCGGGCGACATCGGCGTCGGCGGCCGCGAGATCGGTTACCTGTTCGGCCAGTACAAGCGCGTCCGGAACGCGTTCGAGGGCGTGCTGACGGGCAAGAACCTCAATTGGGGCGGCAGCCTGATCCGGCCCGAGGCCACCGGCTACGGCACCGTCTACTTCGCCAACGAGATGCTCAAGACCCGCGGCAAAACCTTCGATGGCCTGCGCGTGGCGGTCTCCGGATCCGGCAACGTCGCCCAGTACGCCACCCAGAAGGCGACCGAGTTCGGCGGCAAGGTCGTTACCCTGTCCGACTCCAACGGCTACATCGTCGACGACGAGGGCATCACGCCGGAGAAACTCGACTACGTGTTCGAACTGAAAAACGTTCGGCGGGGCCGGATCAAGGAATACGCGGACGAATACCCGAGCGCCGTCTACCACGAGGGCGTCGGCCTGTGGAACGTGCCGGTCGACGTCGCCCTGCCCTGCGCCACGCAGAACGAACTCAACGGCGACGACGCGGCCACGCTGCTGCGCAACGGCTGCGTCTGTGTCGCCGAAGGCGCCAACATGCCGAGCACGCCCGAAGCCATCGAGGCCTTCCAGGCGGCCGGTATCCTCTACGGCCCGGGCAAAGCCGCCAATGCCGGCGGTGTCGCCGTATCCGGCCTCGAAATGTCGCAGAACAGCATGCGCCTGGCCTGGACCCGCGAAGAGGTCGACCAGCGCCTGCACGGCATCATGTGTTCGATCCACGAAGCCTGCATGCGCACCGGCGAAGAATACGGTCGCCCGGGCGATTACATGCTCGGGGCGAACATCGCCGGGTTCATCAAGGTGGCCGACTCGATGCTCGACCAGGGCGTCGTCTGAGCTTCGGTTCCGGATGGCCGGGTATCGACACCGATACCCGGCCTTTTTTCAGGCGGAACGTGGCGGTAAGCTGGGGACTGCTGCGCGAGACGACCGGTAATCCCGCATGAGTTCGATCGCCGAACTGGAAACCTTCGAAAACGAGTCGGCCCGCTTCGACTCGCTGATGGCGTTCCGCATCCAGAACATCCTGCTCGTCTCCAGTCTGTACGATATTTACAACCTGCGCGAAGACGGCCAGCTCACCGACATGCTGCTGTCCGAGTACGCCGAATTCCGGCTCTCCAGCGCGCCGGCGATTCACCGGGTCGACTCCGCGGCCAGCGCCCTGCAGGCCCTGGAGGCGTCGGACTACGAACTCGTCATCGTGTTGCGGACGATGACGGACATGGACCCCGCGGCGTTCAGCCGCCGCGCCCGGGCGCTGTGTCCCGATATTCCGGTCGTCCTGCTCACCTTCCATCACCGCGACCTGGAACGCGTTCGCGAGCAGACCGCCGCGGCCTTCGACAATATTTTCATCTGGAACGGCGAGCCCAAGATGCTCCTGACCATCATCAAGCTGGTCGAGGACAAGGTGAACGTGGCGGCGGATACCGACCAGGTCGGCGTACGCGTCATCATCCTGGTCGAGAATTCGGTTCGTTTCTATTCGTCCTACCTGCCGCTGATGTACGCGGAAATCATGCGGCAGACCTCCGCGCTCCTGTCCGAGAGCATCAACTCGGCGACGCGGCGCGTGCGCATGCGGGCGCGCCCGAAAATCCTGCTGGCGGAGAATTTCGAGGACGCGATCGCGCTGTACGAGCGGTACCGCGAGTACCTGCTGGGCGTGATCTCCGACATCCGGTTTCCGCGCGGCGGGCGGACGGACGACGATGCGGGCATCGAGCTGGCGCGGCGCATCAAGGCCGAGGTCAGCGACCTGCCGATCCTGCTGCAATCGTCCGACGACGGCAAGGCCGAGGCGGTCCTGGCCTCTGACGCCGCCTTCCTGAACAAGCAGTCCCCGAAGCTGCTTGCGAAGCTCGGCGCCTTCATCAACCGGAACTTCGGATTCGGTGATTTCGTGTTCCGCCTGCCGGACGGAACGGAACTCGAACGGGCCCACACCTTCAGGGAATTGCAGGATTGCGTCGTCCGGGTCGACATCCGCTCGCTCGTCTTCCACGCCGAACGGAATCATTTCTCCAACTGGCTGATCGCACGCGGCGAATTCGATCTCGCCAGGCGTCTGCGGCCGCGCCGCGTCAGCGAATTCGGGGACCCGGAGGATCTGCGCGGCTTTCTGTATGAGACGCTGCGTGAATTTCGCCACGAGCGTCAGTCCGGCATGGTCACCGACTTCAATCGCGACCTGCATGACGGCACGGCCGAATTTCTGCGCATCGGCGACGGTTCGCTCGGCGGCAAGGGCCGGGGCCTGGCCTTCATCAACAAGCTGTTCAACAACCAACTGGTCTGCACGGCCTTCCCGGGCACGCGGATTTCGGTGCCGCGCACCGCGGTGCTCTGCACCGGCGCCTTTGACGCGTTCATGGAGAAGAACGACCTGGTCGAATTCGCGCTCGACGAACACAGCGACGACGAAATCGTCGCCGCATTCGCCAACGCGACGCTGCCGTCCGAACTGGAGAAGGACCTCAGGGCCTACCTCGCCCTGGCCGACTACCCGCTGGCCGTGCGCTCGTCGTCGTTGCTCGAAGACAGTTATTACCAGCCCTTCGCCGGCATCTTCGACACCCATTTCCTGGCCAACAACCACCCGTCGCTCGAGGGCCGCCTGCAGCGACTCATCGCCGCGATCAAGCTGATTTACGCCTCGGTCTACTTCCGCAACGCCAAGAACTACACGCAGGCGACCGGCAACCGCACCGAGGAAGAGAAGATGGCGATCGTGATGCAGCAGATCGTCGGCAAGAACCGCGGGGGGTTCTACTACCCCGTGTTCTCCGGCATGGCCCGTTCCTACAATTTCTACTCGGTCGGCCACATCCGGGCGGAGGAAGGCATCGCCTACTGTGCGCTGGGGCTCGGCAAAACCATCATGGAAGGCGAAAACTGCCTGTTTTTCTCACCGGCCAACCCCGGCGCCCTGCCGCAGTTTTCGACCACCGATGACTACCTGCGCAACGCGCAGCGCGAGTTCTTCGCGGTCGACATGACGCACGACTCGGTGTTCCCCGAGGTCGGCGGCGAGGTGGGCCTGGTCAAACTGAAGGTGAGTGAAGCCGAGGGCCATGACGTGCTGCAGTACATCGGTTCGACCTATTCGGCCGACAACGACCGCATTTACCCCGGCATCGGGCGGCAAGGCCCGCGCATCGTCACCTTCGACCCGATCCTGAAAACGAAAATCTTTCCGCTGGCCGAAATCCTCACGTATTTCCTGGAACTCGGCAGCAGCGCGATGAACGTGCCGGTGGAAGTCGAGTTCGCGGTCGAGTTCAACCCCGAGCGCGGCAAGCCGAATGAGTTTCGCCTGCTGCAGATCCGACCGATGAAAGTGGCGGCCTCGTTCGAGGACGTCTCGATCGACGACGCGGACGAAGACGAGGTCCTGTGCCGCTCCGACCAGGCCCTGGGCAACGGTCGGATCGACGGCATCCGGGACATCGTGTTCGTCAGCAACGAAGACTTCCGGCGCGAGAACATGGTGCACATGGCTGCGGAGGTCGGCCGCTACAACGCGTATTTCAAGGAGCGCAAGCGGCCCTACCTGCTGATCGGACCCGGGCGCTGGGGCACTGCCGACCGCTGGCTGGGAATCCCGACCAAGTGGGACCAGATCTCCGCGGCCCGCGTCGTCGTCGAAGCCGACTACGGGGACTTCGTGGTCGAACCGTCGTTCGGCACGCATTTTTTCCAGAACCTGATTACCTTCGGCATCGCCTACCTGACGATCAACGGCAGCAGCCGCTACAGTTTTCTGGACTGGGACTGGCTGAATTCAATCGAGCCGGTGTCGGAAACGGCGCACGTACGCCATGTCCGTCTCCCGCGCCCGATGGCGATCCGTATCGACGGTCGGACCGGCAAGGCCGTGGTGCTCAAGGATTCCGGCCCCGACTGATACCGGGACGGCCGCATAAAAAAAGCGCCCCGCAGGGCGCTTTTTTTCAGGTTCCGGTCGAACCGGCTCAGTCGTCTTCGCCTACGGCCTTCATGCTCAGGCGAATCCGCCCCTGCTTGTCGACCTCGAGCACCTTGACCTTGACGGTATCGCCTTCCTTGACCACGTCGGTCACGTTCTCGACCCGCTCGTTGGAGAGCTGGGAGATGTGAACCAGGCCGTCGCGGCCCGGGGTCAGGGTGACGAAGGCGCCGAAGTTCATGATCTTGATGACCTTGCCCTCGAAGATCTGGCCCGGCTCGATGTCCGCCGTGATCTGCTCGATCCGGCGCCGGGCTTCGTCCGCCGCTTCCTTGTTCACGGAAGCGATCGTCACGGTGCCGTCATCGGCGATATCGATCGTGCAGCCGGTCTCCTCGGTGATCGCGCGGATGGTCACGCCACCCTTGCCGATCACGTCGCGGATCTTGTCCGGGTGAACCTTCAGCGTCATCAGGCGCGGCGCGTACTCGGACATCTCCTTGCGCGACTCGCTGATCACCTTGTTCATCTCGCCGAGGATGAAATTGCGTCCGTCCCGGGCCTGAGCCAGGGCGATGCGCATGATCTCCTCGTTGATGCCCTCGATCTTGATGTCCATCTGCAGGGCCGTGATGCCGTCCTCGGTGCCCGCGACCTTGAAGTCCATGTCGCCGAGGTGGTCCTCGTCACCGAGGATATCGGACAGCACCGCAAAACGGTCGCCTTCCTTGATCAGGCCCATCGCGATGCCCGCGACCGGCGCTTTCACCGGAACGCCGGCGTCCATCAGGGACAGCGAGGTGCCGCAGACGGAAGCCATCGAGCTCGAACCGTTGGACTCCGTAATCTCGGAGACCACGCGGATCACGTAGGGGAATTCCTCCATCGTGGGCAGCACGGCGGAGACACCCCGGCGCGCCAGGCGGCCGTGGCCGATCTCGCGGCGCTTCGGCCCGCTCATGAAACCGGTTTCCCCGACGCAGTACGGCGGGAAGTTGTAGTGCAGCATGAACGGGTCCTTGTACTCGCCCTGGACTGCGTCGATGATCTGCGCGTCGCGGCCGGTGCCCAGCGTCGTGGCGACGATGGCCTGGGTTTCGCCGCGCGTGAACAGCGCGGAGCCGTGCGCCCGCGGCAGGACGCCACATTCGACCGTGATCGGCCGGACCGTGGACAGATCGCGACCGTCGATGCGCGGCTTGCCGGACAGGATGTGCTCGCGCACGAGGGATTTCTCCAGCTTGGAGAACGCACCCGAGACCGCGTCCTTGGCCGGCGCGCTCTCATCGTCCTCATCGCACAGACGCTCGATCAGCGATTTTTTCACGGCGTCGATGGCGTCGCGGCGCTGCATCTTGTCGGCGATCGCATAGGCCTCGAGCAGGCCGTCCTTCGCCGCCGCCTCGACCTTCTCGGCCAGGCTTTCGTCGACCTGCGGCGCTTCCCAGGCCCAGGGCTCGGCGCCGGCTTCCTGCGCCAGTTCGCGCACGGCCTGCACCACGGTCTTCGCCGCCTCGTGACCGAAGGTCACGGCGCCCAGCATGACGTCCTCGGACAGCAGCTTGGCTTCGGATTCCACCATCAGGACCGCACTCTCGGTTCCGGCGACGACCAGGTCGAGCTGGGACTGCTCGAGCTGGGTCGCGGTGGGGTTCAGTACGTAGTTCCCGTCAATGTAACCGACCCGCGCGGCGCCGATCGGGCCGTTGAACGGAATGCCGGACAGGGCCAGGGCGGCGGACGTGCCGATCAGGGCCGGAATATCGCCGTCGACTTCCGGGTTGGAGGACATCAGCGTCGCGATGACCTGAACCTCGTTCATGAAGCCTTTCGGGAACAGCGGGCGGATCGGACGGTCGATCAGGCGACAGGTCAGCGTCTCCTTTTCCGTCGGGCGTCCCTCACGCTTGAAGAAGCCGCCGGGAATGCGGCCGGCCGCGTAGAATTTTTCCTGGTAATTGACCGTCAGCGGAAAGAACGGTCGGCCGGCGTCGGCCTCCTTCTGTCCAACGACCGTAACCATGACGACCGTATCGGCCATCCTGACCACGACCGAACCTCCGGCCTGGCGGGCGATCTGCCCGGTTTCAAGCGTGACCTCATGGTCACCGTACTGAAACGTCTTTGTCAGTTTT
>JARROJ010000083.1:0-8563 GCA_037384065.1 Lysobacterales bacterium
CAGTTCGTCATCGTGCGGGTGCGCGAAGGCGGCGAACGCATTCCGCTGACCATCACCGACTACGACCGCGAGACCGGCCTGCTGACGATCGTCGTGCAGGAAGTCGGCGCGACCACGCGGCGCCTGGGCGAACTGGGCGAGGGTGACGAAATCCTCGACATGGTCGGGCCGCTGGGCGAAGCGCCGGAGATCCCGAGTGGCGGCCACATCGTCGGCGTCGGCGGCGGCTACGGCTCCGCCGCGCTGCTGTGCCTGATGCGCGAACTGCGCGACCGCGGGGAAAAAACCACCATCATCATCGGCGCCCGGGAGAAGGATCTGCTGATCCTCGCGGACGAACTCGCCGAGTTGACCGACAATCTCGAGATCTGCACCGACGACGGCTCGGCAGGATTCAAGGGCTTCGTTACCGAGCGGCTGCAGCAGATGATCGACGGCGGCCCGCCGGGCTATCCCGATTTCGTGATTTCCATCGGCCCGATGCCGATGATGCGCGCGGTAGAGAAAACCACCCGGGCCGCCAACGTGGCCTGCACGGCGTCGCTCGACCCCCTGATGATCGACGGCACCGGGATGTGCGGCGGCTGCCGCGTAACCGTCGGCGGCAAGACCCGGTTCGCCTGCGTCGACGGCCCGTTTTTCGATGCCCACGAGGTGGATTTCGACGAGGCCGTCGCGCGCAGCAAGATGTACGTTAAGGAAGAACAGATCGCGGCCGAGTGCCAGCGGGCCGCGCATCGAGAGGAGGCCGCCTGATGCCTGTCAAACGCGCTGAAAAGACCCCGATGCCCGTGCGCGACCCCAACGTTCGCGCCCATGATTTCAAGGAAGTCAACGAGGGTTACTGCTTTGCGCACGCGATGTTCGAGGCCGAGCGCTGCCTGCGCTGCCAGGACCCGGTGTGCGTGGAGGGTTGCCCGGTGCGGGTGCCGATCGCCGAGTTCATGCACGCGGTCGCGGTCAACGACCTGCCCAAGGCCGCCGAGTTACTGCGTTCGGCCAATCCGCTGGCCGCGATCTGCGGCCGCGTTTGCCCGCAGGAGGCGCAGTGCGAGAAGAACTGCCACATGACGACGCGTTTCGGCCCGGTCGCCATCGGCCACCTCGAGCGATACGTGTCGGACTGGGAGATGTCCCAGCCGCAGAGCGATGAAGTGAAGGAGCCGTGGCGCAAGGAGAAGATCGCGGTCATCGGTTCCGGCCCGTCGGGCCTGGTCTGCGCCGGCGAACTGGCGCGCATGGGCTACCCGGTCACGGTGTACGAGGCCCTGCATGCCCCGGGCGGCGTGCTGCGCTACGGCATTCCCGAGTTCCGCCTGCCGAACACCATTCTCGACTGGGAAATCAAGCAGCTCGAGCGCCTCGGCGTCACCTTCGTCAACAACGTGATCATCGGCAAGACGCTGACGATGGACGAACTGTTCAAGGAATACGGCTATGCCGCGGTCTTCATCGGCACCGGCGCCGGCCTGCCCAAGTTCATGAACATCCCGGGCGAGAGCCTCAACGGCGTCTACTCGGCCAACGAGTTCCTGACCCGCATCAACCTGATGCAGGCGTTCGAGTTCCCGCGCGCCGAGACGCCGCTCAAGGTCGGCAAGCGGGTGGCCGTGATCGGCTCGGGCAACACCGCGATGGACGCCGTGCGTTCCGCTATGCGGCTGGGCGCGGAGCAGGCCATGGTGGTCTACCGTCGCAGCGAAAACGAGATGACCGCGCGCATCGAGGAATACGAGCACGCGATCGAGGAGGGCGTCGAGTTCCACTGGCTGACCAACCCGGTCGAGGTGCTGGGCGAGGACGGCTGGGTCACCGGCCTGAAGTGCGTGAAGATGAAACTCGGCGAACCGGACGAATCCGGCCGCGCGCGCCCGATCCCGATCGAGGGTTCGGAATTCATTTTCCCGGTGGACAATGTCGTGCTGGCGATCGGCACGCGGCCGAACCCGCTGCTGGTGAAATCGACGCCGGGCCTGAAAACCCATTCCTGGGGCGGTCTGCTGGTCGACGAGCGCGAGGTCGAGACCACGGTGCACCGCGTCTATGCCGGCGGCGACGCCGTGACCGGCGCGGCGACGGTAATCCTGGCCGCGGGCGCGGGCAAGCGCGCGGCCGAGGCGATCCACCACGACATCGAAGCCGAGGCCGCCTGACGGTCCGGCCCGCGACGTCTGCGATTCGATGAGGGCGGGCCTGCGGGCCCGCTCTTCATTTCGGCGCGGTCTTCGAGCGCGGCGCGTCGCCGGCCGCGGCCTTGCGCGTGCCGCTGATCAGCCGGCGGATCTGTTCGGGGGTCTTGTTCAGCGCACAGCCCAGTTCTTCGATGAGCAGGTCCCGGGCCGTGGAAAGGTGTCGACGATCGCGCAGGGACAGGGCATCCGCCGCTTCCAGGCTGCTCAGTTCATTGACGACCTTGACGAACTCGAAAGGATCCGCGCTTTCCAGTGCGGCTTCGTGGGCGTTGGCCCGGGCTTTCCAGCCGGTTTTGGGTTTGCCGCCGCCTTTTCGGAGTTGCTCGATCAGGGCGTGCGCCTGCTCGAGGGAGATCAGTTCGCGCACGGTATCCGCGAGGTCCTCTTCGAGCAGGGTGATGGTCAGGGCGTCGCGCTCGAAATTGAGTTCCACGTAGCGCGCGGCCGGGTGACCCGGAAAGCGGCGTTCGCCGATCGATACGACTTCGCCGATTCCGTGCCGCGGGTGCAGCAGATACGCGCCGCGCTGGAGGGTCACCGTGCTCAGCGACGTCCCCGCCGTTTGCCGCGGCCCTCTTCGAAGCGGACTTTCAGCCAGCCACCGCCATCCAGCGCGCTGCCGTCGAGCGCGGTCTGTGCGGCCCGGGCCTCATGGCCTTCCATTTCAATGAAGCCGAAGCCCTTGCAGGTACCGGAAAAGATATCCATGGCCAGGTCGATCGATCGAACGGTGCCGTAGGCGGCGAAAAGATTGCGGACGGAGGTTTCGCTGGCGTCCGGCGGCAGGTTGCCGACGAAAAGTTTTTTCATGACCGGGCTCCCAGGCGTTTTTTTCGTGCGGAAAAAAAGATCCCCGCACGGTGGCGGGGATCTTCGAAACTAAGGCGTTGAGACGCTTACGCCGGTACGACGTTGGTTGCCTGCGGGCCCTTTGCTCCATCTTCGACCGTAAACGTCACGGACTGACCTTCAGTCAGCACCTTGAAGCCGTCGGCCTGGATCGATGAAAAGTGGACGAATACGTCCTTGCCGCCGTCCGACGGCGAGATGAAACCGAATCCCTTGGATTCGTTGAACCACTTCACGGTTCCTGTCGTCATTGCTGTATACCTCTGAAACAAGTAGTAAAAAATATTTGATTAATCGCTTATCTCAGGAAACAACAAACAGGCTATACCGAAGTAATTCTCTGAAAGGTCTTTGTGATCTGCAACCAATCGGTTACCCGCTCCGGGGCGTCGATACGCCGTACGGTGATCGGGGATGCAGACTGTACGCGCCTGCACCCCGTAACACAAGCTATTTTTCACCGCTGTCCGACCTGGGGTCGCCCATTGCGGCGTGACCGCCCTCGTGCGCGGCCACACGCGTCGCCGCTGTTGCCGGGCGGTCGAATCGCTTTTGCGGCGCTCGATGTCGCTGTGTACCATTCCCTAAGTCAACCACGAACGACCGCCGCTTCATGCGAAATCCGAACGGAATGGAATGACGTTTTTCAAGGAACTCAAGCGCCGAAACGTATACCGCGTCGCCGCGCTGTACATCATCGTCAGCTGGGTCGTTCTCCAGGTCGTCGAGGTTTTTACCTCGTTCCTGCCGCTGCCCGAGTGGACCGGGCGGCTCGTCTTCCTGTTGCTGCTGATCGGGTTTCCAATTGCCCTGGTGCTCGCCTGGGCGTTTGAACTGACCCCGGAGGGGTTGCGATCGGAACGCGAGGCGGAACCCGGCCCGCCGCCGCCACGCAGGCGCCGGCGTGGCGGCGACATCGTTATCTACGTCCTGCTGGCCGGCATCCTGGGCTACCTGGCCTGGCAGAGGGACTGGAGCGATCCGGCCGGGGATGCGGGGCAGGGGGACATCCGGTCGCTGGTGGTGCTGCCATTCGAGGAACGGATGAACGACCCGGACCAGTCCTGGTTCGCGGCCGGCATGCTCGATTCGCTGATCGGCGAACTGTCGAAAATCGAGGCCCTGCACGTGATCTCGCGGACTTCGGCGATGCGTTACGAGGACTCGCGGAAATCGATACCGGAAATCGCGCGCGAACTCGGGGTGGATGCCGTGGTCGAGGGCTCGGTAATGCGGGACGGGGAGACGGTGCGTATCAGCGTGCAGTTGATCGAAGCCGCGCCCGATCGTCTGATCTGGAGTGCCAGCTTCGACCGGGAGTTGAGCGATATCCTGGCCTTGTACCGCGAGGTGACGCGGGAGATCGCGCGGCAGGTGCGGGTCACCCTGACTCCGGCCGAGCGGGCCCAAATGGAGGCCTGGTCCGAGGTCGATCCGCAGGTCTACGAGTGGTTCCTGGAAGGCCGTTTTCTGTGCGACAACTGGAGCCCGCTGGAGATGGAGCGCGGTATTCGCTTGCTGGAAAAGGCGATCGAACGTGATCCCGGTTACGCTCCGGCGCATGCCCGGCTGGCGCTGTGCCTCCAGTACGCCGCGTTTTTCAACTACGTCGACCCGCTGGACATTCTCGATCGCTCGCACCGGGCGGCCGAGACGGCCGTGGAGCTCGACGATTCCCTGGCCGAGGCGCATGTCGCCCGCGCCGGCGTCGAATATTACCTCGAGTTCAATCCGCGCGCGGCGCTCGAGTCGCTGAACCGCGCGCTCGAGCTGGAGCCGGCGAACGTGCGGGCATTGATGCATGCTTCGTGGTTGCTGGGTGAAGCCGGGCATTTCGCCGAGGCCATCGAGCTGAACCTGAAAGCCGTCGAACTCGATCCGATGTCGATGATCGTCGCGCACGCCCTGGCCCAGGCCTACTATCTGGGGCGCGATTTCGAGCAGGCCATCGAACAGACGGAGAAGGCCCTTTCGCTCGATCGCAACGATCCTTCGGTGCATTACTTCCTGGCCCTGCCGAACGATCAACTGGGACGATTCGATGCGTCCCGTAAAAGCTATGAACGGGCGATCGAGTTGTCCGGCGGCGCGCCGCTGTACCGGGCGGGGCTCGCCTATTCAAGGGCCCGGGCCGGGGAACCGCAGGAGGCCGAACGGATCCTCGAAACGTTGCGCGACGATCCACGCACGGCGGCCTTTGATATCGCGTTGGTGCTTTTGGGGCTCGGTCGGCTCGAGGAAGCGCTGAGCTGGCTCGAGAACGCCTACGAATCGCGCGACAGCCAGGTCATTTACATCAATACGGACGCGCGTTTCGACCCGCTGCGGGACGCGCCGCGTTTCAAACGCCTGCTCGATCGGTTCGATTATCCACCGGCCCGACGGTAAGCACGACGCGCATCAGGCGACGACGCCGAACCATCGACCGACGGCCGCGGTGATCGCCATGGCCAGCGCGCCCCAGAGCACGATCCGGGCCGTGGCCCGCCAGGTGCCGGCGCCGCCGACCCGCGCCGACAGGATGCCGAGCAGCACCAGCGCGGCCAGCGAGGCGATTGCGACCGATTCGACGATGCGACCGGCGGGCGCCAGAAACACCGCGGCCAGCGGCAGGGCCGCGCCGATCCCGAACGTGGCCGCCGAAGCCAGTGCCGCCTGGAGCGGGCGCGCCGACAGCTGGTCGGAAATGCCGAGTTCGTCGCGTGCGTGCGCCGCCAGCGCGTCGTGGTCCATCAGTTTTTCGGCCACCTGGCGGGCCAGGTCCGCATCCAGGCCGCGCTGCTGGTAGATCATCGCGAGTTCGCGAATTTCATGTTCCTCGTTTTCTTCCAGTTCGACGCGCTCGCGTTCGAGATCGGCGTGCTCGGTATCGGCCTGCGAGCTGACCGAGACGTACTCTCCGGCGGCCATGGACATGGCGCCTGCGACGAGGCCGGCGATGCCGGTGAGCAGGACGGCGGAGCGGTCGATCGACGCCGCGGCGACGCCGACCACCAGGCTGGCGGTCGAGACGATGCCGTCATTGGCGCCCAGCACGGCCGCGCGCAGCCAGCCGGCGTGGTGAATGCGGTGGTGTGATTCGTAAGCCATTTTTCGGTGTCGGCCGTCAGCCCATCCAGAATCCCTTGCGGTGGGATACGCCGAGCACCTTGCGGCAATGGCTGCAGAAATAGATGAAGCGAACGCCGAGGCGGCTTTTCGCCTTGTGCGCGAGGACCCGCGTCAGCAGCTTCTCGCAATGGGGACAGACGGGGGTTTCCGTCGTCGTTTCGATGATGTCCATCGTTGCCGTTCCTCCGCGGTCAACCGGGATCCGTCACGCGCTCGACACCGTCTCTGGACGCGGGCGCCGCTCAGCGTTCGACGTAGCGATAGCGTTCCGACATGCGCCGCAGGCAGTCGTCGAACGTGCGACTGATCTGCGTCGTGTTGCGAATCTGCTCGATCTTGGGCCAGGTCGCCCGCCGGCCGGCCATCACGAGTTCATACACGTCCTCGCGGCCGAGGTTCTCGAACATCTTGGCCAGTTTCATGACCCGCTTGTCGGGGTAGATGGTGATGTCGCCCGAGTAGTTCTGTCGCGCCATCGCGTGAGCCTTCTTGAGCATCGTGCCGATGCCGGGAATGTCGAAGTGCTGCTGCACGAGCTCGAGAATGTGCTCGATCTGCACCATCGGCGCCTTGATGATCACGTCCTGGATGAAGGGCAGCAGGCCGGTTTCCTCGATTTCCTCGGTCAGGAAGGGCACCACGTGGGGATTGGTCTGGCTGACGATGTAGTGGTTGATGTTGTGCAGGCGATTGACCTTGTACTTGGGAATGTCGTCGTGCACGGAGCCGTCGATCCAGCGATTCTGCGGCATGTAGGCGACCGACTTGCCGGCGAAGTTCTTGGCCCGCAGTTGCACCGGCGGGTAGAGGCCCGGAATGGCGGCGGAAGCCAGCGCCGCCCAGCGGATCAGCACGTTCGGGGCCGTCAGGTAGTTGAGCAGGCGCGGAAACTGGTGCGAGTCCGCCGGCGAGACCGAGATGTTCAGTATCCGGTTGGTGTGCTGGTAGGCCTCGAGGAACGTGATCGGCGGCATGTTGCGCTCGATGAAGCGCCGCAGCACTTTCGGGTCCAGCATCGACTGGCCCTTGGCCAGTTGGAAGGGGCGGAAAACGCTGCACCATTCGAAATCGATGTACTCGGGATCGAGCATTTCGCGCAGTTCCGCGTCGGTGTGCGTGGCGAGAATCCCGGCCATGATCGCCCCGGCGCTGGATCCGGTCACCACGCGGGGCAGCAGGCCCTCGGCCTGCAGTTCCTCGATGACGCCGATGTGGAACAGACCGAAGGACGCGCCGCCGCTGAGCAACAGTGCAGAGCGGCCGAAACTGCGCGCCGCGCGCTTCAGGAAGCGTCGCTTGCGGATCGGGGTCAGTTGCTCGACCTCCGAGTCGGTCAGGAGATCCAGCGCGGCGCAGACCTCGTCCAGGTAGTCGTTGATCAGTTTCTTGGTGCCGCCGCGCGCCTCGCGGTACAGCGCGGGGTTGGCCATGTTGCCGAGGTTGCCGTGCAATTCCTCGCGCAGGCGAAACATCAGTCGATCGTAGTCCTTCTGCCGGCGCAACCGGCGCAGGATCCGGACCCGTGAATCCAGCAGGCGGTAGTCGTATTTTTCGGACTCCTTCTTCAGCCGCCAGGTATCGCGGCCTTCCAGGCGGTCGAGTTCCGTTGCGGCGGCGTACCAGTCGGCGTAATTCGTCGCCTGGAACAAAGCCAGTTCAGTTTCCCGGAAGTGGTTCATCCCCTGAGCCTAACAGCGAAAATCCGGGACTTCCTTGCCCGGGATCATCAATATCAGTCACGATATAGCGCGATCGACCACCCGAGACGAAGAAGGAGAGCCCTGCATGACCACTCGAAGAGAGTTTCTGGCCGTTTCGGCCGGCGCGCTGGCGGCCCAGGCCACCGGATTGCGCGCCGCCGTCATGAAAGCACCACAGCCGTTGCGCATCCTGTTCCTGGGCGGAACCGGCTTCCTCGGGCCGCACCAGATCCGTTACGCGGTCGAGCGGGGGCACGAGGTGACGATGTTCAACCGCGGCTCCAATGCCGGCATGTACGGTGACGCGGTGGAGGAACTGGTCGGTAACCGCGACGAGCGCATCGACGACGGCCTGTCGGTGTTGCGCGGCGATCGCGAATGGGACGTGGTGGTCGACAACTCCGGCTACGTGCCGCGCCATGTCCGGGACAGCGTTGAGTTGCTGAAAGACCGTTGCCGGCGGTACATCTACGTTTCCACGGTGGCCGTCTACGATTTCGATGCCGGTGAACAGTTCGCCGAATCCGCGCCGCTGGCGCAGTTGGAGGATCCCGCGGTCGAGGAGGTGACGGGCGAAACCTACGGACCGCTCAAGGCCGCGTGCGACCGGATCGTTCAGGACGCGCTGGGCGAGCGCGGCACGATCGTGCGGCCGACCTACGTGGTCGGTCCGGGCGACCATACCGATCGCTTCACGTACTGGGTCGACCG
>JARROJ010000084.1:0-8771 GCA_037384065.1 Lysobacterales bacterium
TGGCGCCGCTGGACCCGCGCCCTGAGCCTCATCGTGCTGGCCGTCGTGCTGGCGCTGGCCGGTTGCCGCAAGGACAACCGGGTGGACGAGGTTTCGGCCGACGAGATCTATGACCGGGCCAAGGAGTCGCTGGATGCCGGCGCATGGGACCGCTCGATCGCCATGTACAAGGCGCTGCAGACGCGCTATCCCTTCGGCCGCTACACCGAGCAGTCGATGCTGGACATCGCCTACGCCTACTACCGGCGCGGCGACGTCGAGAACGCGCTGTCCACGCTCGACCGTTTCATCCGCACCTACCCGGCGCATCCGAGCATCGACTACGCCTATTACCTGAAGGGGCTGGTCAACTACGAACAGAACCAGGGGTTCCTGGAACGCATGATGCCGACGCGCGTGCGTGACCGCGACCAGTCGTCCGCGCAGGATTCCTTCGACGATTTCAACGAACTGCTGCGCCGCTTCCCGGGCAGCCGTTACGTGCCCGACGCGCGCCAGCGCATGGTGTTCCTGCGCAACAACCTGGCCGACTACGAAATCGTGGTCGCCGAGTACTACCTGCGCCGCGGGGCCTACATCGCCGCGGCGAACCGCGCGCGCTACGCCCTGGAGGTGTACCCCAACACCCCCGCCGTGCCGGAGGCGCTCAAGATCCTGCACATCGCCTACACCGAACTCGACCTGCCGCAGCTGGCCGAGGATTCCTACGAGGTGCTGGAACTGAACTACCCCAGCCACTACTACGTGCAGGGCAAGCGCAAGCCGAAGTCCTGGACCTCTTGGCTCTGGCCGTTCGACTGATACGCCCGCTGTCTGAGGGCGTTCAGGGCCGACGAAGCGCCTGTCGCGGCTGAAGCCGCTCCCACAAAAAAACCGATCCCTGTGGAGGGCCTTCAGGCCCGGCTAACGAACATCCGAAGGCTGGTTACGCCACAGCGAGGTGATCGGATACCGCCGGTCGCGGCCGAAGGCGCGGTGGGTGATGCGCACGCCGGGCGGGGCCTGGCGGCGCTTGTATTCGTTGATCAGCACCAGGTTGGCCACGCGCCGGACCATCGCCTCGTCAAAGCCGTCGGCCACGATCTGCTCCACCGACCAGTCCTGCTCGACATAGCGCTGCAGCACCTGGTCGAGCAACTCGTACGGCGGCAGGGAATCCTGGTCGACCTGGTCCGGGCGCAGTTCGGCCGAGGGCGGCCGGGTGATGACGCTTTCCGGGATCGCCGGCGAAATCGTGTTGCGGTAGCGCGCCAGCGCATAGACGCGCGTCTTGCTGCAGTCCAGCAGCGGCGCGAAGCCGCCCGCCATGTCGCCGTAAATGGTCGAGTAACCGACCGCCAGTTCGCTCTTGTTGCTGGTCACCAGCGGCAGCCAGCCGAACTTGTTGGACAGGGCCATCACCAGGTTGCTGCGCGCGCGCGCCTGCAGGTTTTCCTCGGTCACGTCGGCCTCCTGGCCGAAGAACGAGGGTTCGAGCAGCGTCAGCAGCGCTTCGAACGCCGGTTCGATGGAAATCACGCGGTGATCGACGCCCAGGTTCACGGCCTGGTCCTGCGCCAGCTCGATGCTCAGCCCGGAGGTGTGCCGCGAGGGCATCATGACCGTGTGCACGCGCTCCGGCCCCAGCGCGTCCACCGCCAGCGCCAGCACCAGCGAGGAATCGATGCCCCCCGACAGGCCGAACACGACATCGGTGAAGCCGTTCTTGCGCACGTAGTCGCGCAGGCCGGTCTTGATGACGGTGTACAACTCGGGGGATTGGTCAGCGGTGTCCGCGGGAGCGGCTTCGGCCGCCGTCGGGCCTGAAGGCCCTCCCACAGGTTCGTCTCCTGGTTTCGAATCCGGTGGGACGCCCGCAGACGTAGTCGTCCCCGTCGGAGCGGCTTCAGCCGCGGCGGGCGCTGCGTCGTGCTCAAGCGCCTTCCCGGATTGTTCGCGCGAACCCGCACACCAATCGAGCCCGCCAGAGCCCGGCTCGTACGCCGCCACCAGCAGGGCCTCGGTGCACAGCGGCCCGGGCGGCGCGACCCGCCCGGCCCGGTCCATCAGCATGCTGCGGCCGTCGAACACGAGCTCGTCCTGGCCGCCGACCAGGTTGCAGTACACCGTCGGCAGGCCGGTTTCGGCGTGGCGGTCGGCGAACAACCGCACGCGGTCGGTCAGCTTGTCGTCATGATAGGGCGAGGCGTTGGGAATCAGCAGCAGTTCGGCGCCCGCCGCGCGGGCCGCCTGCGCGGGGCCGGGCTTCCAGGCGTCCTCGCAGATGATCACGCCGACCGGCACGCCGCGCACGTCGACCACCAGCGGATCGCCGCCCGGCGAAAAGTAGCGGCATTCGTCGAACACGAGGTAATTGGGCAGGAATTTCTTGAAGTAGCGGCCCAGCACCTGGCCGTCACGGATCCAGCTGACCGCGTTGTGGCGTTCGCCCTTCTCGGCCCAGGGGTGCCCGATCACGGCGTCGATGCCTCGCACGCTCGCGGCGAAGCGCTCCAGCGCGCGGTGAACGCTTTCCAGGAAACCGGGCCGCAGCAGCAGGTCTTCCGGCGGGTAACCGGACAGCGCCATCTCGGGAAACAGAACGAGGTCCGCGCCCGCCCGCTGCGCCGCCGCGGTCAGATTCCGCGCGCGGTCGAGGTTGCCCTGGATGTCGCCGACGGGGAAGTCGAACTGGGCGAGAGCGATGCGGAGTTGTCCGGACTCACTCATTGCCATGGTTTGGCGTTTCCTCCACCGGTCAAAGCGATATCGGCCACTGATGCCGCAACACCGTCTGGATCCCGGATCAGGTCCGGGATGACGGTGGGAGAAGAGCGCAGCAACCGGGATTCACTCGACGCCATGATCGATGCCTCTGCACCGAATGCGAAAACGGCCCCGACAACAAACCCGGCCGTCATCCCGGACCTGATCCGGGATCCACTCAGGGGCATTCGAGCACTCGCGGATCTGGCTGCTTCTGCGCGTCTCGTCTCAGCCTTCCAGCCGCTCCTGGATCGCGCGGCCGAGGTCGGCGGGCGAGCGGACCGTCGTCACGCCGGCTTCCTCGAGCGCCTCGAACTTGGCCTCCGCGGTGCCCTTGCCGCCGGCGATGATCGCGCCGGCGTGGCCCATGCGCTTGCCCGGGGGCGCCGTGACGCCGGCGATGTAGGCCGCGACCGGCTTGCGCACGTTGTTGGCGATGAACTCGGCCGCGTCCTCTTCCGCGGAGCCGCCGATCTCGCCGACCATGATGATGCCCTCGGTCTCGGGGTCGTCGTTGAACAGGCGCAGCACGTCGACGAAGTTCATGCCCTGGATCGGGTCGCCGCCGATGCCGATGCAGGTGGTCTGGCCGAGACCGGCCAGCGTGGTCTGGTACACCGCCTCGTAGGTCAGCGTGCCGGAGCGCGAGACGACGCCGACCTTGCCCTTGGCGTGGATCTGGCCCGGCATGATGCCGATCTTGCATTCACCCGGCGTGATGATGCCCGGGCAGTTGGGGCCGATCAGCCAGGTGTCCGGCTTGTTCTGCAGCACCGCCTTCACCTTCATCATGTCCTGCACCGGGATGCCCTCGGTGATGGCCACGATCACGCGAATGCCGGCGTCGGCCGCTTCCAGGATGGCGTCGGCCGCGAACGGCGGCGGCACGTAGATGACGCTGGCGTCGGCCCCGGTTTCGGCGACGCCTTCGGCCACCGTGTCGAACACCGGCAGGTCGAGGTGGGTCTGGCCGCCCTTGCCGGGCGTCACGCCGCCGACGATCTGCGTGCCGTAATCCAGCGCCTGTTTGGAGTGGAACGTTCCCTGGCTGCCGGTGAAGCCCTGGCAGATGACTTTCGTTTCCTTGTTGATCAGTACACTCATGGTTCGCTCCGCCTTCAGGCCGCTGCGGCGACGACTTTCTGCGCCGCGTCGTTCAAATCGTCGGCCGCGATGATCGCGAGCCCGCTTTCGTTCAACAGGGCCTTGCCCTTGTCGACGTTGGTGCCTTCAAGGCGCACGACCACCGGCACCTCGACGCCGACTTCCTGCACCGCGGCGATGATGCCCTGCGCGATCTCGTCGCAGCGCACGATGCCGCCGAAGATGTTCACCAGGATGGCCTCGACGGTGTCGCTGGACAGGATCAGCTTGAACGCCTCGGCCACACGCTCGGCGTTGGAGCCGCCGCCGACGTCCAGGAAGTTGGCCGGCTCGCCGCCGTTGAGCTTGATCACGTCCATCGTCGCCATGGCGAGACCGGCGCCGTTGACCATGCAGCCGATGTTGCCGTCCAGGGTGACGTAGTTCAGGTCGTGCTTGCTGGCCGCGACCTCGGTCGGGTCCTCCTGCGCCTCGTCGCGCATCGCCGCGAGGTCCGGGTGGCGGAACAGCGCGTTGCCGTCGGCGTTGATCTTGGCATCCAGCGCCAGCAGGTCGCCGTTCTCGGTGATGATCAGCGGGTTCACCTCGATCAGGCTGAGGTCCTTGTCGATGAACAGGCGGTACAGACCGCCCATGATTTTCGTCAGCTGCCGCACCTGCAGGCCGTTGAGCCCCATGCCGAAGCCCATCTGCCGCGCCTGGAAGGCCTGGAAGCCGGCCGTGTTGTCGATCTGGACCTTCAGCAGCTTCTCGGGCTCCTTGGCCGCGACCTCCTCGATGTTGACGCCGCCGGCCGCGGAGCCGATGAAGGTCACGCAGCGATTGGCGCGGTCGATCAGGGCGGAGAGGTACAGCTCGCTCGAGATATCGACCGCCTCGGCGATCAGCACGTTGTCCACCGGCAGCGCCAGGCCGCCGGTCTGGAAGGTGCTGATCTTCATGTTGAGCATGCGCTGCGCTTCGGCGCGCACCTCGTCGAGGCTGTTCGCCAGCTTGACGCCGCCGGCCTTGCCGCGGCCGCCGGCATGCACCTGCGCCTTGACGACCCACATGTTTCCGCCCAGTTCGCGCGCGGCCTCGACCGCGGCCGTCGGCGTGGCCGCGACGATGCCGCGCGGCACGGGAATCCCGTAGGCGGCGAACAGTTCCTTCGCCTGGTATTCGTGAAAGTTCATGCAAACTCCTTGAGGATGGGTGATGCCCGGCCGGCCGCGGAGCGCGGCTTCCGGAGCGGCGTAATCGTCGCGGTATTTTCCCCCGATTGGCTTTCGAAATCAAAGGCGTGGACGGCCGGTGGTATACTCCCCCGCGTGTGGATCACGAGCGCCGCTTCCCGCAAGCAAAGGACTGCCAGACACGTGAAAGCCCGGGCATGAATCGAACCGTCGAATACACCTCCTGGCCGCTGCCGGAGGACCTGACGCAGAAGGTCGTCAACTACCTCGACGTCTACCGGCTGCTGATCGCGCTGATCCTCAGCGTGGCGCACTTCGGCACGCTCGAACGCATGCCGGCGACCTACAGCCTGTCCTTCTTCGCCAGCATCACCCTGGTTCTGTTCGTGCTGGCCGCGCTGTTCTACCTCTTCGTCTCCCGTCGCGTGACGACCGACTTCTACCGCCTGGCGAGCCTGTCGCTGAGCACCGACATCCTGTTCCTCGGCGCGCTGGTGATCACCACGTCCGGCATCGAGGGCGGGCTCGGCATCCTGCTGGTATTCACCAGCGCCGCGGCCGCCATCGTGCTGCCGCTGCGCTTTGCGCTGGCCCTCGCCTCGCTGGCCGCCGTCGCGATGGTCGGCACGGAAATCTGGGGCTACAGCCAGGGCACGACGGCGGCGCAGCAGCTGATCCAGTCCGCGCTGTTCGGCATGACGGCGCTGGTGACCGCGCTCATCGGCAACCGGGTCGCCTACTGGGCGCGCGACTACCGCCTGATCGCCGAGAAGCGCAAGGCCACGCTGACCAAGCTGGAGCAGGCCAACGAACTGATCATCCGGCGCATGCGCACCGGCGTCATCGCGGTGGACGAGAACAACCGCGTGCGCATCATGAACGAATCCGCCTGGTTCTCGCTGGGCAGCCCCAAGCTGCGCGAAAAGCCGCTGGCCGACTTCTCGCCGCGGCTGAACCAGTCGCTCGAGGAATGGAAACGCCACCCCACCGACGATCCCGCGCCGGTGGTGCTGGAGCCCAGCCAGGCGCAGATCCTGCCGAGCTTCGTGCAGCTGCCGGCCGAATCGGGCCTGGGCGCGATGATCTTCCTGACCGACAACAACGTCGTCGCGCGCCGCGCGGTGGAGCTGTCGGTCAACTCGCTGGCCAAGCTCTCGGGCAGCATCGCGCACGAGATCCGCAACCCGCTGGCCGCCCTGAACCACGCCTCCCAGCTGCTGGAGGAATCGCCGCAGATCCGGCTGTCGGAAATGCGCCTGATCCACATCATCCAGAACCACGCCAAGCGCATGAACGGCATCGTCGAGAACATCCTGCAGCTCTCGCGCCGCGAGCAGTCGCAGCCGGAAGTGGTGCCGCTGCACCTGTTCCTGCCCGAGTTCGCGATGGAGTTCGAGACCTCCAAGGTGAACCACTCACTGGAGTTCACCGCGAACTTCGACGGCCAGCAGGCCCACGTGCTGTACGACAAGAGCCAGCTGCACCAGTGCCTGTGGAAGCTGCTGGACAACGCCGCCGACCACGCCAGCCGCGAGAAGGCGACCCCCAAGGTGAGCCTGCAGCTGCGCAGCGACGAGAATGCCGGC
The DNA here is from genome assembly GCA_037384065.1 of Lysobacterales bacterium. GTDB lineage: Bacteria > Pseudomonadota > Gammaproteobacteria > Xanthomonadales > SZUA-36 > JABDPF01. The sequence goes on from JARROJ010000084.1 coordinate 6,611, forward strand.
TATTGCGTGGTGACCGTGTCCGACAACGGCCCCGGCATCAACAAGGAGCAGCTGGGCAAGATCTTCGAGCCCTTCTACACCACCCGCAAGGAAGGCTCGGGCCTGGGCCTGTACATCGCACGGCAACTTTGTGAGGCGAACCAGGCCGAACTTACGGTAGACTCCGAGATTGGCAAGGGCGCGCAGTTCCACATCCGCATGGCGCTCGCGAGCGGCGATCAGCTGCCGCAGGAAGAAGAGCCGGCGCGTCCGGCATATCAATAAAATGAGTGAGTAATGAACGACGACGTCAAGAAAGTCCTGGTCATCGACGACGAACCCGATATCCGCGAACTGCTGGACCTGACCCTGACCCGGATGGGGCTCGAGGTGACCACGGCCGAGGACCTGGCCGAAGCGCGGCGCGAGCTGCAATCCAATGAGTTCAGTTTCTGCCTGACCGACATGCGGCTGCCGGACGGCAACGGCCTGGATCTCGTCACCGAGATCGGCGAGAAGTACCCCAACCTGCCGACCGCGATGATTACTGCGCACGGCAAGGTCGAGGACGCCGTCTACGCGCTCAAGCAGGGCGCCTTCGATTTCGTTTCCAAGCCGGTCGACCTGGCCGTGCTGCGCAAGCTGGTCGCCACCGCGCTGAAGCTGCGCCGCGACAACGTCACCGAGCCCTCGGATTCGGGCGGCGTCAAGCTGAAGACCAGCGACAACGCGCTGGACCGCCTGATCGGCACCTCGAAGGCCATGCAGCAGTGCAAGGCCATGATCGCCAAGCTGGCGCGCAGCCAGGCGCCGGTGCTGGTCAGCGGCGACTCCGGTTCCGGCAAGGAACTGGCCGCCAAACTGATTCACGAACTCGGCCCGCGCGCCGACGGCCCGTTCATCCCGGTCAACTGCGGCGCGATCCCGACCGAACTGATGGAGAGCGAGTTCTTCGGCCACAAGAAAGGCAGCTTCACCGGCGCCACCGGCGACAAGGACGGCCTGTTCCAGGCCGCGGACGGCGGCACCCTGATGCTGGACGAGGTGGCCGACCTGCCGCTGCACATGCAGGTCAAGCTGCTGCGCGTGATCCAGGAAAAGGCCGTGATGCCGATCGGCTCGCGCCAGGAAGTGCCGGTGGACGTGCGCATCCTGAGCGCCACGCACAAGCCGCTGAAGCCGCTGGTCGAGGAAGGCAAGTTCCGCAGCGATCTCTACTTCCGCCTGAACGTCATCGAACTGCACATGCCCGGGCTGAACGAGCGCCCCGAGGACATCCCGCTGCTGGCCGAACATTTTCTCGGCGACATCGCCGAGCAGTGGTCCGGCGAGAGCGTACCGGCCATCTCCCCCGAGGCGATGGAATCCCTGCAGGACCACCACTACACCGGCAACGTGCGCGAACTGATCAACATCCTGCAGCGCGCCGTGACGATGAGCGACGGCTCGAGCATCCAGCCCGACGACCTGATGCTGGAACACGTGGAGGTTGGTGAATCCAGCACCGGCAACGGCGGTGGCGGCGAGGTCGCGGTCGAGAAACCCGACGACGAATCGCTGGATACCTACATCGAGGGTATCGAGAAGAAGATGCTGGAAGATGCGCTGAAGAAGGCGCGTTATAACAAGACGCGCGCGGCGGAGAGTCTGGGCATCAGTTTCCGGTCGTTCCGGTACAAGCTGAAGAAGTTCGGCATCGACTGAAGCATTCGACCTGTGGGAGGGCCTTCAGGCCCGACCGTGCAGTCAATGATCCCCGTGCAACTCCTCTGCGCCAACTGCGCTCATTCCCCGATTTTTGTTAAAAAGTCCACGCCAACTCCCGTTTTGGTGAAACTCCACGTCACAAACTGACACTTATTGTCACAATCCGACAACCCCTACCCAAGTCGATTTGACTTTACTCTAGATACGTTTTATAATTATTGGCACATGAATTGCTTGCTAAATAGCAATCCCGATTACGTTACGGAAAGGGATTTTATAGAAGTGGTGGCATGCACCATAGTTCATATACCAGGAGGGTATAGTTGTGAAAAATATGAAACGCGTTTCCAAGGGTTTTACCCTTATCGAACTGATGATCGTTATCGCGATCATCGCTATCTTGCTCGCTCTGGCCATTCCGGCTTATCAGGATTACACGATTCGGACGAAGGTGGGTGAAGGGTTGAGTGTTGCC
>JARROJ010000085.1:0-8382 GCA_037384065.1 Lysobacterales bacterium
AGGGGCCGGTTGCACCGGCGGTGGCCGGAGCGAATCGGGCGCTTCGTCGCACTCCAAAAGCCTGTCGGGCCTGAAGGCCCTCCCACACAAATTCGAGACCGTTGCGCAACCACGGGCGGAAAAATTGTCAGGCCTGAAGACCCTCCCAGAGATTGCACTCGGGATCGAAGCAACCGGACTGCTCCGACCCCGGTTTTCGTGCCAATCCGTCAGCCCACCAGAACCGGCTTGACCACCCTTTCCTCGTTAGCGATCGCGCTCTCCCAGGCCGCGTCCAGCCAGGCCTGGGTGCGTTCGCTGGCGCGCACGCTGGCCTCGAACATGGCCGGGTCGTGGACCATTTTCGTGAAATCCTCGAACATCGAGGTAGCCTGGTGCTTGCTGAAGGGAATCGCGATTTCCTCGGTGTCGCGGCCGCGGCGCACGCGGTAGCGCTCGTCGCCGCGGGCGCCGACGAAATCGTCGATCCAGAGCACGCCGTCCGGCCCCGTGATGCGCAGATCCTGCACCCAGGTGCCGGAAATGAAGGCGCAGTTCCAGGTCGAGGCGGAGCCGTCGTTGAAGCGCATCACGCCGCTGCCGCTGACCACCGCGTTGTTGACCGGTTCGCGCTGCAGCCACGCATCCGAGGCCACCAGTTTGACGTCTTCAGGCAGAAATTCCACCGCGGCGCGCATGTTGTACCAGCCCGCGTCGCCGATCGCGCCGTAGGGCTCGAGATCGGGCCGCAGGCGGATGTTGGAGGTGTCGGTCAGGTCGAACTGGAACGCCGAGGCCACCGACCAGGGCCGGCCGACCAGGGCCGCCATCTCGGACTGGATCCTGCGCGTGCGGGCCAGGTGCGGGAAATGCGTCCCGTCCATGAACCCCACGCCGTTCTCGCGGCAGGCCGCCACGATGCGCCGCAGCGACGGCAGGCTGGCAAACGGCTTTTCGCCCAGCACGTGCTTGCCGTGATTGGCCGCGGCGACGCCGATTTCCTCGCGCACGCTGGTCGGCGTGGCGATGTAGACCGCGTCGATCGTGTCCGAGGCGATCATGTCCTGCCAGGAGTCGAAGGCGTTCGGGACGTCGTGTTTGCCGGCGAATTCCTGCGCCGTTTCCATGCGACGGCTGGACACGGCCGCCAGGACCGCGCCCGCGGCCTCCGTGATGCGCGGCGCCATGCTGTTGGCGATGCCGCCGGTGCCCACCACGCCCCAGCGCAGCGGCGCGCGGTCCGCTGCCCAGGCGACGCCCCCGCCCAGCATGCCGCCAAGGGTCGCGGCGAACACGCCGGCGCCGGCCGCGCCGATCAGTTTTCTGCGTTGCGGGTCGGCCGGATCCGGTCCGTCCCGTCGATCATTGGGTCGATTCATCGTGCGCTCCCGTGTCAGTCGAACAGTTCCTCGAGCAGCGGATCGAGCTGCTCCGCGAATACAGCGTACCCTGCCTCGGTCGGGTGCAGGAAGTCCGCCATGATGTCCGGCGAAATCGTGCCGTCGGGCTGCAGGAAGGCGGCGCCGATATCGTGGAAGTGCACCCGCTCGCGATCGCCCAGCCCGGCGATTTTCAGATTGGCTTCGGCCACCTGGGCGCGCTCCGGCGTGCCCGGCTGCGCGCCGTAGGGCAAAATGCCGAGCAGCAGGATTTCGGCGTCGTCGAACACGGCCTGAACCTGGTCCACGACGGCTTCGACGCCGCGGAAGACGTCCTCGGGCGTATCGTCGCCGAGACCGAAATTGTTCACGCCGATCATCAGCACCACCACCTTCGGGTCCAGCTGGCCGACCGCGCCGTTACGCAGCCGCCACAGAAGGTTCTGCGTCTTGTCGCCGCCGATGCCGAAGTTGGCCGGATCGTACCGGCCGAAGTTCGCCTCGAACGCGTCGGCCGGCCACATCTCGGTGATCGAATCGCCCAGGAACAGCAGGTCGATCCCGCCCTGCTGCGCGATCGCCCGGTCCTCGGCGAACATTTCGCGCCAGCGCGCGGTGCTCATCCACGGGTACTCGACGACGCGCGGCGAAGGCAGCACGGAATCGCGCAGAGCGCCCGCTCGCGCCCGCAGCATCACGTCGCGAAAGAAGCGACCCTGTTCGGTGGGCGTGAAGTCCCAGTCGGCGATCATCGTCGGCGACCAGTCGGGATCGAAGTTCCAGACCGTCCACGACACGCCCTTCCCTTCCATGTAACGGACCAGGTTCGGTCCGTAGGCGCCGGAATTGTCGATCACCGGCACGTGGGCATTGAAACCGTCCTCGCGCACCCAGCCGATCTCGCTCGCGATGACCGGGTACCGGTCGGCCACGAAGCCCCAGTCCCGCTCCCAGGCGGCGAACCAGCCCGCCCGGGTATTCTCGGCCGGGCTCGCCTTCTGCGGGTAGGCATGCGCCGCGTAGGCCACGTTTTCGCGGCGCACCGGCGCGTCGGCCACCGGCTGCAGATCATAGGCCCAGTTCATGCCGCCGACCAGGACGATCGCCGCGGGGTTGTAGACCTGCACGACGTCGATCATCGTCTCCAGGGTCTCGCGCCACGAGGCCCAGTCCAGCGAACCCAGCGAGCCGCTGCCGACCCCGATGAAGTTGTCGGTCGGTTCGTTGAACAACTCGTACACCGCCACCGTCGGCACGTCGCGGTAGCGAAACGCAATGCGACGCCAGAAGTCGGTCGTTTCCACCCGGTCTGTCTGGTACATCGGATGCTGGAACATGGCGGTCTCGAGGTTGCCGATCGAGTGCCAGTCGATGATCAGGTACAGGCCCAGGGCGTTGGCCCAGAAGACCGCCTCGTCGATGCGCTCGAGGAACCAGTCCGGCCCGCGCTGGCGCCAGGCGACCGGGTGGACCGGCAGGCGCACGGTGTTGGCGCCCCAGAGCGCGACCTCTTCGAACAGCGCGCGGTCCCAGCGGCCCTGGTGCGTGAGCTTGTCCGGATCGGCGATGTTGACCCCGCGAAAGACGAAGGTCATGCCGTCCGGGGTAACGAAGCGATTGCCGTCGACGCCGATGCGCGGCTGTTCCGCGACCAGCAGGGAGGCGTCGAAGCGTTCCGGATACGGGATGTCCCACCATTCGGCCGCGGACTGCCGGACCCCGGTGGCGCCGTGGGTGACTTCCGTATCCGACGAGGCGGCCGGCGCGAGGCCGGTGAGCAGGACGAGGGCCGCCATGGCGGCGACGAGCATTCGAGTAGCGGATGGGTTCATTGTGCGTTTCATGAGTCCGGGGGCGGCGCGGTGCTTTCCCGCACCGCCAGTTGGTGTGGCAGGATGTGGATCCGTTTCGCCGGCCGCTCGCCATCCATGATGTCGAACAGGATGCGCGCGCAACAGGCGCCGATTTCCTCGGTGGGTTGCGCCACCGTCGTCAGCGGCGGGTTGGCGTAGCGCGCGAATTCGATGTCGTCGACCCCGACCACCGACATGTCGCGCGGGACTTCGAAACCGAGTTCGCGCAGCGCGTGCATGCAGCCGATGGCGATTTCGTCGCTGAAGCAGAAGATCGCCGTCGGGCGCTCCTTGCGCAGCAGCAGTTCGCGCGCGGCGGTCGCGCCGCCCTCGGTGGAATAGTCGGCAAAGACGACGCGGTCGTCGTCGACGGCCCGGCCGGCGTCCGCCATGGCGGCGCGGAACCCCTCGAGGCGGCGCCGGCTGCTGGTGCTGGCCATGTCACCGGTAATGACGGCGATCTCGCGATGGCCGAGCTCCAGCAGGTGGCGGGTCGCGTCCGCGCCCGCCGCGCGGTCATCGATCGATACGCAGGGAATGTCGGCGTGACCGGTGAATTCGCAGCCGTTGACCAGCGGCGGCCGTTCGTCCACCGACGCCGCAGTGAACGGCATGCGGTGGGACATCAGGATGATGCCGTCGGCCTGCCCCGAGCGCGCCATCGCCGCGAACTCGCGCTCGCGCGCCTCCGAGCCCCGCGTGTTGCCCAGCAGCACGGAGTAGCCCTTTTCACGGGCCACCCGTTCGATGCCGGCGATCAGACGTGCGTTGTGGCTGTCCGCGATGTCCGGAATGATGACGACGATGTTGCCCGATCGCGCCGTGCGCAGGCTGGCGCCGAGGCGGTTGGGGGTGTAACCGACGCGACGCGCGGCGGCCAGCACCTTGCGGCGGGTGCCGTCGGAGACCCGGTCGGGGTTGCGGAAGGCGTGAGAGACGGTCGCGATGGACACGCCGGCTTCGGCCGCGATGTCCTTCATTCCCACTTTCGGCATGCGGATACGTCTCTCCTGGGATCCGTGATTCATTCTAGGCCGATCGATCCGGCTTGTAAAACGTTTGACAGGAAACGCGTTGTTTGACGATCTGAATGTAAAACGTTTAACATTCAGAATCACGGGGTATTCCGGGGCGCGCGCCGCCCAACGATCCGGCAGGGCACAGCATGCAACTACAAGCAATCGACCTCACGATCATCGGCCTGTACCTGGCGTCCACGGTGGTCATCGGCCTGTACCTGAAGAAACGCGCCGGCAAGAACCTGCGCGCCTACTTCCAGGGCAGCCGCGAGCTTCCCTGGTACATGCTCGGCCTGTCCAACGCCTCGGGCATGTTCGACATTTCCGGCACGATGTGGCTCGTCACGCTGTGCTTCGTCTACGGCCTGAAAAGCGTCTGGGTGCCCTGGCTGTGGCCGGTGTTCAACCAGATTTTCCTGGCCGTTTACCTGTCGGCCTGGCTGCGCCGCTCGAACGTGATCACCGGCGCCGAGTGGATCCAGACCCGGTTCGGCAACGACCGCGGCGGGCGCCTGGCGCATATCGTCGTGGTCCTGTTCGCGGTGATCAGCGTGCTCGGATTCCTGGCCTACGGCTTCGTCGGCGTGGGCAAGTTCATCGAGATCTTCATCCCCTGGGAAGTGGTGTCGGCCTACGTGCCGTTCGACGTCGCGCCGGAATACGTGCCGCACGTCTACGGCATCTTCTTCACCAGCATCGCGACGTTCTACGTGATGCTGGGCGGCATGCTCAGCATCGTCTGGGCCGACGTGCTGCAGTTCACGATCATGACGGTATCCGCCGTGATCATCGCGATCCTGGCCATCATCAACGTTTCGCCGGAAGCCCTGCACGCCGCGGTTCCCGAGGGCTGGGCCAACCCGTTCTTCGGCTGGACGCTGGAGATCGACTGGAGCGGCCTGATCGACGAGGTCAACACCAAGATCGTCTCGGACGGCTACAGCCTGTTCAGCATCTTCTTCATGATGATGCTGTTCAAGGGCTTCCTGGTCAGCGCGGCCGGCCCGGCGCCGAACTACGACATGCAGAAGATCCTGGCCACGCGGTCGCCGCGCGAGGCGGCGCTGATGAGCGGCTTCGTCTCCATCGTGCTGATGCCGATCCGGTACCTGATGATCGCCGGTTTCGCGGTGCTCGCCATCGTGTTCTACCAGGAACTGGACCTGACCACGGCCGGCGTGCTCGATTTCGAGAACATCCTGCCGGCGGCCATGCTGAAGTTCGCGCCGGTCGGCATTCTCGGCCTGATCCTGGCCGGGTTGCTGGCGGCCTTCATGTCGACCTTCGCATCGACCGTCAACGCGGCGCCCGCCTACCTCGTCAACGACATCTACAAGCGCTACATCAATCCCGAGGCCGACCCGCGCCGACTGGTGCGCCTGAGCTACCTGGTCTCGGTGCTGGTGGTCGTGATCAGCACGATGATCGGCCTGTGGGTGGAAAGCATCAACAGCGTGCTGCAGTGGCTGGTGTCCGGCCTGTGGGGCGGGTACGTCGTTTCGAACGTGCTCAAATGGTACTGGTGGCGGCTCAACGGCATGGGCTACTTCTGGGGCATGATGGTCGGCATCGTGGGCGCGCTCACCTTCCCGCCGCTGTTCGCCGGGGTCGGCGTGTTCGAAGGTGTCGCGCGCGACATCCTGCCGCTGTACCTGTTCCCCCTGCTGCTGCTGGTTTCCGGCATCGCCTGCGTGGCGGCCAGCCTGCTGACGAAGCCGGAGGATCCCGAGTTGCTGAAGTCCTTCTACCGCACGGTCCGGCCGTGGGGCCTGTGGGGCCCGGTCCACGAACAGGTCGTGGCCGATGACCCGGGCTTTCGGCGCAACACCGATTTCAAGCGTGACATGTTCAACGTCGCGGTCGGGATCATCGCGCAGACCTGCCTGGTCGCAGCGCCGATTTTCCTGGTGATCCGCGAAAACGCCTCGCTGGCGACCACGCTGGTGGTGTTCGCGATCTGCGCCGGTATCATGAAGAAAACCTGGTACGACCGGCTGGAACGCGAACCCGCGGCTGCCTGAACGAAACGACCGGATTCCGGAGCACCATCATGAACGATACCGCGCCCGCCAACGCGCCGATCGGCCATTTCGACGACGACCGGCGCGAGTACGTCATCACCGACCCGCGCACGCCCTGGCCGTGGATCAACTACCTGGGCAGCCAGGATTTCTTCTCGCTGATCTCCAACACGGCGGGTGGCTACAGTTTCTACCGCGACGCCAAGTTCCGCCGCCTGACCCGCTACCGCTACAACAACGTTCCGCGTGACGACGGCGGGCGGTATTTCTACGTCGTCGACCGCGACACGGCCTGGTCGCCGGGCTGGAAGCCCTGCCGCACGGAACTCGACCGCTACGAATGCCGCCACGGCATGGGCTATACCCGCATCGAGGGCGAAAAAAACGGCCTCGCCTGCTCGGTGCTGTTCTTCGTGCCGCTCGACGACGCCGTCGAAATCCAGCAGGTCCGGCTCGAGAACCGGTCCGCGGCGACGAAGCGCATTCGCCTGCACTCGCTGGCCGAATGGTGCCTGTGGAACGCCGAAGACGACATGACCAACTTCCAGCGCAATTTCTCCACCGGCGAGGTGGAAGTCGACGGCGGCGTGCTGTACCACACGACCGAGTTCCGCGAGCGCCGCGACCACTACGCCTTTTATGCGGTCAATCGGGCGCCGACCGGCTTCGACACCGACCGGGACCACTTCCTGGGCCCGTACAACGGCTTCGACCGCCCCGCCACCGTGTTCGGCGACGGCCCGCGGAATTCCATCGCCCACGGCTGGTCGCCGATCGCCTCGCACTGCCTGGAGATCACGCTGGAGCCGGGCGCGACGCAGGACCTGGTCTTTCAACTGGGCTACGTCGAGGTGCCGCAGGACGACAAGTGGGCGGCGCCGGGCGTGATCAACAAGCGCCCCGCGCAGGCGCTGATCGGACGCTACGACAGCGTGGACAAGGTCGAGCGGGCCTTCACCGCGCTGGGGGACTACTGGAATGATCTGCTGGCACGCTTCCGCGTGGCGTCCGGCGAGCCCCGCCTCGACCGGATGGTCAACACCTGGAATCAGTACCAGTGCATGGTCACCTTCAACCTGTCCCGCAGCGCCTCGTTCTTCGAAGCGGGGATCGGCCGGGGCATGGGCTTTCGCGACTCCAACCAGGACCTGCTGGGCTTTTTTCACCTCGACCCGCAACGCGCCCGCGAGCGGATCCTCGATATCGCGGCGACGCAGTTCGAGGACGGCTCCGTCTACCACCAGTACCAGCCGCTGACCAAGCGCGGCAACGCGGCCATCGGCGGCAACTTCAACGACGACCCGCTGTGGCTGGTCATGTCGACCGTGGCCTACCTGCGCGAAACCGGCGATTTTGCGATCCTCGAGGAAGCCGTGCCGTGGGAGAACGACGAGCGACGCACGGCTCCGCTGCTGGCCCACCTCAAAGCCTCGTTCGACCACGTGGTGAACAACCGCGGCCCGCACGGCCTGCCGCTGATCGGCCGCGCCGACTGGAACGACTGCCTCAACCTGAACTGCTTCTCGACGGATCCGAACGAATCGTTCCAGACCACCGAACACCGCACCGGCGGCGTCGCCGAATCGGTCTTCATCGGCGCCATGTTCGTGCTGTACGGCGGCCAGTACGCCGACCTGTGCCGGCGCCTGGGCGACGCGGCCGAGGCGGACCGGGCGCAGACCGCGGTCGAGGCGATGGCCGCGGCGATGGACAAGCACGGTTGGGATGGCGCGTGGTTCCTGCGCGCCTACGACGCGGCCGGCAACCCGGTCGGCAGCGACACGAACGAGGAAGGCAAGATCTTCATCGAACCGCAGGGCTTCGCGATCATGGCCGGCCTGGGCGTCGCAGACGGCCGCGCGGCGCAGGCGCTGGAGTCCGTCGCGCGAATGCTCGCCTGCGAGCACGGCATCGTGCTCAACGCCCCCGCCTTCACGCGCTACTACCCCGAGTACGGCGAGATTTCGACCTACCCGCAGGGCTACAAGGAAAACGGCGGCATCTTCTGCCACAACAACCCCTGGATCATGATCGCAGAAACGATTCTCGGCCGCGGCGACCGCGCCTTCGACTACTACCGCCGCATCGCGCCGGCCTGGCAGGACGACCTCGAATTGCACACCGTGGAGCC
>JARROJ010000086.1:0-11633 GCA_037384065.1 Lysobacterales bacterium
AACGGGGAAATCACCGGCGCCTGGAGCTCCGGCACCATGGTGCGCGGCATCGAACTGATCCTTCAGGGTCGCGACCCCCGCGACGCCTGGGCCTTTGCCCAGCGCATCTGCGGCGTGTGCACCCTGGTCCACGGCATCGCCTCGGTGCGGGCCGTCGAGGACGCGCTGGACTATCGCATTCCGCCGAACGCGCAACTGATCCGCAACCTGATGATCGCCGCGCAGTACGTGCACGATCACGTGATGCACTTCTACCACCTGCACGCGCTGGACTGGGTCGACGTGGTCTCGGCCCTGTCGGCCGACCCCAAAGCGACCTCGGAACTGGCGCAGTCGCTGTCCGGCTACGCGAAATCGAGCCCGGGCTACTTTGCCGACACGCAGAAGAAACTGAAGGACTTCGTCGAAGGCGGCCAGCTGGGCATCTTCGCCAACGGTTACTACGGCCACCCGGAGTTCAAGCTGCCGGCCGAGGCCAACCTGATGGCCGTGGCGCATTACCTGGACGCGCTGGAATGGCAGCGCGACGTCGTGCAGATCCACACCATCTTCGGCGGCAAGAATCCGCACCCGAACTTCCTGGTCGGCGGCGCGCCGTCACCGATCAGCAACGATCCCTCGTCCGCCACCGGCGGCGCCGCCGCGACATCGACCAACATCGTCAACCTCGGCCGCGTGCGCGACATCATTCAGCACATGCGCAGCTTCGTGGACCAGGTGTACGTGCCCGACACGCTGGCGGTCGCCTCTTTCTACAAGGACTGGTTCCGCCGCGGCGAGGGCCTGGGCAACTTCATGACCTTCGGCGACTTCCCGTCCGAGGGATACGACGACCCGACCACGTGGCTGATTCCGAGCGGCGCGATCCTGGGCCGCGACCTCACGAAGATCCACGAGATCGACCTGTACGACGAGGAACAGGTGCAGGAATTCATCGGTCACTCCTGGTACGACTACGAGGCCGGCAAAAACGTCGGCCTGCACCCGCACCAGGGCGAAACGAACCTGAACTACACCGGCCCCACCCCGCCGTACGAGCACCTCGACGTCCAGGGCAGCTATTCCTGGCTCAAGGCCCCGCGCTGGAAGGGCCACGCGATGGAAGTCGGCCCGCTGGCGCGCGTCCTGATGCTCTACGCCTCCGGTCACGAACCGACCCAGGAACTGGCGAACATGGCGCTCGGCAAGCTCGACCTGCCGCTCGACGCGATGTTCTCCACGCTCGGCCGCACGGCCGCGCGCACCCTGGAGACCAAGATCATCGCCGACCAGATGGAAACCTGGCTCGACACGCTGATGGCCAACATCAAGTCCGGCGACCTCGACGTGCACAACACCGAGAAATGGGACCCGGCGACCTGGCCGAAGGAGTGCAAGGGCGTCGGCTTCATGGAAGCGCCGCGCGGCGGCCTGGCGCATTACATCGTGATCAAGGACCGCAAGATCGACAATTACCAGGCGGTCGTGCCGAGCACCTGGAACGCCGGCCCGCGCGATCCGTCGGGCCAGCCCGGCGCCTACGAGGCGGCGCTGATGGACAACCATCGACTGGCGATCGAGGACCAGCCGCTGGAGATCCAGCGCACCATTCACAGCTTCGACCCCTGCATCGCCTGCGCGGTGCACGTCAACGACCCGGACGGCGAAGAACTCGTCCAGGTCAAGGTGAACTGAAGACGGAACGAATGCCATGACTCAACAGACGACAGCGAACGACGCCGCCCAGGCGGCAGGCGAAAAGTTCCTCGCCCTGAACAGCGGCAACCTGGCTGCGTACCTGGAATCCTGCGTGAAGTGCGCCAACTGCGCCACCGCCTGCCACTTCTACGAAGTGACCGGCGATCCCAAGTACACCCCGGCCTACAAGCTGTTTCCGATGGCCAAGGCGCATCGCCGCACGATGTGGCCGTGGAAGTGGCTGGGCGGCCCGAGGATCACCGAGCAGGACCTCGAGGAATGGGAAGAACTGCTGTTCGACAGCTGCACCATGTGCGGCCGGTGCACGCAGGTCTGCCCGATGGGCATCGATATCGCGTCGATCGTCGCCGCATCGCGACAGGCCTTCGCGGCCGCGGGCCGTGGCCCGGCCGACCTGCGCCAGGCGGCGGAGAACGTCATCGAAAAGGGCAGCCCGCTGGGCGTTACCCCCTCGGTGTTCGACGGCCGCGTCGAGTGGCTGGAGGACGATTACGAAGTGGATATTCCGCTCGACCGGGAGAACGCCGAGGTCCTGCTGACCGTGTCGTCGATCGAGCTGATGAAATACCCGAAGTCGATCGTCGCGATGGCCCGCCTGATGAACCAGGCCGGCGTCGACTGGACGTTCAGCACCAAGGGCTACGAATCGACCAACTTCGGTTTTCTTTCCGGGCGGACGGACATCGCGAAAATCGCGATCGAACGCCTGGTCAGCGCCGCCGAGCAGATCGGCGCGAAGACCCTGGTGATTCCGGAGTGCGGTCACGCCTATGGCGTGCTGCGCTGGTCCGGCGCCAACCTGCTCGGCCGACCGCTGCCGTTCGAGGTCGTGCACATCACCGAGTTCCTGTCGAAACTGAAGTCCGAGGGCAAGCTGAAGTTCAGCCCGATGGAAGGTTCGATCACCTACCACGACCCCTGCCAGATCTCGCGCCGCGGCGGCGCCACGCAGGCGGCGCGCCACCTGCTGGAGGACGCCACCGATTTCCGCGAGATGACGCCCACCGGCAACTACAACTGGTGTTGCGGCGGCGGTGGCGGCGTGCAGGCGATGGAACGCGCCACCGACCTGCGGCACAAGGTCTTCCAGATCAAGATGCGCCAGGTCGAGGACACCGGCGCCGACATGCTGATCTCGGCCTGCGCCAACTGCCGCCTGACGATGGACGGCAGCAAGGACTACTGGCATTGGGACAAGGAACTCGAAAGCCTGGTCGAACTGCTGGCCGACCACCTGATCGAGGACGAACCGCACCCGTTTGACGCCAAGCCGCACCTGGCGACGAACGTCTAGGGCGCGAACGGCGGGGCCCGCAGCCCCGACGCGCGGCGATCCGTGGCGGCTGAAACCGCGGGTCGATTGCGTTCGGCTGCGCTCGGGTCGTTACGACTCGTCCCAGTCCTCGATTTCGGGCGGACAGGTCCCGAGTTGCTCCCCTTCGGTGTGCACGCCGAGCCCGGTCACGACCCGGTTCGCGTAGGCGAAGTAGGACGCCACCTGGTTCACTTCGAAAATCTCCCCGTCGCTGTAGCCCGCCTCGCGCATCGGCTGGAGATCGCATTCCGCGATGAACCCCGGCGCCAGCGTCAGCTTGCGCGCGTATTCCAGGGCCTCCTGCTCCGCCGCGGTGAACGGTTCGCCCGGGTGGTCGCGGTGCAGCTGCTCGAGGCAGGCCGCGTATTTTTCGGGCTCCTTCGCCAGCAACCGCTTCATGCTGGCGCCGTGGTGCTTGGCGCAGTAGGAACAGTCGTTCAGCAGGCTGACCAGGACACCGATCGCCTCGAGGAACCACTTCGGCAAGTCGTTGCGCGGATGGTGCAGGACCGACTTGTAGAGTGACATGTGCCCGGTCAGGGTATGGGGCCGCAGACTGTGGATCTGCAGCACGTTGTCGACCTGGCCGTTGGGCCCGGTCACGCGATCGTAGATCTCCTTCAGACGGCCCTCGGCCTGGTCGGGATGGATGACTTTGATGAATGGCATGGGGTCTGCGACAGGTCGCGGCGATCCTGCAGCGCGTTCGCCCGGATATCGTGTTGCTGAACGAATTCGACTTCGACCCGGGCATCGACGCGGCCGCCCTGCTGCAGGAGAACTACCTCTCCCGGTCACAGGACGGACAGGCGCCGATTGCGTACGCGCACCGGTTTCGCGCCGCGGTGAACACGGGCGTCGACAGCGGGCTGGACCTGGACGGTGACGGCGCGGTCGGCGGACCGGGCGACGCCTGGGGCTTCGGGCGTTTTCCCGGGCAATACGGCATGCTCGTGCTGTCCCGCTTTCCGATCGACACCGGGCGCAGCCGCACCTTCCGGCTCGCGCGCTGGTCCGACATGCCCGGCGCGCTTCGGCCGGTCAACCCGGACGGCAGCCCGTTTTACCCCGACGCCACCTGGCAGCGCCTGCGCCTCAGCTCGAAAAGCCACTGGGACGTCGTGGTCGACATCGCGGGCGCGACGCTGCACCTGCTCGCCCACCACCCCACCCCGCCGGTATTCGACGGGCCCGAGGACCGCAACGGCCGGCGCAATTTCGATGAAATCCGCTTCTGGCGCGATTACACCGATCCGCACGGCGCCGGCACCATGCGCGACGACCGCGGCATCCCCGGCGGCCTGCCGGCCGGCGCGGCCTTCGTGATCGCCGGCGACTTCAACGCCGACCCGAACGACGGCGACGCGGTGCCGGGCGCGATCGCGCAACTGCTCGAGGCGCCCTGGATCGACGCCCGCTGCACCCCGCGCAGCGCCGGCGGCGCGGCGGCGTCGGCGCTGCAGGGCGGCGTGAACCGCGACCACCGGGGCGACCCGGCCGCCGATACGGCCGATTTCAACGACCGGGCCACCGGCAACCTGCGGCTCGATTACGTGTTGCCGGCGGCCGGTCTCGAGGTGACGGGGTGCGGCGTGTTCTGGCCGCCGCCCGGCGCGCCCGGGCAGGCCGCCAGCGCCGTGTCGGACCACCGCCTGGTCTGGCTGGACATCCGCCTGTGAGCGGGCTCACCGAACTCTACCGCGACGCGATCCGCCGCCACGCGGCGAACCCCATCGGTCGAGGCGCTGCGATCGACGAGACGCACCGCCACGAACTGTACAACGCCCAGTGCGGTGACCGGATCGACATGAAGCTTCGGCTGTCCGGCGAGACGATCGAGGCCGCGGCCTTCGACGGCGAGGGCTGCGCCATCTGCATGGCCTCGGCGTCGCTGTTGTGCACGCAGCTGCCGGGGCACACGCGTACCACCGCGCGACGCCTGCACGAGGAACTGCTCGCTTTGCTGGCGGGCGATTCCGAGACGGACGCGACGGGGCCGCTCGCCCCCCTGTCCGGTGTGCGTCCCTACCCCGCGCGGGTGCGCTGCGCGACCCTGCCCTGGGAGGCCGCGCAGCGCGCGCTGGCGCGTAATCCCGATCCGTCATGAGGTGCATCATGGCGACCGTCCGTATGTTCTTCTAAGGTGAATCTGGGAGCATATGACCATGGCCGCGACACCCTTCGTTCCACCCCCCTCGGACACCGGGCCGACCGCGCTGTCCGCGCGCCTGGTCCGGCTGCGCGCCGAACTCCTTGACGCTGCCGCGCCGACGGCCGCACGCCTGCAGGACCTGCCGGCCGACCGCCGCCGCTCGGCGCTCAACCTGCAACATTATCTGGCCCTGCGGGAACACGATCTCGAAGACCTCCACCGCGCGTTGCAGGCGCACGGACTGGCCGGACTGACCGGCCTCGAGGCGGCCGTCGTGCCCCGGCTGGACGCGATGCTCGCAGCGCTGCAGACGCCGGGCGTCGAACCACCCGGCGCGGAGCCGGAGGATGACCCGCTCGCCCGGCGCGCCGACGCGCTGTTCGGCCCGCAACCGGAACAGCGCCGGACCCGCTTCATGGTCACGCTGCCGGCGGAGACCGCTTCCGACTACATGGCGGTGCACCAACTCGCCAGCGCCGGCATGGACATCGCCCGGATCAACTGTTCGCACGACTGCGACGCCGGTTGGTCCGGCATGGTTCGCAACCTGCGCGACGCCGCGCGCGCCAGCGATCGCCCCTGCCGCATCCTGATGGACATCAGCGGCCCCAAGCTGCGCACCGGGCCGATGGCGCCTTTGCCGCCCGTGGTCCGGGTGCGCCCGGGACGGAACCGCATGGGCGAGGTCGTGCGGGCGGCGCGGGTCTGGCTGAGCGCGGAGCCGTCCGCCGCCAGCGAGCGGCGTTCGGCCGACGCCTGCCTGCAGGTCGATGCGGCCTGGCTGGACGCCTGCGCGGAAGGCGACAAGGTGCGGATCAAGGACGCGCGCGGCTCCGGCCGCCGCTGGCGCCTGCGGCGCAAGGCCCCCGGCGGCTTCTGGGCCGAATGCCGCAAAACGACCTACCTCACCGCGGACACCGAGCTGCGTCTGAAGGGCGGCCCCGCGACGCGGGTGGCGAACATCCCCGCCAGCGAGAGCCGCGTTCGGATCACCACCGGCGATACGCTGATCATGAGCGGCCGGGACGCGGCCGGCCACGCCGAGTTGCGCGACGACGCCGGTCGCCTGCTGAGTCCGGGCCGCGTCAGCGTCGATCTGCCGGCCCTGTACGCGGACGCCCGGCCCGGCGAATCGGTGTTTTTCGACGACGGCCGGATCAGCGGACTGATCGATCGGGTGGGCGACGGCGAGCTCGAAATCCGCATCACTCACACGCGTCGCGAGCGCGAGTACCTGGGCAGCGGCCGCGGCGTGAACCTGCCGCGAACCCGCCTCGGACTGCCCGCAATCAGCGAGGAAGACCGGTCCGACCTCGCCTTCGTCGCCGAGCATGCCGACCTGGTCGGGCTGTCGTTCGTCAACGGACCGGACGACGTCCGCCAACTGCGGGCCGAACTGGACCGGCTCGGTCGCCCGGACATCGGCGTGGTGCTGAAGATCGAAACGCGGCGCGGCATCCGTAACCTGCCGGATATCCTGCTCGAAGCGCTGCGCTTCAAGGCCTGCGGCCTGATGATCGCGCGCGGCGACCTGGCGGTGGAATGCGGCTTCGAACGGCTGGCCGGCCTGCAGGACTATATTCTCGCCCTGTGCGAGGCCGCTCAGCTGCCGGTGATCTGGGCGACGCAGGTGCTGGAAAGCCTGGCCAAGCGCGGCCATCCGACCCGCGCCGAGGTCACCGATGCGGCCGCCGGCCAGGCCGCCGAGTGCCTGATGCTGAACAAGGGCCCGCACATTCTCGATGCATTGCGGATGCTGGACATCATCACGCGCGACATGGAGCGGCGCCGCCGCAAGGGACGCGCCCGCGCAGCCCGCCTGGAACTGCCGGCCTTTCCCGCCGACTGACGCGCGCCCGGCGTGCGGCCGGTCGCCGTCGAAACACAGACCCTCAGGGCCCCTTGAGCACGTTGGCCTTGAGCTTGCCGATCCGGTCGCGCAGGCGCGCCGCCTCCTCGAATTCAAGCAACTCCGCGTGGCGGAACATCTGCTTTTCGAGGTCGGCGATCGCCTTGCCGAGGTTCTCCGGCGTCACATCGGCGTAGGTCGCGCCCGCCTCGGCCACGCGATCGCGGCGCCGCGCGGTCTTGCCGACCTCGGCGTGAGCGCCCTCCATGATGTCGGCGATGCGCTTCTCGATTGTCTTCGGCGTGATCCCGTGCGCCTTGTTGAACGCCACCTGCTTGCTGCGCCGGCGATCGGTTTCGGCCATCGCGCGTTCCATCGAACCGGTGATGCGGTCGGCGTAGAGAATGGCCTTGCCGTGCACGTTGCGCGCCGCGCGGCCGATGGTCTGGATCAGCGAGGCATCGGAACGCAGGTAACCCTCGCGGTCGGCGTCGAGAATAGCGACCAAAGAAACCTCTGGCATATCAAGACCTTCACGTAATAAGTTAATGCCAACTAACACATCGAATTCACCCAGGCGCAGGTCGCGGATGATCTCGACGCGCTCCACGGTATCGATGTCCGAGTGCAGGTAGCGCACCCGTACGCCGTGGTCGGCCAGGTACTCGGTCAGGTTCTCGGCCATGCGCTTGGTCAGCGTGGTGACCAGCACGCGGTCGCCCATCGCGGTCCGGCGCGTGATCTCGGACAACAGGTCGTCGACCTGGTCGGCCACCGGCCGCACCTCGACCTCGGGATCGACCAGCCCGGTCGGGCGGACGACCTGCTCGATGACGTCGCCCGACCGGTTCAGTTCATACTCGCGCGGCGTCGCCGAGCAGAAGATCGTCTGCGGCGCGCGCGCCTCCCACTCCTCGAACTTCAGCGGCCGGTTATCCAGCGCGGACGGCAGGCGGAAGCCGTACAGCACCAGGTTTTCCTTGCGTGAGCGGTCGCCCTTGTACATCGCGCCGAGCTGCGGAACCATCACGTGGCTCTCGTCCAGCACCAGCAGGGCATCCTCCGGCAGGTAGTCGAACAGGGTCGGCGGCGCCTCCCCTGCCCCGCGGCCGGTCAGGTGGCGGGAGTAGTTCTCGATGCCGTTGCAGTAGCCGAGCTCGAGCATCATCTCCAGGTCATAGCGGGTCCGCTGCTCGAGGCGCTGGGCCTCGACCAGTTGCTGGTTGTTACGCAGCACCTCGAGCCGCTCCTGCAATTCCTCGCCGATCGATTCCACCGCGTCCAGCACCACCTGGCGCGGCGTGACGTAATGCGACTTGGGGTAGATGGTGATGCGCGGCAGCTTGCGCAGGATTTCGCCGGTCAGCGGGTCCAGCAGCGAGATCGACTCGACCTCCTCGTCGAACAACTCGACGCGGATGGCCTGGGTCTCCTCGTCGCCGGGAAAGATGTCGATGATGTCGCCACGCACGCGGTAGGTGCCGCGCCGCAGTTCGAAATCGTTGCGGCTGTACTGCATCTCGGCCAGGCGGCGCAGGATCGCGCGCTGGTCGATCAGTTCGCCCTTCGACAGGTGCAGCACCATGCTGAGGTACTGGGTCGGATCACCCAGGCCGTAAATCGCCGAGACCGTGGCAACGATGATCGTGTCGCGCCGCTCCAGCAGCGCCTTGGTCGCCGACAGCCGCATCTGCTCGATGTGCTCGTTGATCGAGGCGTCTTTTTCGATGTAGGTGTCGGAAGCCGGCACGTACGCCTCGGGCTGGTAGTAGTCGTAGTAGGAAACGAAGTACTCGACCGCGTTTTCCGGAAAGAAGTCGCGAAACTCGCCGTACAGCTGCGCGGCGAGCGTCTTGTTGGGCGCCATCACCAGCGTCGGGCGCTGCAGTTCCTGGATCACGTTGGCGATGGAGAAGGTCTTGCCCGAACCGGTCACGCCCAGCAGGGTCTGGTGTGCGAGCCCGTCCCCGACGCCCTCGATCATGCGGCGGATCGCCTCCGGCTGGTCGCCGGCCGGCTCGAACTCACTGTGCAGATGGAAGCGTTTCTCGATGTTCACGGTCACGTAGATGGGGGCGCCGGCGGGCGCGGACAAACGGTTATTATACGTTGACCGCCTTCTTGCGGAGCGTCGTAACGCCGCGTTTCGGAAGTTGCTATGATGGGGTGTTGGTGCCGGCTCGGCAGCTCACCGGGGGGATCGATAAACATGTCCAGGGTTGCAAGCAAACTCGACCTGATCAAACCGTCCGCGACCATCCAGGTCACGATGAAGTCCATGGAGCTGAAGGCGCAGGGGCGGGATATCGTTTCGCTCGGTTTCGGCGAGCCGGACTTCGACACGCCGGAGCACATTCGCGAGGCCGCCATCCAGGCCATCAACGCCGGCCAGACGCGTTACACCCAGGTCGACGGCACCCCGGAACTCAAGCAGGCGGTCATCGACAAGCTCGCACGGGACAACGACCTGCACTACGAGCCCGCCCAGATCATCGTTTCCAACGGCGCCAAGCAGAGCCTGTACAACCTGATGGTGGCGACGCTGAACCGCGGTGACGAGGTCATCGTGCCCGCGCCCTACTGGGTGTCGTACCCCGACATGGTCAAGCTGGCCGACGGTCAGCCCGCGATCCTGAACGGCACGGCCGAGAACGACTACAAGATCACCGCCCGCCAGTTGCAGAACACGATCAATGAAAACACCCGCATGCTGATCCTGAATTCGCCGTCGAACCCCACCGGAAAGGTCTACAGCGTGCGGGAATTGCGGGAAATCGGCGAGGTGCTGTGCGAACACCCGAAGATCCTGATCGCCTGCGACGACATTTACGAATTCATCTACTGGGGCGAGAAGCCGTACCGCACCTTCCTCAACGCCTGCCCGGAACTCGAGGAACGGACGGTGGTGATCAACGGCGTGTCCAAGGGGTATGCGATGACCGGCTGGCGGATCGGCTACCTGGCCGGTCCCGAGGACCTGGTCCGCGCGATGCGCAAGGTGCAGGGCCAGAGCACGTCGTGCCCCGGTTCGGTCTCGCAGGCGGCGGCGGTGGCCGCGCTGAACGGGCCGCAGGACTGCGTCGCGGAAATGCGGCGAGCGTTCCGCGAACGCTACGACTTCATGTACGAGGCGCTGAACGCGCTGCCCGGCGTCGAGTGCCCCAGTTGCGATGGCGCATTCTACGTGTTCCCGTCGTTCGAGGGCTTCCTGGCGAACCGCGAAGATATTCGCGACGACACGGAACTGGCGACCTGGATGCTGGAAGAAGCCGGCGTGTCGACCGTGCCCGGTTCGGCCTTCGGCGCATCCGGCCACCTGCGGCTGTCGTACGCCGCCAGCATGGACTACCTGCAGGACGCGATCGCCCGCATGCAGCGCGCGATGCACTGAAGGCGCCCGAGGCTCAGGCCGGACACGGGCCGGCTCTCATTTTTTACCGCGACTTTTTCCTACACCCATTCGAGACCCGCTTCGGCAGACAGCGCCGCGGGGGCGGCGCAGACTGGTCGCCATGCAGATCCACGCCCACGGCACCGGCGCCACCGTTCTCGAACTGATGGTCACCCTCACGATCGCGGCCATTCTCCTCGTCGCCGGCGTGCCGTCGTTCCAGCACTACCTGCACCGCCAGCACGTCAGGGCCGCGATCGAACAGTTGCATCACGACCTGATGCTCGCCCGTTCCGAGGCGGTCTATCGAAACGCCATCGTCATCGCCTGCCCCGGCGCACCGGAGTCCGGTTGCGCGATGGGGTCCGACTGGAGCCCTGGCTGGATCGTGTTCGAAGACAGCGACGGCGATCGCACGCTGTCCGGCGACGAGACGGTTATCCGGTACGGCCAGTTGATGCAGACCGTTCACGTGCTGACTACGGCCGGCCGCGGCCCGCTGCGCTTTTTTCCGGACGGCAGCGCGCCCGGCACCAACATGAGCATCAGCCTGTGCGGCCTGGGCGGACCACCGGACGCGCGCAAGCTGGTCGTCTCCAACATCGGCCGCATCCGCCGCGACACCTGGCCCGACCTCGATGCGTCCCGCTGCCCCGCCTGATGGCCCGCAATGTGACGGGACGGCGCCCGCCGCAGACTGGAAAGCTCCGGCTGACGACCGCATCTTCTTCTCGGGAACGGTATTTTCTTTCGCGGGCGGCCGAACCGTCTTGACTCCCCCGTCCAAACGACGGAAAATACCGCGCCTCAAACAATTCCCCAGTAGCTCAGCTGGTTAGAGCGGGTGACTGTTAATCACTAGGTCCGCGGTTCGAGTCCGTGCTGGGGAGCCAAATTCCAGGGCAAAAACGGGAAGTCAGCGAATATGCCGGCTTCCCGTTTTCCTTTCTGGATCCGATAGGAGTAACCATTCGGACAACACGGGGATTATAGCGATTTCCCCGCCCTGGCCTCCATCAATGGCCGGTCGGATCTTCCTGCGCCTCGTCGCGCAATGCCGCTTACGCAACACGGGAATTCTGTTGGGCGCTTGCTAATATGAAGGCTGAGGCTCGATGCCAAATCAAGGACTGCCAACAACAGAGGTCAGATATTCCATGTTTTCGATGAATCGTTTCATGAACTCGGTAATCGCGACGCTTGTGCAAAAACCCATCGGCGTGGCCTG
>JARROJ010000087.1:0-7906 GCA_037384065.1 Lysobacterales bacterium
TGCCCGACCTGCCGCTTCGAGCATCCGCACATCACGGACCTGGCGGAATCCGGGCAACTGCGCGTCATCGGTTTCAACTACCGCGACGAACTGCCGGACGCACAGGGCTGGCTGCGCCGGTTCGGCGACCCGTACGACCTGACCATCCAGGACTACAGCGGGCGTTACGCGATCGATCTCGGCGTGTACGCGGCGCCCGAGTCGTTCCTGGTCGACGCCGACGGGCGCATTATTTTCAAGCAGATCGGCGCGGTCACGCCGGAAGTCATCGAAAACGAAATTCTGCCGCGAATACGCTGAGCGGTCACAAGGAGTCACGGCGATGCGACGCATCATTCTGATTATCATCCTGCTGGTCTCGTTCCCGCTCTCGGCGGCCGGACCGGTCGAGGGCGACAAGGAGCCGCTGGTTTTCAGCTCGACCGAGCAGGAAGAACGGTTCAAGGATCTGACGCTCGAGCTGCGCTGCCTGGTCTGCCAGAACCAGAATCTCGCCGATTCGGACGCGCCGCTTGCGCAGGACCTGCGCAAGGAGATCCACGACATGATGCTGGCCGGCAGGAACGACGACGAAATCAAAACGTTCATGGTCGAGCGCTACGGTGACTTCGTCCTGTACCGACCGCCCGTGCAGGGCAACACGGTGGCGCTCTGGGCAATGCCGGTGCTGTTCCTTCTCATCGGCGCCGTCGCCGTCGCCTTCGCCGTGCGCAAGCGCAATCTGAAACTCGCCGAACAACGGCAGGGAGCATCCGAATAGTGTTCTGGTTCATTGCTGCGGCCGTGCTGTTCGCCGGCCTTTTCGTCGCCCTCTTCCCGATGCTGCGCGGCAAGTCCTTCCTGCAGCCGCTCGCGCTGGCCCTCGTGTTCGCGTTGCCGGCCGCGGGTCTGTACCTGTACAAGACGGTCGGCACGCCGGCCGGCATCGGCATCGTCGGCACGCCGCAGGTTGCGGGCCAGGCGGCCCCGCATACCGTGGGCGGCGGCGAGATGGAGGCCATGATCGCCGGTCTGCAGGAACGCCTGGCCGCGAACCCGGAAGACCTGGACGGCTGGATGTTGCTGGCGCGCTCCCTGCGCTCGACCCAGCAGCACGCGGCCGCCGCGGAAGCCCTCGAACGCGCCTTCAGCCTGGCGCCGGACAATCCCATCGTCATGATCGAACTCGCGGAGAGCTGGGTTTTCCTGAGCCCCGACGGGCGCATTCCGGATCGTTCGATGGACCTGCTGGAGCGTGCCGTCGAAATCCAGCCCGGCGCGCAAAAGGGTTTGTGGCTGCTCGGCATGGGCCACGCCCAGCGCGGTGACGACGCCTTCGCGATCAGTTACTGGCAGTCACTGATGGAACAGTTGGAGCCGGGCAGCAACGTCGCGGCGACGGTTCAGCGGCAGATCGCGGACGCCCAGGCGCGCCTGGGCATGACGCCGGATGCGCAGCCAGCGGCGATGCCCGAACCGGTCGCCGGCGAGCCGGCCGCGCAAGACAGCGCGGGCTGGGCCGGAACCCGGCTGGTCATCACGGCCGCCGACGGCGCCCGTGCCGCCCTCGCCCAGGGCGCGGTGCTGTACGTCGTGATCCGCACCGCGGGTCCGGCGATGGGGCCGCCGCTCGGCGTGCGCCGGGTGGCCAACCCGACGTTCCCGCTCGAACTGACCGTCACCGACGAGGACAGCATGCTGAAAGAGCGCCTGATCTCCAGCGAAACGGAAGTACAGTTCCAGGCCCGGGTTTCACTGACCGGCTCGCCCACCGCACAGGCCGGCGACTGGCAGAGCGCCAGCGAGACGGTCGAACGGGCCAACGCATCCCTCGTGGTTCTGAACATCGATCAGCAGTTAGAATGACGCCCACAGCCCGCGCGCAGGCCACCGGCCCGCGCCCGCGGCAAACTCAAAAAG
The DNA here is from genome assembly GCA_037384065.1 of Lysobacterales bacterium. Lineage (GTDB taxonomy): Bacteria > Pseudomonadota > Gammaproteobacteria > Xanthomonadales > SZUA-36 > JABDPF01. The sequence goes on from JARROJ010000087.1 coordinate 1,900, forward strand.
ATACGAATGGAGAGTTTCATGAATCTGCGACCGATTACCGGCGCGGCGCTGGCCGCGCTGTTCCTTGCTGCATTTTCCGGCCCGACCACCCGGGCGGACGAGATCGAATACCGCACCACCGCGCTCTCGGACACGGTGAGCCTGGTGCAGGCGCGCGGCGGCAACGTCGCGGTCTCCGCCGGCCCGGACGGCGTGTTCATCATCGACGATCAGTACAAGCCGTCGATCGACCAGTTGCTGGCGGCGATCGGCCGCATCAGCGACCAGCCGGTGCGCTTCGTGATCAATACGCACTACCACGGCGACCACGTCGGCGGTAACGAGGCCGTTGGCGAGGGCGGGAGCGTGATCATCGCCCACGACAACATTCGCAAGCGCATGAGCAGCGCGCAATTCAACCACTTCATGGGCAGCGAAACGCCGGCCTGGCCGAAGGCCGCTCTGCCGGTCGTGACCTTCAACGACCGGGTCACGCTGCACCTCAACGGCGAGGCGGTGACCGCCTACCACGTACCGCGCGGCCACACGGACGGCGACAGCATCATCCACTTCCCGGAAAGCAACGTCCTGCACATGGGCGACATCTTTTTCAACGGGCTGTACCCCTATATCGACCTCGACGCCGGCGGCACGATCCAGGGCATGATCGACGCCGTCGAACAGGGGCTCGAACTGGCCGACGAGGAGACGAAAATCATCCCCGGCCACGGCCCGCTGACCGACCGCGCGGGCATGCAGGCCTACCACGCCATGCTGGTGGAAATCCGCGACCGCGTGCAGGCGCTGATCGACCAGGGACTGTCCCGCGAACAGGTCGTCGCCGCCCGCCCGACGGCCCGGTGGGATGAGGAACTCGGCAACGCGTTCATCAAGCCGGACAAGCTGGCGATCTTCGTTTACAACAGCCTGACCGGTGTCGCCCGATTCACGCCCCTCGAGGACGACGGCACGACCACCGAGTAAAGCGTATGCCCGCTCGCGCGGTACTTCCGTTCGAACGGGCTCAGCGCCTCTGCCGCGGGCAGTTCGCCGGGCCGGATCGTCCGGCCGGTCAGGCGGGCCGCCGCCCACGCGAATTCCTGCGCGTAAAGCGACCAGTTGGTGCGCAGTTCGAGCCGTCCGCCCAGCGCCAGCAGGTCCGGAAAGACCGGGTGCCCGTGCCAGCGCCGCTGCACGTGGCCCGGTTTCGGCCAGGGGTTCGGGTACAGCAGGTAGTGCCGGTCGATGCGCCAGCCGGCCTCGCGCAGCAGGCGCCAGAACGTCGCCAGTTCGGCCCGCAGCCAGACGGCATTGTCCTCGCGGAACGGAAAAACGGTCGCGCCGGTCCGGGCCAGCCGCGTCGCGGACTTGTCGACTCCGATGACCAGGGCGTCCGGATGAGCGTGCGCCAGCCGTCGCGTACTGTCCCCCGTGCCGCAACCCGAGTCCAGCACCAGGGGCCGCCGTTCCCGGCGCAGGAGGGCGCGCAGTCGCGCGAAGGCCTGCACCGTCGGCGGGTGCAACGCGCCGCGCCACGGAGCCGCCTGGTGACGCGCGAGCAGACGGCCGAGCCGCGGGTGGACCCCGGCTTGACTACTGTGCACCATGCGTGAATGATTAGGCGCTGGCATCGGCTCGACCCGCTTCATACAGGGTGTTACTTAGCATGAACCTGTCATTCAAAGCCAGCGCCCACAAGGAAGGGGCGATGCACTTGCTGCAGGTGGAGGAGCCTTTCCACTTCCTGAGCGGCGGCGAGATACCGGCGGCGACGCTGGCCTTTGAAACCTGGGGCGAATTGAACGCCGAACGGTCCAATGCCGTGCTCATCCTGACCGGCCTGTCACCCAACGCCCACGCGGCGAGCAGCGCCGAGGATCCGACCGACGGCTGGTGGGAGCCGATGGTGGGCCCCGGCAAGGGCATCGATACCGAACGCCACTTCGTCATCTGCGTCAATTCGCTCGGCAGCTGCCAGGGCTCGACCGGGCCGGGTTGCGTCAACCCGAAAACCGGCAAGCAGTACCGCCTCTCCTTTCCGGACCTGATGATCGGCGACATCGCGCGGGCGGCGCGCATGGTGCTCGAGCACCTCGGCATCGCGCAGCTGCGGGCGCTGGTCGGTCCCTCGATGGGCGGCATGAGTTGCCTCGCGCTCCTGCAGCAAAAGCCGGACAGCGCGCGCCACTTTCTCGGCATCTCCACCGCGGCCCGCGCCGAGCCCTTCGCCATCGCCATCCGCTCGCTGCAGCGCGAGATGATCGTGCGTGATCCGCACTGGCAGGACGGGGCCTACACCGACGACGACTGGCCGGAGACCGGCATGCGCCTGGCGCGCAAACTGGGCATGATTTCCTACCGCTCGGAACCGGAGTGGCGCGAGCGGTTCGGCCGCGGACGCGAGGTCCACTTCGCCGAGCGCCTGTTCGGCATGCATTTCTCGGTCGAGTCCTACCTCGAGGCGGCCGCCAAGAAATTCATCCGTAATTTCGACCCCTGCTGTTACCTGTTCCTGTCCCAGGCCATCGACTGGTTCGACCTCAGCGAAGGGTACGCCGACATGCAGGACGCGTTCTCGGCGCTGAAAATCGAATCCGCCAAGGTCATCGGCGTTACGACGGATTTTCTCTGGCCCCAGCACCAGCAGAAGGAAATCGTCGACGGCTTCGCCGCCGCCGGCGTCGCCAGCGAACTGCAGATGCTCGATTCGATCCAGGGCCATGATTCCTTCCTGGTCGACTACGACCGCTTCACGCCGGCCGTGGCGGACTACATGAACGCGATCGAGTGACGCCGCGCCCCGGGGCTCTGGCCGTCGGCGCGGCATGAGGCTATACTCTCGGCCTCTTCAGACCCACCCCGTGCCGGAGTGGCGGAACTGGTAGACGCGCCGGACTCAAAATCCGGTTCTGGCGACAGAGTGTGGGTTCGAGTCCCACCTCCGGCACCATATCGACACCCCCTCATCCGCAGCGCAGCCCTTCGAAGCACTGTAACGACAACCGATCGGGCGCGGCGCCGAATCCGGGCGAGATCGACATCACGTCGCGGAACCGTGTTTTCTGGCCTATTCTTTAACGTGATCGTTGAAGATCGAGGACACAGGAGTGATCGGATGTCAGGGAACAGGCTGCTTTCAGCATTCGTGGTTTCGATGGCCGTCTGCGGTACGGCGGTCGCTGCCAAACCGGTCAAGCCACCGCAGGAACCCGCGGTCGCGGCGCCGCTCGTCATTTCGGCCAAGATCGACTACGCGAACGGCTATGTGATCCTGGACGGTGAGAACCTGTCTCCGGGGACCGCCAGCGCCACGTTTGCGGGCGTCGACCTGACGCCGGACCCGGCGTCGTCCGACACGGAACTCCGGTTTCCGTTCACCGCGGAACTCGAGCTCGCCGTCGACGAGATGGGCAACTACGTCCTCACAATCACGACCGACGGCGGCAGTTTCACGCTTTCGGCCTTCGTGCCCCTGGCGCTCGAAACGCCGCCCGAGCCGCCGCCCCCCGGCGCCGATTGCCCCTGTTCGCCGGAGTGGGATACGGCAAGCACCACTCCGTCACCCAACGGTTTCGCGGGCTTGACGCCTTACTGCTCGGAGGTCGGCGCCAACTGGGTCACCGTCCAGTTCTACGACACCGCCGTGAACAACTACTGGGTGCTGTGGACCGGTTGGAACGACGCGAGCGCGACCGGCTACTGCGAACTCTATATCGACGGGCCGCATCGCGATCTCGTCGATCCGGACCAGTTCACCGCCTGCGCCGGCTACCTGGAGCACATCGTTACGGTCTGGAGTGACCAGGGTAATACCTGCCTCCTGTGACGGTGCGCCGGCGGTCGGATCGGGCCGCACGGACCGTTGCGACCGCGCGCGGGCATTTCATTGAGGAACGACAAGGGAGAAAACCATGGATCTGCAAAGTCTGCTCGTATTCCTGATCATCGGCGCGGTCGCGGGCTGGCTGGCCGGCATTCTGGTCAAAGGCGGCGGGTTCGGCCTGCTCGGTAACATCGTGATCGGCGTTATCGGCGCTTTCATCGGCGGCTTCCTGTTCGGCCTGCTGGGCATCGCCGCGGGCGGGATCTTCGGAGCGATCGTGTCGGCGACCATCGGCGCGGTCGTGCTGCTGATCGTCGTGCGGGCGCTCAAGAAAGCCTGAACCGGGGCGCGGCCGACGCGCAGCCGTTTGCCGCCGTGCGCCGCCCGGGGACGGGCCGACTCAATTCAACGCGGTCACGGTCTGCACCGGGTGGCGCGGACGGGTTCCGGTCTGCCGGTAGTACGGTTCCATTTCGGGCACGAGGCGGCCCAGGCGGGCGGCGCGATTCTCCGGATCCGGGTGCGTGCTCAGGAATTCCGGCGGCTGCCCGCCGACGGCATTCATTTTCTGCCAAAGCGTGACCGCGGCGCCGGGCTCGTAGCCGGCCCGTGCGGCCAGTTCGATGCCGATCCGGTCGGCCTCGGTCTCGGCCGTACGGCTGTTGGGAAGCTTGATGGCGAGCGCGGCGGCCGCCGCTGCGCCAGCCATCGCGGCGCCGGAATTGTCCGCCGCGATACCCACGGCGATCACGCCGATGCTGCTGGCCATGGCCACCGACATCTTCTCCGCAGTGTGGTTCGCCAGTGCGTGGCCGATCTCGTGCCCCATGACCTGTGCAATTTCGTCATCGGACGGCTCGATCTGCTGGATGAGACCGGTGTAGATCGCCATCCGTCCCCCGGCCATGCACCAGGCGTTCACCACCTCGGGATCGTCGATCACGGCAACGCTCCACTGCCAGTCACCACTGTCCGGCCGCATCTGGATAGCCTGCGCGACAAGGCGTTCGGTGATCACGTCGACCCGCTCGATCAGGGCGCGATCGCGGGACAGCTTGCCTTCCGCCTTGAACTTGCCGACCTCCTGCACGTAGGCCTCGGCCGAGGACGAAATAGCCTGATCCTCGGACACCAGCATCAACTGGCGGCGGCCGGTGGGACTGGTGGCGCAAGCGGCCAGCAGGGTGACGAGCAGTGTGACGACGACGATGCGGTTGATGTTTCGAAGCATGGATTGTCCTGCGATTGACGCTGAGCGGCGCTTACTTTCGCACGGCGATCCGCCGCACGCAATGGCTTACGGACGGCGATTTGCCCGGTGATCGCTCGCCAGGGACCGGCCCGGTCCGCCCCAGGCGTTATCGGTTCGCAACTTGATCTCCGGCACCTCGCAGAGCCCATACTGACGGCAGAATTCGATGAACTCGGGCGCGAAATAGCCCTTTTCGAGCGCGTAGTCGACGAACCGGGCAGCGCTCGCCGCGTCCTCCCGGGTGGCCGCGAGCCGCGCGGAAAGGTCGGCTTCGTAGCAACCCTGCACGTTGTCCAGCGTGACCGGCCAGCGGGCCAGAAGGTGATCGAATTCGGCGCCGGGGCTCGTTGCGAAGTGCGCCCAGTATTCGAAATAGGCCTTGACCAGGGCGTTCAGGGCATCACGATACATCGGTTGTTCGACCACGACGCGGGCGAGCCCGGCGACGGCATCCCGCAGGCGTTCCTCGCCCGGACCGGTTTCATTCCGGCTGAACAGCACCTGGGCGTGATCGATATCGAACAGGGCGTGCTCGATCGCGAAAAGCGAATCGGCACTGGAGCTCGCGGTCGCCAGCTCGTCGATTCGCGGCGCGTTTTGCAGGATGATCGCCGCGGCCCGCTGCGGGTCGCCATCCTGCTTCACCAGCCGGGCGAGCCGGATCTCCCGGTACAGCGCGTCCCAGGCGAGCCGGAAATCGTCCGGCGCCGAGGCACTGAGGTCCTGCAGGATATCGACGGCCTCCTGCATGCTCGACCGGGCCGCGCCGGTCAGGCCGATCGCCTGCTGTACGCCGGAGAGCCCGCCCAAGGTGAAGGCGAGTTGTTCGCTGTCGCGCGTGCCGGTGGGCGCGCCCTGCAGAATCTCGCGCCGGCGCGCGACCGTCTGTTGCCGGACCTCCAGCGCTTCACCCAGTTCGCAAATTCCCATGTGCGCGTCGGCCTTCCACTCCA
>JARROJ010000088.1:0-7871 GCA_037384065.1 Lysobacterales bacterium
CTCAACCAGTCGCCAAGCGGGGTCCAGCGCCAACTTGCGGCGAGCACCAGCAGGAAGCCGACGAAGCCGACGAACAGGTACAGGCGCCGGCGCCCGGTCGAGTCATGCCCGGCCGGCACCGCGCGCCGGACCAGGAACCCCGCGTCGATGGGCTCCTCCGGATCGATCATGTCCTCTTCGCCGTCGATGTCGATCACGGCATCGTCGCCGGCCACGTCGAGCAAGCGCAGGCTGCGGCCCTCGTCCCGGCGCAGACGGTCGACGGCCGCGACGAGCGAGCCACTCGCCTGCCGGACCGCTTCGACGTCGTCCGGCCCGCAGTCGAGGTGCTCCGCCAACAGGCGGTGCAGCACGCCGGTCGCCCCCGTTTCCTCCCGGTCGATGAGCGCGAGGTCACACTCGCTGTCCAGGCCCATCGAGCGGTTGCTGGTATTGGCCGAACCGACCCGCACGAAACAGTCGTCCGCGAGCATGAGCTTGGCATGGACGCTGATGCATTCGTCGTCCCCCAGTCCTTCCTGGTAGGGGTAAAGCACGCGCAGCCGGCCGCCGTGGTCCGCGTCGATGAGTCGTTGAATCCGCCGGGTGCGAATGGCGTCCATCGTGACCTGTTCCAGCCACCCACCGGTATGCCGCGGCAGCACCAGCACGATGTCGGGGCCCTCGTCCTCCTGCAACCGTTCCGCCAGTGCGTCGGCCACGGCGCGCGCGGTGAAATACTGGTTTTCGATGTAAATGTAGCGCTGCGCGGCCCGAATGCTGGCCCGGTACAGACGCTCCACCTCGCACACCGCGTCGTCGTCCTCGCATGGCGGAAACGTGCGGGCGATGCCGATCTCGCAGTCGGTCCAGCCGATTCCCACCGACTCGGGCCAGGCCGGCGGATCGTCCCGTTCCACGCGCGGCACATCGATCGGCTCACCGGCGCGCGCCCAACGCGCGCGGGCCAATTCACCGAGCGCTCGGGCGGCGTCGCCTTCGACCAGCATCATCGCGTCGTGAAAAGGGGGATACGGCTTGCCGTCGGGATCGGTGCGCCGCTCGTCCTGCGCGGCATGCTCCATCGTATCCCAGCGCCAGCGGCTCAGATCGATGCCGCCGCAGAATGCGAGCGAATCATCGATCACGACGATTTTCTGGTGCTGCGACGCGCCGACCGGGTGCGCGCTGTCGAACCGCACGTGCAGGCGCTCGTGGGTCCGGTGGCGCAGGTGCAATTCCTGGAACCACTCGCGCTCGGCGGCATAGACGAAGGCGTAATCCCAGCTCAGCAGGTGCACGTGCAGGTCGTCACGGGATTCGAGCAGGCTGCACAGGAACGTCTCGAAGTCCGGGTCGTCCGCCGCCCGACCCACCCGCTCGCGACGATCGAAATCCCAGCCCAGGATGAGGATCGATCGCCGCGCCTCGGCGCAGGCCTCGCGCAGCGCCGTGAAGTAGTCGGCGGTCTCGACGATCACCGAGGCGCGGCGCGCCGTTTCCACCCGCCAGCAGGTTTCGCCCGGCCGCAGGATGTTCTGCCAGTCTGAAGCCGCCACGCCGCTAAGCCTCATCCCTGCGGTCGTCGGACGCGTCGCAGTCGTGCCGCGATTCCGCGTTGCGGTTGCGGTGCTGTCTGAGGGTCGTTTTCGGATTCATGGGCGGGTTCCGGACTGCAAACCACGCCCATTATAAACAGCTCGCAGGGAGGGCGATTTATGCCCCTTTATCGGCTATGATTCGAGCGATGCCTACCGCGCTGATCATCGACGACGATCCCGAACTGCTGCTCGAGATAAGCGCGGCCGTTCGCGAAGCCGGCTTCACGGCCGACACGGCCCGGGACCTCGACAGCGCCCGCAGCCGGCTGCTGCGCAGCCTGCCGGAACTGGCCCTGATCAACGTGCGGATCGGGGGTGGCGACCACACCCATGACGCCTTCCGGATTTTCGCCCGCAACGACCTCACCGACACCATCGAGGTGTATCTCTTCAGTCGCGAGAAGGACTACGAGACGGCGGTGCGCGGCATGCAGGTCGGCGCCGCGGATCATTTCATATGGCCCGAAGACGCGGCGCGGCTGAACGAGCGTCTCGTTGCGCTGCGCGACCGGATCGCAAGCGGTGGCGATGGAGAATCGCCCGTCCACAGCAGCGGCCGCGGCCTGCTGCAGGGTGAATCGTCTGCGATCAACCGCGTCTACCGCATGATGCGCAAGGTTGGCCCGACCACGGCGACGGTATTCCTGACCGGCGAAAGCGGGTCCGGTAAAGAGCTCATCGCGCGATCGATCCATGAACTGAGCGATCGCGTGGACGGTCCGTTCATCGCGATGAACTGCGGCGCGATCGCCGCCGAACTGATCGAAAGCGAGTTGTTCGGCCACCGCAAGGGGGCATTCACCGGAGCGCACAACAGCCATACCGGCTTTTTTGAACGGGCGCGCGGCGGAACGCTGTTCCTCGACGAAGTCACCGAGATGAGCCAGGACCTGCAGGTCAAGCTGCTACGCGTCCTGGAAACACGGATGATCCGTCCGGTCGGGGGAGAAAAGGACATCGCCACGGACGTGCGCATCATCGCCTCGACCAACCGCGACCCCCAGGAGGCGGTCAGCGAGGGTGTTCTGCGCGAGGACCTGTACTACCGCCTCGCCGAGTTTCCCCTGCGGGTGCCGCCGCTGCGTGAGCGGGGCGAGGACATCGTGTTGCTGGCGCACGAATTTCTTCGCGAAGCGAATGAACGCGAGGACGCGACCACCGAGTTTTCCGACGAGGCGCTCGACCTGCTGCGCCTGCACGACTGGCCCGGCAACGTGCGGGAACTGAAAAATGCGGTTTCCCGCGCCTTCATCCTGGCCGCCGACCGCATCCTGCCCGACGACCTGCCCGGCAACATTCCGGCCGGGGGCGCGATGAGCGGGGATTACCTGCGCTTTCCAGTCGGGTACAACCTCAAGGAACTCGAGCGACGCATGATCCTCGCGACCCTCGAGCACTTCGAGGGTGACAAGCCTCGCACCGCGGAGGCACTCGGCATCAGCCTGAAGACCCTGTATAACCGCCTGAAGCAGTACCGGCGTCACGAATGAATGCTGCATCTTTTGCAAAACGCGTGTAAACCGGGCTCAAAACGGCAAACCCCGTAATCGTTCAATCGATCGATTACCTCTTTAATTCAATAGCTTATGTTGAATTGGCGGGGCTGGTGCGAATTTTGCTTGGTTATCAGCGAGGACCAGCCAGCATCACCCGGCCTGGTCCGCAGCAACGACATCGGGAACAGACGTTGAAGGATGGCCGAAAGAAAAAGGTGGGCATGAGCGAACTCTCCGGCATGCCGGTTCACGGCCCGGACGGCGAAAAGCTGGGCCGGATCGAAGACATTTCGATCGACGTACGCGGGGGGGCCATCGAAGGCGCGCTTCTGCGGCTTGCGGCATCGCATCGCGGCCGGCCGCTCACCATCGACCTGCCCTGGAGCCTGCTTCGCCTCGATGCCGACGGGCACGCCCTGGAGCTGGATATCGGCCTGCCTACCCTGGTGGCGGTCATCAATCGGCGCAGGGACGGACGGTGAACCTACCGGACGGCCGGCCGCGCACCGGATCGGATGACCCAGCATCAACGAAACGACCCGCTGACCCGGCTCGCGGGTACACGCATCCGCGCCACGGCGGGCGTTCGGGGCGCCCAACCACGGAAACATCACGCGCAGCACGACAATTGACACGCACCGGAATGCCCCGTGTCGGCCCGGAACGCAGCGCGCAGCGGACATGAACGGGCTGCAACACCGTTTGTAAAACATACAAGACCCGGGGGCGCAGGCATCCGCGGCCCCACGTCAGTGCGCACGCACAGGCAAGGCACGTAAATTGCATTTACGTCTTCCGAGTCACATCAAAGGTACGTCCCATGAACACTGGCAAGCTCAGACAGGAATCGATCAGCCGCATCCTCGTTGTCGTCGACCCGGGTGGCGTGGTGCCCACGCGGCCCGAGCAGTCGGCGTTGCTGCGCCGTGCGTCGCGGGTCGCGCGCGCGACCGGGGCCAGCATCGAGCTGTTCTATCCCTGCCACGATCCCTCGCTGGAATTGACGCTGTTTGCGAACCGTGAAGAAGTCAGCCGGGAAAAGGAACGCGTGGCCAACCGCGCGGCGACCCAACTGGCCGAGTTGGCGCTCGGCATGACCGGTGAAGGCCTCGACGTGACGCACGAGGTGCGCTGGGACCATCCCGTCGGCGACGCCATTCTGCGCAAGATCGACGACAGCGAACCCGACCTCGTGATGAAGCGCTCACGCGGCCCGGATTTCATCGTCGGCCTGAGCCAGAACACGGACTGGGAACTGATTCGCAATGCGCCGGCCCACATCTGGTTCGTTCGGGACGAGGACGAGTTGACCGGCACGGTCCTGACTGCAGTCGGCGGCACCGCCGTCGATGAAGGGATCATCACCGAATCCGATTACCGCGTGTTTCGGATTGGCAACCTCGTCGCCGACTGCCTCGACGTGAACAATCGGCCCGTCCACTGTTACCAGGTCCCGCGGGTCGACGCGTATGCGACCTATGCGCCGTTCATCGCCGGCGCCTCCAACGTCGTGGCGCAGACCCAGCCCTGGCAGGATCTCGCCGAACTGCACGGCGAGGCGATTTCGCGCTTCGCGGAGCAGTTCGACCTCGATGCCGAACAGATCATCCTCTCGCGGGGCGAGCCGGGCGGCGCCCTGCCCAAGCAGGCGCAGGCGCACAACGCCGGGCTTCTGGTGATGGGCGCGCGAAACCTCAGCCGCTGGGAACGCGTGTTCAGCCCGGTCGCGGCCGAGCCGGTGCTGGCGGAAACCCCCTGTGACCTTCTGATCGTCAAGGAACCGGAAGCGGTCGCGGTGCCTCAGGCCGAACGGCAACCGACAACGGGCGAACCCGACATCGACGTCGAAATGGCGGTGGTGCATCCGGAGAAGGCCTTCCGCACGCCGCTGGCCGTCGCCCAGGCCGATCACCTGACGGGCGAATTGCGCCAGCGTATCCTGGATGTCTGGGAACTCGATATCGAAGCGCAGTTGCGTGAAGAAGACGAAGGCGGGCCGGTCCGTTCCACGCGGGCGGGCGTGCTGAAGGAAATCAGCGCGGCGCGCCGGGAAATCGACGCTTCGCTCACGCGCCGCGCCGGCTGAACGCCTCGGCCGCCACGCCGGCGACCACTGACGGAGGAAAACGACGATGATAGAAATCGACTGGGGCCTGATCATGACGACGCTGACCCAGCTCGGTATCGCGTACGCGCTGGCCCTGCCCGTGGCGTGGGACCGTGAACACGAGGCGCGCAGCGCCGGTCTCCGCACCTTTCCGCTGGTCTCCGTGGCCGCCTGCGGCTATATGCTCGTCGGCATCCAGGTGCTGGACTCGACCGACGCCGAATCCCGCGTTCTGTACGGCATCATCACCGGCATGGGCTTCCTCGGCGGCGGCGCGATCCTGAAAAGCAAGGGCAGCGTCACCGGCACGGCGACCGCGGCCAGCCTGTGGATGACCGGCGCGATCGGCGTCGCCGTGGCGTTCCATCGCTACGAGATCGCGCTGGTGCTCGCCCTGCTGAATTTCCTCACGCTGCGTTATGTCACCGCACTGAAGGATGACTGAATTCGGGCGACTCTGGGGCGAAGCCGCCATCACTTCGCTGGGTTTCTTCTGGAAAGCGGGCTGGGCCTTCGTGCTCGGCTATGCCGTGAGCGCGATGATCCAGGCCTTCGTGCCCAAGGGCCGGCTGACGCCCTACCTGGGCGACAGCGGCTTGCGCAGCGTCTCGCTGGCGACTGCGTTCGGCTCGGCGTCGTCCTCCTGTTCTTTCGCCGCGCTGAGCGCGGCCCGCGCCCTGGTGCAGAAAGGGGCCAATTTCGTCGCCGCCGTCGCCTTCATGTTCGCCTCGACCAACCTGGTCATCGAACTCGGCATCCTGATCGTGATTTTCCTGGGCTGGGAATTCCTGGCCGCGGAAGTCATCGGCGGGCTGCTGCTGATCGCCATCAGTAGCCTGCTGATCCGCTGGACCTGTCCCGCGGCGTGGTTCGACCAGGCGCGGGCGCGGGTCGAGCAACGCGGCGGCGAGGAGGAAGACGACTTCGACTGGCGCGCGCGCATTCGCAGTCGTGAAGGCTGGAACCGGGTGGGCCACCACTTCGTCAGTGAATGGCAGATGGTCTGGAAGGAAATCCTGATCGGCTTCACGATCGCCGGACTGGTGGCGGTGCTGGTCCCGCCGGCTGCCTGGGAAGCGCTGTTCATGGCCGGCAACCCGCTGGGTCTTCCGCACTGGCTGGTCGTGCTGGAAAACGCGCTCATCGCTCCCCTGGTGGCGGCCGCGACCTTTATCGGCTCGATGGGCAACATCCCGCTGGCCACCGTGCTGAATGCGAATGGCGTGATGTTCGCGGGCGTCATGGCCTTCATCTACTCGGACCTGATGGTCCCGCCCCTGGTGGTGATCAACGGCCGTTACTACGGTTGGCGCGTGGCGCTGTACATCGCCGGGATCATGTGGGTCAGCATCGTGGCGACGGCGCTGATCATCCACTATGGCTTCGGCGCGCTGGGCATTACCCCGGAATCCGGCCGCCAGGTCGAGGACGTCGTTCGTTTCGGAATCGACTACACCCTCTACCTGAACGTCGCGTTCGTGGTCGTCGCCGCCCTGCTGGTCTGGCGCGCCCGGCACCACGGGCACAGCGGGATGGATCATGAGATGCCGGGCGATTCACGGATCAAAACGGTGGCGGCCGGGGTCGCCGCGGGCGTTCTCGTGATCGGGTTGGCGCTGGCCATCGCCACCGGCGGCGCAGGATAACCAACGCTCGCGGGCACGCCTCGGGGCCGCTCGGTAATGTATTAATAATGTCTAATGCACGATTATTACTTGATTCAGATCAATACGACCCGTCTTGAAACGTGCTAGTTGAAGAATGTTGTGCGCGTGATGGCCCGCGCCCTGTGCCCCACCCTGCCACGAGTCGGCGACACGTCGACCGAGCCGTCCCCCACGCATGACAGGCGCCCGAACGAGGGGGAGGGTAACGGCGCTCCCCTTTGTTCCGGGCAAATCGACTGCCCGCGCCCCGGCTGACCGCCGATCCGCCACGCAGGGCGTCGGCAGGCCATTCAGGCGTGGCGGCGGGTCACGCGAGCGTCGCGGACCCAGGAGTTAAATCATGAACGTCACTATCAAATCCGTGCTTTACGGCGCGTCGGCCGCTTGCGGCCTGCTGTTGGCTGCCACGGGTACGGTATGGGCCGAACCCGTCCACATCACGTGGACCGGCACCGGCTGGGACACCCATGTCGACAATTTTGCCGACACCTTGCCCATCAACATGATCACGGCGAGCGCCACCGGTTCTTTCGGGGCCGATCACGCCGAGGTTGCGACCGAGTTCTACCCTGCCAACCCCGCCGATTACGGCGTCGTCTGCTCCGCCGGCCATGACGTGTTCGTCGGGATCGTTCTCTCGACGTCGGTGATGACGTTTAAAAACCACGACCAGCTGTTCGCATTCTCGAACGACGGCTGGATGTGCTTGAGCACCGACCCCGAAATGAAGGGTCATTTTTACGGAGTAGTGACCAATGGCTGGTACGGCGGCGGAACCGGGCGATTCGCCAACGCCGACGGTGACTGGATGACGACGTTCGAGGGCTACAATCTCGAACTGCCCGAAGCCGTCACCGGATTGATGACCATCGGTTTCCGCTCCATCAGCGGAGAAATCAGCGGCAACGTCAACATGCACGAATTCGGCGCCGACTGATCCAAAACAGCGCGTTTGCACAGCACGATCATGCCCCGGCCCTCGCGCCGGGGCTTTCTCATGACGTTCGCGTACGCCCCGTGG
>JARROJ010000089.1:0-7734 GCA_037384065.1 Lysobacterales bacterium
GGCCCGGGCCAACGGCGGTGGATTCCTGGCGCTGTCAGGCTAGGAACTCGAATTCATGGACGCCGACCTGCAGGCGGTCGCCGCGACGCAACTCGGTCGGCGCCTCCACCGTGACGCCATTGAGACGCACCGGCTGGGCATCGGTTCCCGGCTGCAGGTAGAGCTTGCCGGTCGCGGCGTCGAGCGTGATCAGCGGCTGGCGCAGGTCCCGGGCATCCGCGGATTCTCCCCCCGTTTCGCGCGTATCCGGCTCCTCGACGTCAGCGCCCGGCGGGGCATGGAAACGGCCGGGTTCGGCCAGGTCGACGGTATCCGGCTCGGCGTCGTCCAGAAACCGGCGCGCCAGCGGATTCTGAGCCGGCTGCGCCGCGCCGGCGGCCGTTCGGCCGCGCGGTTCCGACGCGCTGTTTCCGCCGCCCGGCCGCGGCTTTTTTCGGTTGAACATCGCGCGTACCGTAAAGCTCAAAAATACAATGTATCATAGCGGCGTGAACGCACAGGACAGCAAAACGATCGGTCGTGCGCCAACGTGCGGCCTGCAACTGAACGACCCGTCGGTATCCCGTATCCACGCCGCTGTGCAGGTTACGCCGGAGGGCTATCTGGCGATCCAGGACCGCGACTCCAGCAACGGCACGTGGCTGCATCGCAACGGCCGCTGGGTGCGCGCCCGGCGCATCGTTCTCGGCACGCGCGACCGCATCCGCTTCGGCGACGAAGAAGTCCCGCTGGAGCACCTGGTCGAACTGTTCGGACAACAGGGCCGGGTGCGCCTGCACGATGCCTACGCGGTCCGCGGCCGACCGCTGCTCATCGAGGGTGACGCGCCCCGCGGCCGGGCCGTGTTCGAGAATCCGCGCCGCAACCCGCTCACCGGCGACATCGAGGATGTCCGCCCGCAGCCGCGAGACGACCGGTCATGAGAATCATCACGCTCGTCGTCAGCCTGCTTACCGCCATCGTGGTCATCGCCATCCTGTCGCGCGTGTTGCCGCCCGAGGCGGCCGCCATCCTGCTCGACATCAAACGTTCGACCTGGCCGCTGACGGTGCAGAACATTCTCTGGCTGGCGTTCTTCGTCGGGCTTGGCGAACTCGCGATCCGCTGGCGGGCCGGCCGGCTGGAACTCAGCCAGGTCGACCGCGGTTACCTGCCCGAGGACGACGAGACCGTGCTGCGCCCGGGCGCCGACCTGACGCCGATCTACCAGAAAGTCCGCGCCAGCAAGTACCGGGAAACCTGCTTCGTGCCGCGATTGATCGAGCGCTGCGTGCTCGGCTTCAACATCAGCCACTCCGCCGACCAGACCAATTCGCTGCTCAATTCCAGCCTCGAGTTGTACCTGCATGAAATCGACCTGCGCTACAACATCATCCGCTACATCACCTGGCTGATTCCGTCGCTGGGCTTCATCGGCACCGTCATCGGCATCATGCTGGCGCTGAATTACGCAGGCGACCGCGCCAACATCCAGAGCGCGGACATGCTGTACCAGGTCACCGAGCGGCTCGGCGTCGCGTTTTCGACGACGCTGCTGGCGCTGGTCATGGCCTCGATCCTGGTGTTCATCCAGAACGTCGTCCAGGGCAAGGAGGAAACGGCCCTGAACAAGGCCGGACAGTACTGCCTCGACAACCTGATCAACCGGCTCTATTCCCCCTGACGATGAACGCGGTCCGTCAATCCGGAGGTTGCGGCCTGCGCCGCGTGCTGCTGCCCCTGTTGCTGCTGTTCGCGGCAACGTGCGCGGCCCAGTCGATCGACCCCCGCAGCGGCCGCTATGCGTTGAACGAAGACGGCAGCATGCCGCCATGGGTGGTGCCGGTGCTGCGCCTGGTGTCCTCCACCCACGTCGAGCCGACCACCGGCCTGGTCCTGTCCGACAGCGGCCTGGTGCTGGTGCCGATGGGCTTCGCCGCGGAAGGCGACGAGGTGATCGTGCTCGACGGCGGCACGGACATCGTGCGCAACGGGCGCCCCGCGCACCTCAAGGACTACTTTCCCGCCGAAGGACTGCAGATCCTGAGCGTCCCCGGATTGCGACGCCAGCCCGCCCCGTTCGCCACCGAGGCACTGACCGACGGCACGCGCGTCGAGTTGACCGCGTTTCCCCCGGCCGAACGGATCGCCGAAGGGGATCCGCCCCTGCACACCGCCGCGACCGTCGTCGTGTTCGGGACCAACGGCGCGCCGGCCGTTTCGGGCGAGACGCCCCTGCCGAACGTAACCGGTCCGTTGCTGGACGAATGCGGCAACGTCGCCGCCTACAGCCTGGCCCATGACCTGCAAACGATGGCCTCGCATCCCGGCACGCGTTACAAGTGGCGCGAAACCCTGCTGGCCGTGCTGACCCGCCTCGGCGTCACGCCGGCGCCGAGCGCCTGCCGTGCCGCCGCCAGCGAACCGCCGCCGCCCGAAACCGGGCCCGAGCCGGAACCGGAACCACCGCCGGCGGAGGAACCGGAGGCCGCGGAGGACGTCATCGAACCGCCGATCGACGCTCCGGCCGAGCCCGCGGAGGAGGCGACGACCGAAGAAGCGGAGCCGGAGGCGGCGGAGGAGACGCTCGCCATCGACCGCCTGCCACCGATCGAAACCGATCGGCCGCCGCCGGCGCCGGATGCCCCGCCCGCCTGGCCGTGGTTGCTGCTCGGACTGGCGCTGATCGCCGCGGGCGCGTGGGTTCACTGGCGTCGGCGCCGCGCCGCGGACGCCACCCCGCAGCCCCCCGGCGCCGACGCGGTCGAAAAACCGGACCCGGATGCGGTCGATGACCTGCCGGCGCACACGCCGCAACTGGACCGGCGCCTGGCGCTGCGCGGCGTACTGGCCGACGGCACGCCGGTCGACATCGGCTGCGCGGTCAGTTCCCGCGCCATCAACGTCGTCATCGGACGCGGCGCGACGGCCGACCTCGTGCTCGCCAGCGCAGCCGTCAGCCGTCAGCATGCGCGCCTGAACGGCACGGCGGACGCGCTGACGGTCGCCGATCTCGGCTCCAGCAACGGCACCTCGGTCAATGGCGTGCCCTGCCTCGAAGGCGAGATCCTGTACCTCGAACGCGGCGACGTCCTGGTGCTGGGCGATGCGCAGTTGTCGGTCGAATTCGAACCGCTCGAGGTAGCCGAACCGTGAGCGCGGGGCCGCAGCCGCTGCCGCCCGGCAGCCGAATCGAGGAACTCCGAATCGACGCCGTGCTCGGCCAGGGTGCGTTCGGTGTTACGTATCGCGCAACGGATACGCGTCTCGACACCACCTGCGTGATCAAGGAATACCTGCCGCGGGATCGCGTATCCCGGTCGCCGGACGGCGACCTGAGCGCCGTCGATGCCGCCGCGCGCGAGGAGTTCGACCGTGGCCGCGACGCCTTCATGGCGGAAGGACGCACGGCCGCGCGGCTCGATCATCCGAACATCGCCCGCGTCCTGCGTTGCATCGAGGCCAATGGAACCGCCTATCTCGTCATGGCCTGGTATCCGGGCGAAACCCTGCACCGCCTGTTGCAGCGAAGCGGGACCCTCGACGAAGACGAGGCCCTGGCGCTGGCCGAACCGCTGCTGGACGCGCTCGCCTACCTGCACGGCCAGGGCCTGATCCACCGCGACCTGAAGCCGTCCAATATTTACGTGACCCAGGAGGGCGCGCCCCTGCTGCTCGATTTCGGCGCCGCCGCAGCGGCGCCGGGACAGGTTCTGGGCAGTTCCGGATACGCGGCTCCCGAACAGTACGGCGTGGGCGGTAACGTCGGTCCCTGGACCGACATCTACGGGCTCTCGGCGACGCTTTACCGCTGTATCGGCGGTCACCTTCCGGCGCCGGCCGATGCGCGCGTGGCGGCGGTCGGCGACGGCCTGGAGGATCCACTGACCCCGCTCGATCGTCTCGTCGCAGCCGCGGATTTTCAGCGCGTGCTGCCGGCCATCGGGCGCGGTCTCGCGATCGATCCGCGCCGGCGGCCGGCCGACATCGCGGCCTGGCGCAGCGGTTTCGGAATGCCGTCCGGCGCCGGCGCGACGCCGAACGCCATCGCTCCGGAGGAACGCGAATGGCTGCCGATGATCCTGTTGGGGCTGTTCGTGGTCGTGCTCTCCGCGGCGTTGATTTACCTGTTCGCCGGCGGCGCGGGATCGAACGGGAGCGTGCAGGAACCGCAGGCGACCGCCGACGCGAGTGCCGGCCCGCAACCGGAAGAAGACGCCCGCTGGAAGTCCGCGCTCGAGGCCGATGTCGCCTACGGCTATCGGCAGTTCATGCGGGACTACCCGGAATCGATCCACAACGACCAGGCGCGCCTGCATCTCGGACGACTCGATGACGCCGCCTGGGCCCGCGCATCGGAAACGGGCACCCGCGCCGCGCTCGAAGCCTACCTGGAACAGTTTCCGGAAGGCCGGCACCGCTTCGACGCCGATATCGCACTGAACGAACTGAGCCGTGCGGAAGCGGCGGCCGACCGCGCAGCCGCCGAGCGCGCCGAGCAGGACGACGCCGACTGGGCGCAGGCGCAGCGCGCCGGCACGGCCGCAGCCGTCGACGCCTACCTGGCGGCCTGGCCGGACGGTCAGCATGCCGCGGAAGCGCGCGAACTGCGCGCGTCGATCGAGGCCGCCGCCAACGACCGGCGGGCCTTCGAGGCGGCCGCCCGGCTGAACACCCTCGAGGCCTACCGCGCGTACACGGAAGCCTTTCCCGGCGGCCGGCACCTGGCGGCCGCGCTCGAAGCGATCGACAGCCTGACGCTGCGCCCGGGCAAGGTCTTCCGCGACTGCGCGGACTGCCCGGACATGGTCGTCGTCCCGGCCGGCTCATACTGGCAGGGCAGCGATGAATCGGCGCCCCTGGCGCTGAAAAAGGAAACACCGAAGCGGATGGTGACCTTTGCCGAACCCTTCGCCGTCAGCGTCTTCGAAATCACCTTCGCGCAGTGGGACCGCTGCGTCGCCGACGGCGGCTGCAGCACGCAACCGGTGGACAACGGCTGGGGGCGCGGCGACCGTCCCGTGATGATGGTGTCCTGGAACGACGCGCAGGAATACACGGCCTGGCTCAGCAGGCTGACCGGGCAGGCCTACAGCCTGCCGAGCGAGAGCCAGTGGGAGTACGTGGCGCGAGCCGGCGAGGAAACGGACTGGCTGGGCGGCAACCCCGCCGAGGTGTGCCGCTTCGGCAACATTGCGGGGCGCGAATCCGGATTTCGCTGGGAGCACGAGGACTGCGCGGACGCCACCGCGTTGCAGACCCTGCCGGTCGGTTCACTGGAACCGAACGCATTCGGCGTCTACGACGTCATCGGCAACGTCGCCGAGTGGACCCTGGACTGTATGAACCTGTCCTACCTCGACGCACCCGCCGATGGCAGCGCGTGGTCGCGCGGCATCTGCAGTTCACGCATGACGCGCGGCGGTTCCTGGTTCACCGGCACCCGCGAGATCCGTCTGCCCGCCCGGTTCAACCTGAAGAACGGCGATCGGAACGATTTCACCGGCTTCCGTGTCGTGCGCACGGTCGAGCCCGACTGAAGACGCAAATCCCGTGACTGGGGCATAATCAAGCGATGTCACGCCTGTTGTTCATTCTGCTGATGATGACCGCCGCCCTGCCGTACGCGCGGGCGCAGGACGCGCCCGAGCCGTCGGCGGCGCCGGACACCAGTGAGCAGGTCGAGGAGAGCGACGAAGCATTCCGCCGGCGCATGGAACTCGAAGACGCGCGCTACCGCGACCCGACGTACGTGGATCCGCAGGACGGTTACCGACGCGAACTGGAAAAGATCGACCGCCTGCCGGAGGCGTCGCGCGACAACATCCGCGAGCAACTCATCGACATCATCGTGGAAAACGGCGAGTGGTCGCCGGAGGACGCGCGCCGCGAGTATCCCTACCGACCCAGCGCCGCGGCGCAGGATGACCCGTCACTGGCAAGCCGTGAGCAGGAGGCCTGGGACGAGCAGATCGAAAAGTACCACGCGCGCGAGGCCGAAGCGTTCGGGGCGTACCGGGGTCCGGTCAGCGGCCCCGGCAACCCGGATGGGGCCGACGGCGGCGCGGAGGGCGGCAGTGAAAGCGGCGACGCCGGCCAGTCCGGGCAATCCGGGCAGGCGGGCCAGGCCGGCGAGCGCGAAACCGACGACCGGGCCGGCGCGTCCGGCACCTATGAGCCGAGCCAGGCCGGAAAACAGGCGGCCGAGGATGCGGCCAGCAGGGCCGGCGTCTCGGAAAGCGCGCTCGACTACGTGCTCCGCCGCCAGTCTGGGTCAAACGGTTCCGCGGCGGCGGCGCCGAACACCGAGCAGAACCCGGCTTCGCAACAGGCGCAAGCGGCCGACGACACCCGCGCGACCGCGGCGGCGACCGAACCCGCCGAATCCGACGAAAGCGCGCCACAGGACCTGCGTGGCATCCTGGCCATCGAGGACCTGGACAAACTCGGTGACAGCGTGCGCCCACCGCCGCCCAGGGAAGAAAGCGAAACACCGCCCGACGACGGGCGCTGAGTCCGTCCGATATTATCGGCGTTCAGAAGGTCTGGGCGATGCCTTAGGAATCGCCGTCGCGTTGCGCGCCGTCCCCCCCGCAATTCGCATCCGCGCGCCTGCCGGCGTCGTTTTGGCCGGTCGCTGCGGTTGTTTCACAGGCTGCGTCGGCCTCGCTCGCCCCACGCGCGCGCGCGTCGGACTGCTCGGACAGGATCGTACCGCTCATGATTGCCGTGTCGCGCGGATCCGGCCCTCCATCCCGCACCTGGTGGTACGAGATTCCGGCCAGACAGACCAACCCGGCGAGGGTTCCCATGACTTTCCTGTGATTCAAACGGGCGGCACCTTCGTCAAAAACAAATCGTTACCCGTCTAACATGATGCATGCGAGCATTTTTTTCAATCCGTTCCGCGACCGAAGCGCCTTCAGTGGTCCGGGGCCGCGGCGCCGAGCAGGTACGGCACCGCCGCCGGGGCCATCAGGCGATTGTCGTGGTCGGCGCCCGGCACCCGCGTCCGCAGCCAGTTGAACGGCACGCCCTGTCGTTCCGCGTAAGCCCGGGCCGTCGCGTAAAAGCGCTCGCCCCGCTCGAGCCGTGTCGCGCCCTGCCGCAACGCCTCGGGTGTGCGCCGAAGACTCGCGTGGCCGGGGTCGTCGTCGCGTTCGCCGAGCAATACGGTGACCGGCAGCGACAGGGCCTGCCGCAGGTCTTCCGGGGTCACCGGCGACGTGCCAAGACCATAGGGATACGCAACCGCGTAATCGGGCATCGTGTACCAACCCGCGTTCGCCGGAACCGCCCGGGCGACCCGCGCATCCGGCATGAAAAAGAGGTATCGGTGCACGAACTGGGCGCCGGCGGAATGCCCGTAGAGCGCATAGCGCCGTGCGGTCGAACCGAACCGGCGTTTCGCGTCGTCGAACAGCGGTTCGAGCGCCGCGAAGGCCCAGCGGTCGCGGGGTCGGGGGCGCCCCTCGGCGTCGCGCCGGTAACCGAGGTTGTACCCCTCGGGCCCCGGAAAATCGCGCTCGCTGAACTCGGGCACCAGCAGCAGGAATCGATGCCGTTTCGCCAGTTCGTGCCACTGGTCGCGATAATCCCGGGCATTGCGCCGTGCGCCGTGCATGACGATGACGACCGGGCGGTCCGCCGCCAGGCCGGACGGACGGGTCGCATGGACGCGTAAGGGCGTCCCGGCCCAGTCCGCGAACGTGTAGCGGATCTTGGCGGCCTGAGCGGGCCCGCAGACCGCCAGCA
>JARROJ010000090.1:0-7578 GCA_037384065.1 Lysobacterales bacterium
GTGAAGCGCGAGGACGAGAAAGCCTTCGCCGAGCTGAACGGCAGCAACCTGATGTTCTGCGAGGACGCCGGGCGCCGCATCCAGACCGCGCTGAACGCGGACGAGCGTATTCTCGATTTCTGGGTTCGCTGCACGCACTACGAAAGCCTGCATCCGCACAACGCGGTAGCGGTCGTGACCAAGGGCGTGGAAGGCGGCTACGTGGCCGGCGCCGGCGCGCCGGTGCGCCTGGAGCTCAGCCGCACCAAGTAAGCGTGCACGGCTTGCCCTGTGGGAGCGGCTTCAGCCGCGACCGTCTTGTTGGTTTCTGCGAAAACACCTGTCGGGCCTGAAGGCCCTCCCACAGCGACAGCCCCTTGAGGCTTACTCCGCCGCGGGCAAGGCCGGCGGTTCGCCGTCCAACAGCAACTGCGGGTCGACCCGGCGGTCGAGCCAGTTCATGCGCCAGTCGAGGTGCGGCCCGGTGGCGCGCCCGGTGGCGCCGATCTTTGCGATCACCTGGCCCGGTTCGACCTGCTCGCCGACATCGACCAGGACTTCGCTCAGGTGCAGGAAACTCGACGACAGCCCCTGGCCGTGGTCGAGGATGATGGTGCCGCCGGAGTAGAACATGTCGGGGTGGGCGAGCGTTACGATGCCGCCCGCCGGCGCGTGGACCGGCGTGCCGGTCGGCGCGGCGATATCCAGGCCGTAGTGCGGCCGGCGCGGCTCGCCGTTCAGCACCCGCTGGCTGCCGTAGTAGCCGCTGATCCGCCCGGCCGCGGGCCACTGGAATCCTGCTGCGTAATCCGTGCGCGGGTCGGCGCGCTTGCGCGCCGCCGCGACCAGGGCGATTTCCTGCTTGATGCGTTCCGCGTCGGCGGGATCGGGCGTCACCGTGCGCGGCGGCAGCCCGTCGACTTTTTCGATCCGGTAATCACGCGGTTTGATGCCGAAAGTGCGTTCCTGCGCGCTGCCGTCGGGGCCGGTAACGACCAGCGTCTTGGGGCCTTTTTCGTCGCGTCCGAAGCCGATCACGAAGCGTCCCTCGGGCGAGACCATCAGGTCGCGGTCGTCCAGCGTCACGCGGCTGCCGGGGCTGACTTCGCCGAACATCAGGCCGCCCTGGACGGCTTCGCCGCGGAGTTCCAGGGCGTCGGCCGCGGCGGGCTGGGCCAGCGCCAGCAGAGCCAGCAGCAACAGGCAAGGGCGCGTGGTGCGGGTCATGCGCGTCTCGATCAGCGGACAATCCGCAACGATTGCCCGGGCTGCAGCATGCTTGTGCCGAGATCGTTCCAGGTCTTGAGATCCTTGACCCGCACGTCATACTTGCGCGCGATGCTCCACAGCGAGTCGCCGCGCTGCACGACGTAGCGCGTCGTGCCGCCGCGCGCCGCGGGTTGCTGCGCGGGGCTGTGGAACACGGTGATCGTGCGGCCGGCGCGCAGCTTGCGCGGGTCGGAGATGTTGTTCCAGCGCTGCAGGTCCTTGACCGACACCTTGTAGCGCCGCGCGATGACCGACAGGCTCTCTCCCGGGCGCACGCGATGCGAGACGCGCTGCGAGGCGATCAGGCCGGATTGCAGACGCTGCAGCTCCTGCGCGGCCTGTGCGTACAGCGGGTCGACCATCAACTGGTTGTCGCGCGGCAGGCGCAATTTCTGTCCGGGCCGGATCAGGTCGCCGTTCAGGTCGTTCGCCGTGCGCAGCACGGACACCGGCACGGCGTGGCGGGCGGAGATTCCGGACAGCGTGTCGCCGCTCTGCACGACCACCTGGTCCCATTTCATCAGCGTCGAGGCGTCGACGTCCTGCAGGCGGGCCTCGAGCCGTTCGGCGTGCTCGATCGGCAGCACCACCCGGTAGGGCCCCTCCGGCGAGGTTGCCCAGCGGTTATAGCCCGGATTCAGGCCAAACAGCACGTCGATCGGCACCTCGGCCAGCTGCGAGACCAGCACCAGGTCGGCCTGCTGGCCGAGATCGACCGCCGCCACGACCGGGTGATTTGGCGTGTTCGGCAGTTCGAAGTCGTAATCCTGGGGATTCTCGAACAGGCAGGTCAGGCCGAGCAGCTTGGGCACGTAGCCGCGCGTTTCCCTGGGCAGCTTCAGGTTCCAGAAGTCCGCCGGCTTGCCGGCCTTGCGGTTGCGCTGGGCCTGGCGGTGGACGCGGTTCTCGCCCGAGTTGTAGCCGGCCAGCGCGAGCAGCCAGTCGCCGTCGAACATGTCCGCCATGTACTGCAGGTAATTCAGCGCTGCATCGGTGGAGGCCCACACGTCGCGACGCCCGTCGTACCACCAGTCCTGGTTCAGGCCGTAGTTGCGGCCCGTGCTGGCGATGAACTGCCAGGCGCCGAGCGCGCGCCCGCTGGAGAATGCGAACGGGTCGTAGGCGGACTCGACGATGGGCAGCAGGGCGATTTCACCCGGCATACCGCGCCGTTCGAGTTCCTCGGTGATGTAGAAAATCCAGGGTTGCGCGCGCTTGAAGATGCGCGCCATGTAGTCCGGGTGATCGGCGTACCACTGCGCCCAGGTCAGCGCGATTTCGTGCTCGGAGCACTCGGGCAGGGCGAAGTTGTGGACGACGCGGTCCCAGATGTTCTCGTGGACGATCGCGACCGGCTCGGGCTCGAACAGATGCTCGTCGATCGTGGCGGTCGAACTGGGCGGCGGCTCGGCCGGAGCCGGAGGCTCAGGCGCGGCCACGGGTTCCGGCTGGACGCTGCCGCCGGTTGCGGCGCAGCCGGCCAGGAACAGCATGGCGCTCAGTATGATCAGGCGATAACGCACCCGCACTCCTTAGAATTCATTTCCGTGGCGTCATTATCCGGCTTGAGAATTCGCGGTCAAGTCGCCGAATGCCTCGCAGGAGGGCTTTTGGGACCGGCAGGCTTCATGTCCGTCGCGGCTGACGCCGCTCCTGCGAATACCGTATTTGTGGGAGGGCCTTCAGGCCCGACAGGTATTGCAGGGAGCACGGTGCGCCTGTCGCGGCTGAAGCCGCGCCCACAGGGCGCTCCTGAAGTTCTACTGTCCTACTGACGGGCCAACGCTTAAAAGGCGTCCTTCCACGCTCGAATGACCGCGAGCGTTTCCGCGCCGGGCGCCACGCCGGGCTCGCGCGCACGCGCGGCCGCGACGACGGCGGCCTCGCGGGTCCGCAGAAAGGGATTCACGGCCAGTTCGCTCTCCAGCGTGGTGGGCAGGGTGATGCGGCCGACCGCGCGGGCGGCCTCGACTTCGCTGGCGCGCCGCGCCAGGGCCGCATTGTCCGGCTCCACCGTCCGCGCGAAGTCGCAGTTCGACAGCGTGTACTCGTGCGCGCAGAAAATCCGGGTCGCGGCGGGCAGGGCGGCGATCTTGTCCAGTGACGCCTGCATCTCGTCCGCCGTGCCTTCGAACAGGCGCCCGCAGCCGACGCTGAACAGGGTGTCGCCGCAGAACAGGCTGCCGTGCCCGTGAAAGGCGATGTGGCTGGAGGTATGGCCGGGAACCTCGAGCACGCGGAACTCGAGCGCGGGGTCGGTGAGCGTCAGCGTTTCGTCCTGGGCCAGGCTGCGGGTCTGCCCGGGAATCCGCGGGTCGTGCGGGCCGTACACCGCGGCGCCGGTCGCCGCGACCAGTTCCGCGACGCCGCCGATGTGGTCGGCGTGGTGGTGCGTGAGCAGAATCGACGTCAGTTCCAGGCCTTCTCGTTCCAGCGTTTCGAACACCGGTTGCGCGTCGCCGGGGTCGACCACCGCGCAAGTGGTACCCCTCGCCGAAAGCAGCCAGATATAATTGTCGGAAAATGCAGGTATCGCCGTGACTCTGATTTTGGGCATTCCCATGTTCGTCTTGCCTCCGGGCGGCCGCAAACGTGCGCCGCGAACGCGCAATTCTAGCAAATGTGTCCGGCGGATTGCCTGAAATGCCTCCCGCCTCCCGTCGTTCGGAATCCAATCTCGAGACCCTGAAGGACCTGTCCGAGGGGTTGCTGCGCAGCGCCGGGCGCACCGGCGAGCGCGGCAACCTGCTGGAGATCCATCACCCCGCCGCCCCGCTGTTCGACCCGGTTTTCCTGCACTCCGAATCGGAAGTCTTTGGCGTGTCGATTTCCCTCAGCACGGATAGCGACGGCGGTTCGGGGCCGCGGCTGTGCTGCGCCTCGTCCGATCTGCCGTTCCAGGATCGCGTGTTCCGGATGGTCGTGCTGCATCACGTCATCGGCGACGGCCGGGAACCCGAACTCGAGGAGGCCTGCCGGGTGACGGCGCGCAACGGCGTGCTGATCGTGCTGGGGCTCAACCGGGGCGGTTGGCGGTACCGCACGCAGGGCGCGATTCGGCGCCTGCCCGGGCTGTCGCCGTGGTCGGTGAAGGACCGCCTCGAGCGGCTGGGCATGAACATGCAGGGCTTTGCCGGCGCCGGGTTGCTCGGCCAGCGCAAGCCCCGGTTCATGAACCGCGGGCTCGGCGGACTGGGCGCGCCGCTGGCGGACGTGGTCATCCTGCAGGCGACGCATCGCGACAGCGTGGGGGTCACGCCGCTGCGGTTCGAAAAGCCGCGCGCTCGCGTTGTACAATCGGCGCCCATTCAAGGGTGACGATGAATCCATGTCTGAACGAAACACCGTCGTGATCTACACCGATGGCGCGTGCAGCGGCAACCCGGGGCCGGGGGGCTGGGGCAGTATCCTGATGTACAACGGGCATCGCCGCGAACTGTCGGGTGGCGATAAATCCACGACCAACAACCGCATGGAGATGATGGCGGTCATCGAGGCGCTGGAAGCACTGAAGCGCTCCTGTAGAATCGTCATCCATACCGACTCGACCTACGTCATGAAGGGCATGACCGAGTGGATGGAGAACTGGAAGCGCCGCGGCTGGAAGACGGCCGACAAGAAGCCGGTGAAAAACGTCGACCTGTGGCAGCGGCTGGACCAGGCAGTAGCGCGGCACGACGTGGAATGGCGCTGGGTGCGCGGCCACAGCGGCGTGCCGGAGAACGAGCGCGCCGACGAACTGGCGCGGCTGGCGATCCCGGATATTCGCTCCGCGAATTCCGGGATGACGTAGGGGGTTTGCATTTACCCTGCGAATTCCGGATGTTACTGGCAAGCCCGTCATCCCGGACTTGATCCGGGATCCACAGGCGATGTCATTCGAATCAGCCGCCGGGGCAGATACACAGAAACCGAGTAGCCGTTAAAGCAATGAGACAAATCATCCTCGACACCGAAACCACCGGCCTGGAGCCGGCCGAAGGGCACCGCGTCATCGAGATCGGCTGCGTGGAGCTGGTCGACCGGCGCCTGAGCCACAACCACTACCACCAGTACCTGAACCCCGAGCGCGAGATCGAGGACGGCGCGCTCGAGGTGCACGGCATCAGCAATGAGTTCCTGCTGGACAAGCCGACCTTCGCCGAGGTCGCCGATGATTTCCTGGACTTCGTGCGCGGCGCCGAGCTGATCATCCACAACGCGCCGTTCGACATCGGCTTCCTGGACAACGAACTGGCGCTGCTGGGCCGCGACGACCGCATGGCCGATCACG
This sequence comes from Lysobacterales bacterium, assembly GCA_037384065.1. Lineage (GTDB taxonomy): Bacteria > Pseudomonadota > Gammaproteobacteria > Xanthomonadales > SZUA-36 > JABDPF01. The sequence continues at coordinate 5,522 of JARROJ010000090.1, forward strand.
TGACCGTGCTCGACACGCTGGAACTGGCCCGCGACCTGCACCCCGGCCAGCGCAACAGCCTGGACGCGCTGTGCAAGCGCTACGAGGTGGACAACAGCAGCCGCACGCTGCACGGCGCGCTGCTCGACTCCGAGATCCTGGCCGACGTCTACCTGGCCATGACGGGCGGGCAAAGCGACCTGGGCCTCAGTTTCCAGGCCGCGGACACCGCCGAGGTGGACCTCGCCCATCTCCGGACCGTGGCCCGGCCGGAGTTGCTGGTCGTGAAGGCGACGGACGCCGAACGCGCCGCGCACGAGGCGCGCCTGAAGGCCATCGAGGAAAACCACGGCCATTGCATCTGGAAATCACTCGCCGAAGGGTGACGCTCTTCCTTCGGATTGCGATGCGTTCTTTGGCCGGACTTTCAGGCGCGATCGGGTTCATCGCAGACGGATCGGCCTGTCGGGCCTGAAGGCCCTCCCACAGAAATACCGGCGAACGCCGACGCGACAGGCTGTGGAATGTGGGAGGGGCTTCAGCCCCGACAAGCGGCCGAAGCGCGAAAACCCGGGTGGGCCCGAACGCCCTTCGAGAAAACGCTTACAACCCCACCACCAGCAGCGGATGGTCCCGCGTATCCATCCACACCAGCATCTCGTAATAATCCTGCACGTTGTCGACGAACTGCTTGGTCTCGAAGCCGCGCGCGTAGCCGTAGCGCGTGTCGCGGTACCAGCGTTCCTGGGTCAGCAGTTCGAGGTTGTCACGCACATCGTCCCAGCGATTCGGATCGCCGCCGCGCTTCTGCGTGATGACGCGCACGTCTTCCAGGTGCCCCATGCCCATGTTGTACGCCGCCAGCGCCATCCAGGTGCGGTCGGGTTCCTCGATGCCGCCCGGCAGGCGCCCGTGCAGGTCGAGCAGGTAGCGTGCGCCGCCGTCGATGCTCTGGCGCGGGTCGAGCCGGTCGGTGACGCCCAGGTGATTCGCCGTGCGCCGCGTCAGCATCATCAGGCCGCGCACGCCGGTGTACGAGGAGGCCTCCGGGTCCCAGTGCGATTCCTGGTAGCCGATGGCGGCCAGCAGGCGCCAGTCCATGTCGTGGGCTTCGGCGACCTCCTGGAAAAGCGGGATCAGGGGCGGCAGGCGCTTGCGCACCTGGCCCATGAACTGGTGCATGCCGACGCGGTCGAGGCGCCCGTCCTCGGTGTAGAACGCGTTATGCAGCGCCGACAGGCGGCCGTCCTCGCTTGCTTCATGCAGGTAATCGGAGGCTGCGCGGGCCAGGCTGTCGTCGGCGCCGCCCGGGAAAGCCCAGGCGTGGGGCAGGGTGCCCTCTAACGTGAAGGCGATGTCGACGCGCGGGTAGTAGCGGCCGTTCAGGCTGAAAATGTTGGAATCCACCAGGGTGGCGTCGATCGCGCCGTCGGCGACGGCCAGCAGCAGTTCCTCCATGCCGACGTCGCTGCGCGCCTCCCACTCCAGATCCTCGACGTCGAACTTCGCCAGTTCCAGCGCCTCCTCGTAGCTGCTGCCGGCGATGACCATGACCTTGCGCCCGGCCAGGTCGGCGAAGCTGCGCGGGCGCGGCTGGCCGCGGCGGTAAACCACGACCATCGTGGTTTCCTGGTAATCCGGCCCAAAGTTGAATCGCTCCTCGCGATCCGGCGTGCGCGTCAGGTTGGCCGCAATCATGTCGCCGGCGCCGCTCTCCAGCATTTCCGCCAACTGGTTGAAGGCCGGCGCGGTGCGGATGTCGAGTTCCACCCCGAGGTACTCGGCGAAGCCACGCGCCAGTTCGACTTCCGGCCCGGTTGGCCCGTCCGGGCCGATGTAGTAGGTGCTGGCGCCGTTGCGCGTGAGCATGACGAGCTCGCCGCGTTCGAGGACCTGTTCGAGCTGGGTGGGGTGGTCGTTGCCGGACGTGAAGAAGGCGATGCTGGCGGCTATGGCCAGCAGCAACGAGACGATGTAGCGGGTACGCGGCATGCCGGGTGGCATTGGCGGGTGGAGTTCAGGCGGGGGTTATTCCCAGCAGGGAGCTGGAAGCTTCTGGCCGCTCTCATCTATCGTGA
>JARROJ010000091.1:0-9050 GCA_037384065.1 Lysobacterales bacterium
GCCGGAGCGGCGCAATGAGCCACCCGATCAGCATCCGGACGTTGCTTGAGGGTTGGTGCGACTTCGAAACGCGAGCCGACGACGGCCGCCTCGCGGTCAGCGGGCTCGGTCTCGATGCCGCCGCGATCGAGCCGGGCGATGCCTACCTGGCCCTGTCGCAGCCCGGCGGGCACGGTCTCGAACGGGCGGCTGAAGCGGCGGCCCGGGGCGCGGCGATCGTACTGCACGACGGCGCCGTGGCGGCGCCGAAGCTGGCTATTCCGGTGCTCGCGATGCCCGGGCTCGAAACGCGGCTCGGCGAACTCGGCGCACGCTTTCACCGGCATCCCGCGGAGCAGCTGACCCTGGCCGGTGTGTGCGGCGGCCGCGGCAAGACCTCCACCGCGCATTTCATCGCCCAGGCCTGGCAGCGCGCGGACGGCGACGCCGGCGCGATCAGCGACCTGGGCTGCGGACCGCTGGGCCGACCGGGCGCCGGCCGTCGCGAGGCGCTGGACGGGCTCGCTCTGCACGGCGTGCTGTCGGACTGCCTGCAGCACGGCGTCGAGCGCGTCGTGCTGGAATTCTCGCCGCGCGTGCTGGCGGCCTCGGCCACCGCCGAGCTCGGGCTCGACGCGCTGGTGTTCACGGCCTCCGGGCCGGGCGGCGCGGCCGATCCGCAGCGGTTGTTCGCGGCGGAACATCCGCGCTTCGCCGTCGTCAATCACGACGATCCGGCCGGCAAGGCGTTGGCGCGGCACATCGGCAACGGCACCCAGGTGCTGACGTTCGGCACCAACGGTGCGACCGAGCTGCGCGGTTCGGTGCTGGGCATGGACGCGTCCGGCATGACGATCCGCATCGCCGGCCCCTGGGGCGGCGGCGAAGTGCGCACCGGCCTGCTCGGCGCATTCAACCTGTCCAACCTGCTCGGCGCCGTTGGCGTCCTGGCCCTGCTGGGCATGCCCTGGAACCGGGTCATGCACCAGGTCGAGATCATGCAGGCCGCGCCGGGCCGCCTGCACCCGCTGGGCGGCGATGCCGGCCAGCCCGTGGTGGTGCTGGACGAGGCGTCGTCCGCCGCCCGGCTCGAAGAAACGCTGACCGCCTTGCGTTCCCACCTGCACGGAAGGCTGGTCTGCGTGTTCGGCTGCGACGCGGTCCATGACCGGGCGGAGCGCCAGGCGATGGCGTCGGTGGCGGAAGCGCTGTCCGACCGCGTCGTCATGACGCTCGGCGACGCCGCCGATGAGAACCCCTGGGCGATTTTCGAGGACATGGCGCAGGGACTGCGCCGCTTTCGGGAGGCCCGGGTCATCGAGGACCGCGCGGAGGCGATCCGCAGCGCCATCGAAGAGAGCCGGACGGGCGATATCGTGCTCGTCGCCGGGCGCGGCGCCGAGCGCTGGAGCGAAGCGGTCGGCCGGGCCGTCCGTTGTGACGACGCGGCCACCGTCCGCGGCCTGCTGGAGGAAGCGGCATGATCCCCTTGCAGCTCGCCGAACTCGAACGCCTGCTGGGCTGCCCCGCGAGCGACCGCGACCTCGAAATCCGGTCGATCGTCGCCGACAGCCGCAAAGCGGGTGAGGGCGCCCTGTTCGCGGCGCTGCCCGGCGAGCGCGTGGACGGCCATGATTTCGCGGCGGCCGCCGTCGAGGCCGGCGCGGCGGCGCTGCTGGTCGCCCGTCGCCTGGATCTGGAGGTTCCGCAACTCGTCGTCGACAACGTGCTCGAGGCGCTGGGCCGCATCGGGCGCCTGGTGCGTGAGCGGCTCGACCCGGTCGTGGTCGGCATCACCGGCAGCAACGGCAAGACCACCGTCAAGGAGATGGTGGCCAGCATCCTGCGCCTGGAGGGCCCCGTTCTCGCGACCGAGGGGAACTACAACAACGAACTCGGCCTGCCGCTGACGCTGTTCCGCCTGCAGCCCAAGCACCGTTACGCGGTGCTGGAGATGGGCGCCAGCAAGCTGCACGACATCGCCTACCTGGCGGGCATCGGCCGGCCGGACGTCGGCCTGGTCAACAACATCGCGCCGGCGCACCTGGAAGGCTTCGGCAGCATCGAGGGCGTGGCCCGCACCAAGGGCGAGATGTTCGGCGCGCTGCCCGCCGGCGGTTGCGCCGTGATGAACGCGGACGAGCCCTGGGGTGAGCTGTGGCGCGAGCAGAACGGGGCCGACAGGGTGCTGACCTTCGGCACCGCCCCCGACGCGGACGTTCGCGTCGAGGCGACCGCCGACGGCTGCCGGCTGATCACGGCCGCGGGCGCCTGCGACGTCGCCCTGCCGTTGCCGGGAAGCCACAACCACATGAACGCCGCGGCCGCCACGGCCGTGGCCCTTGCTCTGGATATCGACATGGACATCATCAGGCGCGGCCTGGAAAAGGTCGTGCCCGTTCCGGGCCGGCTGAACCTGCTGCACACGACCGCGGGCTGGACCGTGATCGACGACAGCTACAACGCGAATCCCGCTTCCCTGTACTCCGCGCTCCAGGTGCTGGCCAGCCTCGCGGGCGAGCGCTGGCTGGTGCTGGGCGACATGAAGGAACTCGGCGCCGGCAGCCGCAAGATGCACCGCGAGGTCGGCGAGAACGCCGCCGTCATGGGCGTCCGGCGGCTGTTCGCGATCGGCGACATGGCGGCGGACGCGGTCGACGCCTTCGGACCCGGCGGAAGCCACTTCGCCGACAAGCAGGAACTCGCCGCGGCGCTGCGCCGGGAAATCCACTCCGGCGTCAACTGCCTGGTCAAGGGCTCGCGCTCGATGGGCATGGAGGACGTCGTCGAGGCCCTGGTCAGCGAGTCCGAGCTGCGGGAGGCCGGCTGATGCTCTACTGGCTGACCCAGCAACTGGCGGACGTCAACAGCGGGTTCAACGTGTTCGGTTACATCACCCTGCGCACGATTCTCGGCGCGCTCACGGCGCTGCTGATTTCGCTGGTGATGGGGCCGTGGTTCATTCGCCGCCTGGTTGCGCAACAGCAGATCCAACCGATCCGCCAGGTCGGCCCGGAAAGTCACTTCTCGAAAGCCGGCACGCCGACCATGGGCGGGGCGCTGATCCTGTTCTCGATCGTGATCGCCACGCTGCTGTGGGCCGACCTCTCCAATCGCTACGTCTGGGTCGTGATCCTGGTCACGCTGGCCTTCGGCGTGATCGGCTGGATCGACGATTACCGCAAGCTGGTGCTGCAGAACTCGGACGGGCTGCCGGCGCGCTGGAAATACCTCGGCCAGTCCGTGGCCGGCCTGGCCGTCGCGGTGTTCCTGTACCTGACCGCCGACGTGCCCGCGGCCACCGAACTGATCGTGCCGTTCTTCAAGGACATCGTGCTGCCGCTGGGCGTGTTCTACATCGTCACCACCTATTTCATGGTCGTCGGCTTTTCCAACGCGGTGAACCTGACCGACGGCCTCGACGGCCTGGCCATCATGCCCTCGGTGTTCGTCGCCGCGGCGCTGGGCATCTTCGCCTACGTGGCCGGCCACTCGGTGTTCTCGGAATACCTGCAGTTGCCGTTCGTGCCCGGCGCCGGCGAACTGGCGATCTTCTGCGGCGCGCTGGCGGGCGCGGGGCTGGGTTTCCTGTGGTTCAACACCTACCCGGCGCAGATTTTCATGGGCGACATCGGGGCGCTGGCCGTCGGCGCGGCGCTGGGCCTGATCGCCGTGGTCGTGCGCCAGGAACTGGTGTTCATCGTGATGGCGGGCGTGTTCGTCATGGAAACCGTCTCGGTCATTCTGCAGGTCGCCTCGTTCAAGCTGACCGGCAAGCGGATCTTCCGCATGGCGCCGGTTCACCACCACTTCGAGCTGAAGGGCTGGCCGGAGCCGCGGGTGATCGTCCGTTTCTGGATCGTCTCGGTGATCCTGGTGCTCGCCGGCCTGGCCACGCTGAAGATCAGGTAGGACGACGATGAGCCGCAAAACAGTCACCGCCAAGCGCAACGCACCCCGCAGCCAGGCCTTCGCCCCGGGTGCGATGCGGCAGCCGGTCGGGCCGGACGCCTGGGTGCTGCTGCCGGCGCTGTTGCTGCTCGCGGCCGGCGTCATCATGGTCGGATCCGCGTCGATCGCGGTGGCCGAGGGGCAGGGCGCGAGCGCCTACCACTACCTCGTGCGGCACCTGATTTTCATCGGCATGGGCGTGGCCCTCGCGCTGACCCTGCGGGTCATCCCGATGGCCTTTCTCGAGCGCATCAGCCGGCCGCTGCTCGCGTTGTCCATCCTGCTGCTGTTGCTGGTGCTGGTGCCGGGTATCGGGCACACCGTCAACGGCAGCACGCGCTGGATTCGCCTCGGATTCGTCAACTTCCAGGCCGTCGAGGCGGTCAAGCTGATGGTGATCCTGTACATCGCGGGGTACCTCGCGCGCAAGGCGGAAAACGTGCAGTCGCGGTTTTTCGACACCCTGAAGCCGCTGGGCGTCGCGGGCCTGCTGTCGGCCATTCTGCTGGTGCAGCCCGACATGGGCAGCGCCGCGGTGATCACGGCCATCGTCGCCGGCCTGGTGTGGCTGGCCGGCGCGGCCTGGCGGCACATCCTCGTGCTCGGCATGCTGGCCCTGCCGGTGTTCGGCTGGGCCGCGATGGAACCGTACCGACTGCGGCGCATTACCGGGTTCCTCGACCCCTGGGCGGACCCGTACGGCAACGGCTTCCAGTTGGTCCAGGCCCTGATCGCCATCGGTCGCGGTGAACTGTTCGGCGTCGGGATCGGCGCCAGCATCCAGAAGCTGTTTTACCTGCCCGAGGCGCACACCGACTTCATTTTTGCCGTGCTGGCCGAGGAGTTCGGCCTGCTCGGCGTGATCTTCGTGCTGGCCCTGTTCCTGCTGCTGATCACGCGGATCATGGTCATCGGCGCGATGGCGCACCGCAAGGGCCGCGCGTTCTCCGGCTACGTCGCCTACGGGATCGGCCTGTGGATCGGCCTGCAGGCGCTGGTCAACGTCGGCGTCAATCTCGGCGTGCTGCCGACCAAGGGCCTGACCCTGCCGCTGATCTCCTCCGGCGGCAGCAGCATGCTGATGACCCTGGTGGCGCTCGGCGTGGTGCTGCGGATCAAGTACGAACTCGACCGCGATTTCGGCGTCTTCGAGCGCGTGCGCAAGCCGTCGCGGAGGGTCGCCGCATGAGCCGTGCCGGCGAGGGCGTCCTGATCATGGCCGGGGGCACCGGCGGCCACATCTTCCCGGGGCTGGCGGTGGCCGATGCGCTGCGGCGCGCCGGCGTGCCGGTCCGCTGGCTGGGCGCGCGGGGCGGCATGGAATGCCGCCGGGTGCCGGCCGCCGAGATTCCGATCGACGTGGTGGACATTTCCGCCCTGCGCGGCAAGGGCGCGGGGCGCTGGCTGGTGATGCCGTGGCGCCTGTTGCGCGCCGTGGCCCAGGCCTTTCGCCTGCTCGGACGCAACCGGCCGGCCTGTGCGATCAGCTTTGGCGGCTACGCGGCCGGTCCCGGCGGGCTCGCGGCCCGGTTGCGCGGCATTCCGCTGCTGGTGCACGAGCAGAACCGCGTGCCGGGCATGACCAACCGCACGCTGGCGCGCTTCGCCAGCCGCGTGCTGCAGGCGTTTCCCGGCAGCTGGGACGAGCGCCTGGCGCCGATCACCTGCGGTAACCCGGTGCGCCGGGCGGTCGTCGAACTCGACGCGCCCGAGCAGCGCCTCGCCGGTCGCAGCGGACCTTTGCGGATCCTGTTGACCGGCGGCAGCCAGGGCGCCCTGGCGTTGAACCGCCTGCTGCCCGAGACGCTCGGCCTGCTGGCCGAAGAGCACGCCTTCGTGGTGCGCCACCAGGCGGGGCCGCGCTGGGTGGAGGAAACGAAAGAGGCTTATCGAAAGGCGCAGATCGACGTGGCGAATGGCCCTGCCGCAGACGTCGCCCTCGATGGGGCGAAGTGCCGGGCCGAAGTCACCGATTTCATTGAAGACATGGCAGCCGCTTACGCCTGGGCGGATGTCGTCGTATGCCGCGCCGGCGCTTTGACGGTTTCGGAAGTCGCAGCAGCGGGGGTCGCCGCCGTGTTCATTCCGTTTCCGCATGCCGTCGACGACCACCAGACGCGGAATGCCGAATACCTGGTGGAACAGGATGCGGCCCTGCTGATGCAGGAGTCGCAGACCGACGCGCGGAAGCTGGCCAATGTCCTGTCCTCGCTGGCAGGGGACCGCGCACGACTGGCCGGCATGGCAACGCGGGGGCGCGCCGCGGCAGTACCCGACGCAGCAGATCGGGTCGCTGCACTGTGCAGGGAGTACGTCTCGTGAGCAATACCATGACGCACACCCTGCCGCCCGTACGACGCATCCGCCGGGCGTGCCTAATTGAAAAGTCCGGCACGGGCATCGAACGCCTCGTGGAGAAAGGCGGCACGGGCATCGATCGGGAGATGCGGCCATGATGACGGTCCCGCCGCTGAAAACCTACGATCCCGAGACCTTCGGCCGCGTCGGCCTGGTCATCGGCGGCGACAGCGCCGAGCGCGAGGTCTCGCTCAACGGTGGCCGGGCGGTGGAGGCCGCGTTGCGCCGCAAGGGCGTCGACGTGACCGTGTTCGACGGCGCCCCGGCCCTGTTCGAAGCGATCGGCGCGGGGCGCATCGACCGCGTCTTCAACCTGATCCACGGCCCGGGCGGCGAGGACGGCTCGCTGCAGGGCGCGCTGCAACTGATGAAGGTCCCGGTCACGGGCTCCGACCTGCCGTCGTCGGCGCTGACCATGGACAAAATCCGCTCGAAATGGGTCTGGGAGCGCAACGGCCTGCTGACCCCGCCGTTCGAGGCCTTCGGCCGCACCGAGGACGATTTCTCGCGGGCGCTGGACACGCTGCGGCTGCCGTATTTCGTCAAGCCGAACGGGCTGGGTTCCAGCATCGGCATCAGCAAGGTCCGCGCGGCGGACGAACTGGTCGCCGCGGTGGAGTTCGCGCGGCGCTACAGCGACACGGTGCTCGTGGAGCAGGAGATCCGCGGGCGCGAGTTCTTCGCCGGCGTCATCGGCCGCCTGGCGCTGCCGCTGATTCGCATCGAGACGCCGCACGATTTCTACGATTACGAGGCCAAGTACACGGCGGACGACACGCGCTATTTCTGCCCCTGCGGGCTGGACGCCGCGCTGGAGGGGGAACTGCAGTCACAGTCCCTGCGCGCAATCGACCTGCTCGGCGCATCCGGTTGGGGGCGGGTCGATTTCCTGCTGGACGACGACGCGCGGCCCTGGTTCCTCGAGGTCAACACCACGCCCGGGATGACCGGGCACAGCCTGGTCCCGCAGGCCGCGGCGCAGGTCGGCATCGATTTCGACGACCTCGTCTGGCGCATCCTGGAGAGCAGCCTGTGATCCGCCGGGCACGCCAGGCGCCGGGACGCCAGCGCGGTCTCGCCAGCGGCACGCTGCTGGTCGTTCTGCTGTTCGCGCTGACCGCGGTCGGCGTCGTCTGGGTCGGCATGGGCATCGTGACCAGCGACCGCTGGCCGATCCGCTGGCTGGAGCTGAACGGCGAATTCCAGCGCGTCAGCGCCGAGCAGTTGCGGGCCAGCCTGGAGCCCGGCATGCGCGCGATGCGCGAATCCGCCATGGCGAACGCCTGGGTGTCCGCGGTGCACGTCCAGAAGCACTGGCCGGACACGGTGTCGGTCACCGTCGAGGAGTACGAACCGGTGGCGCACTGGAACCGGGGCGAACTGATCGCACGCGACGGCCGCGCGTTCAGCGTGCCGGAGGCCGACGGCATCCAGGGCCTGCCGTGGCTGGAAGGGCCGCCGACGCGTCTCGACGACGTGCTGCAGACCTGGGTTTCACTGAACGAACGATTGACGCCGCTGGGGCTCGAGGTACGCCACCTCGCCATCGACGACCGGGGTTCCTGGTCGCTCGAACTGACCAACGGCACACGGGTTTACCTGGGGCGGGATTCCACGGATGAACGCCTGGCACGGCTTCTCGGCAGCTGGGATGCGCTGATGGAAGAACAGGATGTGCCGCCCCGGGGTATTGATTTGCGCTACACCAACGGGTTCGCGGTGTCCTGGCCGCGAGACGGGGCCGATGAAACACGAAACGGAAGCTGAATGAAGCCAAGGAAACCTGAAAAGTCACTGGTCGTGGGGCTGGACGTCGGCACCTCGAAGATCGTCGCCATCGTCGGCGAGAGCCAGCCGGACGGCAGCGTCGAGGTGATCGGACTGGGTTCGCACCCGTCCACCGGCCTCAAGCGTGGCGTGGTGGTGGACATGGCCTCGACCGAGCAGGCCATCCAGCGCGCCGTCGAGGAAGCCGAGCTGATGGCCGGCTGCGAGATCCACTCGGTGTACGCCGGCATTTCCGGCAGCCACATCCGCAGCCTGAACTCGGACGGCACGGTGGCGATCAAGGACAAGGAAGTGTCCGAGGGCGACGTCGACCGCGTGCTGGACGCGGCCCGCGCGGTGCCGGTGGCGGCCGACCAGAAGATCCTGCACGTGCTGCCGCAGGAATACGTGATCGACAACCAGGACGGCATCCGCCAGCCGATCGGCATGTCCGGCGTGCGCCTGGAAGCGCACGTGCACGTGGTCACGGCCGCGCTGAGCGCCACCCAGAACATCAGCAAGTGCGTCGCGCGCTGCGGGCTGACCGTCGACGAACTGATCATGCAGCCGCTGGCGGCGAGCCACGCGGTGCTGACCGAGGACGAGAAGGACCTCGGCGTCTGCCTGGTGGACATCGGCGCGGGCACCACCGACATCGCGGTGTTCACCGACGGCGCGATCCGGCACACGGCCTGCATCCCGATCGCCGGCGACCAGGTCACGAACGACATCGCGGTGGCGCTGCGCACCCCCACGCAGCACGCCGAGGACATCAAACTGAAATATGCCTGCGCGCTGGAGCAACTGGCGCGCAACGACGAGAGTATCCAGGTACCGAGCGTCGGCGATCGCACGGCGCGGCAACTGGCCCGCCAGACGCTGGCCCAGGTGGTCGAAGCGCGGTACCGGGAACTGTTTTCGCTGATCCAGGCCGAGTTGCGGCACAGCGGATTCGAGAACATGGTGGCGGCCGGCCTGGTCATGACCGGCGGCGC
>JARROJ010000092.1:0-11898 GCA_037384065.1 Lysobacterales bacterium
CAGGCCAACCTGTCCGCCCGCAACATTCCGCAGATCGCGGTGGTCATGGGTTCCTGCACGGCGGGCGGCGCCTACGTGCCCGCGATGTCCGACGAGGCGATCATCGTGCGCGAGCAGGGCACGATCTTTCTCGGCGGCCCGCCGCTGGTGCGCGCCGCCACCGGCGAGGTCGTCAGCGCGGAGGAGCTCGGCGGCGCCGACGTGCACACGCGCGAATCCGGCGTGGCCGACCACTTTGCGCAGAACGATCACCATGCGCTGAAACTCGCGCGGCGCGCGGTCAGCCGACTCAACCGGGTCAAGCGGGTCGATCTCGACCTCGCCGAACCGGTCGAGCCGCGCTACGACCCGCAGGAGCTCCACGGCGTCGTTTCGCGGGATCCGCGCAAACCCTGGGACGTGCGCGAGGTCATCGCACGCACGGTCGACGGCTCGGTGCTCGACGAGTTCAAGCCCCGGTTCGGTACGACGCTGGTCTGCGGGTTCGCCCGGATTTTCGGTTACCCGGTCGGCATCGTCGCCAACAACGGCATCCTGTTCAGCGAATCGGCCCAGAAAGGCGCCCACTTCATCGAACTGTGCGGACAGCGCGGCATACCGCTGGTGTTCCTGCAGAACATTACCGGTTTCATGGTGGGGCGCGAGTACGAGGCCGGCGGCATCGCCAAGCACGGCGCGAAAATGGTAACGGCCGTGTCGACCGTCGCCGTGCCCAAGCTGACGGTGATCATCGGCAACTCTTCCTGTTCACCTGGCCGAATGCCCGGATCTCGGTCATGGGCGGGGCGCAGGCGGCCAGCGTGCTGGCGCAGGTCAAGCGCGACCAGAAGGAGCGCGCCGGCGAGGCCTGGAGCGAAGCGGACGAAGCGGCCTTTCGGCAACCGATTCTCGATCGCTACGAGGAACAGGGGCATCCGTACTACGCCTCGGCGCGGTTGTGGGACGACGGCGTCATCGACCCGGCGCAGACGCGCCAGGTGCTCGGCCTGGCGCTGTCGGCGGCGCTGAACCGGCCGATCGAAGAGACGCGCTTCGGCGTGTTCCGGATGTAGGCGGCGCCGTGTTCGAGAAAATCCTCATTGCCAACCGCGGCGAGATCGCCTGCCGCGTGATCCGCACCGCGCGCCGGCTGGGCATCGGCACGGTCGCCGTTTACAGCGACGCGGACCGCCACGCGCTGCACGTGTCGATGGCCGACGAGGCGATTCACATCGGCCCCGCGCGCGCCGCCGAGTCGTACCTGCGCGGCGACCGGATCCTCGACGCCTGTCGGCGGACCGGGGCGCAGGCGGTTCACCCGGGTTACGGGTTTTTGTCGGAAAATGCGGACTTCGCCGAGCAGTGCGCCGCGGCCGGCATCGCGTTCATCGGCCCGCCCGCCGCGGCGATTCGCGCGATGGGCTCGAAAGCCGAGGCCAAGGCCATCATGGAGGCGGCCGGGGTTCCGCTGCTGCCCGGCTACCACGGGGACGACGCGAGCGCGGAGCGGCTTCGCGCCGCGGCGGCGGAAATGGGCTACCCGGTGCTGCTCAAGGCGGTCTCCGGAGGCGGCGGCAAGGGCATGCGCCTGGTGCACGCGGCCGGCGCGTTCGACCGCGCGCTCGAATCGGCGCGGCGCGAGGCGAAGGCCGCGTTCGGGGACGAACGCATGCTGGTGGAGCGGTATCTCGAGGCGCCCCGGCACGTTGAAATCCAGGTCTTCTGCGATAACCGCGGACACGCCGTTCACCTGTTCGAGCGCGACTGCTCGATCCAGCGCCGGCACCAGAAGATCGTCGAGGAAGCGCCGGCGCCGGGCATGACGTCGGAACTGCGCCGCGCGATGGGCGAGGCGGCGGTCCGCGCGGCGCGCGCGATCGATTATGCCGGCGCCGGAACGGTGGAGTTTCTGCTCGATCGGGACGGCGCGTTTTATTTCATGGAGATGAACACGCGCCTGCAGGTCGAACACCCCGTGACGGAGATGATCACCGGGCTCGATCTGGTGGAGTGGCAGATCCGCGTCGCAGCGGGCGCGGACCTGCCGTGCGCCCAGGACGACCTGGCGATTCGCGGCCACGCAATCGAGGCGCGTATTTACGCCGAGGACCCGGCCAACGGCTTTCTGCCCGACAGCGGCGTCCTGAGCTGGCTGGAACCGCCGCCGGAGGGGGAACACGTGCGGGTCGACACCGGCGTCTCGCAGGGCGACACGGTGAGCGTGCATTACGACCCGATGATCGCCAAGCTGGTCGTCCACGACGAAAGCCGCGAACGGGCCGTCGCCCGGCTGGCGCGGGCGCTGTCGGAATACCGGATCAGCGGACCGCACACCAACCTGTCGTTTCTGTACAGCCTGGTCAGCAGCGCGCCGTACCGCGCGGGCCGGGTGAATACCCACTTCGTCGACGACCACCGCGAACTGCTGTTTCACGACACCGACGCGGACCGGTTGCGCGACCTGCCGCTGGCGTCGCTCTACCTGCTGCTGCGGATGGAGCAGCGGGCGCTGGCCCGGGCGGCGCGCGGCGATCCCTGGTCACCGTGGAACGCGTCCACGGCCTGGCGGCTCAACGCGCCGGCATGGCATCGCGGCGCGATTATCGTCAACGGTGTGCCGCACGAGGCGCCGGTCAGGGAGGTCGGCCGCGGGGCGCGGCGACGCTTCGAGATCACGGTCGGGTCGCGCACCGTGCTGGCCGGCGGAAGGCTGCGCGGCACCGAACTCTACGCCGACATCGACGGTCACCGGCAGACCGTGCGCGTGGTGGCCGACGGGGAAACGTTCACGCTGTTCGGGCCGAACGGCGCCCTGGAGTTTTCGCTGGCCCGGCCCGAACTCGGCGGCGACGTCGAACGTCCGGTTGACGATGCCGCGGCGGCGCCCATGACCGGCACGGTGGTGCGGCTGCTGAGCGAACCGGGGGCGCAGGTGGAAGCCGGCGAACCGCTGCTGGTGCTCGAGGCGATGAAGATGGAGTACACGATGCTCGCGCCGGCGGCCGGCGTGTTGCAGGCCTACCGGGTCGCCGAGGGCGATCAGGTGGGCGTCGGTGACTGCCTGTTCGAGTTCGACGGCGAGGCGTGAAGCCCGCGCCGCGTCGCCGCGGGCCGGGTCAGGGGGTGTCGCAGCCCGGCGGGCGCGGGGAATCCGGCAGATCGTAATTGTCCGGGCCGAGCACGTCCTCGATGACCTTCAGCGCGGGGCGCAGCGTGTTCCACTGGGCATCGGCCGCCGCGCCGTCGAAGGCCGCGACGACGGGGTCTTCACGGGTATACCGCCAGACGTGAACCCCCGTGCCGCTGTCGCCGAAGGTTTCCCGGATCGCATCATGATTATCCTGCTTGTCGTCGGCGATGAGGATGGCGACCGGCGTCGGAACGCCGGTTCTGTCCAGCAGGGCCTGCAGCATGCGGCCCTTGTGCTGGCCGGCCGTCAGGAACACGCCATCCTCGTACAATGCGGGCCGCTCGCCGCCCGCCGGCACGAAGGCTCCGGCCCAGCCGCCGCGCGGGGGCAGGGCGGACGACCAGAAGCTGAATCCGTTGCGGCGCAGTTCGCGGAAGGTCTGCAGGCGGTAGTCCGGCCCGCGCGACGTCAGCGCGATGACGGGCAAGCCGGCGGACTGCATGCGCGCGACCTGCGCAGCGGCATCCGGTTGGGTGGGACGCATCGCGCTGGCAAAAAACAGCGCGCCCTGAACCGCCAGGCGGTCGCTGACCAGCGCCGGATCGCACGGATTCTGCCCGGCGAGGTCTTTCTGCCAGTAGTACCACTGGTCCGATCCCAGGTCCTGTTCCATCGCCAGGATCGTGTTGTCGATGTCCAGCACGACCAGGACATTCGCCGCGCCGTGCCGTTCCGCCAGGCCCAGGGCCAGGTCGGCGATGAGCCCGAGATCGTCGGTCGCGCCGCGCGTCGACCGCGGGGCTTCCTGTGGGGTCGGGGTCGCGCAGGCCGCGAGCAGCAGGGGCAGGGCAAGGAGCAGAAGGTAACGACGAACGGGTCCCGGCATAACGTGTTTCCAGTTTCAGTGCGATCGGGGATTGTACTCCGTGTTGCGCGCGGCGTGCATCGGGCGACCGTAAATTCAAAGCGCGCGACCGTCCTTACATTGCGAAACCCATCCGCATCCCCTAAAATTGCCGCCCTTCAACCGGCCGTCCCCGCGGTCCGGTAGGAAGACAGATGCAGGTTGATCGCCCCCGCACAGCGCGCGCGCTCAACCTCGACCGAACGTCGCGACGCGGCGGCCGCAAAAGCGGATACAATCAGGTTTACGGAGAGGTGCCGGAGTGGTCGAACGGGCTCGCCTGGAAAGTGAGTGTACGGTGTTGAGCCGTACCGAGGGTTCGAATCCCTCCCTCTCCGCCAGACATGAAAAAGCCCGCCTTGCGCGGGCTTTTTCATGTCTGCCTGAGGGCGGTCCGACAAGAAGCCTTGCAGCCGCAGGCTGCCAGAGGGTTCGACAGATTTGTCGGGAACAAATTTGGACGCGCGAGCGAAGCGAGAGCGCCCGCAGGGTGAAAACCAGGGATGGTTTTCATAAATCCCTCCCTCTCCGCCAGATAAGCTTATGAAAAAGTTTTTACGCCGGCCTTCTTTTTGTAGCCCCTTGGGGGCATTCGATCGGGGCTGGCAGGCGTCCTCCGCCTTCTCCAGCACCTTTCGCGCGCCGCCGCCATGGCGGCCCGTTCACTGGCTTCAGTCGCGTTCCAGGACCGTGGCGACACCCTGGCCGATACCGATACACATTGCGGCGACGCCGAGCTTCGCGCCCCTGTCCTTCATCAGGTGCAGCAGGGTGCCGACGATCCGCGATCCGGAGCACCCCAGCGGGTGGCCAAGCGCGATGGCGCCGCCGTTGAGGTTGACCTTCTCGGTGGCCTCGTCGAGCAGGCCGAGGTCCTTCAGGACCGGCAGGGACTGGGCCGCGAACGCCTCGTTGAGCTCCCACAGATCGATGTCGTCGACCTCGAGCCCGGCGCCTTCCAGCGCCTTCCGGGTCGCGGGCACGGGCCCGTAGCCCATGATGGACGGATCGAGGCCGACACTGGCCATGCTCCGGATCCGGGCCAGCGGTTCGATACCCAGGTCCCGGGCCCGCTGCGCGGACATGACGATCACGGCGGACGCGCCGTCGGAAATCGCCGAGGCGTTGCCGGCGGTGACCGTGCCGTTGACCGGATCGAACACGGGCTTCAGCTGGGCCAGGCCTTCCAGGGTCGTCTCGGGACGAATCACCTCGTCATAATCGAAGGTCCGCAGCAGGCCGTCCTTGTCATGGCCCTGCAGGGGAATGATCTCGGCCTTGAACCGGCCCTGGAGGGTCGCCTGGTGGGCGTTCTGGTGGGAGCGGTAGGCGAACGCGTCCTGGTCTTCACGGCTGGTCCGGTGCATCTTGGACAGCATTTCAGCGGTGATGCCCATCAATCCTGCGGCCTTGGCGAAGTACTTGCTGGCATTGGGGTTGGAGTCGACACCGTGGTTCATGGGCACGTGTCCCATGTGCTCGGTGCCGCCGCACACGTAGACGTCACCCAGGCCCGCCATGATGTTGGCGGCGGCCACGTGAATCGCCGACATCGACGAGCCGCAGAGCCGGTTGATGGTCATGCCGCCGGTCGTGATCGGAATGGTCGTCTGCAGGCCGATGAAACGGGCGAGGTTGAAACCCTGCTCGAGGGTCTGTTGCGCGCACCCCCAGATGATGTCCTCCACTTCCGCGGGGTCGAGCTTGTCGTTGCGCGCCAGCATGGCGTCGAGCATTTCCGCCGAAATGTTCTCGGCGCGCCGGTTGCGGAACATACCGCCCTTGGAACGGCCCATGGGTGTTCTGACGGCGTCGATGATGACTGCTTCTCTCATGATGTTTCTCCTGATCTGCCGTTCAAAACGCGTAGAAACGCTTGCCGCTGTCTGCCATTTCCCGCAGCAGGGTTGGCGGCTCGTAGAGTTTGCCGAGCCGTTCATGGGCCGCGGCCCGCTCGCACAGGTCCTTCAGCCCGATGGCGTCGGCATACTTCAGGGCGCCGCCGCGGAACGGGGGAAAGCCCAGGCCGTAGATCAGGCCGAGATCGACTTCCATCGCCGTTTCGACGATGTTGTCCTCCAGGCACCGAACGCTCTCGTTGATCATCGGGATCATCATCCGGTCGACGATTTCCTCGTCGGACACGTCACGGCTTTCCCGGGTCAGCCCGGCAACGATGGCATCCGCTTCGGGATCCGGCTGCTTGCGGGGTTTGCCCCGCTTGTCCATTTCATACCGGTAAAAGCCCTTGAGGTTCTTCTGACCGAACCGTTCCAGGCCCGCCATGACGCCCATGGGGTTGTCGTCGGCGAACTGCATCCGGTCGGGATAGGCCTCGGCCATCACCTTGCCGGCGTGGACCGCCGTGTCGAGGCCGACCACGTCGCCCAGGTAGGCCGGGCCCATGGGCCAACCGAATTTTTCCATCACCCGGTCGATGCGCTTGAAGTCGACGCCGTCGTGAATCAGCGCGGCCAGGCCACCGAAGTAGGGGAAGAGAATGCGGTTGACCAGGAAGCCGGCGCAATCGTTGACGACGATCGGTGTCTTGCCCAGGGCGAAGGCATAGGCGACGGTGGTGGCGATCGCCGCGTCGCTGCTCTTTTCGCCGCGGATGACCTCGACCAGCGGCATCATGTGCACCGGGTTGAAGAAGTGCATGCCGCAGAAATTCCCGGGGCGCTCGAGGCCTTCGGCCAGTCGGGTAATTGAAATGGTCGACGTGTTGGAGGTGAGGATGGCGTCCTCACGAACGTGGGACTCCAGCTCCGCCAACACGGACTTCTTGACCTTCTCGTTTTCGACCACCGCCTCGACCACGATATCGACGGCATTGAAGTCGCCGTAGGACAGGGTTGGCGTGATCATGGAAATGACCTGGGCCATTTTGGCCGCGTCGATCTTCTTGCGCGCCATCTGCTTGCCCAGTAGTTTCTGGGCCTCACCCATGCCGAGTTCGAGCGCCTGGTGCGCGATGTCCTTCATGATGATCGGCGTTCCCTTGGAGGCCGACTGGTAGGCGACACCACCGCCCATGATGCCCGCGCCGAGGACGGCGGCGTGCTTGACCTCGCGGCCTGCCTTGGCCACGGCCTTGCTCTTCTTCTTGTTGAACTGGTCCGACAGGAAGATCGACACGAGGCATTCGGCCACGTGGGTGTGCGCCATCTTGACGAAGCCCTCGATTTCGAAGGGAATGGCGTCGTCCCGCTTGCAGGCGGCGCCCTTTTCCATCGCTTCGATGGCTGCGATCGGCGCCGGGTAGTGGGTCCCGGCTTTGGCCAGGACGAAGCCCTTGGCGCCGGTGAACACCATCGCGCCCTCGATCGCCGAACGCAGCTTCAGCGGCTCCAGCTTTTCCTGCCGCTTTGCCCGCCACTCGATCTTTCCTTCGATGCATTGCGCCAGCAGGTCGAGGGCCGCGTCGCGCAGCCGGTCGGGCTCGACCACGACCTCGACCGCGCCGACGTTCAGCGCCGCCTCGTGCCGGTTGGTGCCGCCGCCGGCGATCCACTCGATGGCATTGTCAGCCCCGATGAGCCGCGACAGGCGGATGGTGCCGCCCCAACCCGGGTAGATGCCCAGCTTGGTCTCCGGCAAGCCCACCTGGGCCTTGGTGGACATCACGCGATAGGTATGCGCCAGGCAGTATTCGAAGCCGCCACCGAGCGCGGCCCCGTTGATGGCCGCGACGCTGGGGATATCGAGGTCTTCGAGGTCGTTGAAGGTCTTGTGGGTCTCCTCCAGCCACGCGGCCATCTCGTCGTCGGACAACTTGAAGTACTGACCGAACTCCTTGATGTCGGCGCCGGCGATGAACACGCCCTTGGCGCTGGTCGAAAGCACGCCCTTGAGCCCGGAGGCGGATTTGATCGCGTCGACCACCTGGCGCAGTTCGCCGAGGGTCGCCGCGTCGAACTTGTTGATGGATTCGCCGTTCAGGTCGAAGACGATCTCGGCGATATCCCCGTCGATCCGTTCGGCCCTGATCGCGTGACCTTGAAACAGTGTCTTGTCGGACATGAAATCTCCTTGGTGAGCTGAGGGAGGACGCATAGAAAGACGTCCGACGCCCCTGGCGGAAGCGCAGCACTCACATCAGTGCGGTTGTTGTTTCATACGATCTTACGCCCGGTGAAATGGCGTATCAATCCGCAAACCGGGCCTGTCTCGAAGATGTCATCGCAGGCCGGCGGGGCAGGCTTTTGTCACGCCGGTCAGGGCTCCAGCATGCGCCCGGCGAGCTCTTTCAGGACCTTCGCCCCGACCATCGCGGTCATGCCGGAGGGATCCCGCTGCGGGTTGATTTCGACGATATCCGCGCCGACCAGGCGGCCGTCGAAGGACTGGATGACGCGCAGGGCGTCGCGCGTGCTCATGCCGCCGGGCTCGACGTGCGACACACCGGGTGCGAAAGCCGGGTCCAGCACGTCGATGTCGAACGAAAGGTAAACCGGCCCGTCGAAACGCAGCGGGTTCGCCGGGTCGAAATCCTTCATTTCCACCACGTCCACCCCGAACCGCTCCGCTTGTGCGCGCTGGTGCGGGTTCATCGTTCGAATCCCGACCTGCACCAGGCGACGGGCGTGCCCCGCTTCCATGATGCGGGCAAAGGGACAGGCGTTGGCGTAACGGTCGCCGTCGTATTCGTCGTAAAGGTCCGGGTGCGCGTCGAAATGGAGGATTTCGATACCGCGGTAGGTTTTTGCGTGCGCCGCCACCAGCGGCGCCGTCACGGCGTGATCGCCGCCGATCGAGAGCACGCGGCAGCCGCGCTCGAGCAGGTCGGACACGCAGCGGTCGATCTCGCGGCGGCCCGCCTCGCCATGGCCGGGTTCCAGGTCCCCCAGGTCGACGAACGCCGCCTGCGCGCCGAGGTCGAGACCCGCCTCCGTACACAGGTTCGCGGATCCGCTGTGCAATTGCTCGCGGATCGCCGCCGGCGCACCGGCCGGGCCGCGCAGGTAGGTCGACCCCTGGTCACAGGGCACGCCGAGCACCGTCACCGTGCCGGGCGCAAGTTCCTGCACGCGTTCGTGCTGAAATCGAGGCATTCCGTATGGTAGCAGTTCGGGTGGGGGCGGAGCGGCAAGGGTCGGGTCAGCGAGGCATTCCCGAAAACCCTGCCGCGGCGCGAAGCTTGTCGCCGTCCATCACGTAGCCGTCGCTGATCACCGTGTGTACATGCCGCAGTGCGCCGAGATCGGCACTGACATCGCCATTCACCAGCAGCATGTCAGCCTCCTTACCCTTTGCGATGGAGCCGGTCCGGTCGGCGATGCCGACCAGCCGGGCCGGGTTGATGGTGGCCGTCTGCAGGGCCTGGGCCTTGCTCATACCGGCCTGCTCGTAGATTTCGATTTCGCGCACCAGTTCCAGCCCCATGCCGTCCGTGCCGGCGACGATGGGTACGTGCGCCGCGTTGAGCTTGCCGATCAGCGCGACCATTTTCTCGTAGGCCTTTCTGAAGTCATCGCGGGTCACGTCGCCGAACAGCGGATAACCACCGGTTTTCAGGCCGCGCTCGAGGACGGCCGGCAGCGTTCCCTCGTAGGGCGCGATGGCCGGGGGCAGCTTCGGCGCGTCATTGAGGAAAAAGCCCTCGAAAATGACGATCGTCGGATCGACCCAGGTGCCGCGCTGTTTCAGTTCAGCCACGAACCCGGTCATCACCGGACCCTCCAGGTCGACGTCCTTGGCATAGCGTGCCGGCCCTTCGAAGCGCGCGGCCGTGTTGGATACATCCACCACGTCCTGTGGCAGTGCCTGCATGATGATGAAATTGACGTGCGTGACTTCATCGTAACCCGCGCGCACGGCTTCCAGCGGCCGCATGGTGGCCGGAACGTGACCGAGAACATGCAGCCCGAGACGGTGTGCCTCGGCCGCGGCGGGTGCGATCCATTCGGGGTTCATCGAGGTGTAGAACTTCACGCCCCACAGGCCGGCATCCGCCGCCTTTCGCACCGCCGCAAGGGTCTCTTCCTCGCTGCTCACCAGGGAGGCGCCCTGGGCCGAAAGGGGGTGATCCTGGTCGATGATGATTGCACCAAACACTTCCGGTGCCAGCAGATTGCCCGCGGCGCGTGCCTCCTTCGCCCACAGCAGCTTATCCAGGGCGTTACCGGGGCTGCGGATACTGGTCATGCCGGTGGCGACGTTGGCCAGCAGGTCATAGCCGTCGCCGAAGTGCTTGTGGGAATCCCACAGGCCGGGCACCAGCGTCTTGCCCCGGCCGTCGATCACCCGACCGCCATCCGCGACCTTCAATGAACCCGCCGGACCGACCGCGGTGATCTTGCCGTCCTGTGCCGTGACCGCCTGGTTTTCGATAAACCGGCCGGCTTCCGCATCGAACAGGCGCACGTTATCGACCAGCAGCGGGCGTCGCGCGTCCTCGGTGAGAAAGCGCCTGGCCACGGAGGTTGCGGCCTGGCGTGACGCTTCCTCCTGCATCTGGCGCATGGCCTTGAAATGTTCCTGGTAGCCCTCGCGGATCAGCCCCATCCCGCGGATGCTGGCCAGGTGCCGGCCCTTGTCGTCCACCCAGACCGGGGTCGGCGCCGGCTGCAGCCCCTCGATGAACACCAGCCGCGCTTCCAGGTCACCGTCTTCATCCTCGATGGCCAGCGTGCCACCATCGCGTAACCGCGCGGTGCCGGTGGGCAACAGCTGTACCTCACCTTTATCCAGCATGTATTCGACCAGCATGCCGAACATCGTGTTCGGCCCGCCCTTCGTCAAGTAGAACCCGCCATCGGGAGGCGCCGTGCCGGTGTCTGCGCCCGAATCCCAGCGAATGCCGTTTTCATCGGTCACCATTTCTTCCGCCGCATTTCCCTCGGGCGTAACCCCGCGAATCCGGATACGCAGCGGTTTGCCGTCGTAACCCATCACCACCAACGCATCGGTCTCGGTGATCCAGCCACGCAGGGTCTGGGATTTGCGAAAGGCAATCTCCCCGTCTTCGGTTTCCCAGCGCCATTCATTCCCATGCGTGTTGGTGTCCGAGACGATGACGTACCGTGTGGCATCCTCCGGCGGTGTCAGAAGCGATTCCCTGGGTACGGGCTCAGATGCAAACGTGCCGGATGTGAAGGCGGAAATGGCCAGTGCGGCGAGTAATGAACGGGTCATGAGCGGGGGTTCCTGATTCAATCGAGGCGCAGAGTATAGGTAAAACCGGGTCCTTGTTCAGGATTCAGGCGCGAAAGACACTCGATGCGCCGCCTGAAAAGCGCCTTCAGGGGAGTACTTCTGTCTGCGGTAAGACAGCGCTAGTTCGAAAGTTTCGATGAATCACCGTTATCGACCCGTTTCGGAATTCAACACGTTTCGACAGCCAGGCCAATTTATCGGCCACAGGCAGGCCATCGACAGGCAAAAATGATTCGTTCTTACTTGGCTGACGGTCCGCTTTTCACATTCAGCAGGCTTGATTATTTCAGCAATGAACGACGTTCTGCAGCGAGTTTGCCGCTCCGCTTCGCTGACGGTCCGCTTTTCACATTCTGCAGGCTTGATTATTTCAGCAATGAACGACGTTCTGCAGCGAGTTTGCCGCTCCGGCACGTTCACACTCTCCTCACGCGCGCTAAACTAGGTTTTTTTAACATGTGATTCAGGGTCGTGAAACGATTGAAGACGGTTTGGTGCTTGACGATGCTTTTGCTGTTGACG
Source organism: Lysobacterales bacterium (assembly GCA_037384065.1). Lineage (GTDB taxonomy): Bacteria > Pseudomonadota > Gammaproteobacteria > Xanthomonadales > SZUA-36 > JABDPF01. The sequence continues at coordinate 11,694 of JARROJ010000092.1, forward strand.
GCAGCGCCGGTCTCGGGCCAGATGCAGGTGCGCGTCGAGCCTGTGCGACTGGCGCCAATCGTCGACCGGCTGCCCCTGTCCGGTTCGGTCATTTCGCCGCGGCATGCCGACGTCGCGCCGCAGGAGAGCGGGCTGGTGCGTCGCATGGCCGTCGATGTTGGCGACATCGTCGCCGAGGGCGACGTGCTGCTGGAGTTGGACGACG
>JARROJ010000093.1:0-7188 GCA_037384065.1 Lysobacterales bacterium
CGAGCCGATCGAGATCCGCGCGTACGCGCCGATGGTGGTCGCCGAAACCCGGGTCGAAGGCTCGCTGGAGCGGGCCGGCAGCCGTGCGTTCCGCACCCTGTTCAAGTACATCGACGGCGAGAACCGCGCGCGCCAGGAAATTGCGATGACGGCGCCGGTCACGCAGCAGCGGGCGCCGGAAAAGATCGAGATGACCGCGCCGGTCACCCAGCAGCGGGCCGGCGACGGTTGGGCCGTGCGCTTCGTGTTGCCGGCCGGCTACACGCTCGAGACCGCGCCGGAGCCGAACGACGCGGCTGTGTCGATTCGCGAGGTTCCCGCCCATCGCGCCGCCGTCATTCGCTACTCGGGCACCTGGAGCGAACGCCGCTATCGCGAACACCTGGCCACGCTGCGCGAATGGCTCGATGCGCGCGGTCTCGAAGCGACGGGCGACCCGGTATGGGCGCGTTACGATGCGCCCTACATGCCGTGGTTCCTGCGCCGCAACGAAATCCTGTTGCGGCTGCCGGATACCGACGGCTAGCGGGCCGTCCCGGTCGCAAGCCGTCCCGACGACGGGTCGGGCCGGTGCTGAACGACCGCCGCAACCTGCTGGAGATGCACAACGGCCGTTTCCTCACCTTTTCCGTTCGGTACATCTCAACGGGCAAACCCTACCGCTTCACGTCGGTTGCGATGGTGGCCTTCATGCGTCAGCAGGGCGTTTCGCTGGAACGGATCGGCGCCTTCGTCGCCGCCCTGTTCCGGCCCTGGGCCTTCAAGCGGGCCTGGGCGCCGCGCCGCGTTCCGCTCACAGGCTCTCGCGCCCGTGCGGTTCCCAGAAGTCGAGCAGCGGCCCGGCCGGCACCACCCCGGTCGGGTTGATCATGTCGTGGCTGACGTAGTAGTGGTGCTTGATGTGGTGCATGTCGATGGTCTCGGCGACATCGTCGTGCTGGTAGAGGTCGCGCGTGTAGGCCCACAGGTTGGGGTAGTCGGCGATGCGGCGCAGGTTGCACTTGAAGTGGCCGACGTAGACCGCGTCGAAGCGCACCAGCGTGGTAAACAGGCGCCAGTCGGCCTCGGTCAGGCGGTCGCCGAACAGGTAGCGGCGGCTGGCGAGGCGGTGCTCGAGCCAGTTCAGCGTCTCGAACAGGGGCGCGACGGCCTCCTCGTAGGCGGACTGGCTGGTGGCGAAGCCCGCCTTGTAGACGCCGTTGTTCACGGTGCTGTAAATCCGCGCGTTGATCTCGTCGATCTCGTTGCGCAGGTCCTGCGGATAGTAGTCGCCGGGTTTTGCGCCGACGTCGTCAAAGGCGCTGTTGAACATGCGAATGATCTCCGACGACTCGTTCGAGACGATGGTGCCCTCCTGCTTGTCCCACAGCACCGGCACCGTGACCCGGCCCGAGTAATCGGGCAGCGCGGCGGTGTACACCTGGTGCATGTACTCGGCGCCGTTGATCGGGTCCGGAATAACGCCGTCGCCTTCCTCGAACGTCCAGCCGTGTTCCTTCATGCGCCAGTGCACGACCGACAGCCCGATCATCTCCTCCAGCCCTTTGAGATGGCGGAAGATCAGCGTGCGGTTGGCCCAGGGGCAGGCCAGCGAGACGTACAGGTGGTAACGGCCCGGTTCGGCCTTGAACCCGCCGCGCCCGTCCGGGCCGGGGCTGCCGTCCGCCGTGACCCAGTTGCGGAACTGCGCCGCGCTGCGTTTGAAATGGCCCTCGTGTTTGTCCGTGTCGTACCAGCGGTCTTCCCATTTGCCGTGGACCAGTAGTCCCATCGAAATTCTCCGTAGTCAGTCAGAAGCGGTTGTTGCGAAAATCGTCGAAGGCCTGCAGCACTTCGTCGCGCGTGTTCATCACGAACGGCCCGCCGCGTGCGACGGGTTCGTTCAGCGGTTGCGCCGCGACCAGCAGAAACCGCGCGCCGCCCTCGCCCGCCGTGACCGTGATCCGGTCACCCGGGCCGAAGACGCCCAGCAGGCGCCGCTCCAGGCGACGGTTGCCGACCGCGACGGCGCCGTCGATCACGAACAGGAAGGCCGTCGCCCCGGTGTCGACCGGCTGCTCGAAGGCCCCGTTCGCGGGCAGCGTGACGTCGAGGTAGAGCGGTTGCACCCAGTCGTTGCGCACCGCGCCGACGGTGCCGGCGGCCGTCGTGCCGGCGACCACGCGAATACGCGTGCCGTCCTCGTGCTGCTCCAGCGGCACGCCCTCGGGCGCGAACTCCTGGTAGCCCGGCGCCGTCATCTTGGCCCGCGCCGGCAGGTTGACCCACAGCTGGAAGCCCCGCAGCAGGCCGTCCTCCTGTTCCGGCATCTCCGAGTGGACGATGCCGCGACCGGCGGTCATCCACTGCACGCCGCCGGGCTCGATAACGCCCTCGTTGCCGGCGTTGTCCTTGTGGCGCATGCGCCCGGCCAGCAGGTAGGTGACCGTCTCGAAGCCGCGGTGGGGGTGGCTCGGAAAGCCGCCGATGTAGTCCTCCGGCCGGTCCGATTCGAAACAGTCCAGCAGCAGGAAGGGATCCAGCATGTCCAGCTGCGGGCTGCCGATAATGCGCGTCATGCGCACGCCGGCGCCGTCGCTGGCCGGCACGCCCGGCGTGGTCGCGACGATCGCGCGCGCGGTGTTCGCCGCTGGGCTCATGTCAGCGGCTCCGGCGGTTGTCCAGCGACCAGGCGCCCGCGCCGTGGGCCACCAGGAACAGGAAGCCGCCGGCCAGCCCGAGATTTTTCAGCAGCTGGATGCGCTGCATCGAATCGCCGATCTCGCCGTGGAACAGCACGCCGGAGACGATGCAGAAGCCGGCCAGCAGGAAGGCCACCACCCGGGTCTGCCAGCCGAGAATGATGGCCAGTCCGCCGAGCAGTTCGAGCGCGATGACCAGCGGCAGCAGCATGCCGGGCACGCCCATCGATTCCATGTAACCCTGGGTGCCGGCGTAGCCGCCGATCTTGCCGACGCCGGCGACGACGAAAATAAGGGCGATGAGCAGCCGCCCCAGCGGGGCGGAAACGGTCTGTAATGCAGTCATGTGGGGTTCTCCCGATGGCTTTTGAAATTTGGTCGCAGTGTATATGTTGCGCTCAGTGAGAAAAACAGTACTATTGGCAAAATATCGTTCACATATTCGGAACAATGAGCCATTTCGAGGAAATGCGGACCTTCGTGCGTATCGTGGAGGCCGGCAGCATCAGCCAGGCGGCCGAGCAGCTCGGTATCGCCAAGTCCGGAGTCAGCCGCCGGCTGACGGACCTGGAAAGCCGCTTGGGCGTGCGCCTGATCAACCGCACCACGCGCCGCTCCAGCCTGACCGAGGCGGGCCGCAGCTATTACACGGGCGCGGTCAAGCTGCTGGCCGATGTCGCCGAACTCGATGCGTCCACGGCGGATGCCGAGGCGTCGCTCAAGGGGCGCTTGCGCCTGGCGGTGCCGCTGTCCTTTGGCCTGGCGCACCTGGCGCCTGCGATCGACGGCTTCCTGCGCAAGCATCCGGGGCTGGACCTCGACATCGATTTCTCGGACCGCAAGGTCGACCTGGTCGAGCGCGGCGTGGACCTGGCCATCCGCATCGCGCAACTGGAGGATTCCAACCTGCAGGCGCGCCGCCTGTGCCCGATCCGCCTGCTGCTGTGCGCCAGCCCGGCCTACCTGGACGCGCACGGTCGCCCGGAGCATCCCGCCGATCTGGAAAACCACCGCGTGCTGCGTTACGCGGCCAGCGGCGGCAGCGCCATCCGCCTGCCCGACGGCGCGGGCGGCGAGGTCCTGGTGCAGGCGGAGGCGCCGATCATCGCCAACAACGGCGATTTCCTGCGCGACATGGCGGTGGCGGGCCAGGGCATCACGCTGATTCCGTCCTTCATCGCGTGGCAGGCGCTGGCCACGGGCGACCTGGTGGAGGTCATGGGCGGGCATGCGCCGGCGCCGCTCAACGCCTGGGCGGTCTACCCCCGCAACCGTTACCTGTCGCGCCGCGCACGGTTGTTCATCGATTTCCTGGCCGAGCGCTTCGGTGACCAGCCGTACTGGGACGCCTAGCGCGCTGACGCGCAGCGGGCGCCTGGGCTAACATCTACCTGTCGTTGTCGAGCCTGAGGTGAGTGATCGTGTCGTCGAATCAATGGAATCGTGTTGGCCGCGCCGCCGTCCGCAACGCGGGGTGCGCACTGGCCCTCCTGCTTGCCGTCGCGCCGGTGTCTGCACACGAGGTGGACGAGGCCGTGGCGACGAAGCCCGAATTCCCCCAGCAGCAGAGCGCGGGCGATCTGCTGCGCGCCTGTGCGTCGAGCCGCATGACCGCCGCAGGCCGCGAGCGACGGCGTTACTGCGCCGGCTTCGTCAGCGGCGTGGAGGAAGCGGTTCGGCTGCTCGGTTCCGGCCAGGCGGCGGAGGTCCGTCTGTGCACGCCGGCCGACGTTACCGCCGCGGCGCTGGCCGACGCCTTCGTGCGCTATGGCGCCAGCCACGAGGGGGAACTCGACCAACCCGCGGCCGGGGTCGTGCTGTACGCCCTGGCCGCGGCCTACCCCTGCCCCGGCGGCGGGGACTGACGGGCGAACCGTTGGAACGGCGGCGGGCGGGTCCCATATCCCTACGCATGGCAACGCAAAACGAAACAACGAGGACGGCGCGCGCGCGCCCGGTGCTGCTGGCCCTGGTGCTTGCGGCTGCGCTGCCCGGCATGGCCGCCGCCGAGGAACTCGTGCGCGAATTCCGTGGCGAGCGCAGCACCGAAACGGCCGAGTTCGAGGTCGACGCGCCCTGGCTGATCGACTGGCGCGTCAACAGCGAATACACCGAATCGATGGGCTTCGACGTCGAACTGGTCAGCGCGCCGATGGGCAACCACGCCGGTCGCGTCGTGAAGACCCGGCAGCGCGGCAGCGGTCTGCGGCTGGTCAACGAGAGCGGCCGCTTCCGCTTCAAGGTCGAGTCGGCGCTGGCCTACTGGACCATCAGGGTCGTCCAGCTGACGCCCGAGGAAGCCGCAGCCTACGCGCCGAAAGGCGCCGAATCACCCTGATTCGATGGCGGTCCCGGCCCCGACGGCCAGCGCCGATTCGCGGGTGACCGTGTGGTACGACGGCGCCTGTCCGCTGTGCCTGCGCGAGATCGCGCTGATGCGGCGGCTCGACCGGCGCGGCGCGATCCGGTTCGTTGCGGTGCAGGAGAGCCGCGACTGCCCGCTGGACCCGGCAACCCTGCTGGCCCGCTTCCACGCGCAGGAACCCGGCGGCCCGCTGGTTTCGGGCGCCGCGGCCTTTGCCGCCATGTGGCGCGCGATCCCGGTGCTGCGGCCGTTTGGACGGATCGCGCAGTTCCCGCCGTTGCGCTGGCTGCTGGACCGGTTCTACCTCGTCTTTCTGCGCGTTCGCCCCTGGCTGCAGCGCCGGGTTCCTCCGCCGGCGTGATCGCAATGGCGCCGGCTGCGTTCTTGTCGAATCCGCCGCGCCTGATAAAGTAGCGCCATGTCGTTATTCAACGAGCTCAGGCGTCGCAGCGTGTTCCGCGTGGGTTTTGCCTACGCGGTGGCAGCCTGGGTGCTGCTGCAGGTGTTCGACGTGATCGGCGAGATCCTCGAACTGCCGGCCTGGGGCGGCAAGCTGATCCTGGCGATGCTGGTGGTGGGGTTCTTCATTGCGCTGATCGTCGCCTGGGCCTACGAGCTGACGCCGGAAGGGGTCCGGCGCGATTCCGAGATCGATCACAGCCAGCCGGCGAACACGCAGGCCGGCCGCAAGCTGAACGGGCTGATCATGGCGCTGCTGGTGGTGGCCGTGGCCTACCTGCTGTTCGACAAGTTCTGGCTGCAGCCGCGGTTGCAGCCGGAGACGGCGGCTGCGCCGCCAACCCGGGAGGCCGCCCTGCCGGCGGGTGATGCGCGGGACGAGCCCGTGCGGCAGGAAGCCGTGCCCGTCGACCCGCGTTCGGTCGCCGTTCTGCCCTTCGACAACCGCAGTCCGCTGTCCGAGGACGAGTTCTTCATCGACGGCATCCACGACGACCTGCTGACCCGGCTGGCGCGTATCGGCTCGCTCAAGGTGATTTCCCGCACGTCCGTCAGCCGCTACGAGAACACGCAGAAATCCATACCGGAGATCGCGCGCGAACTCGGCGTCGCGACGGTGATGGAGGGCGCCGTGCAGCGCGCCGGTGATGCGGTGCGCGTCAACGTGCAGCTGATCGATGCCCGGACCGACCAGCACCTGTGGGCGGAGAGCTACGACCGCTCACTGACCACCGAAAACCTGTTCGCCATCCAGAGTGAAATCTCCGATGCCATCGCCCGGGCGCTGCGCACGGAGTTGACCGCGGACGAGCAGCGGCGAATCAACGAGCGGCCGACGGAAAACCTGGCGGCCTACAGCGCCTATCTGCGCGGTCTGCGGGGCCTGGCGCGCCGCGAGGTCGGAACCATGCGCGAGGCGCTGGCGGAATTCCAACGGGCCGTTGAACTGGATCCGGACTTTGCGCTGGCCTGGGCAGGGCTCGCGAATACCGCCAATGTGCTGCCGAGCTGGGGCGGCCTGTCGCGCGAGGAGGGGTTCGCGATCGCCGAGCCGGCGGCTCGCCGGGCGATGGAACTGGCGCCCGACCTCGGTGAGTCGCACCTTGCGCTGGCGGGCGTGCTGCGCGGGGCGGAGGCGACCGAGCAATACCGCCTGGCGATCGAACTGCTGCCCAACCACGCGCCTGCCTATCAGTGGTACGCCAACCACCTTCAGGACCGGCCGAAGGACTACGCCGAGGCCATGGCCCTGCTGCGAAAGGCCGTTGAACTCGATCCCCTGTCGCCGATCTTTCGGCACCAGGTCGCGCGCCAGTTGCTGATGATGGGCCGGTTCGCCGAAGCCGAGCGGGAAATCAGGGACCTGGTCGAAACCGACCCCGGTTTTTTTCCGGCCGTGTCGTTCATGGGCTGGGCGGTGTCCGCCCAGGGTCGGTTCGCCGAAGCGGTCGCCTGGGATCGTAAAGCCGGACGATTGGACCCGGCGAGCCCGTTTCCCCGGGGCAGCCAGGCCATCAATCTGATCACGATGCAGGATCGTGCGCGTCTCGTCACGTTGCGCGATGAGCTCGCCGTGGCGGACGATCCGGCTGCCGCGCCGCTGTTGGCGCTCGTCGAGTCCGGCATCGCGATCCTCGACGGGCGCGTCGATGCCGCGATCGAAAACATCCGGGGACAGCCGTC
>JARROJ010000094.1:0-7140 GCA_037384065.1 Lysobacterales bacterium
CTGGCCGGCGCGGAAGCCGTCCAGCTGTACCTCGGCGACCTCGCCGCCTCGGTCGAACGGCCGGCCCGGGAACTCAAGGGCTTCGCCAAGGTGTTCCTGCAACCCGGCGAAAGCCGCCGCGTCGACCTTCCGCTGCGCCGGCGCGACCTGTCGTTCTGGGACGTCGCCACGGGCGACTGGAAGGCCGAGCCCGGCGAATTCGAGGTCATGCTCGGTGCTTCGTCCGCGGACATCCGCTTGCGCGAGCGGTTCGGCTACGAGGAACCCTGACCGCCGAATGATTGCCGGGCACACCGAAGCACAGACGCCACGGCCCCTCGGCGCGTCTTGCGCCGGACGGTCGAAAGGACCGACCCTACGATCGCGGTCCGATGGGTCGCCGCGTCCGGACGGGGCCGCACGGCGCGACGCACGCGGTATGCTGCGACCCTGCACAGAGTGACGGATACAAGATGATCGAACCGAAAACCGGCAGCCGCACGACCTGGGGCGAACGCCCCTGGTGGATTCTGCTGATCCTGCTGCCCGGCGTCTGGGCCCTGTTCGCCCGGCCGCTGATCCCGCTCGAAGAGACGCGCGCCGTGGGCGTGGCGTGGGAGATGTGGCTGCGCGGCGACTTCCTGGTGCCGTACATGAACGGATCGCCTTACAGCCACAAGCCGCCGCTGCTGCTCTGGCTGATTCACCTCGGCTGGAGCCTGTTCGGTGTAACCGACTGGTGGCCGAAGGTCGTCGGCCCGCTGGTCACGTTCGTCGCCACCGTGTTGACCTGGCGTCTGGCCGGCGAAATGCGGCCGGACGATCACCGTTTCCGCACGCTGACCGCCTGGCTGATGGCCGGCTCGCTCGGCTGGATTTTTTACGGCCAGATGCTGATGTACGACGCGTTGCTGACCGCCTGCGTGCTGCTCGGGCTGCTTGGCGTCTGGCGCGCCGGAGCAACGCGCGGCATCGCCGGCGGCTGGCTGCTGATCGCGGCCGGGCTCGGACTCGGCGTGCTGGCCAAGGGGCCGGTGGCCCTGGTACACATCCTGCCCGTGCTGTTGCTGGGCCCGGTTTGGTCGGAGACGGCCCGCACCCGGCCGGCCGGCTGGTACCTGAAGAGCATTCTGGCCCTGCTCGGCGGCCTGCTGATCGCGGGCATCTGGGCCGGCCTGGCGGCGACACTTGGCGGCGATGAATACGCGCGGGCGATCCTGCTCGAACAGACGTCGGGCCGCGTCGTCCACAGTTTCGCGCACCAGCGGCCGTGGTGGGTCTACCTGGTCTTCGCCCCGGCGCTCGTCCTGCCGTGGGCCCTGATGCCGAGCAGCTGGCGCGCACTGGGCCGGGACAATTCGACGCCGGAGCGGCGTTTTCTGCTGTGCTGGGCGCTGGGCAGCCTGTTCGTGCTTTCCCTGGTCAGCGGCAAGCAGCCCCATTACGCCGTACCGGAATTGCCGGCGATCGCGCTGCTGATCGCCGGCGGGCTGTCCGCGGCTTACACCGCGCAACGCGTCGCCGGCCGGGCCATCGCCTCCGTCGCGGTGCTGCTGGCGATCGCAACGGTGTTGTTCATCCCCATGCGCGGTTACAACGAATACGACATGACGCCGCCGGGCAAGCTGACCGCGGCCCTCCAACAGGCGGGCACGCCGGTGGCGACGACTCCGAGCTACAAGAACCAGCTGGCTTTTCCGGGCCGCCTCGAGCAGCCGCTGATCACCCTGGACCGCGCCGATATTGGGCAGTGGCTGCGCCAGAACCCCGACGGAGTGATCGTCACGTTCAAGGAAAAGCTGCCCGACAAACTCGGACTCCAGGTCTTCAGGCGATTTCCCTACCGCGGTGGCGAAGTGGAATTCCTGCGCCGGAACGAAGGGGCGCCCTGAGCCGTGCGCCGGATACTCTGGACATTCGTGCTGCTTGCGGGGTTCGCCGCCGCCCCGGCCGCCCGGCCGGACACCGGCGACTTCGACGCGCGCCTCGAGCTGTACCGCAACGACTCGCTGACCGGCGAAATGAGGTTCCGCCTCGATTCCGCCGCACCGGGATGGACGATGTCGACCGAAACCCGGGGAACCCATGGCCTGGCGAAGTTTCTCGGCCTGCGGGAACACTCGGTCGGCGAAGGCGACTGGGTCGGGAACGCGCCGCGGCCCCTGCGCTATGAACGCACGGTCAAAGCCATCCGGACCTTGCGCTGGACCGCCGACTTCGACTGGGCGGCGGGCGTGGTCAGAACGGTCTGGCCGGACGGTGAAGCGACGCTGGAACTGGAGCCGGGGGTGCTCGACGAGTCCGCCGTCGGACTGGTCATCCGCGCCGGCCTGGCCCGCGGCGAGGACGAGTGGCGCCTGCGCCTGGTCGACGAGGAAAAAATCGAGGAGGCGCATTTCCGCTCCCTCGGCGCCCAGCGCCTGCAGACCGCGCTCGGCTGCCTGCGCGTGTACGTCGTGGAAAAGGTCCGGCGCCCGCAGAGCACGCGCTACACGCGGACCTGGTACGCCGCGGACCATGCCTACGCGCCCGTGCTGATGGAACACGGCAAGACCGGCGGCGACGCGATCGAGGGCCGGGTGGTCGAACTGACCATCGACGGCGCGCCGGTCGCGCCCGCGCCCGATTGCGCAGACCCGTGAACCTGCGTCAGACCGACCGGCGCAGGGCGAGGATCGCGATCAGGGCGAGCACGATCACCGGCACCGTGTAGGTGAGCATCGGCGGAATGTCGTAGACGTTGCCGACTTTCTGCAGCGAACGGCTCGCGATCATGTACAGCCCGCCCACCGTCATGCCGAAGAACAGCCGCATGCCGACGCTGTGCGAACGCGCCTGGCCGAACACGAACGGCATGCCCGCCAGCACCAGGGCGATGACCGAAAACGGGTACGCCGCCTTTTCCCAGAACGCCTCCTGGTACACGGTGTCGTCGAGCCGGTTCTGACCGAGGAAGACCAGGTAATCCCACAGGGCGCGCATCGACAGCAGGGGCGGTCGCGAGACCGCGGAATCCAGCAGTTCGGGTTTTATCTCCGTGTCCCAGGGCATGCTCGGAAGGCGTTCGGAGTGGGCGCCCTGCGCATCGAAACGAACCACGTCGACCTCGGTGAGTGTCCAGCCCCCACCGTCGTGGTACGCGCGGGCCGCGCGCGTGATCGATTCCGGGTGGACCCAGTCCGGAGCGCGATAGATCTCCACCTGGCTGAAATCGACCGTCTGTCTGCCGCGATCGGCGTACAGCACCGGGCGCTCGATGTTGACGATCTCGGCGCCGTCGCGAATCCAGATACCGCTGGCGCCGCCGATGATCGGGTGTCCGACCTTCTCGCTCAGGCGGAATGCGCGCGCTTGCTGCTCGGCCATCGGGGCGGCCCATTCGGCCATGATCACCACCGGGATCATCAGCACGAGCGTACCGCCCAACGCGGCCATCGCCAGCCGCAGCCGGGATGCGCCGGACGTGCGGAAGGCCACCAGTTCGTTGGATGCCGCAAGTCCGCCCACACCCACCAGCGAGCCCAGCAGCGCCGCGATCGGAAACACCTGGTACGCCATCCGCGGCACCGTCATGGTGACGAACCAGAGCGCGTCGAGCGTATCGTAGCCCCCCTGGGTCGAACGCAGTTCATCCAGTGTGCTGAACAGCACGTAGAGTGACGTGATCGCGGTCCAGACCAGCAGCGTGCCCAGCAGTGCAGCGCGTCCGACATAGCGGTCGACCCGTTTGATCATCGTTCAGCCCCGCCCGACCATGCGTCCCTGGCGCCGCAGCCAGAGCAACGCGAGGACCAGTACCAGCAGGTGCACCCACCACAGGCCGGCCAGCGTCGGCAGCACGCCACTGGCCAGCCAGCCGTGGCACATGTTCAGCACGTTCGCGTAGGTGGCGTACAGCAACAGACCCAGCACCGCGCGACCACCGCGCCCTTCGCGCGGCGCCGAATGCGCGAGCGGTATCGCCAGCAGTCCCAGCACGATGGTCGCCAGCGCGGGCGACAGCCGCCACTGCAGCTCCGCGGCCTCCGCGGGGTCCGTGGAAAACAGCAGCTCGGCGGTGCGTCGCGTCTGAATGGAATCCGCTCGCCTGGGTTCACGCAACTGGGGCAGTTTCAGGTCGTTGCGGGAAAAGCGCATCAGGCGGTAGTCGAGCGCCCCGGGGCGGCCCTCGGTGATCTGTCCGTTTTCCAGCGTCAGGTAGCGGCTGCCGGTTTCCGGGTCGAGCCAGTAGTAGCCGGTTTCGGCCGACCAGATCTGCCGCCGCTGCTCGCCGCGCTGCTGGATGTAGATATGGTTCAGCGAACGCCCGTCCCTGCCGACGGATTCCACGTACAGCACCATGCCGCCCCCCCGGAGGACATGGAACTCGCCAGGCTGCAGGCCCCATTCCGCGGCGTTCCTGAACGCCGCCTCGAGCCGCTGCTGGGTCGCCGCGGCGGCCATCGGCGCAAGGTAGGCGCCGACCAGGAGGAGAAACAGCGCGACCGGCAGCAGCAGGCGGAACAACGGACGCAGTTGCATCTTCCAGTGAAAGCCGCTGGCGCGCATCACCGCCATTTCCTGATCGAGGTACAGCCTGCCGGAGCCCCAGATGACCGCGATGAACACGCTGAGCGGCAGTACGGTACCGATCGCGTCCGGCATCTTCAGCGCGATCATGACCCACAACAGGCGCGCCGGGATCTGGCCGCCGGCGATGTCGTTCAGCAGTTCGCCGAGCGCCAGCACGACCATGACGATCATCAACACCGTCGCCGCCGCAAGAAAGGCCCAGAGCCACTCGCGAAACAGGTATCTCTGCAGAATGATCAAGCGGACCCCGGTGTGTAACGGTAAATGACCTGCACGGCAGTGTAGCAATGATTGCCGGCTGGCGGCGCTACCGGTAGTAGTCCCGGTACCAGGCGACGAAGCGCGCGACGCCATCCTCGATGGCCGTACGCGGTCGGTAACCGACGTCCGCGGTCAACGCCTGCACATCCGCCCAGGTGTCGGGCACGTCACCCGGCTGCAGCGGCAGGTATTCCTTGCGCGCGGTCACGCCGAGCCCCGCCTCCAGCAACTCGATAAACCGCACCAGTTCGACCGGCTGCTGATTGCCGATGTTGTAGACGCGCCAGGGCGCCCGCGAGGTGGCCGGGTCGGGCTTAAGGCCGGACCACGTCGGGCTGGGCGCGGCCGGCCGGTCCAGCGTGCGCACCACGCCTTCGACGATGTCGTCGATGTAGGTGAAGTCGCGCCGGTGGCGGCCGAAGTTGAATACCTTGATCGGTTCGCCGGCAAGGATCGCGCGCGCGAACAGCATCGGCGCCATGTCGGGGCGCCCCCAGGGCCCGTACACCGTGAAGAAGCGCAAACCGGTTGCCGGCAGGCCATACAGGTGGGCGTAGGCGTGGGCCATCAGTTCGTTCGACTTCTTGCTCGCCGCGTACAGCGACACCGGGTGGTCGACGTTGTGGCGCTCGGAAAACGGCATCGCCTCGTTGGCGCCGTAAACCGAACTGGACGAGGCAAAGACGAGGTGCGCCACGCCATGGTGACGGCAGCCCTCGAGCACGTTGAGAAAACCGACGATGTTGCTGTCGACATAGGTATGCGGATGCTCGATCGAGTAGCGCACGCCGGGCTGCGCGGCGAGGTGAACGACACGCTCGAAGCCGCCGGCGTCGAACAGCTCCGCGACGGCGACGCGATCGGCGATGTCGAGCCGGACGAAACGGTAATCACCGGGTTCGACCGCGGCCTGCACGCGGTCGAGCCGCGCCTGCTTCAGCGCAACGTCGTAGTAGTCGTTGAGGTTGTCGACGCCGGTGACCGTATCGCCCCGGCGCCGCAGCGCCAGCGCAACCGCGCTGCCGATGAAGCCCGCCGCCCCGGTGACCAGTACGTTCACGTGACGCCGTCCCCGTCGTCGCGCCGCACCGGGAACACGGCGCGCAACAGGTTGCGGGAAAGGAAGACCAGCAGCATCAGTCCCAGGCCCAGTGCGATCTGCCACTCATTGGCCTTGGCGCCACCGCTGCCGAACATCGCGAACGTCACCGTGAAGGGAATGAACCCGATGAAGGACGCGGCGGCGTACTTCCCATACGGCACGTCGCAACTGCCGCACAACACGCTGACGGCGGTCGAATTGGACAGGGGGAACAGGCGACCGTAAAGCACCCACCAGAAACCGTTCGCACGAAAACGTTCGCGCCAGAGCTCCAGCCGCCCGCCGACCCGCCGGCGCACGACGTCGCGCAGGAAACGCCGTCCGACGTAGTAGAGGATCGAGGCGCCGATCAGCGCCGCGATGATCGCCAGGATCGAGCCCGTCACCGCACCGTAGACCGCGCCGCCGAGCGCCGCGAACCAGATGCGTGGCATGCCGAGCGCGATCATGGCGCCGCCGGCGGCGACGAAGGCGAATGCGCCGGCCCGCGGGCCGCCGAGAAATTCGGCGTCCTGCATGATCTCGCGCCATGCCTGGATGTCGAAATGGTCGCGTACGAAATCGCTGTTGAACAGCCAGCCGAGCGCGACGAACGCCAGCGCCAGCAACACGATTTTCACGACATCGTGCGCGACGGCATGGCGGCGCAGCGGCGCCTCCGCCGGCTTGAGCGGCTGCGTCGTCATCCCTGCTCGTCCCGGGGACCCGACACGCGGTACCGCAAAAATCGCTTGCGCAACCACCACACGCCGGCCAGGTCGGCGATGCCGACCCACAGGCGGCTGTTGATACCGCCGCCGTACTTGCTGTCGCCGTGGCGGCGCGGTCGGTGACTGACCGGCATTTCATCGACCCGGTGACCGGCCATCTGGAACAGGGCCGGGAAAAACCGGTGCGCGTTGCGGAAAAAACGCACCTGGTCCAGGCACGCGCGGCGAAAGACGCGCAGCGAGCAGCCGACGTCCGTGATGTCGTCATGCAGGAAGAAGGCGCGCACGCGGTTGGCGATGCGACTGGAAGCGCGGCGCACGAAATTGTCCCGGCGCGTCGCGCGAATACCGCACATCATGTCGACACCGCTCGTTTCAAGGGCTTCGACGAGGCGGGGAATATCGGCCGGATCGTTTTGCCCGTCGCCGTCCAGGGTGGCGATGAGTTCGCCGCGCGCATCGTTGAAACCGGCTTCGAGCGCGGCCGACTGGCCACTGTTCGGGTCGAGGTGAACG
>JARROJ010000095.1:0-7012 GCA_037384065.1 Lysobacterales bacterium
TATTCCTCTTCCTCGTCGACCCGGATGCCCATGACGGCTTTCAGGATGCCCCAGACCACAAGGCTGACGATGAACACCCAGAAGAAGATCGTCGCCGCGCCGATCAGCTGTCCGCTGAACGACGAGCCGTCGTTGGTCAATGGCACCAGCAGCAGGCCGAGGAGGCCGACGACGCCGTGCACCGAGATCGCGCCGACCGGGTCGTCGATTTTCAGCTTGTCGAGCGCGACGATGGCGAACACAACCAGTACACCGGCGATCGCGCCAAAGAGGGACGCCTGCAGCGCCGTCGGCGTCGACGGCTCGGCGGTGATCGCCACCAGGCCGGCCAGCGCGCCGTTGAGCGCCATCGTCAGGTCGGCCTTGCCGAACAGGATCCGGGCCGTGATCAGCGCGGCGATCAGGCCGGTGGCGGCCGCGGCGTTCGTGTTCAGGAACACCATCGCCACGCTGTGCGCGTTGGCGGCGTCGGCCAGCTTGAGCACGGAACCGCCGTTGAACCCGAACCAGCCCATCCACAGGATGAAGGTGCCGAGGGTCGCCAGCGGCAGGTTGGCGCCGGGCAGCGCATTGGCGGAACCGTCCTTGTTGTACTTGCCCTTGCGCGCGCCGAGCAGCAGCACGCCGGCCAGCGCCGCGGCGGCGCCCGCCATGTGCACGATGCCGGAGCCCGCGAAGTCGCTGAAGCCCAGGTCGCCCAGGTTGTACAGGCCGAACACGGCGCCGCCGCCCCAGGTCCAGTAGCCTTCCATCGGGTAGATGAATCCGGTCATGACGGCGGCGAACACGAAGAAGGCCCACAGTTTCATGCGCTCGGCCACCGCGCCGGAGACGATCGACATGGCGGTGGCGACGAACACCACCTGGAAGAAGAAGTCCGAGGCGCCGGAGTAGACCGAATCGCCGGCAAAGCCGTTCTCGGCCGAAGCCGTCAGCACTTCGTCCAGGCTGAACGCTTCGATGCCGTTCAGGAAATACCCGCCGCCGTACATGATGGCGTAACCGCTGGCCAGGTACATGAAGCAGGCGATCGCGTAGAGCGCCACGTTCTTGGTCAGGATCTCGGTGGTGTTCTTGGCGCGCACCAGGCCGGATTCCAGCATCGAGAAGCCCGCCGCCATCCACATGACGAGGGCGCCGCAAATCAGAAAATAGAAGGTGTCGATTGCATACTGCAATTCAAAAATCTGGCTTTCCATTACTCCACTCCCAAAATTGTCAACTGCACGTTCTGTTGTTCGTTTCCGTCGCGTTCAGCGCCTAGATGGCCTGCGCGCCGGTTTCACCGGTGCGGATCCGCACGACTTCCTCCAGGGAGCTGACGAAAATCTTGCCGTCGCCGATCTTGCCGGTCGCGGCGGATGCCTGGATCGCCTCGACGACCTGCTCGGCGACTTCGTCGGTGCACGCGGTTTCCAGCTTCAGCTTGGGCAGGAAATCGACGTTGTACTCCGCGCCGCGGTACAACTCGGTGTGGCCTTTCTGTCGCCCGAAGCCCTTGACCTCGGTGACGGTGATGCCGGCGACACCCACTTCGTGCAGCGCCTGCCGGACGTCGTCCAGCTTGAACGGCTTGATGATCGCGGTGACCAGTTTCATGAATTACCCTCCAGTGATGATGCGGTCTTAACGAACCTGTAGATGCAGGTTTCGTGCCACCGTCAAATTATTGATAACTTGCTGTTTATATTGATTTTTAAACGAATCCGAAATTGTTATGACAGAACAGTAATCGTGCGCGCACCACGCCGGTGCACTGTGTCGGTGCATGACCCTGGCCAAGGCCGAGGCGTCGGAAGGGAGCACGAAACCGTTTTGATACATAGTAATTCTATGTATAATGGCTCTATGCATCGATCGAACCCAGGTTTCGGCCCGACCACCAGCCCGTCATGGATATCGGCAAGGATCTCGTAGCCGCATCGGGCACCCCGCTGGTGCTGGCCATTCTTCGCGAAGGGGAAAGCTACGGCTACGCCATCATCAAGCGCGTGGAAGAACTGTCCAACGGCGAACTGAAATGGACCGACGGCATGCTCTATCCCGTTCTGCACCGCCTCGAACGCCAGGGATTCGTCAAGGCGACGTGGGGCAAATCGCAAACCGGCCGCCGCCGGAAGTACTATCGCCTGACCGATCAGGGGCTGAGCGAACTCACGCGGCAGCGACGACAGTGGGACGTCGTGAACGAGACGTTGCGCCGCACAACGTTCCTGGCCCTGGAACCGGCAGCGCAAACGACATGACATCCGAAGCGCCGAACCTGCTGGACAACCGCATCGCCGAGTGGCGCGGATACCTGCAGCGATCGCAGGCCATTCACGCCAACGACGTCGATGAACTCGAGGACCATCTGCGCAACCGGATCGACGACCTGCGCGCCGCCGGACTCGACGACGACGAAGCCTTTCTCATCGCGGTCCGGCGCGTCGGCGAACTGCACGCCGTGAGCCGCGAGTTCGCCCGGGAATATTCGGAACGCCTGTGGAAACGGCTGGTCTTTACAGCCGCCCCGTTGGACGGGGATACCGGCTGGAACACCGAGGGAACCATCGCGATCCTGCTGGCCGTGGCGGCCGCGGCGTGTGTCCGGATCCCGGAACTGTTCGGCCTGCGACTCGGTGGCGACGATGGGCTCGGGTCTTTCTACCTGAGAAACTTCGCGCTGCTGGTGCTGCCCTTCCTGGCCGCCTTTTTTGCCTGGAAGAGAGCGCTGGAGCCCGTGCACATCGCGCGGCTCGCGGTGGCGTTCGTTGCCGCGTTCGCCCTCATGAACGCGTACCCCTTCGCACCGGGCGGGCATACCGAGCTTCTGTCCGCGCTGCATCTCCCGATCGCGCTCTGGCTGACCGTCGGTTACGCCTACGTGGCGGGTCAATGGCGAAGTCACGGCTGGCGGATGAACTTCATCCGCTTCTCCGGCGAATGGTTCATCTATTTCACCCTGATCGCGCTGGGCGGTGGTGTCCTGACCGGGTTCACGCTGTTCGTATTCGAGACGATCGGCCTGGATGCCGAGCACCTGGTCGCCAACTGGGTGATTCCCGCCGGTGTGGCGGGCGCGGTGATCATCGCCGCCTGGCTGGTGGAAGCCAAGCAGAGCGTGGTCGAAAACATGGCGCCCGTCCTGACGCTTTTGTTCACGCCGTTGTTCACGCTAGCGCTGCTGGCCTTCATCGGCGCGGTGCTGTGGACCGGAACCGGCATCGGCGTCGAGCGCGAAATCCTGATCGGCTTCGACCTGCTGCTGGTGCTCGTCGTCGGCCTCATCCTGTACGCGATCTCGGCGCGGGATCCCCACCGCGGCCCCGGATTTTTCGATGCGCTGCAGGTCGCCCTGATCGCGTGCGCCCTGATCGTCGACGGCCTGGCACTCTGGGCGATCGCCGACCGCATCTCGACCTTTGGGTACAGCCCCAACCGCCTGGCCGCGCTCGGTCTGAACGTCATCCTGGTCGTCAACCTGGCGCGCGCCGCCGTCCTGCATGGCCGATTCCTCGCCGGTCGCGGAACGTTCGACGCCCTGGCGCGCTGGCAGACGACCTGCCTGCCCGTTTACGCCGCATGGGCCTGGGTAGTGGCCGCGCTGTTTCCGCTCGTGTTCCGATTCGTCTAGCGCCGCCCGCGCTCCGGCCCGGCATCGTCCACTTTCCGAGGGCCCGGAAAAACCGCGGACGGTCAGACCGTGATCGTGCCGGCGAGGTAGGCCGAGGCGCGGCCGGAAATGAGGACCCGCTCGCCGCGCGGCTCGCAGATCACCTCGCCGCCACGCGCCGAGATCTGCCGCGCATGCAGGCGCGCGCGGCCCAGGCGTTCAGCCCAGTAGGGGCCGAGCTGGGTGAACGCGGAGCCGGTCACCGGATCCTCCGGCACGGCCAGGCCCGGCGCGAAAAAGCGCGTGACGAAATCGACCTCGTCCGACGGCGCGGTCGCAATCACGCCGCGCCGGTCGAGCCGAGCCAGCAGCTCGAAATCCGGCCGCAGGGCGGCGACCTGCCCGGCATCGTCGAACACCGCGAGGTAATCTTCCGCCGCCAGCAATTCCGACGGCGCGCGCCCGAGGCCCCGCACCAGTTCCGGGGAACGGGCGACCGGGACGGGCGGCTGGGCGGGAAAATCGAGCGTCAGCCAGGCGCCGTCACGGGAGACGTGGAGGTCGCCGGAGCGGGAAAGAAACCGGATCGTTTCCGCCGTGTGGCCAAGTTCGTTGAACAGCACCCACGCGCTCGCCAGCGTCGCGTGGCCGCACAGGTCCACTTCGGCGGCCGGGGTGAACCAGCGAATGCGGTAGGCGTCGCCCTCGTTGACGAAGAACGCAGTCTCCGACAGGTTGTTCTCCAGCGCGATGGATTGCATCAACTCATCGTCGAGCCACTGCTCGAGCGGCACCACGGCCGCCGGGTTGCCGGTGAACGGCGCGGCGGCGAACGCGTCGACCTGGAAAATCGGCAAGCGCTTCATCTCGACCATTTCATCGCCTCCTCGATCGCGGCGCACAGTTTGTCCGGCTCATCGGTACCGATGCGGTACGCGCGGCCGTTGCGCAGCCGGATCTGCACCGCGTCGAGACCGGAAACGTTGAACAGCCAGCCGTGCGGCGTCAGGCGGATACCCCAGCCGTACCACCAGCGGTTGCGGGCCGTCTCGACCTGCTCGATTTCCTTCACCGCGATCGTTTTGCGGATCAGGCCGATACCGAAGCGGATGCGCAGCTGCCCGTGGCGGACCTCGACGGTCAGCGCGTGAAACAGCGCGAGGGCGACCAGCAGGATCCCGCACACCATCAGCATCACCCACATGGCGGTCGGGTCGCCGTCGCCGAGAAACGCGGCGAGCACGATGGTCACCAGGGCAAACGCGCCGAGAATGACGCGATTCAGGGTGCCCGGCTGGGTATGGTAATACGCCGACACGGTAGCTCCTTTTGAGGGTAGCGGGTAACGATCACGAAAACGTGTCGAATTCTGCACGCCAATTATAATATGAGTAGAGGAGACGTCTTTTTTCAGCGTCCAATCCTTCGGCCTTGGCAGGCGTTACGGCGGCACCCGATTCGACTGTTAACGGTCGATGAGACCTGAGCGGGGATCGCGTAACAAATGCCCCAGAATGCCACTCCGAAAACCGATTGCGTCACCGGCGATTCCGCATTCGCGGTTGACCGCCGCGGTGTGATCGTGCACTGGAACGCGGCGGCCGAGAAATTGTTCGGTTTCACGGCCGATGCCGCGCTCGGCCAACGTTGCTGGGAGCTTTTGGCCGGCCTGGACGTCTTCGGCAACCGCTATTGTTGCGCCCACTGCCCGCTGCTCGACATGGCGGCCCACCACGAATCCGTGCGCGGTTTCGAACTGCGGTTCCAGACATCGTCCGAGGGGCGCAAGGAGCTCTCCGTGAGCTGCCTCGCGATTTTTGAGACCCCCGAAAGCGGCCTGCTCTACCACATCTGCCGTGAACCCGAAAAAGGCGCCCCCACCGCCGAGCACCGCCACGTCGTGAACAGTCACATGCAGCGGATCCATAACGGCCACCTGACGGAACGCGAACTAGAGGTGCTGGCGCTGCTCGCGGACGGAAAATCGACCTGCGAAATTGCCTCGACGATGTTTATCAGCGAGGCGACGGTGCGCAACCACATCCAGCACATCTTGCACAAACTGCGCGTTCACAACCGGCTCGAAGCCGTGGTCATGGGCCGGCGCATCGATTTGATCTGAAATTCGAGACTAATGACCCATAGTTCATTTGCATCAGGTCCCTGACGCAAATCGATCCATTGGCCACCGCAACGTCATGCAAGCAGCCCAGCCCAGCCATGCAGCCCACGGATCAGTTCACACTAACTGATTGATTTACCGAACCGATTTACAGCCAGGCTCTACGAAACGTAGCGTGTACGAGTGGCTAACCCTGCATGACTCGCGGACCGTTCCTTCGGTTCGTTGGCAGCCCCAGGCGGCTTGGCCACGACTTCATATCAATAGGAAATACGCTACCAGGGACGATACGTATCTCCCGAAACGAGGAGATATACGATGAAACGATTCATCTTTTCTACGGTAATGCCGGCAATTCTGCTGGGCATTGTCATGGGCGTGGGCATCACACCGGCGTTTGCGGTCGATGGTGTCCAGCCCGGTGCCAGCCTGCCGAATCTCTTTGAGCTGGACGGTAATCCGTACCAGGATGCTGGTCCGCCGACCCCACCGCCCCCAGACGGGAATTGGTTTACGCCCCATGACTGGGATTCACTCTACCTTTGGTGTGACGAGAACGGTAACTGTCCAGAAATTTCCGGTGTCAGTGTACCGTTCGAATTCACGACCATTATTCCCGATCCGGCCCCGCAGACGATCTACACGACCGGCGGCTCGAAAGACGTTTACGACATTTCGGGTTGGAAATGGAAGGATGGTTCGGTGCCGGACAAGGACGACATCATCGATGCCTACGCTGCGGCGTATATCAATCCGGACGATATCTGCTACGCGGAAGATGGATCGGTCATGGAGGACTGTGATGGTGGTGTACCGATGCACTACGAAGGCGATTTGATGATCTACTTCGGCCTTGATCGCTTCGACAACTCCGGCGACGCCTTTGCCGGCTTCTGGTTCCTCCAGAACAATGTTGACCTGGACTACGTTGACATGGACTTTACCGTCCCCTCCCTGGGAGAGGATGATGACCTCCACGTCGGCAAACGGCCGGCGCTTGACGAGTGGGGTAATCCGATTCTGGATGGGTTGGGTAATCCGATCATCCTTCGGGGCGATATCCTCGTTCTCGTGGAGTACCCGCAAGGTTCCGGCGCGGTTCCGGTTATCAAGGCTTACGAGTGGGACCCGTTGGATCTCGGCGACCCCAACCTCGACGAGGACGGCAAAAGCATCGGCCCACTGGAGATGATTTACGACTCCGCGCACGAGAATGGCGATACAAGCGCTGAGTGTGACGGCGTTGGCGGCAAGCTGGCCTGTGCCATCACCAACAAGGAAGACCTCATCGAACC
>JARROJ010000096.1:0-6930 GCA_037384065.1 Lysobacterales bacterium
AGCAATTCGGCCGGGCTCAGGTCCGGGCGGAATTCGGGATCGAAATTCTCGCCCGGCGGCTCGGTGCGGTAATAGCAGTAATCCGATTGCATCGCATCGTTGACGACGACTTTGACGGGGTCCATCGCGGTCTCCGTTTCAGAGGGTTCGCAGGCGGCTGGCGGGCTTCGTCCACAGCATCAGCACGTCGGAGATGGCGCGTTCGCGAAACGCCCCTTCGCAGTAGCACAGGTAAAACAGCCACATGCGGATGAACGCCTCGGGGTAGCCCTGGGCGCGCACGGCGTCGAGTTCGGCCGAGAAATTGCGCCGCCAGTGCTGCAGCGTGGTCGCGTAATGCAGGCCGATGTCGTCCAGCCCGAGCAGCCTGAGGTCGGTCTCGCGCGCGGCGCAGTCGGTCATGACGGCGGTCGACGGCAGGTTGCCGCCCGGAAAAATGTAGCGGCGGATGAAATCCACGGATTTGCGGTATTCCTCGTAACGCTGGTCGGCCATCGTGATGGCCTGGATCAGCATGGCGCCGTGCGGCGCCAGCAGTTCACCGCAGCTGCGGAAGTACGCCGGCAGCAACGCGTGGTCGACGGCCTCGATCATCTCGATCGAGACCAGCTTGTCGTACTGGCCGGAAAGGTCGCGGAAGTCTTTTTGCAGCAGGGTGACCCGGTCGCTGAGCCCGGCTGCCGCGACCCGCTCGCGGGCCTTGCGGTACTGCTCGCGCGAAATCGTGGTCGTGGTCACGCGACAGCCGTAGTGCTGCGCCGCGTGCACGGCGAACCCGCCCCAACCGGTGCCGATTTCGATCACGTGGTCGCCCGGCTGCAGGTCCAGTCGCCGGCAGATGTGGTCGAGGCGATGCCGCTGCGCTGCGTGCAGGCTCATGCCGGGCTCGGCGAAAATCGCCGACGAGTACATCATCGTCTCGTCCAGCCACAGCTTGAAAAAGTCGTTACCCAGGTCGTAGTGCGCCGCGATGTTGCGTCGCGCGCCCGTGCGGCTGTTCCGGTTGAGGCGGTGGAACAGCTTCTGCAACGGGGCGGTGAAACGGGCCAGGCCGCTGTCCATGCCGTCGAGCACGTCACGGTTGCGCAACAGGATGCGCACCAGCGTGACGAGGTCGTCGCACGTCCAGTAACCGTGCATCCACGCTTCGCCCGCGCCGATCTCGCCGCCGAAAGCGACCTCCGTGTAGAACCGCGCGTCGCGCACGGTGATCTGCGCGGCGAGCCCGCCCTCGGTCTCGCGCCCGAACGATTGCGCCGCATCCCCTTCGACCAGCGTCAGGCGGTCCCGGGTCAGCTGCGCGAGGCGGTCCAGCACGGCCTTGCGGGCGACGCCGTCGAGCATTCCGGGCTTGACCGTGCCCCGCAGATGCCGCTGCGATGCCAGGGACGAGGACCTCATCGGCGCCCCCCGGCGGCGGCCTGGCGCTTGGCCGGATGATCCTGCACCGGCACCTTTTTCAGCCACAGTTTCAGCGCCTGCCAGTGAATCCCGACCATGACCTGCAGCGTCATCAGCGGGAACCGCAGCAGCACGGCGGCCAGCGAACCGCCGGTGATCTCGCGCCGCTCGAGATCCAGCGTGGCGTCGAACAGCTTGGCGCCCTCGCGGTGGTTCTCGATGTGCACGGTCAGGCGCTCGTCCGGGTCGCTGAGGCGCCAGTCGTACTCGATGTCCATCGGCATGAACGGCGAGACGTGCATGGCCTTGCGCGCGCGGAAGCGATGATGCCCGCCCCGCCCGCAATCTTCCGTCATCGGCAGCACGTAGCAATGCCGTTCGCCCCAGGGGGTGTTGTTCACTTCGGCGACGATCGTCTCCACGCGGCGATCCTCCTCGTCAAAACAATAATAGAAACTCACCGGATTGAACACGTAACCAAAGTAGCGCAGGTGGGTCAAGAGGCGGATCGGCCCGCGGGGCGCGGTTCCGGTGCGCTCGGCGATGAGCTCGCGCACCGACTCGTCGAGCGGCTGGCTGGCCGGCCCCAGGTGGTCCTCGCGGCGAAAACGGGCCAGTGCGGGGCGCCGCGCGGACCACAGCCAGCGGCCATCGAACAGGGTCGGCAACTCGGACAGGTCGACGTAGACCATGAACAGCCGGTTGCTGAACGCGTGCGGCCGCGGCCGCATGCGGCGATGCCTAACCCGCCCGGCGTAGATCGCGCTGTTCAGGCTCGTCATGCCGTTCGCCCCGCAGGTCCTCGTCGAAGTGGCGCAGCGCATCGAGCGCGCTGACCACGCCGTCCTCGTGAAAACCGTACCGCCAGTACGCGCCGCAATAGTAGGTATGCCCCGTGCCGTTGATCTCGCGATGCCGGTCCTGCGCGGCGACCGCGCGCTCGGTGAACACCGGGTGCTCGTACCCGATGACCCGGATGACGCGATCCGGGTCGATCGCGGCCGTGTTGTTCAGCGTCACGCAGTACTGACGGTCGGCGACGAGGCTCTGCAGAATGTTCATGTTGTAGGTCAGGGTGACCTTGCCGTCCAGCGCTGCGGGATCGCGCGGGATGTTGTAGTTCCACGCCGCCCAGGCGCGGCGCCGGCGCGGCATCAGCGAGGTGTCGGTGTGCAGCACCGCCTCGTTGCGCTGGTACGGAATCGCGCCCAGCACCTCGCGCTCGGCCGGGGTCGGGTCCGCCAGCATGGCCAGCGCCTCGTCGCTGTGACAGGCCAGGAACACGCGGTCGTAACGCTCCGGCGCGCAGCCGTCGGCCCGGACTTCGACGCCGCCCGGCCCGCGGCGGATTTCACGCACCGCGGCGCCGAGCCGAATACGGTCGCGATGGCCGGCGACCAGTTTCTCGACGTAGCGCGCCGAACCGCCGCGGATCACCCGCCACTGCGGCCGGTCGTTGATGTTGAGCAGACCGTGGTTCTGGAAGAAGCGCACGAAGAACCGGGCCGGCATGGCGCGCATGCGCTCGGCGGTCGCCGACCAGATGGCGGACCCCATCGGCAGAATGTAGTGCTCGACGAAATGCTGCGAGTAGCCGTTGTGTTCAAGGTACTCGCTCAGTGTCTGCGACGACCCGGGCTGCTCGAGCAGGGCCGGCGCCTCCCGGTTGAAGCGCAGAATGTCCGCCAGCATGCGATAGAAGGATGGCCGCAGCAGGTTGCGGCGCTGGGCGAACAGCTTGTTCAGCGACGAGCCGTTGTATTCCAGTTCGCGCCGACCGCCGGTCACGCTGAAGCTCATGTCGCTCGGTTGGCTGGCCACGCCGAGTTCGTCCAGCAGCGCGAGGAAGTTCGGATAGGTAACGTCGTTGAAGACGATGAAACCGGTGTCGATGGCCAGCCGGTTCCCGTCGTCTTCGACCTCGATCGTGTTGGTGTGGCCGCCGATCCGGTCGCGCGCCTCGTAAACCGTGATGTCGTGCTCGCGCGCCAGCCGCCAGGCCGCGTAATTGCCGGCGATGCCGGTGCCAATGATCGCGATCTTCATCCGTCTACCACCTCTGCGGCACGCGCTGCAGCTGGTCCATATCGTAGCCGGCCGCACGGATCGCCTCCACCGCCCGTTGGTAATCCGCCTCGGGCGGCTCCGGGCTGCGGGCCATCAACCACACGTAGTCGCGCTTCTGCCGGCCGATCACCGTCGTCGTGTACCCCTCGTCGAGGTAGATGATGCGGTAGTCCCCCTTGAACGGCCAGAGGAACTGCATGCCCCACAGGGCATTGCTTTCCTCGTCGACGATGTAGCCGCGCGGCGTGTACACCTTCTTTTCGCCGTCGAAACCGCCCTTGCGAAAGGTGAAGGTGGTCGCGACGGTGCCGTCTTCGTCCAGGCGGTAGGATTCGACCGCGTTGTAGGCGTCCTTCTCGATGAAGGTCGGAATGTTGGCGATCACGTACCAGTCGCCCATGAACCGTTCGAGGTCGACGTAATCGACGGTTTCCATCGGCGGCGCCGTCTTGCACCCGCCCAGCAGCACGGCGCATGAAGCGGCGAGCCAGTGATTTCGTATCGGCATGGTCAATTTTCCCGTTTCAGGTAATCAGGCAGTCAACTCGCTGGCCGCGAGCAGGCTCGCCTCGGGCGTCAGCACCAGGGCGAGCAGCAGGGCCAGGGCGGCAAACAGGGCATAAATGTCCTTGATCCGGTTTGGCATGAGCTCAGGCTCCTTGTTCGTTGGGGGATGATTTGGGCGGCAGCGGGATGAACGCGCTGGTCCGCCGAATGTAGTCACGGTACTTCGGACGACGGTCGGCGATGTCCTTTTCCAGCAGCGCGACGCCCGAGACGCGCAACAGCAGGAACGTCATCAGCACCGGTGAGGCCAGCGTCCACCAGGCGCCCGCGCCTGCGGCCAGCAGGTAGATACCCCACCACAAAAGGGCTTCGCCGAAGTAGTTCGGATGGCGGGTGTACCGCCACAATCCGGTGTCGAGCACCTGGTCGCCGGACGCGCGGTTCCGCTGAAAACGCATCAGTTGCCAGTCACCGACCACCTCGAACAGCATGCCGACGCCCCAGATCGCGACGGCGAGCGCGTCGAGCCAGCCGAGCGGAGCCGGCGAGGCCGCCGCGGCGACCGCCGGCATCGCGACGAACCAGGCCAGTACCGCCTGCAATCCGAATACGATGTAAACGCTCTTGAGCCAGAAGTGCGGCTCGTTGTTGCGACGGATTTCCCGGTAGCGTCGATCTTCCGGCTCGCCGTGGTTGCGCACCGTGATGTGCGCGGACAGGCGCACGGCCCAGAGCGCGACCAGGACCAGGACGAGCGTCTCGCGCACGCCCGCGGACTCGGCGAAAACCGCGTACGCCCCGACGGTGGCGAGGATCATCAGCGACCACAGACTGTCGACGATGCCGACGTTGCGTCGCACGACGCTGTACGCCCAGGCGATGAGGGAACCACCACGACGACGCCGAGCGCGAGCGAATAGGCGCGCCAGTCAACCATGACTGTCCGCCTTCTGCCAGCCGTCGCTGATGTACGCCGGTCGTTCGCCGCTGCGCATGCCGTCGAAGCGCGCGGCCAGCCGCGTCAGCACGGGCATCAGCGCGCCCCAGCCGATGGCCAGGGCGACGACCGCCGGCACGGTGTCGACGAACGTCATCGCACCGAGCCGCGCACCGGCCAGGTAGCTGAGCGGCCCACCCACGGCGCCGAACAGGACCGCCAGGGCATCGCGTCCGCGCAGCCAGCGCAGCGACACGTTCAGCGTGGTGGCGAACAGCGCCCACAGCGTGATGATCCAGTAGGGCGCCAGGCCGGGCGCCCACAGCCCGTTGGGATAGGCGATCCAGCCGGTCGACAGCAGCAGCGAGTCGAAGACCAGGCCGAGCGCCAGGGCGGCCAGCAGAAGACGCGCCTCGACCGCCGGCCGTCGGCTTGACCGCAGATGCATGGCGACAATGGCCAGGGCGACGATGAGGCCCAGCCAGGGCAGGCCGTTCGCGGCCCCCAGCACGGTGGCGAACCACCCGGCCTGAAAGGTGATGGCGTTGGTCAGAACGTTCATGCCGGGTCACCCCCGTGGTCCTCGATACGCCGGAACAGGTAGTGGGCGACATACCACTCGCGGCCCTCGTCGAGCCCGAACAGCTCGGCGCAGGCCATGAAGAAAATGCGCCAGCGCTGGAACCACTTCGCGGCCTGGTCGCGACCGTAGGTGCGCTCGAGAATCGGCATGATTCCGGCGCGTTGGGCGTCCATGTTCTCCAGCCAGGCGTTGGCGGTGCGTTCGTAATGAGCGCCATTCCAGCGGTGCCGCTCGACGAGCTGCAATCGCTCCTGGAAACGCAGCGGCAGGTCGTCGCTGGGCATGATGCCGCCCGAGAAAAAGTGTCGGCTCATCCAGTCCGCGTCGCCTTCGTCAACGAACTCGTACGGCGTGCTGCGATGGCAGAAAATGTGCATGAAGAAGCGGCCGCCCGGCTTCAGCCAGCCGTGCACCCGCTCAAACAGTGCGCGGTAATTGCGCATGTGCTCGAACATCTCGACCGAGACGATCCGGTCGTAGCGGTCCGGCGCGTCGAAATCGTTCATGTCGGCGGTGATGACGGTCAGGTTCCCCAGTCCATCGCGGGCCGCTTCGGCCTCGATGAACGCGCGTTGCGGCGCCGAGTTGGAAACGGCCGTAATGGTGCAGTTGGGGAACTTTCGCGCCATCCACAGGCTCAGCGAACCCCAGCCGCAGCCGAGATCCAGCACGGCCATGCCGTCCCGAATACCGGCCCGTTCGCAGCTGATCCGCAACGCGGCCGCTTCGGCCTGATCCAGGTCGGCGACGGCATCGTCCCAGTAGCAGCAGCTGTACTTGCGATGCGCGCCCAGCACGGCGTCGAAAAATTCCGGCGGTACTTCGTAGTGCTGTTCATTGGCCAGTTCCGGCACCGGGGCGACCGGTCCGTCGTTCATCGCACGGACGAACGCCTCCATACGGCGCGCCGCGGCCTCGATGTCTGCGGCCTCGATGTCCCGAAGCCGCTGCCGGCACAGCCGCCGAATCCCGGCGCGAATGACCGGGTCGGGCACACGGCCCTGTTCGGTCCATTCGAGGATCTTGGCAGAGGCCGTTCGAGCATTGGTTTTCATTCGATTTCCTGGTCCTGTGTCAACGTCATGATCGGCAACCGGCAGGTCGCGATTTTCCAACATTAAACAATGTCTTGGCTCATGATTCTGTGAAGATCAAAAAGAAGCCGGGCGCCGAAGCCGTCGATGGCTTCCGGCGCCCGGCCGGAGCCGCACCACGTGGGGTGGTGCGGGCAGTGCGCGCGTGTGCCGCGAGCTAGCTCGAACCGATTATTCCTCGTCGGCGCACGGGAACGGTCCGGTCAATCGGGTCGCGGAAAACTCGACGGGATCAGACCCTTCCAGCGTAACGGTCGCAGTCGCCTCGTCGCAGCTCAGGATTTCGTAGGCGATCTCGCCGACCTGGACGGTGTTCACCGGCGCGTCGGCGTCGACGCCAA
>JARROJ010000097.1:0-9034 GCA_037384065.1 Lysobacterales bacterium
CAGGATGCCGCCGTCGTTTTTCAACAGGACGATCGAACGGCGGGCCGCCTCGCGGGCCAGGGCGACGTGGTCGTCACGCTCGACCATCGCCTCGCCGAGTCCATCCCAGGCCGTACCCGCGTCCAAGAAACCGAGTTTCAGCTTGGTGGCCCGCAACCGGCTCAACGCGCGGTCGATATCCGCCTCGTCGAAGAGGCCGCGGGCCAGCGCCGCCGGCAGGTCGGCGTAAGCGTCGCCGCAATTGACATCGGTGCCCGCTTTCAGCGCCCAGGCCGCTGCTTCCGCCGCGTCCGCAGCCACCTTGTGATGCTCGTGGAAATCGTCGATCGCGCCACAGTCGGAGACCACGTGGCCGGCGAAGCCCCAGTCGTCGCGCAGAATTTCGCCGAGCAACACGTCGCTGCCGCAGGCCGGCACGCCATCCACGCGGTTGTAGGCGCACATCACGCACTCGACGCCGGCCTCGCGGACCAGCGCCTCGAAGGCCGGCAGGTAGGTCTCGTACAGGTCCCTTTTCGACACCACGACATCGAACTCGTGGCGGACCGCTTCCGGACCGCTGTGCACCGCGTAGTGCTTGGCGCAGGCGGCGGCCTTCATGTGCCGCGCATCGTCACCCTGCAGCCCCCGCACGAAGGCGGTGCCCAGTCGCGCCTGCAGGAACGGGTCCTCGCCGTAGGTTTCCATGCCGCGCCCCCAGCGGGGATCGCGGAAGATATTGATGTTGGGCGACCAGAACGTCAGGCCGGCATAGCGGCTGTAGTTGCCCATCGCCTGGGCGATGTTGAACTTGGCGCGCGCCTCGTCGGAAATCGCCGTCGCGATGCGCCGCAGGAGGTCCTCGTCGAACGTGGCCGCCAGCCCGATGGTCTGGGGAAACACCGTCGCCCGCCCGTTGCGAGCCACCCCGTGCAGGGCCTCGTTCCACCAGTTGTAGGGCTTGATCCCCAAACGCGGTATGCCCGGCGCGTCGGCCAGCAGCTGCGCCATTTTTTCCTCGACGGTCATGGCCTCGAGCAACGCGCCGATGCGTTCGGCACGCGGCAGGCTTTCGTCTTCCCAGGGACGATCGGTGGCTGCCGCCGGCAGCACCGCCGGCGCAATCATGAGAGCGAGAACAGTGGCCAGGGTTTTGGTCATGAGTCGATTCCAGGTTGGGGTCAGGGTTGCAAAAAATTTTCGGTCGGCTCGGACCATGGTCTCCGAAGGGCGGCCCGCGCCGTCGCTCACCAATCGGTCATCGTTCCGTCAACGAGGCGATTGATCGGCAGGTAGGCGCGCCGGTACGGGTATTTTGCGGCCAGCGCCTCATCGATATCGACGCCGTGGCCGGGCGCTTCGCCGGCCTGAAACACGCCGTTCTCGAAGCGATAGGCGTGTGGAAACACCGCATCGGTTTCCGCGGTATGCGGCATGTATTCCTGCAGGCCGAAATTGGGCGCCCAGGTATCGAAATGCAGTGCGGCGCCAAGCGTGACCGGCGACAGGTCCGTCGCCCCGTGCGGACCGAGCTTCACGTGGTACAGCTCGGCCAGGTGCGCAATGCGTCGCAGTTGCGTGATGCCGCCGGCATGAACGACGCTGGTCCGGATGTAGTCGATCAGTTGTTCGCTGATCAGCTGGCGACAATCATGGATCGTGTTGAAGATCTCGCCGACCGCCAGCGGCGTGGTGGTGTGGCGGCGTAACCAGCGGAAACCCTCCTGTAGCTGCGCGGGCACCGCGTCCTCCAGCCAGAACAGGCGGTAGGGCTCGAGATCCCGGCCCAGGCGCGCGGCCTGGATCGGGGTCAGGCGATGGTGCACGTCGTGCAGCAATTCCGGTTCATCACCATACGCGTCGCGCAACGCCCGGAACAGTTTCGGCGCATGGCGCAGGTAATGCGGCGTCGACCAGTCGTGCTCGGACGGCAGGTCCGCATCGGCCGGCTCATACCGATTGCCGGAACTCGGCACGCCGTAGACCTTGTCGAGTCCGGGCACGCTGCACTGCGCACGCACGGCCCGGTAACCCTCGTCGAGCCGACGCCCGACGTCCTCGACGGTTTCCGCGATGTCGCGACCGAAGGCGTGGGCGTAGACGGTCACGTACTCGCGACTGCGCCCGCCCAGCAACTGGTACAGCGGCATGCCGGCGGCCTTGGCCTTGATGTCCCACAGCGCGGTGTCGATCGCCGACAGCGCGGTCATGCCGACGGGGCCGCCGCGCCAGTAGGCCGCCCGATCAGGCAGGGCACCAGATGGTCTTCGAGGTACGATGCGACCGCGCGTTCGCGGCCGTTCAGCGTGGCGTCGCCGATACCGTACAGCCCTTCGTCCGTCTCGATCTTCAGCGTGACGAAGTTACGGCCCGGGCAGGTGACGATGACGCGTGCGGCGGTGATTTTCATGACGTCCAATATACAACAGGGCCGGCGTGAATCGTCACACCGGCCCCGTTTTACGCACTACGGGCGATCAGAACTGGTAACGCACACCCAGTGCGTAGGTCTTGCTGTACAGGTAGTTGTGGAAATTGAACAAGGTCGGCTGATTGCCGTAGTTCCAGTGGAACTCCGGCTGGGTCAGGTTCGTGGCGTCGAACGTGGCCGACCAGCGATCCAGGAACTGCCAGGTCAGCTGGAAGTCCAGGCTCTCTTCCTCGCCCCGCCAGACCTGCAGCGGGTTTGCGAACAGGGCCGCCTCGAGGTTGTTGTAGAAGTCGTCCCGCCAGAAGTACGACAGGCGCATGTTGAACGTCTCCCGGTCGTAGGCCAGGATCACGCTGTAGGACGTGTCGGACACGCCGCCGATCGAGAAGATGTCGTAATCGACGATGTTGCCCTCGGCGTCCAGCACCGGCAGTTCCTGCTCGGAATCGAGAATCGTGTAGCTCGCCTGCACACCGAGACCATCGAACCAGCCCGGCAGCTCTGGGAAGTACGTGAAGCCGAATTCCCACCCGTCCAGCGACGATTCGCCGGCGTTGTCGGGTTGACTCAGGATGTAGGTGTAGGGTCCGCGATCCGGCACGTCGTCCGGCACGTCGTACACCACCGCGTTGCGGAACGGCACGATGTTGTTCGTGATGTCACGCTTGAAGTAGGTGCCGTACAGCACGCTGCCTTCCGCGAAATACCACTCCAGCGAAATGTCGATGTTCTCCGACTCCACCGGCTTCAGGTCCGAGTTGCCGCCGCTCGCCGTGCCGTAACCGATGTCCGTCACGTCCGGGAAGTACTGGATGTACGGGTTCAGGTCGCCAAAGGCGGGCAGGTTGAACGTCTCGGTGTAGCTGAAACGCGCCAGCAGGTTCTCGCTGATGCCCCAGCGGACCATCAGGCTCGGCAGCACGACGCTGTTGCTGTTGTTGTCGGTGACGAACTCGCCGCCCTCGCCGGGCGCCGCGATGTCGGTATCGACATCCAGATAGCGCAGGCCGACACGGCCGTCGATGAAGCTGTTGACGCCGAAATCGAACAGGAAGTCCGCCTGCACGTAGGCGGCCATCTGCGTTTCGTCGACCTCGAACGCGGTGTTGTAGGTCCGCGGCGCGAAGCCGTAGATCTCGAACAGGCGGTCCTGGTTCGCCCTGACCCAGTTCGGGTCGGCAACCGCCCAGGCCTGCAGCACGCCGGCCTGGCCACCGAAGAATTCATCCGTGTTGTAGGTCAGGAACTCAGCCGGCAGGTCGGCCAGCGTGGTGCCGTCGACCGGACCGCCGCTCGGCGCGTTGGCGGGCTTGTTGGTCGCGGAACGGTCATCGTAGCGAACACCGAAGCTGAGCGTCGTGATGCCGCCGCTGTCGGTGCCCCAGTCCACATCCCAGTCCGCGTCCGCGGTCCAGGTGAAGGCATCGCCGCTGTCGCGGCCGCCGTTCACGAAGCCCCAGTCCAGCCAGTAGTTGGCCGGGTTGGTCGCGTCGGTCGCGGGGCTGCCGCTGCCGGACGGGTCGTAATCGAGGAACGGAACGCCATCGCCGCTGTTGATATCGATGAAGAACTCGGGCGCGATGCGCGCGACACGCTGGCCCCAGAAGTCCGTCTTGAACTCGCTGTCCTGGAAGGCCAGGTCGGACGTCAGCACGAGATCGTCGGTGAGATCCCAGTCGCCGCGCAGCGCGTACAGCCAGCTGTCGGTTTCCTGCCAGGTCACGTCGCCGCTGGTGAAGCTGAAGCCGTCGCCCATGGTGCGCGAACGGATCACGTTCGTGCCCGAGTAGATCTCGATCGGATCGTTAAGGTCGTAGATCGGCGAATTCAGGAACTGGAACCAGAGGCTGTTGAAGATGTCTTCCTTGTAGCCGTTATAGAACACCTCGAAGGTGTATTGCGAGGTGTCGTTGGGCGCCCACTGCAGCGAAATGTTTGCCGCCGGACGCTCGCGCTCACCACGGCTGTCGAGGTTGAACATGGCGTCGCGCCAGTGCAGGAACTCCACGTCAGGGTTCAGATCCAGGGTCGAGCCCGGTGCGGTCGGCAAACCGGCGTCCAGACCGGGCGTCCAGCCGACCGAGGTATCAATCTGCCCGAGACCGTTTTCGATCGTGTTGAACGGGAACGACGCGCCCGCGTGCGCGCCCTGATCGCGCCAGTTGGTCTTCGTGTACGCGACGTTGATCAGCGCGCCGAATTCACCGCTGGCGGTGTCCCAGATGTTGCTGAGCAGCAGGCTGACCTGCGGGTCGATCTCATCCGCCTCATCCTGGTAGATCGCGCGCGCCTGCGCGGAGAGCTTGAAGCCCTCGAAATCGAATGGGCGGAAGGTGTGAATGTCGATGCCGCCGGCGATGCCGCGGGCAATGTTCTCGGCCGACCGGGTCTTGTACACGTCGACCCGGCTGACCAGCGTGGACGGAATGTCCTGCAGGGCAACCGAGCGTCCGGCGGCCGTGAAGATATTGCGACCGTTCACGGTGGTCGTGACGTCGGCCAGGCCACGGATCGACACGGCGGACGCTTCGCCCGCACCGCGGTCCGTCACCTGCACGCCGGGAATACGCTGCATGGCCTCGACCACGTTGTTGTCCGGGAACTTGCCGAGGTCCTCGGATACGATCGAGTCGATGATCGACATGGATTCCCGCTTGATCTCGACGGCCTCGGTCATGGAGTACTTGACACCCGTCACGATGACTTCTTCGAGAGCGCCTTCGAATTCCTGGTCGTCCTGTTGGTCCTGCGCCAGCGCCGTTCCACCGTAGAGCAGCACGGTAATTGCCGCGGCGAGTGGACTGAGTAGGTATCTTTTATGCATGTGTATCATCCCCAGCGTGTTGATGTGCGATTGAATTGCCCCCGGGAGCAATTCCGATGTAGTTTAGGACTAATTGCGAGCATTTGCATTAAATCATATTATTAAATTTCCGTTCGGAGCCGGTTCAGTATTCGCCGCTTGATCTGGATCAAGTTGGCGCGGTAGAACCCCGTGCATCGGGCGACCCGGGCAGAAGAAGGACAAGAACGCCATGCTTCGAAAACTCACCTTTTTTCTGCTGTTCTGCAGCCTCTCCGCCATGGCCGATTCGGGCAGTCGCCTGGCGAGCCCGAACGACGGACTGCGGCTGCACTTCGATCTGGATGACCGCGGCCGCCCCTGGTTCCAACTGCTGGCCGGCGACGACCCGCTGATCCGGCCCTCGCCGCTCGGCATCAGCCTGCACAACACCGCATTCGTGGACGGCCTGACCGTGGCGGCGACGTCCGGCGTCGACCCGGTGACCGACCGCTACCGCCTGTGGACCGGTAAACGCACGCAAGCGGCCTACCGCGCCAACCGGTGGACGGTCACGCTGCGCAATGCCGCCGGCCACGCGGTCATCATCGCCTTCCAATTGTCCGACGACGGCCTCGCCTACCGCTATGAATTTCCGGGCGAATCCGACGACGTGCGGGTCGTCACCGCCGAACACGGCGGCGTGCACTTCGTTCACGGCACCCGCGCCTGGCTGCAGCCCAAGGCGAACGCCCGGACGGGGTGGAGCAAGGTCAATCCGTCGTACGAGGAAGACTACCTGCAGGACATTCCGGTCGGCACGCCGTCGCCGATCGAATCCGGCTGGGTCTACCCGGCCCTGTTCCGCTACGGCGACACGTGGCTGGTGGTCTCCGAAACCGGCATGGACGGCACCTTTCCCGGCAGCAACCTGGCGGCGGAAAGTCCCGATGGCCTCTACCGCATCCGCTATCCACAGGACGCCGAGGTAATCACCAACGGCAAGCTGCTGGGCGAGGCGCGCCTGCCCTTCCATACGCCCTGGCGCCTGCTGCTGGCCGGTGACCTGGCGACGATCATGGATTCGACGCTCGGCACCGACCTCGCCGAACCGAATGTGCTGGAGAACACCGGCTTCATCGAGCCCGGAATCTCGGCCTGGAGCTGGGGCCTGCTGAAGGACGACTACACCATTTACCCCGTGCAGAAAGCCTTCGTCGACTACGCGGCCGACATGAACTGGCCCTATGTGCTGGTCGACGCGGACTGGGACCAGAAAATCGGTTACGGGAAGATCGCCGACCTGGCGGAATACGCGGCCGGCAAAGACGTCGGTCTGCTGCTCTGGTACAACTCGTCGGGCGCGTGGAACGAGACCGTCTACACGCCCAAGAGCCGGTTGCTGACCCGCGCCGACCGGCGCGCCGAATTCGCCCGGCTCCAGGAAATGGGCGTTCGCGGGATAAAGGTCGACTTCTTTCCCGGCGACGGCGCCTCCGTGATGCAGTACTACGTCGATCTCCTGCGCGACGCCGCCGACCACGAACTGGTGGTCAATTTTCACGGAACCACCCTGCCCCGCGGCCTGCAACGCACGTTCCCGAACCACCTGACGTCCGAGGCCGTCAAGGGTCTCGAATTCATCACGTTCGAGCAGGCCAACGCCGAACGCGAGGCCACGCACTCGGCCATGCTGCCGTTCACCCGCAACCTGTTCGATCCGATGGATTTCACGCCGATGGTGCTGGGCGAGATCCCGGACCGTCAGCGCCGCACCAGCAACGGCTTCCAGCTGGCCCTTCCGGTCCTGTTCACCTCCGGCATCCAGCACCTGGTGACGACGCCGGAACAGATGGCGCAGATGCCCGGGTTCGTGAAAGATTACCTGCGCGCAATGCCGGCGATGTGGGACGACAGCCGATTCGTCTCCGGCTACCCCGGCCGGCACGTCACCATCGCGCGGCGCGCCGGCGAGCGCTGGTACGTGGCGGCGATCCATGCGGGTCCCGTCGCGCGACGCTTTGCGCCGGACCTGTCGTTCACCGGGCGTGAGCGCGGCCAACTGATCACCGACGGCGCCAGCTGGCGCGAACCGGCGCAACGAAACGTCGCGCTGGACGACCTTGCCATCGAACTCGAGCCCGGCACCGGTTTCGTGCTGATCATCGACTGACCCCGCGAGGAACGCAATGAACACCACGCCCATCGCATCGTTCGCCCTGCTCCTGTCGCTGAGCGGCCCCGCCAGGGCGTATCCCTGTTGAATCCCGAGCGGTTGGACCCCATCGAATTCAAACCCCGGGATGAAGACACTTTGAACGGAACAAACCACCCAAGGAGACCCTCATGAAACGTCTGATGCAAACCATCGCCGCGAGCACGGCCCTGCTGGCGCTGGCCGGCACCGGCCCGGTGCTGGCCGACGAATTCGAATTCACCGTCCGCGCCGACCAGCCCGGCGACACGATCAGCCGCTACGTTTACGGCCAGTTCGCCGAGCACCTCGGTCGCGGCATCTACGAAGGCATCTGGGTCGGTGAAGATTCCGATATTCCCAACACGAACGGCTTTCGCGACGACGTCGTCGCCGCACTGAAGGAACTCGAGATTCCCGTCATCCGCTGGCCCGGCGGCTGCTTCGCCGACGAGTACAACTGGCGCGACGGCATCGGCCCGCGCGACGAGCGCCCGGTGCGCATCAACACGCACTGGGGCTGGGTCGAGGAAACCAACGCGTTCGGCACGCACGAGTTCATGCAACTCGTCGAAATGCTCGGCAGCGAGGCCTACATCGCCGGCAACCTCGGCAGCGCCACCCCGCGCGAAATGGCCCAGTGGCTGGAGTACATGACCGCCGGCAACAATTCCGAGCTGGCGCAATTACGCCGTGCGAACGGTCGTGAAGAGCCCTGGACGGTCAACTTCTGGGGGGTCGGCAACGAGACCTGGGGCTGTGGCGGACACATGACGCCGGAGCACTATACCCACGTGTACAAACGGTATGCGACCTTCCTCAAGGCCCCCGAGGGCAACCGGCCCAAGCGCGTCGCCAGCGGCGGCAGCAACGAGGACACCGCCTGGACCGAGGCCCTGGCGTCCGGCACGCCCGGCTCCTTGATCGACGGCGTCAGCCACCACTACTACACCCTGCCGACCGGCAACTGGCCGAAGAAAGGCAACTCGACCGGTTTCCCGGAAGCGGAATGGATCTCCACCCTGGCCAACACGATGAAAGTCGACGACTACCTCGCGGCCAATGCCGCGGTGCTCGACGAACACGACCCGGAGGGCCGCATCGGCATCTACCTGGATGAATGGGGCACCTGGTACGACCCCGAGGAAGGTCACGAGCCCGGCTTCCTGTACCAGCAGAACAGCCTGCGTGACGCGCTGGTCGCGGCGCTGAACTTCAATATCTTCCACCGCCATACCAAGCGCCTGCACATGGCCAACATCGCGCAGACGGTCAACGTGCTGCAGGCCGTCGTGCTGACCGAAGGCGACCGGATGGTCAGGACGCCGACCTACCACGCCTTCATGCTGTACAAGCCGTTCATGGACGCGACGTTCATCCCGGTCGCGTTCGACGATATGAGCGACTACGAAGTCGGCGATGTTGCCGTGCCGCACCTGTCCGCCTCGGCCGCACTGACGCCGGACGGCGACCTGGTCGTCGCGCTGGTCAACCTGCACGCCAGCGAGGCCGCAAACGTGAGCGGTCGATTCGAGGGCTTCGATCCGGCCGGCGCCCGGGGGCTGACCCTGACCGGCGACACCATCGACGCGCACAACACCTTCGACGCGCCCAACGCGGTCGAGCCGCGTCCGGCGGAACTCGACTT
>JARROJ010000098.1:0-12956 GCA_037384065.1 Lysobacterales bacterium
CCCTGCTCGCGCACGATGATCGCCTCGTCGGACATCGCGGGCACGTAGGCGCCGCCCGCCGTGCAGGAACCCATGACCACCGCGATCTGCGGAATGTTGCGGGCGGACAGGTTGGCCTGGTTGTAGAAGATTCGGCCGAAATGATCGCGGTCCGGAAACACCTCGTCCTGCAGCGGCAGGTAGGCGCCGCCGGAGTCGACCAGGTACAGGCACGGCAGGTGGTTCTGTTCCGCGATTTCCTGCGCCCGCAGATGCTTCTTCACGGTCAGCGGGTAGTAGGTGCCGCCCTTGACCGTCGCATCGTTGGCGACGATGACGCACTCCTGGCCGGCGACGCGGCCGACGCCGGTCACGATGCCGGCGGCCGGCACCTCGGCCTCGTAGACCCCACGGGCCGCGAGCTGGGACAGTTCGAGAAAGGACGACCCGGGGTCGAGCAGAGCGTCGATGCGCTCGCGCACCAGCAGCTTGCCGCGGCCGCGGTGGCGTTCCTGCGCGGCCGCGCCGCCGCCCTGCATGACGCGCGCCACGGTCTGCTCGAGGTCATCGACGAGCGCGCGCATGTGCGCCGCATTGGCGCGGAAGTCTTCGCTGCCGGTGTTCAGCTGGCTTTCGATTCGGCTCATGACACGCCCCGCGCCGCTACTGCGGCCGGGTCTCCTCGAACAGTTCGCGGCCGATCAGCATGCGCCGGATTTCGTTGGTGCCGGCGCCGATTTCGTACAGCTTCGCGTCCCGCAACAGACGACCGGCCGGGTAGTCGTTGATGTAGCCGTTGCCGCCCAGGCACTGGATGGCCTCCAGCGCCATTCGGGTCGCGGCCTCGGAGGTGTGCAGGATCACGCCGGCCGCGTCCTTGCGCTTCGACAGCCCCCGGTCGCAATTGGCCGCAACGGCGTACAGGTAGGCGCGCGAGGCGCTGAGCGTGATGTACATGTCCGCCACCTTGCCCTGCATCAACTGGAACTCGCCGATGCTGCGACCGAACTGCTTGCGCTCGTGCAGGTACGGCTCGACGATATCCAGGCAGTTCTGCATGATGCCGACCGGTCCGGCCGCGAGCACCACGCGTTCGTAATCCAGGCCCGACATCAACACGGCGACGCCGCCGTTTTCCTCGCCGAGAACGTTCTCCCGCGGCACGAAACAGTCCTCGAAGATCAGTTCGCAGGTGTTCGAACCGCGCATGCCGAGCTTGTCCAGCTTGGGGCCGCGCGAGAACCCCTCGGCGTCGCCCTCGACGATGAAGGCCGTGATGCCGGCCGAGCCGGATTCCGGTTCGGTCTTTGCGTAGACCACGAAGACGCTCGCCTCGGGGCCGTTGGTGATCCACATCTTGCTGCCGTTCAGGCGGTACCCCGCGCCGTCCCGCGTGGCGGTGAGTTTCATGCCGACCACGTCCGAGCCGGCCTGGTGCTCGGACATCGCCAGCGCGCCGACCCGTTCGCCGGAACACAGCGCGGGCAGCAGGCGCTGCTTCTGCGTCTCGCTGCCGTTGCGATGGATCTGGTTGACGCACAGGTTGGAATGCGCGCCGTAGGACAGGCCGACCGAGGCGGAGGCGCGGCTGATCTCCTCCATCGCCACGCAATGCGCCAGGTAACCGAGCCCGGTGCCGCCGTAGCTTTCGTCCACGGTCATGCCCAGCAGGCCCATGTCGCCCAGGGCCGGCCAGAGCTCTTCCGGAAAGCGGTTGGCGCGGTCGATGGCCGCAGCCCGCGGTGCAATCTCGAGCCGCGCGAACTGGTAGACCGATTCGCGCAGCATCTCGATGTCTTCACCGAGGTCGAAATCGAGGGATGGAAAATGCGTGTTCATGGCGGCTCCGTCAGGCGTTGGCGTCCAACTCGTTCATCGCGGTCCGGCACTTGCGCTCGGCCTGCTCCATTTCGCGCAGCATGGCGTCCAGTTCGCGCCGGCGAACCATGAGTTCGGCGCGCTTTTCTTCGATCCGGCTCAGCAGGGTCTCCAGCTGCCGGCGGTTGTTGCCGGGCGTGCCGTACATGCCGATGATCTCGGCGCTCTCGTCCAGGCTGAGGCCGAGCCGCTTGCCGCGCAGGATCAACCGCAGCTTGGTGCGGTCGCCGGCGCTGAAGCGACGGTGCGGCCCGTCGCGACTCGGGTTCAGCAGACCCTTCTCTTCGTAGAATCGAATCGTCCGCGTCGTGACGCCGAATTCCTGCGCCAGGTCACTGATGCTGAACGTCTTTTGCATGGCCCCCACGGATGGTTGGTTCGCTCGAAGTATAGCTATCGTTTACGTTAACGTAAAGTTCATCCCGTGCGCCGACGCGCGCTCCCGTTAACGGCGCTGGATGGGAAACCGGTTCTACGTCGTCCTGCTTCGCGCCCGGCGCGGGTTGCGGCACCGAGCGTCGACGGCGCCGCGACCGTCAATCAGGATTCGAGAATGCGCCGCGCCTGGACGAGGTGCGGCCGGTCCAGCATGACGCCGTCGAGTTCGACGACGCCCGCGCCGGGCTGGCGCGCGAACGCGTCGACGACCCGGCGGGCGCGTTCGATTTCCGCCGCACTGGGCGTGAAGACGCGGTTGATGATGTCGACCTGGCCGGGATGGATGGCGAGCTTGCCGGTGAACCCGTCGCGCCGCGCCGCGCGGCAGGCGCGCTCGAGCCCCGCGGCGTCGCGAAAATCCGCGTGAATCGTGTCGATCGCGGCGACCCCGGCTGCGTGCGCGGCGAACAGGCACAGGTTGCGCACCATCTCGAAGGGCGGCGTCCACGAACCGTCCGCTTCGCGCACGGCGGTCGCGCCGACGGCGGCGCCGAGGTCCTCCGCGCCCCAGCTCAGCGCCGCCAGTCGCGGGCCGCAGGCGCCGTAGCCACCCAGTTGGAACAGGGCCTCGGGGGTTTCGGTGACCAGCGGCAGGATGCCGATCGGTTCGTCCGCCCCACCCTGCCCGCCCGCGTGGGCATCCAGGGCGCGCGCCAGCGCCAGGACGTCCTCCGGCGAACGCGCCTTGGGCAGCATGATGCCGCCGGGCCGCGACGGCGCGATCGCCGCCAGGTCGTCGGCGTGCTCCGCGCTGGTCGTCGGATTGACCCGGACCCACAGGCGCTCGCGCGGCAGGCCACAGGTTTGCAGGAAGCGGACCGCCCGTTCCCGTGCGCGCGGCTTGTTCGCCGTCGCGACGGAATCCTCGAGATCGAGGATCAGCGCGTCCGCGGGTACTTCAACGGCCTTTGCGAGCTTGCGCTCGCTGTCGGCGGGCACGAACAGCAGGGAGCGCACCGTCAGTCCGCCGGCTTTCTGAGCATCAGCGCGGTCCGCGTGCACGATCCGACCAGCACGTCGTGCTGGTTGTAGGCGCGGTGCGCAAAGATGACGATCCCGTTGTCCGGCCGCGAGCGGCTTTCGCGCAGCTCCAGCACCTCGCTCTCGACGCGAATCGTGTCGCCGTGGAACAGCGGCGCCGGAAACCGGACTTCGTCCCAGCCCAGGTTGGCGACCGCGGTGCCCAGTGTCGTTTCATGGACCGAGATGCCGACCATCAGGCTCAGCGTCAGGCAGCTGTTGACCAGCCGTTGCCCGAACTCGGTGTGCTCGCGGCAGTATTCCTCGTCCAGGTGCAGCGCCGCGGGGTTGTGGGTCAGCGTCGTGATCAGGACGTTGTCCGCCTCGGTGATCGTGCGGCGGATCGCGTGATGAAAAACCTGCCCTTGCTGGAACTCTTCGAAAAACAGTCCGGCCATCGGTCCTCCCGTCCCGTTCGGTGGCGCGCCCACAATACCGCCTGCTCCGGCCGCGCATCAAGGCGCGACCGCGTCGCGCCCGCTCAGCAGATTCTCGGCAAGGGGTCTTCTTCGAGGTCGTCGAGGATGCGCTGACCGCCGAGATCGGTCTCGAGGACCGTGCGCCGCGGGCCTTCCTCGACCGTGCCGATGATCGCGGCGCCCTCGCCCTCCGGCAGGCTCCGCCAGCGCGCCAGCAGGGCATCGGCCTCCCCGGCGCCGATGACCGCGATGCAGCGGCCCTCGCACGCCAGGTAATAGGGGTCGTAGCCGAGCATGTCGCAGACCATCCGCACCGCGTCCCGGACCGGCACCGCCGGCTCGGAAAGCCGCACCGTGACGCCGGCCTGCTGCGCCATCTCCCAGGCGACGCCGGCCAGCCCGGCGCGGGTCGGGTCGCGCATGAAGCGCAGCCCGTCGAAGGTCATCGCCGCCCGGGCCAGGGCGATGACGTTGCCGCAGTCGGACCGCACGTTGCCGCTGATCTGGAACTCCTGCCGCGCCAGCAGCACGGCGATTCCGTGATCGCCGATGGGCCCGCTGACCAGGATGCGATCGCCGGGCCGAATGCGGTCGAGGCCGAGGTCGACGCCCGCCGCCCGCAGGCCGACGCCGGCCGTCGCCAGGTACAGCCCGCCGCCCTCGCCGCGCGGCAGAACCTTGGTGTCGCCGGCCACCACCCGCACGCCGGCGTCGCGCGCCGCCTCGGCCAGGCTGGCGACGATGCGATCCAGCGTGGCAATTTCCAGCCCTTCCTCGATGAAGGCGTTCAGCGACAGGTACAGCGGGTGGGCGCCCGCGACGGCCAGGTCGTTGACGGTGCCGTTGACGGCCAGTGAGCCGATGTCCCCGCCCGGGAACTCGAGCGGCTGGACGATGAAGCCGTCGGTGGTCATGAAGGGTTCGCCCTCGCCCAGCGCGATCGGCGCGGCGTCGAGCGTCACGTCGAGGCCCGCTTCCGCCGCCGCTGCGTTGAGATGGCGCGCGAAGATGTCGGCGATCAGTTCGCGCATGTAGCGCCCGCCGTTACCGTGGGCGAGGCTGATGTGTTTGTCGTCCATTCGAACTCCTCGTGTCGTCATCCCGGAATTCGCCGGGCGCAGTTCCGGCATCGTGTCCCGCCATGCCGGGAATACCGCATTCGGTCCGGGGTCACGCGTTCGGCCGCGGCTTCGCCGGCGACGCTTCCTGCAACGCCGCGGCTTCGATGACCTGCCCGAAGCACAGGCCGCCGTCGTTGGCGGGCAGATCCTGGTGCAGGCGCACCGCGATGCCGGCGTCCGCCAGCCGTTCGCAGACCCGCTCGGTCAGCCGGCGATTCTGGAACACGCCGCCGCTGAGACCGACCGCCTGGAACGGGCGCTGTGCATGGATTCGCCGGGCCTGGGCGACCAGCGCCGCGGCCATCGTCTCGTGGAAACCACTGGCGCGCATCGCCGGCGGGATCCCGGCGTCACACAGGAACGCCAGCAGCGGTCCCCAGTCGGACCGCCAGACGCCGCCTTCGTCACGGGTCAGCGGCAGATCGATCGCCTCGCCGCCCGCTGCGGCAGCCTGTTCCAGTTCCATCGGGCCCTGGCCCTCGAAAC
Organism: Lysobacterales bacterium; assembly: GCA_037384065.1. Classification (GTDB taxonomy): domain Bacteria; phylum Pseudomonadota; class Gammaproteobacteria; order Xanthomonadales; family SZUA-36; genus JABDPF01. The sequence goes on from JARROJ010000098.1 coordinate 5,342, forward strand.
TGGCGACGTTGCGACCCAGCACCAGCGCCGCGGCGGCATCGAACAGGCGACCCACCGCGGACGTTTCAAACGTGTTCAGGCCGCGACTCCAGGCGGCATGGGCGAGCTCCGCCTCGTCCCCGGTCAGGCCGAACCGCGGAATCAGCACCTCGGCCCCGGCCTGCCGCTCCGCCCAGACCAGCGCGGCCGCGGAGCGCCACGGCTCGCGGCCGGCCCGGTCGCCACCGACCAGCCGGAAGGGACGGAAACTGGCCACGCGCGTCCAGCGGCCCGGCCGCCCCTGCAACGCCTCGCCGCCCCAGAGCGTGCCATCGGGCCCGAAACCGACCCCGTCCCAGGCGAACACCAGCCAGTCGTCGACGTCCGGGTGTTCGCCGGCGAGCGCCGAGGCATGCGCCACGTGGTGCGCGATGCGCTGCACCGGCAGCCCCTGCCGCCCGGCCCAGCGCGTGCTCGCGTAACCGGGATGCAGATCACATGCAATCGTCTCAGTAGTTACATCATAAAGAGCTTGTAAGCTACTGATCGTCAATTCAAATATTTCGCAACTTCGTGCGCTGTCGAGGTCGCCCACATGCGGCGAAACCACGACCCGGTCGCCCCAGGCGAGCGCGACGGTGTTCTTCATATGGCCGCCCGTGGCGAGCACCGGATGCGCCAGCGGGCGCGGCAGCCGCCGTTCGAGCGGCGCGGTTCCGCGGCCCAGGCGAATCGCCCTGGCCCGGCCGGCCATCGGCCGGATCACGGGGTCGTCGGCGGGTCGGACGATCGGCCGGTCGTGGTGCAAAAAGGCGTCCGCGATACCCGCCAGGCGATCCTGCGCCTCCTGCCGGTCGGTGATCACGGGCTCGCCGCTGATGTTGCCGGACGTCGCCACGATCGGCCGCTGCAGCTGCGCGAGCAGTTCGTGATGCAGCGGCGAGTACGGCAGAAAAGCACCGAGCTCCCGCAGACCGGGCGCCAGCGACGGACTCAGGGAAAACGCCGCGCGCTGCAGCGGCTTGTGCGGGCGGTGCTTGCGCGCGCGCAGGCGGCGCACGGCCGCGTCGTCACTCGCATCGCACACGAGGTGGTAACCACCGATGCCCTTGATGGCGAGAATCCGGCCCGCTTCGATGGCGTCGATCGCGTCCCGGAGGGCGGCATTCGACGGGGTGTTCAAAAACGCTTCCGGGTCCGGCGGACGGGACCCCTTGCCGTCAGTGCCCCCCGCTTCCGCCGTGCCGCGCGCGACTGACACCGGTCGCGCGTCTGTGACGAACTCGAGCCGCGGACCGCACTCGGCGCAGGCCAGCGGCTGGGCGTGGAACCGGCGGTCGGCGGGCGATTCATACTCGGCGCGGCAGGCGTCGCACAGCGGAAAACCGGCCATCGAGGTGTTCGGCCGATCGTAAGGCATCGCCGCGATGATCGTGTAACGCGGACCGCACTGCGTGCAGTTGATGAAGGGATAACCGAAGCGGCGTTCCGCCGGGTCGGTCAGTTCCGCCAGGCAGTCGTCGCAGGTGAACAGGTCCGGGGGCACGTGGATCTCGGCCTCGGTGGCGGCGTCGCTGGCCAGGATGCTGAAACCCGCCAGGCCCTCGGTTTCGACGACCTCGTTCGCAGCCAGCTCGGGCCGCGCCAGCGGCGGCGCGGCGTGCACCAGGTCGTACGCGAGCCGGTCCAGCGCCGCGGCATCGCCCTCGGCGTGCACGAACACCCTGCCGGCGCCGTTCTGGACGGTGCCGGAGAGCCCCAGTTCGAGCGCGCGGTTGTAGACGAAGGGCCGGTAGCCGACCCCCTGGACACGGCCGGTGACCACGAAGCGGCGAGCGGTCACGCCGCGGATGCGGCTTCGGCCGTGCTGCGCGGCCATGTTACTCGCGCACCCCGCTGGCCCACCAGATCCGGCAGGCGCCCTCGTCGGAAACCATGCAGGGCCCGACCGGCCGGCGCGGCGTGCAGGCCTTGCCGTACAGCAGGCATTCGTTGGGGTAGATGCGCCCCAGCACGACCTTCGCGCAATCGCAGCCGGGCGGCATTTCCCCGGCCCGCTTGCGGTCCTCGTCGGGCTCGATACCAAAGCGCAGGCGGGTGTCGAGCGCGGCATACGGTTCGCGCAGGGCGAAACCCGAGCGCGGAATCACGCCGATGCCGCGCCAGTTCGCGTCGACGACATCCAGCACCGCCTGCACCGTCGCCCGCGCCGTCGGGTTGCCGCCGTCGCGCACCACCCGCGGATAGCAGTTGTCCAGGAACGGCCGTTGCGCGATCACCTGCCGCAACACGGAGTAGATCGCCGCCAGCAGACTGTCCGGGGTGAACCCCGCGATCGCGGCCGGAATCCGGTAACGGTCCGTGACGAACGCCCACTCCTCCGGCCCCATGACCGTGGCGACGTGCCCCGGCGCGATCAGCGCGTCGAAGCCGGGACCGCCCGTGTCCAGCAGCATGGCGACCGCGGGCCAGGTCAGGCGCCCCGAAAGCAGCAGGGAAAGGTTGGGCGGCCAGCCCGACTCGGCGTGCTGAGCCACCAGTGCGGCCACCGGGGCCATCGTGGTCTCGAAGCCGGCGGCGAAAAACACGACCTCGCGCTCCGGGTTGTCACGGGCGATCGGCAGCACTTCCTCCGGCGCCGACAGCGGCCGCACGTCGCCGCCGCCCGCCTTGGCCTGCTCCAGCGACCGGGGCTCGGATTTCGGCGCGTTGCACGGCACCCGCAGCATGTCGCCAAAGGCCGTGACGATGACGTCGGGCCGGCGCGCCAGCTGGATCGCCGCGTAGATATCCTCCTCGGGGCAGACACAGACGGGGCAGCCCGGACCGGGGATCAGCTCGATGGCCCCGGGCAGCGCGCCGCGCAGACCGGCCATCGTGATCGACCGCTCGTGCCCGCCGCAGACGTTCATGACGCGCACCCGTTCGGGCAGCGCCAGGCCGCGAATGCGCTCCAGCCAGGTGCGCGCGTCGGTCACGGGCTCAGGACCCCAGGTGCAGCGCGGCGCCCTCGGCCTGGACCTGTGGATGAAGCGCCTGGCCGTCCCGCACGGCGCGGACCTGTTCGCGCAGCCAGTCGAGCCACGGCGCGAGGCTGTCGGGGCGACGCACCGACAGAAGGTGCACCGGCGCGGGGTTGGCCAGTTCGCGCACGTGGCGCTCGGCCTTCGCCGGATCGAAATCGTCGATCACGTCGAGAAAATCCGCCTTGCTGAGCAGCACGAGGTCGGCGGCGCGGAACATCACCGGGTACTTGGCCGGCTTGTCGTCGCCCTCGGTAACGGACAACAGCGTGACGTTGGCGTGGTGGCCGAGATCGAAGCTGGCCGGGCAGACCAGGTTGCCGACGTTTTCGATGAACAGCACGTCGATGCCGTCCAGGTCCATGTCGTGCAGGGCGTCGTGCACCATGTGGGCGTCGAGGTGACAGGCCTGGCCGGTGGTGATCTGCACGGCCGGCACGCCCCGCGCGCGGATGCGCTCCGCGTCGTTCTCGGTTTCCAGGTCGCCCTCGACGACCGCGACCTTCAGTTCGTCGCCCAGCGCCTCGATGGTCGCTTCCAGCAGGCTGGTTTTTCCGGATCCCGGCGAGGACATCAGGTTGACCGCCAGCACACCGTGGCGTTCGAAGTGTTCGCGGTTGTGCGCCGCGACGTGATCGTTCTCGTGCAACAGGTTGGTCAGCACTTCGACCGAGGTCTTGTCGACCAGGTGAGCGTTTCCCTTCGTTACGTTGCAACCGCAGGTGTCGCACATGATTTGATTCTCCTTCGTTCCTCGATCCCGGGCGCAGCGGGACGATGATTCGGTTTCACCGGACAGTCGCTGCGCGAATTCCGGGATCCGGCCCCGTTGACGACCCCCGCGCCGCTGACGCGCGCGCTACGTTTCGAGATCGAGGCTCATCAGCAGCAGTTCCTCGCCGCCGGTGACGTCGACGCGCCAGTCACCGCAACGCGGACAGACCAGGCGATTGCTCGGCACTTCGCCGCCCTGGCCGCACTGCCGGCAGCGAACGGTGACCGGCTCGTGCTCGATCTCCAGTACCGCATTCTCCGCCAGCGTGCCCATGCGGGCAATGTCGAAGGCGTGCGTGAGCAGGTCCGGTTCGACGCCCGACAGCGCGCCGACCCGCAGCAGAATGCGGCTGACCCCACGGGCATCGTGCTCCGCCGCGACCCGATCGACCTGGCGCAACAGCCCCTGGCAGATCGAAAGCTCATGCACCGCCGCCGCGCTCCTGTTCGAGCGCGAGTATCTCGTCGAAGAGTTCCCACGCCGATGCGGCTTCTTCTTCACTCATCTTCTGGATCGCGTTACCGACGTGAATCATCACCATGTCGCCAACGGCGAGATCCTCGTGCTGCAGCAGGAACAGGTTGGCCTGGCGCTCGATGCCGCGCGCCTCGCAACGCGCCTGAAAGCCGTCGATTTCTACGATGCGCATCGGTACGCCAAGGCACATGGTGCGTGTTCTCCTGTTCCGTGCGGCCCGTTTTCAGGCGCGGTTACGGTTAATTCATGTATTGATTTGAATTTTATTGCAACGGCCGAACCTTAACTTGACCTTAATCAACCGGCCCCGTTTTCGTGTTGGGTACGATGCATGCTGAAGCTCTGAACGGGTTTCGATTAGAAGAACTTAATATTCTAAACCTCCGGGCGATGCGGATGGGTATGGCGACGAGAAGATTTCGAATCCTGGTGATGGGTGTCGGCAACGCCCTGATGCAGGATGACGGTGTCGGCACGGCCGTCACCGATCGGCTCGCCGGCACCACCGAATCCGCCATCGACCTCGAAATCATCGATGGCGGGACCATCGGCTTGTCCCTTCTGCCCCAGATCGAAGACGCCGACGGCGTGATCGTCGTCGACGCCGCGGAACTCGGCGCAGCGCCGGGCTCCATCCGCCTGTTCCTCGACGCCGAAATCGACCGGCAACTCTCCGGCAAGCGGCGCACCGTGCATGAAGTCGCCCTGCTCGACCTGTTCTCGGCCGCCTCGATCCGCGGCCGCATGCCGCCGCGACGCGCACTCATCGCCATTCAGCCGGCCTGCACCGAGTGGGGGCTGGAATTGACCGCGGCCGTCGCCGCGGCCGTGCCCGAAGCCTGCACGGCAATCCGCGGGATTGCCGACCAGTGGCGGGCCACGGCGGAAGCCGCGTGAGCGGCGCACCCTGCGCAAGCGATCGCGCCACCGGCATGGCGTACTCCGTGCTGGCCGAGATCGGCCGCCTGCTCGAAGCGCTGGCCACGGACGGCCGCAGCGACGCGATCGACCTGCGCAGCCTGCCGCTGACCGACGCCGACCGGGAACAGTTACTCGAATTGCTGGGGCCGGGCGAGGTCACGGCGGAACTCGACGTGGCCGGCCGTTCGACGGTCCGCGAAACCGCCTTCGCCGGCGTCTGGTGGATCTGCCACCGCGGCGCCGACGACCGGGTGGCGAGCGAGGAGATCGCGGTCTGCCCGGTTCCCAGCATCGTCGTTTCGCACCCGGCGGACATTTCCGCCGCGGCGCGGCGCATCCAGCAAACCCTCTCCGAATCAACCCCTGGCCAAGCGGAGGCCTCCTGATGGCTGACAACAATCCCTTCGACCGGAAACCGGCCCGAACCCTGGGCGAGGCGCTCAACGAGCGCGGCATCTCGCGGCGCAGCTTTCTGAAGTTCGCCTCCTACACCGCGTCCATCATGGCGCTGCCCCCGGCGGCCGCGACCGCGATGGCCGAAGGCCTCGCCGCCGCCCGGCGCCAGTCGGTCATCTGGCTGTCCTTCCAGGAATGCACGGGCTGCACCGAGTCCTTCACGCGGGCCAAGGCGCCGTCCATCGAGGACCTGATTTTCGACTTCATTTCGCTCGACTACCACCATACGCTGCAGAACGCCTCCGGCCACCTGGCGGAACTGGCGCGCGAGCAGGCGATGGAGGAAAACAAGGGCGAGTACCTCGTCATCGTCGACGGCTCGGTGCCGCTGAAGGACGACGGCATCTACTCGACCATCGCCGGCATGACCAACCTGCAGATGCTCGAAGACACCGTGCGCAACGCGAAAGCCGTGATCTCGGTCGGCAGCTGCGCCGCCTTCGGCGGCATTCCGGGCGCCGACCCGAATCCGACGGGCGCGGTGGCCATCGACCGGATCATCACCGACAAGCCGGTCATCAATCTGCCCGGCTGCCCGCCGATCCCCGAGGTCATGACCGGCACCGTGGCGTACCTGCTGTCGTTCGACGGCATTCCCGAACTGGATCATCTCGGGCGGCCCAAGGCGTTCTTCGGCGAAGCCATCCACGACCGCTGCTACCGGCGGCCGTTCTATGAAAAGGGCATGTTCGCCAAGAGTTTCGACGATGAAGGCGCGCGGCAGGGCTGGTGCCTGTTCGAAGTCGGGTGCAAGGGCCCGGTGACCTACAACGCCTGCGCGACGTTGAAATGGAACGGCGGCGTGTCGTTCCCGATCCAGTCCGGCCACGGTTGCCTGGGCTGCTCGGAGCCGGGCTTCTGGGATCTCGGCGGGTTCTACAAACCCCTGTCGACCGGCAAGGACGGCGTGCTGAAGTACGCGGCCGGCGCGGCCGCGGCCGGTGTCGCCATCGGCGCCGCCAGCGCCTACGCCGTGCGCAGCAGGCGCAAGACGATCATGGGGAACGCGACGCAACCGGTCGCCACCCCGGACGAAAAGGAGGCCAAGTAATGGAACTGCTCGAATTCGCCCGCGGGCCGGCACTGACCTTCGCCCTCACGGTGTTCATCGCCGGCGTGCTGTTCCGCATCGCCGTCATCGCATTCATGTGGCGCACGAAAGACTCCTCGGTCGGCAGTGAGCGCGAACGACCCGCGTTCCTGGCCGCCCTGCAGGAAATCGGACGGCGCATGTGGCCGCTGTCGGTCTATCGCCAGCGCACGCTGTTCAACCTGATCAACGGCTACGTGTTCCACATCGGCCTGGCGATCATCGTGTTTCTGCTGCTGCCCCACATCCTGTTCTTCCAGGATCTGACCGGGCTGTACTGGGGCCACCTGCCGAACAACCTCATCTACGCCGTCAGCATCATCACGCTGATCTCGCTGATCGCGGCGCTGGTGATGCGGCTCGGCAACCCCGCGCAACGCATCATCTCGACCTTCGACGATTATTTCAGCTGGCTGGTGACCTTCCTTCCGGTGCTGACCGGCATCCTCGCGACCATGCACCTGGGCGCCCGCTACGAGACGCTGCTGGCGCTGCACATTCTCAGCGTCGCGCTGCTGCTGATCTACCTGCCCTTCGGCAAGCTGATGCATTTCTTCCTGGTGTTCGTCACGCGCAGCCAGACCGGCGCCCACCTCAACCACCGCGGCGCGCAATGAGATGAGTTTCGCTTCCCTTCTTTTACGCACGACGGCATTCCACGCGCGCTTCTTCGGCTGCGCCGAAACCGCCCGCGTTTCATTGCCTGCGCGTTCAGCAAAATCCGGCTTCGCTCAACGGCTCTGTCTGCGTCCCCTCTGGCGCCGTTCGCAAGCTTACTCTGCCAACCGGGGACGACTTTTTGGCCAGGGCTACAAGGAGAATTTCGCATGACGAGAGTTGTTGTTGATCCGGTCACCCGTATCGAGGGCCATCTGCGCATCGAGGCCGAGCGCA
>JARROJ010000099.1:0-7587 GCA_037384065.1 Lysobacterales bacterium
GCCAGCGGCGTGGCGTCGCCATTCAGGTCGAACCATCTCCGTTTTTGACTGGCCGCTGTCTCCAGGCGTCCCTCGTGACCTGGAAGCCTATTGGGCCGCGGTGATCGCCGCTTGTTTTTCAGCCATGGCGCTCTTGATGGCGCGCTCGACACAACGCCGCGCATCCCGGCTGCGGGAATCACCGAGCGGGAACATCGCGTTGAGCTTTTTGCAGGAATCCTTTGCCATTTGTTCGATCCGCGACTCGAGTTCCTTGACGTCGGCGTGTTTCGACAGGTCGAGGTCGCCGATATACAGCTTGCGCGTCAGTTCGACCACCTCCGTCTTGACGGTCGGATCGGCCGCGCTGTGGAGCGCCTTGCGTTCCACGCTCATCGGCGCCTGCACGATGATCTCCTCCATTTTGTCGTTTTCGTCACTGGCCAGGGCCGGCGCGAGACCGAGCATCAGGATTGTGACCGTAGCAAGCACGGTTTTCATTTTCATGGTGCAAATGTTCTGTTTCATGGTGTCCTCCCTTGCATGGAGCAGTGCGCTGTTACGCGTACCACTCCGTATTGAGCGTCGGAGTTCTGGCCAAACGTCGCATGTCCGGCCTTGCCCCGCACGATGAATGGATTCAACTTTTCATGCGGCTTCGCGAGCGTTCCTCAGGAACGATCCCATTCGGCGAGCGCCGGTCCGAGCGCGCGCTCGAGTGGGCCGAGAAAGGGTTCGAAGTGGCGCCACTGCGCTTTCCCCGACGTGTAGATCGGCTGACGGACCTGCTCGGAACTGGGCGTTCGCACCGGGCGGTCGGACTGGTGGAATCTGATGCAGTTTTCTTCGAACGGCAGCCCGAGGTAATCGAGAATACGCCGCACCTGCGCTTCCAGGTCGTCGACCACGTCCTCGTACCGCACCCGCAGCACCCTGCCCGGCAATACCCGGTCCCAGTGCGCCATCAGTTCGACGTAGGACCGATAATAGCGTCCGATTTCCTCCAGCCCATAGGTGAATTCCTGGCCCTGGGCGAACAACTGCTTGAAGCCGCTGAAGCAGCAGGCCATCGGGTGGCGCCGCGCGTCGATAATCCTGGCATTGGGCAGAATCAGGTGGATCAGGCCGATGTGACGGAAGTTGTTGGGCATCTTGTCGATGAAAAACGGCGCGCCCGACCGGTAGATCCGCGTATCCTCGATGTACTTTTCGCCGAATTGCCGCAGTCGGTCCGGATCGATTTCCTCCAGGATTGCCGGGTAATGGGATTTTTCGCCGATCCGCAGACGGCCGCTCAGGCGATGCACCAGGGCCAGGATGTTAGGCAGCTCCATGGTGCCGTCGACTTGCGAGTGTGAAGCCAGGATCTGTTCGAGCAACGTCGATCCGGCGCGCGGCAGTCCGACGATGAAGATCGGATCCCGCGCCCGGCACCCGCTGCCGGAATGTTGCGTGAACAGGTCCGCCTTGCATACCCGGCGTTGTGCGGCGAGATCTTCGTCCGTCTGGTCCGGGTCATAGCGGGTCTCTTCCTGCTTGAGGGCATTACCCCGCTCGTAATCCGCGAACGACTCCTCGAACGACTTTCGCTCCTCCAGCGCCTTGCCAAGCGCGAAGCACAGGTGATAGCGGTCGTCCAGCCGGATCTCCGGGCGACTTTCCTGCCGCCGCATGTCCCGCAACTCGGAATCCTCGAAGGCATAGGTTTTCAGGTTTGCCAGGCTCCACCAGGCGTCGCCGAAATCGGGCCGGACCCGGATCGCACCCCGGTACGCTTCGACCGCATCTTCGAACCGACCAACGGTCTTGAGGGCGTGGCCGCGCACTAGGTGCGTCCCCGGCAGCTGTGGGTGTACGGCTATGACGTCGTCGTATACCGACAACGCCGTCTCGTAATCGCCGACGGCCAGGCTTTCGTTCGCATAGGCCAGTTCGAACGTCGGCTGGCCCGGACTGCGCCGCCGCAGATCTGTGGCTTGCTCCAGCGCCTGGGCGTACTTCTGGCGCTTGTGCAGCACATTGACGTAATCGAGACGGACCGCCAGGTTGTCCGGTTCGAACTCGAGCGCGCTTTCGAGCAGGAACTCGGCGTCGTCGAGCACCTGGAGGCGAACGCCGAGCTCGGCCAGCAAACGCATGCCTTCGACATGGCGGGGATGCTCGCGCAGGAACGCGCGGCACAATCGCTCGGCCGGATACAGGCGACCCTCATGCAGCATGCTGATCACGCTGACCAATTCGCGCGGCAGGTTTTCGAGCCGCTCCATCTGCTCGGTCGCCCCCTGCGCCGCTTCCGGATCACCCAGCCTGAAATCGAGTTCACGAAGTCTGCGCCAACTGGCCAGCAGCGCGGGATTGAGCGCCACCGCCTGTCGATAGGCCGCTCGTGCGTCTTCGATCAGCTCGAGCGCCAGGTAATTGTGACCGGCCTCCTGGAACGCGCGCGCATAAGCGGGGCGCAGGCCCTGCAGACGGACCAGCGTGGCCAGCGCCTCCCCGGGCTGTTTCAGGTAACGCTGGCAGACCGCCAGCAGGTACAGCGCCTCGGTGTCGTCGGCGTCGCGTTCGAGCACGCGCTGCACAACGGCGGCAGCCTGGTCCGGCCGGCCCTGCCGCAGCAGGCCGGTGGCCTGCTCGACGCTCGCTGCCGACTCAGTAGTAGTCGAAGCCGAGACGAATCCCAATGGTGCGCGGCCGGTTGGTCGTGATCCTGGGGATGTCATCCTGAACATTGTAGAACAGCTCCGCCCGCTCGTCGGTCAGGTTGCGTACGAACAGCTCGACGTTCCAGTTGTCGCGGTTCGCGCCAAGGGCAAGGTCGACCGTGGTATAGCTGTCCTGGCGCCGCCGGTCCGCAGCGACGATCGAGCTCCAGCTGTCATCGCTGTACTGGATCGCGCCCTGGGCATATACCATCGTGTTCTCGAGATACCAGTCATAACGGGCCCTCAGGTTGCCCGAAAACTTTGGCGTCAACGCGAGTTCGCTGCCGACCGGCGCGAGTTCGATCACCTCCGAATCGGTAGCGACCAACTCGGTGTCGATGTACGCGAACGCGCCGAAAAGCGTGAGGTTTTCGGTCGCCGACCAAACGAGATCGCTTTCCAAACCCCGGATTTCCGAATCCGCGGCGTTGTCGATGAAGGTCAGGATCGAGACGTTGATGGGATCGAAGCGGGATGTCTGCATGTCCTCCCACTCGACGTAGTACACCGCACCGTTCCACTGCACCGTGCCGCCAGCAAGCCGGGTCTTCCAGCCGAACTCGTAGTTGGTCACGTCGTCCGTGTCATACGTCACCGGCACCGTCGGAAAATCCGGGTTGAACGACGGCGCGCCGCCGCCGCGGTTCCAGCCGCCGGAGCGAAAACCCTCGGAATAAGTGGCGTAAAACATCGCGTTGGCGGCCGCGAAATAGTTGACGGTCAGCTTGGGCACACTGCCGCTGATGTTCAGTGGTTCGGTGGAATGACCGAAGGTCTGGTCGTAATCGCGGCCGCGATCGGAATCGACCGAACCCTGGAAGATGCCGTTGGTGAAGTTCGAAGACCCGTAGAAGTCCAGGTCCATGTCGTACCAGCGCCAGCCGAGCGCAGCTGTCCATTTGTCCGTGATATCCCAGGCCACCTCGCCGAACACGGCGATCTGTTCCTCCGCCCGGGTAATGTCGTTAAAAAAGCCGACACCGACCGGGCGGATGTTCGGGTTGATGTTGCGGGCCGTGGAAATCGGCGCGTTCTGGGCAAAGCCGAGCGCTTCGCTGTTGCCCGGTGGCAGGTAGTAGTAATCGTCCTGTGTTTCCAGCTTGAAATCGTCGTAGAAAACGCCGGCGATCGCACGTATCGACTTGTCCTGCGGCGTGTAGATACGGAACTCGTGCGTCGAGCGCGTGATGTCCTGGCGACCCTTGAAACCCTTGGTCGGATCGAGGCACTTGCGCGGGACGGTGATTACGCCCGGGTCGATACCGTAGTTGTCGATGTAATCCGGGTTGTCATAGGTACAGGTGTAATACGCGATGAATCCGCCGACGTTGTTGTAACCGGTGTAATCCACGGACTGGTCGACCTGCCGGTCGAGATACGCCCCGGCGTAAACCATCTCCAGCGCGCCCATGCGCCCCTCGACGGTCCACGCAATCTGGTCGAACTCGTCGTTCAGGCTGTCCTCGAAGTAGCGCTGCACTTCGAGATCGCCGAGCGCGGGGTCGTAATCGAAGACACCGTCGGTTTCGAGTTCCTGGGTCATCCAGGTCAGCTGGCCGGTCCAGTCGTCGTTGAACCAGTACTTCGCGCCGATGCGCGCGCCACGGTACGACGCGTCGTTGAAGTTCTCCTCGACCAGCAGCGCGTTGTCGGCGGTCGCCTGGCTGTAATCGGCGCCGGCCGGCAGGGTCGGGTTGACGTCGGGATCCAGCTGGAAAACCCCTGGCACGTTGTCGATGTACCCCCCGTAGGTGGCGTTGTAGACCACGGCGCGAACACCCAGCCTGTTTTCGATCACTGGGAAGTTGATGTAGGCCTCGGTCGTGTAGCTCATGTCGCCGCTCTTCGTGTCCGCGATGCTGGCGTCAAAGCCCGCTTCGAACGCAGTCGGATCCGGCTTGTTCGTAATGTAGCGAATGGTGCCGGCCTGCGAACTGATTCCGTACAGCGTTCCCTGCGGGCCCGGCAGCACCTCGATCCGCTCCATGTCAGTCACGTAGACATCGAGATTCCGTCCCGGTGCGGTGATCGGTTGTTCATCCAGGTAAATGGCGACGTTGGGGGTCGAGCCTTGCGCACCCGAGAGCATTACCGTGATCGCATCGATCGACATCCCGCGGATGTAAACCTCGTTCTGGCCGGGGCCGCGTCCCCCGACATTGACGTTGGGCAGGAACCGGACGAAGTCCTCGAAGTTGCCGACGTTCAGGTCGTCGAGCGTGCCTTCGCTCAGCGCCTGCACCGTCACGGGAATATCCTGCATGGATTCCTCGCGCTTGGTGGCGGTGACGGTCACTTCCTCGATCTTGTTTTGCGCGAACGCGCCGCCCGGCGCGATCGTCGCGGCCAGCCCACAGAGAATGGCGGTCGTCAGGGGTTTTCTGTTCACGTTTTGGCTCCCTCGATGTCGAACGTGCGGCACATCAAACAATGCATTGTATACGATGTATTTTTTGATAACACTATCGGGTCATTATTGAATTGATACAGTTTTATCAATTATTTATGGTTTCAATCGGTTTCCCCATGTCATTTGTAGTCAATGTATTAAAGCGCCTATTCGATGCGATCGGGCGCAGGAAAGCCTGCGTGGTCGGCGCGAGCCGGGTTATGATTCCGAAATGGCTTCCGAGGACATCCTGATTGCGCTGCGGCGCATCATGCGCGCCATTGACCTGCACTCGAAGAAACTCGAGCGCAGCGCGGGGTTGACCGTGCCGCAGATCCTGATCCTGCAGACGATCGGAGAGGCGGATAGCCTCGGCGTGAGCGAGATTGCGCGCCGTGTCAGCCTGAGCCAGGGCACGGTGACCTCCATCATCGATCGCATGGTCCGCAAGGACCTGGTTCAGCGAACCCGGAACGACGCCGACCGGCGTGTCGTCAGCATTTCACTGACCGGCGCGGGCGCGAAACAGCTGGATCTCGCGCCCGGCCTGCTCCAGGAGGAGTTCATCAGCCGTTTCGACGCGCTGGAATCCTGGGAACAGAAAATGTTGACGGCGGCGGTCGAGCGTATCGCCGCGATCATGGACGCCGAATCCGTCGATGCGTCGCCGATTCTTCAGACCGGCGAGATCGTACCGGTCAATTCCGAAAACAACGGAAGGAATTCCTAGGCCGAACGGCGCGGCATTTCCTGCCGGAACGATCGGTACAGTCCGAAACACATCGCGACCAGCACCAGTGCGAACGGCAGGCCGGTGGAAATCGCCGCCGTCTGCAGGGCCAGCAATCCGCCGCCCGCCAACAGAACCGCCGCGACCACTCCCTCGGTAACCGCCCAGAAGATGCGCTGTGCGATCGGCGGATTCAGGTTGCCGCCCGCCGTGATGATGTCGATCACGAGCGAACCGGAGTCGGACGAGGTGATGAAAAACACGAACACCAGCAGGATGCCGAGGATCGAGGTCAGCATCGAGAGCGGGTAATGGTCAAGCAACTTGAACAGCGCGGTCGCCATGTTCTGGTTCACGGACGCCGCGACCCCGATGCCCTCGTACAGTTCGGCGTATATCGCCGTACCGCCGAACACGCTGAACCAGATGAAGCTTAACAGTGCCGGCACGAGCAGCACGCCGCCGAGAAACTCCCGTACTGTGCGGCCGCGTGAAATCCGCGCAATGAACATGCCGACGAAGGGCGACCAGGCGATCCACCAGGTCCAGTAGAACAGTGTCCAGTTGCCCTGCCATTCGGAGTCCATCCGGTACGTCGAGGTCCAGCTGCCCAGTATCAGCAGGTTCTGCAGGTAATGCCCGGTGTTCTGGACCGTCGAGTTGAGCAGGAACAGGGTCGGGCCCGTGAACAACAGAAACTGATCCGCGAGCTCATTCCTGTCGGCGCGCAAGAGGTGCGGGTGCGGCTGCCCGAGGGCGCGCAGGTGCAGCGCGTGCGGGCGACGCCGAACAGCGTGGCGACCACCGCCAGCACATCGATAACGGTTCCCGCCGGGCCGTAGATACGGTCGCCGATAATCGGGTAAAACGCGCTGCGTATGGTCAGCGGAAGACCGCGGTTGTAGCTGAAATACGCCAGCGACAGGGCCACCAGCGCGTAGATGCTCCAGGCGTGCAGACCCCAGTGCAGGAAGGTCAGGTCCATCGCCCGGGTCGCGGCCGCGAACGTGCCGCCGGTCATACCCGGCGGGCTGTGGAAGTGCAGCACCGGCTCGGCCACGCCGTAGAACAGCAGCCCGATGCCCATCCCCGCGCTGAACAGCATGGCGAACCAGGTCGTCCGCGAGAAGTCCGGCCGGGCGTCCGGGCCGCCGATCCGAATCTGGCCGAAGCGGCTGAGCGCCAGGTAGACACAGAACAACAGGAATCCCTGGACGAATAGAATGAGCAACCAGCCAAAATAGGTCGTAATCGAGTTCTTGATGACGGTGAAAAAGGCCTCGGCGCCGCCCAGGTTGAGCAGGGTCGCGAACACGACCGAGATGATCACGAACGCGGACACGCCGAAAACGGTCGGGTGCAGATGCAGATCGATGATGCCGAATTTGAGTTTGCGGGAAAGTTTTGCCCGTTGCGGCGCCATGCCGATCTCCTAATTATTGTTGTCCTTTACACCGTAACAGATTCGGCCCGGCGTTTCGGAGCGGCCGGGCGCGGTAGGCAATCGAGACATCCGATTGACGGCGACCAGTGAAACCGGAACGCAGCAAGGCTATCCTGTGCATCTGAGTCGATACGGAAGACGTCCTTGAGCACCAGCTACCTGATCTCCATCGCCGGCAACATCGCGGCCGGCAAGTCGACCCTGACGCAGGCGCTGGAGAAGCGCAGCGGCGGACGCATCGTGTCGTTCCTGGAACAGGTCGATTACGTCAAGCGCAATGGCTATCTGCAGAAGTACTACGAGGCCGTGTCGGCCTATGACCGGCTCAAGGGCCGCAAAC
>JARROJ010000100.1:0-11185 GCA_037384065.1 Lysobacterales bacterium
GAAGTGGTCGTCGTCACCGGCGTGCGCATCCACGACGAATTGCGCCTGGAGTCCAGTCGCGTGGCGCAGACCGGGCTGGACAACAGTGACCTGATGCGCATGTTCCCGGGCGGCAACCGCAACGCCAACGGCCCGCTGACCCGGATCTCCCAGTACCGCGGCCTGTTCGGCGCGCAGAATTCGGTCGCCGTCGACGGCGCCGGCTACAGCGCCGACTGCCCGAACTGGATGGACAGCCCGCTGTCCTCGATTCCGCAGGCCCTGACCGAGTCCGTCACGCTGTATCGCGGCCTCGGCTCCGTGGAGACCGTTCGCGAGGGGCTGGGCGGCGCGATCGAGATCCGCTCGCGCGGCGGCGATTTCGCCGATACGGAGGGCTGGTCCGCCTACGGCAACGCCGCGCTCGGCTACGGCGAGAACGCCTCCGCGCTGAACGCGTCCGTGGTCGCCGGGCTGCACGACGCCGCCAACTGGCTGAACGTGGCCGCCAGCCTGGATCGCGGCGACGACTACGGTTTCGATGGCGGCACGGTTGCCGCCACCGAGTACGACCGGGCGCAATACCGCCTCGGCTACGGCCGGCGTCTCGGCGACGGCGAACTGGTTTTGCGCGCGACGGTCAACCGTACCGGCGAGAGCGGCACGCCGGCCCTGCCGATGGACATGCGGTACCTCGATTCCGAGCAGTACGCCGTCGAGTGGACGGGCCCGCTCGGCGCCGGTTCGCTGCACCTGGCGGCCAGCACGCTGAGCGTCGAGCACGTGATGGACAACTTCACGCTGCGCCCGCCGCCGCTGAACAGGATGGGCAAGCCGATGTTTCGCGAGTCGGCGCCGCTGGGCGATACCGACCAGTTCGAAGCGTCCTGGCGCCTGACCCGCGACAGCGTGACCTGGGTGCTGGGCGCGGACGGCCAACTGGAATCGCACGACCATCCGCTGGCCGACCCGACCAACCCGGCGTTTCACGTGACCAATTTCAACGGCGTCAGCCGCGACCGCATCGGCGGCTTCGTCAACGCGATTACCGCCGCGGCGGCCTGGGAGCTGGAGGCGGGCCTGCGCTATAACCGCGTGCGCATGAACGCCGGCGAAGTCGGCGGCAACCTCGCGCTTCCGCCGGCCAGCCCGATGTACGTGCAGCAGCAGCGGCTCGACGCGCTCGCCGCCGAGTTCAACGCGGCCGATCGCCGGGTCGGCGATGACCAGTGGATCGGCTTGCTGAAAGCCAGCCGCGACCTGGGCGACGCCGTGCGGCTGAACCTGGGCCTCGGCCGCAAGGCGCGCTCGCCGAGTTACCAGGAGCGTTACCTGTGGCTGCCGCTGACGGCCACCGCCGGCCTGGCCGACGGCTGGAACTACATCGGCGATATCGGACTCGAGCCCGAGACCTCGCTCGAAGTCACCGCCGGCATCGATTTCTCGGGCGAGCGCTTCCGCCTGACGCCCGAGGTCTTTTACCGCGATGTCGACGACTTCATCCAGGGCACGCCCTCGACCAACGAGACCGCCAACCGGTACGCGCTGATGGCGACCGGTCGCCTGCCGCTGCAGTACGGCAACGTCGACGCCGAACTGTACGGTTTCGACCTGGGCTACGAGTGGCGCATCGCCGAACCGCTGGTGCTGCGCGGCACCCTGAGCTACGTGCGCGGCAAGCGCACCGATGCGCCGGACAACCTGTACCGCATCGCGCCGCTGACGTCCTTCGTCGAACTGATCTACCAGGCGCAGCGTTACTTTCTGGCCGTCGAAAGCCTCGCCGCCGCGCGGCAGGACGACGTTGCGGCCTACAACGCCGAGCGACCCACCAGCGGCTGGGGCATCGTCAACCTGCGCGGGGCTTACGAGTTGAACGGCGCATTCACGCTCGGCGCCGGCGTCGAAAACCTGTTCGACACGGTTTACCAGGACCACCTCGGGGGTTATAACAGGGTTCGCGAGAGCGACATCGCCGTTGGCGACAGGATCAACGGGATGGGACGTAACGTGTACCTGAGACTCAATGCCCGCTGGTGAAGCCGGAAAAACGACAGGACCCTCGCGGCAGAACCTGCTGCGGCTGTGGCTGATCCGCAGCATTCTGATCGCGGCCCTGCTGGTCGTGATGGCCTGGCTCTGGCAGTTCTCTGAAGTCGAACTGCCCTGGGTTCCGCTGCTCGCGCTGCTGCTCGGCACGGCGCTTCTCAACGTGCCGCTGCTGTATCGCCTGTGGCTGCCGCGCCCGGTCGGCGAGGTCGAATTTTTCGCCAACCTGCTGCTCGACGTCGCCTTCCTGACCGCCGTGCTGTACTTCAGCGGCGGCTCCAGCAACCCGCTGGTCAGCTATTACCTGATCCCGGTGATCATCAGTGCGGCCGTGCTGCGCCCGGCGTATACCTGGGCGGTGGCCGGCATCGCGCTGGCCGCCTACACCCTGCTGTTTTTCCAATACGTGCCGTTCGCCCCGTTCAGCATGGGCGGGCACGGCGGCATGATGAGCGCCCACCTGGTCGGCATGTGGGTCAATTTCGCGTTCAGCGCGGTGCTGATCGCGGGCTTCGTCACGCGCATCGCCGGCTCGATGCGGCGGCAGGAGTCCGCGATCGCCAAGGTCCGGGAGGACGCCCTGCGTGACGAACAGATCGTCAGCGTGGCCGGCATCGCGGCCGGCGCGGCGCACGAACTGCGCACGCCGCTGGCGACGATGCGGGTGCTCATGGACGAGTTGCGGGACGAAAACCCGGACCTTGCCGAAGACCTCGGTCTGCTGCAACGCCAGGTCGGTCGTTGCGAGTCGATTCTCGGTGAACTGGTCGCCTCGGCGCGGCAGGCCCGGGAGGTCCGCCGGGACAGCCTGGCCGGCCTGGTCGACGAGCTGATGTACCGGTGGGTCATCGCCCGGCCGGAGGTCACACTCGACGTGGACGTCGCGCCCGGCGCGGCGCGGCTGGGCCTGCGCTTCGACGAGAGCCTGTACCACGCGCTGCTGAACTTCCTGCACAACGCGGCGGACGCCAGCCCCGACAGCGTCCGCCTGGCGGCGCGCCCCGATGACGGCAAGGCGCTGATCGTGATCGAGGACCGCGGCGCCGGTATTCCGGCCGACGTCGCCGACGCCCTCGGGCGGCGCTTCGTCAGTCGCAAGGACGGCGGACTCGGCCTCGGCGTGCTGATCGGCAGCGCTTCGATCGAGCGACTCGACGGCAGCGTGACCCTGCGTGACCGCGAAAGCGGCGGTACGCGCTGGGAGGTGCGCCTGCCGATCTGCTCCGAGCACAAGCGGTGAACGCCCGATGAGCGAAACGCCTGAAAAACTGTTGCTGGTCGACGACGACGAAGCCTTCCTGCAGGTGATGGGGCGGGCCCTGCGCCGCCGCGGTTTCGAGGTGCTGCCGGCCACCACGGCCGATGCGGCCCTCGCCCTTGCGCGCGAGCACGCGCCGGCCAAGGCGGTCGTCGATCTGAAACTCGAGGAAAGCTCGGGGCTGGACCTGGTGCCGGAGCTCAAGGCGCTGGCGCCCGGCATGGTCATCGTGATTTTGACGGGCTACGCAAGCATCGCGACCACGGTGACCGCGATTAAGCGCGGCGCCGCCGACTACCTGCCGAAGCCGGTCGGTGCCGACGAGGTGGTCCGCGCGCTGTCTGGCACGACCGCCGCGCCTGCGGAGGACGACGCCTACAACCCGCTGTCGGTCGAGCGCCTCGAGTGGGAGCACATCCAGAAAGTCCTGCAGGAAAACGACGGCAACATTTCCGCCACCGCGCGCAGCCTGGGCATGTACCGTCGCACCCTGCAGCGCAAGCTGGCCAAGAAACCCCGGGGCGACTGAGCCGCCGTCGAGACCCGACCGGGGACAGGAATTTCGACGCCCGTCGCGGCTGAAGCCGCTCCCACAGGTGTTCCGTGTGGGAGGGCCTTCAGGCCCGACAGGCCAGGTTGGATTGCCGGCTTAGTCGGTGAACAGCCGGTCCGCCACGGTGCTGAACCCTGGTCCGGTGGTCCGCTTACGGCTCGGCTTGTTGCGCCGCGGCGGCGGAGTCACGGCCGGCTGGGCGGCGTTCTGGCCCGAATGCCGCGCGGCGTTCTTCGGCTTCGACTGGCGGCCGCGTGCCTTGCGGCTGTCGCCACGCCCGGCCCCGTTGCCGTTCCGGCCGCGGGTGTCCCGGTAGCGGTCGCGATTGGGTTCCTGCGGCGCATTCGCGCTGGGCTCGTAGCCTTCCAGCACCTGCTTGGGCACTTCCTTGCCGAGCAGCCGCTCGATGTCCGCCAGCAGCTTGCGCTCGTCCGGCGAGACCAGCGATACCGCGTTGCCTTCGTTGCCGGCGCGGCCGGTGCGGCCGATGCGGTGCACGTAATCTTCCGGCACGTTCGGCAGCTCGTAATTCACCACGTGGGGCAACTGGTCGATGTCCAGGCCGCGCGCCGCGATGTCGGTGGCGACCAGCACGCGTACGCGGCCCTGTTTGAAGTCCGCCAGGGCCCGCGTGCGGGCGGCCTGGCTCTTGTTGCCGTGAATCGCCGTGGCGCTGAGACCGTCGGCCTCCAGCTGCCGGGCCAGGCGGTTGGCGCCGTGCTTGGTGCGCATGAACACCAGCACCTGCTGCCAGTAGCCGGCGCCGACCAGGTGGCTGAGCAACTCGCGTTTGCGGTGTTTGTCGACCGGGTGCGCGACCTGCTCGATCAGCTCGACCGTCGCGTTGCGCCGGGCCACCTCGACCAGCTCGGGCTGGTTCAGCAGCTGCCGGGCCAGTTTCTGGATCTCGTCGGAGAACGTCGCCGAGAACAGCAGGTTCTGGCGCGCGTGCTTCTCGGGCAGGCACTTCATGATGCGGCGGATGTCGTGGATGAAGCCCATGTCCAGCATGCGGTCGGCCTCGTCCAGCACCAGCATCTCGACCTGCGAGAGGTCGACCGTCTTGCGCTGCACGTGGTCCAGCAGGCGGCCGGGCGTGGCGATCAGGATCTCGACGCCGCGGCGCAGGCGGTCGATCTGCGGGTTGATGTTGACCCCGCCGAAGATCACCGCGGCGCGGTGGGGCAGGTGGCGGCCGTAGGTCTCGACGCTCTCGGCGACCTGGGCCGCCAGCTCGCGCGTCGGCGCCAGCACCAGCACGCGCACCGCGCGCGGGCGGCGTTCCTGCAGCACGAGGGGTATCGCCTTGCGCTGGATGGGCGTGGGTTCGGTATAGCCCTGCTCGCTGACCGCGCGCAGGAGTTCGGCCGAAAGGCCGAGTGATTCAAATGACATGTGGAGGATGCTCCGCTGATGCCCTGCCATTGCGCCGTTCAGGCGAATGGTTAACCGGTCGAGGGATCAGGAAAAAAGGAATGTGGCCACCGGCTGTGGCCGAAGAATGCGCGCAGTCTAGCAGAATTTCCGGCGGATCAACGATTTATTTGCCGCCGGGTGGCTCGGGACGCTCGCGGGGCGCCGCGCGAACGGCGTTCCGCGGCGCCGCGTTTCGCGTCTACTACGGTCCGGGTGCTTCAGGTAAACTTTGCGATTCGCCCGGACGGAACCGCCGCATGATCCTGATGATCGACAACTACGACTCCTTCACCTGGAACCTGGTGCAGTACCTGGGGGAGCTGGGTGCCGAAGTCGAAACCGTGCGCAACGATGCGGTCAGCCTGGGCGACATCATCGGCATGCGGCCGGAGGCCGTCGTGCTGTCGCCCGGGCCGTGCACGCCCGACGAGGCGGGCATCTGCCTGGAGGTGGTGCGCGCGCTGGGGCCGTCGATCCCGATCCTGGGCGTGTGCCTGGGCCACCAGACGATCGGCCAGGCCTTCGGCGCCGAGGTCGTGCGCGCCGAGCGCATCATGCACGGCAAGACCTCCCGGGTGTTCCACCGCAACCTCGGGGTGTTCGCCGGGCTGCCGCAGCCGTTCGAGGCCACCCGCTACCACTCGCTGGTGCTGCGGCCCGAAACCCTGCCCGAATCCCTGCAGTTGCTGGCCTGGACCGAGTGGGAAGGCGGCCACGAAGTGATGGGCGTGAAGCACGCCGAGTTCAACGTGCAGGGCGTGCAGTTCCATCCCGAATCGATCCTGACCGGGGTCGGGCACGACCTGATCCGCAATTTCCTGGTATCGGTCAGCCCGGCCTACAATGCCTGACATGAACGAGACGAGGACGAAGCCCTTCATGGATATCCGCACGGCGCTGACCCGCATCACCGACGGCGAGGACCTGGACCTGGACGAAATGCAGGCGGTCATGGGCCAGATCATGACCGGCGAGGCCAGCCAGGCGCAGATCGGCGGTTTTCTGATCGGCCTGCGCATGAAGGGCGAGACGCTCGACGAGATCACCGGCGCCGTCAAGGTGATGCGGCAACTGGCCGCGCGGGTCGAAATCACGGGGCCGCACATGGTCGACATCGTTGGCACCGGCGGTGACGGCGCCAACCTGTTCAACGTCTCCACCGCCGCGGCCTTCGTGGTCGCGGCCGGCGGCGGACAGGTGGCCAAGCACGGCAACCGCTCGGTGTCGTCGAGCTCCGGCAGCGCCGACGTGCTGGAGGCGGCCGGTGTCTCGCTGGACCTGACCACGGGCCAGGTCGCCGAGTGCGTGGAGAAGACCGGCATCGGCTTCATGTTCGCGCCGCAGCACCACAGCGCGATGCGCCACGCGATCGGGCCACGCCAGGAGATGGGGGTGCGGACCATCTTCAATATTCTCGGCCCGATGACCAACCCGGCCGGCGTGCGCCGACTGCTGGTCGGGGTTTTCGACAACGGCCTGTGCCGCCCGGTGGCCGAGGTGCTGGCCCGCCTGGGCGCCGAGCACGTCATGGTGGTGCACTCCGCCGACGGCCTGGACGAGATCAGCGCCGCGACCGCGACCCATGCGGTCGAGGCGCGCGACGGCCGCATCGAGGAATTCGACCTGAGTCCCGGCGACCTCGGCCTGGACGCCGTCAGCCTCGACGGCCTCGAGGTCGAGAGCGCCCTGCAATCGCTGGAACTGATACGCGACGCCCTGTCCGGTGCGCCGGGCGACCGCGCCGAGCGTGCGCGCACGCTGATCGCCCTGAACGCCGGCGCCGCGCTGTACGTGGCGGGCCTGCAGGACAGCGCCGCGGACGGCGTCGCCGAGGCCATGCGCCTGCTGCAGTCCGGATCGCCGTGGGCCCGCGTCGAAGCGCTGGCCGATCTGACGGCGTCGATGGGTTCGGCTTGAGGGCGTTTTCCGCGCGGGTTCAGCGATGTCGGACATCCCTTCCATTCTGAAAAAGATCCTCGACACCAAGGCGCAGGAAGTCGCCGATCGCCGCACGCACCGCGGTTTGTACGAGGTTATGGCGGCGGCGCAGGATCAGCCGCCGGCGCGGGGGTTCGCGCAGCGGATCCGGACCGTGTCGGCCGCCGGTCCGGCCGTCATCGCCGAGATCAAGAAAGCCTCGCCCAGCGCCGGCGTGATCCGCCCCGATTTCCGGCCGGCGGAGTTCGCGGCCGGCTACGCGGAGGCCGGCGCCGCCTGCCTGTCGGTGCTGACCGACGAGCAGTATTTCCAGGGCGCCGATCGCTACCTGCAGCAGGCCCGCGCGGCCTGCGCGCTGCCGGTCCTGCGCAAGGATTTCCTGATCGATCCCTGGCAGGTCTGGGAATCCCGCCTGCTGGGGGCGGACTGCGTGCTGCTGATCGTCGCGGCGCTGAGCCCGGGCCAGTTGCAGGATCTCGACGGCCTGGCGCGCGAGGCGGGACTCGACGTGCTGGTCGAGGTGCACGACGAGGCGGAACTGGAGGCGGCGCTGCAGACCGGCGCGGAGCTGGTCGGCGTCAACAACCGCGACCTGCACACCTTCACCACGGACCTGGCGACGTCCGAGCGGTTGCGGCCGCTGCTGCCGGACGGGCGCACGCTGGTGACCGAGAGCGGCATCCACACCGTGGCGGACGTGCGCCGCCTGCAGGAAGCCGACATCAACGCCTTCCTGGTCGGCGAGGCCTTCATGCGGCGCGAATACCCCGGCGCCGGTCTGCGCGAACTGTTTTTCGAGGACGAATCGCCATGAGAACGATTTTGTTGGTCTTGACGGTCATGCTGCCGCTCGCGTCATGGGCTGAAATTACGCCCGAAACGCGTTGGAACGATCCGTCGAAAGTCGTGCTGAACGTCGAATTTCCGGGCGACGGCTACCACGCCGCCTGGGACCTGTACCGCTGCGCCTGCGGCGACCTGCTGGTGCACTCGGAGCTGGACCTGCCGGGCGAGTCCGAGAAAGGCGAAACCCTGCTGGTCGGCGGGCGGGCGGTGTTGTACCGCGGTTTTTCCGGCCACGAATCCGAGTACGGCGCCTCGCTCGACGCGCCCGCGCTGATGATGCAACTGGCCGCGCAGTTGCTGGAGCGCCTCGAGCCCGGCGGCCCGTCACGGATCGGCGAGCGGACCGAGCGGCAGATCCGGGAGGAGACGCGGCACCTGTACCTGGACACCGGCACGGCGACGGGGGAGTTCCAGGCGCCGTGGACGGTCAGCGGCACGATGTGGCCGATCGAGGGCGATGCGCGGCGGTTCGACGTGAAGTTCGACTTCTCGGTGCAGACCGCCGAGGGCGTGCAGAACGCGTCGATGCGCTTGCGGGGAACCGCGACCTACGCCCGCACCCCGTTCCCGGTCGGCGACGACGAGCCGCTCGACCGCTGGACCCTGGCCTGGCGCGATCCGGCCGACCCCGCGCAGGCGGCGGCAGAGGGCGTCGACACCCTTGCCGATTTGCGCGACCTGCTCGAAGCCGACTGATTTTTCTGGCGCTGCGCGCCGGCGGGCCGTTCGACCCGACGGCAGGGCGCTCAGACCCGGTACGCCAGCGCTTTCATGATTCCGGCCGTGAAGGTCATGGCCTTGCGGACCGGTTCCGGAAGGTCGCGCGCGCCGGCCGTTTCGGCCATCTGCGCGTGCTTGGCCTCGTCCACTTTCATCTGGTCCAGGATGGCCTGCGAGCGTGTGTCGCCCTCGGGCAGGCGGTCCAGGTGGTCGGCCAGGTGCGCCTCGACCTGGTTCTCGGTTTCCTTGACGAAGCCCAGGCTCCACTCGTCGCCGGCGATGCCGGCCAGGGCGCCGATCGCGAACGAACCGGCGTACCAGAGGGGGTTCAGCAGGCTGGGCCGGCTGTCGAGTTCCTCGAGGCGGTCCTCGCACCAGGACAGGTGGTCGATCTCTTCCTCGGCGGCCTGCTGCATGGCCTCGCGGGTCGCGTCGTTCCGTGCGGTGGCGGCCTGCCCGGCGTACAGCGCCTGCGCGCAGACCTCGCCGGTATGATTGATGCGCATCAGCCCGGCCGCATGGGTGCGTTGCGGCTCGTCCAGTTCCGCGGTTTCCAGTTCACCGGCCGGATTCGGACGGAACGGCTCCGGCGCCTTGCCCGTGGAAACGCGCAGCCCTTCGTCGATGGCGGCGATGAAGCGGTCGATCGGGGTGTAGTGTCGTTCCATGGAGCTTATTGTATTCAATGTGTTGGGGTGAGCGGAACCGTCTGAGCGTACGATTGGCGCGGTACGCGGGGTCCGGACGCCCGTCGGGCCTGAAGGCCCTCCCACACGAATCAGCCGCCAAACGTCTCGCCGTGTGCGATTTCTTTCGGTGGGAGGGCCTTCAGGCCCGACAGGCATTGAAATGGCCGCACGGCGACACGATACGATAGACTTCACCCGACAGCGGCATGACCCGAACCCGAAAAGCGACTGCAAATACCGTGAGTTACTACAAACGCCACATCTTCTTCTGTGTCAACGACCGCGGCCCCGATGCCGAGCGCCCCAGTTGCGCGCGCTGCGGCAGCGCCGAGATGCGCGACTACGCCAAGGCCCGCATCAAGGAACTCGGCCTGGCCGGGGAAGGGCAGGTGCGGGTCAACCAGGCCGGCTGCCTGGACCGTTGCGAATGCGGCCCCGCCTGCGTCGTTTACCCGGAAGGGACCTGGTACACCTTCGTCGACGAGGAGGACATCGACGAGATCGTCGAGCGGCACCTGGTCGGTGGTGAGGAAGTCGAGCGGCTGAAGATCTGATCCCGGATCCGGTCCGGTGCGGCGGACGTGACGTTCGAGCGGCCTTCCGTAAAACGCGCGGCATCGATCCGTAATCCAGCCTCCGCGCCCCTCGTGGTATAATTCTCCGCTTGCCGAAGGTTGATTTGCCGCCGGGTTCCCATTAGAATTCCCGCTCTTCACCTGCGGCGTTTTTGGCACGCGGGTTTTTTCTGAGAGAACGAACATGAAAACGTACGTAGCAAAGCCGCAGACCGTTGAGCGCGACTGGTGCCTGGTCGACGCCACTGACAAGACGCTGGGCCGCCTGGCCGCCGAGGTGGCGAGCCGTCTGCGCGGCAAGCACAAGCCCGAGTACACGCCGCACGTGGACACGGGCGACAACATCATCGTCATCAACGCGGAAAAGATCCGCGTGACCGGCAACAAGATGAAGGACAAGGTGTATCACCGCCACACGGGCTACATCGGTAACCTGAAGTCGATCACGCTGGAGAAGCAGCTGGCCCAGCACCCGGAGCGCGTGATCCAGTCCGCGGTCAAGGGCATGTTGCCGCGGAATCCGCTGGGGCGTGCGATGTTCCGCAAGCTGCACGTCTACGCCGGCCCCGAGCATCCGCACCAGGCGCAACAGCCCAAAGAGCTCGATCTCTGAGTCCACGAGAACGGAAAACGAATATGGCAACCGAACAGTATTACGGAACCGGACGTCGCAAGTCTTCGACCGCGCGCGTCTTCCTGACCAAGGGCACCGGCCAGATCCTGGTCAACGACCGCCCGCTGGACGAGTTCTTCGGCCGCGAAACCGCGCGCATGATCGTGCGCCAGCCGCTGGACAAGACCGAGATGGGCGACAAGTTCGACATCAAGGCGACCGTCATCGGCGGCGGCATCTCCGGCCAGGCCGGCGCGATCCGCATGGGCCTGACCCGCGCCCTGATCGAGTACGATGAAGAACTTCGCAAGCCCCTGCGCAAGGCCGGCTACGTCACCCGCGACGCCCGCGAGGTCGAGCGCAAGAAGGTCGGCCTGCACAAGGCCCGCAAGGCCACGCAGTACAGCAAGCGTTAAGCAAGCTACAATACGGTTTACCACTGGGGGATCGTCTAGTGGTAGGACTGCGGACTCTGACTCCGCCAGCGGGGGTTCGAATCCCTCTCCCCCAGCCAAAAACAGAAAAGCCACCCTCGCGGTGGCTTTTTTG
>JARROJ010000101.1:0-6173 GCA_037384065.1 Lysobacterales bacterium
CAGCATCGTGTCGACGTCGCTGACCTCGAACGGATCTTCGGGGCAGTTGTCCATCTTGCCCGGCTCGATGAACATCTTCACGACCTCGCCGTCTTCGACCAGCATCGAGTAGCGCCAGGAGCGCAGGCCGAAACCGAGATTGTCCTTGTCGACCAGCATGTCCATGCCGCGGGTGAAGTGGCCGCTGCCGTCCGGCAGCAACTTCACCTTCTCGGCGCCGAGGTGCTTGCCCCACTGGAACATCGTGAAGGCGTCGTTCACGGACAGGCAGTAGACTTCGTCAATACCGGCGTCTTTCAATTCATCGTACTTGGCCTCGTAGCCCGGCAGGTGCGTGCTCGAGCAGGTCGGCGTGAACGCACCCGGCAGGGCGAATACCACCACGCGCTTGCCGGCGAAGATGTCGTCCGTGCTCACGTCCTGCCAGCGAAACGGGTTGTCACCGCCGATGGACTCGTCGCGCACACGGGTCTTGAAAACAACCTGGGGTACTTTCTTGCTCATGGTTACTACTCCTTCCGTAATGGGTTCATGTACCGAAACCTGTGATCGAAATCGGGCGTTTCAACCGCGACGGGTTTATTTCATTTCCCTATAAAACGATCACATTCAATTTACGATAACTATCATCACAGAAGCGGGCGTTCGTTGGAAATCGTTTGTGTATATGACCTTAATAGGTAAAGGCAATCACGGGATTTGGTATTAACCTCGGCTAGAGGTATATTTGCAGGTCTGCACAAGGATGTCTGTACAAGGTCGCGAGACCGATATAATCATATCCGCACGGGGGTGTTACATGAAAAAGGCTTCAAGGTCTTTCCTTCATCTGTTCGCGTTACAACTTTTCCTCCTCTCCCTTCTCGGCGTGACCCAAACGGCCGTCGCCGAGGACTTCAACTTTCCCGGACTGAGCGACACCGTTACGGTTTACGAAGATCAGTACGGAATCCCGACCATCAAGGGTACGAGTGAGGCGGATGTCGCATTCGTGCAGGGTTACCTGCATGCGCGCGACCGCTTCTTCCAGATGGACTACAACCGCAAGCTCGCATCGGGACGAGTGTCCGAACTGGTCGGTCAACCCGGGCTCGCAACCGACGTCCAGTTGCGGACGCTGGGACTCTACCGCGCGGCACTGGCGACGTGGCAGGTCTCGGATGACGACGTCAAGGGCATCCTGCAGGCCTACGCCAACGGCGTGAATACCTGGCTGCAAAACAACCCCCTGCCGCCGGAATACAGCGCACTCGAATTGACCAAGGTCGATCCCTGGTCGCCGCAGGACTCACTGTCCTACGTCAAGCTGGTGGCGTTCGGTCTGTCGCACGACCTCGACATCGACGCCACGATCAAGCTCGGCACCTACCAGGGCTACGGCGATGCGCTCGGGTTCAACGGTACGGCGCTGTTCTTCGAGGACACGCATCGCTCCCAGCCCGTCGACGGCCGGGTTTCCGTGCCGGGCTTCCTGGAAAGCATCGGCGGTATCGGCGGCGCACCGGCGCCGTCCTCTGCCAAAGGCGCCAGCGGCGTCCAGGCGACCCCCTCCGACGTCGCGGCCGACCCGCTTCGCATCGACGAAACGACGCTCGCGCTCGCGATGGAAGTCAAAGAAAAATTCGCGAACATCCCCGTGCTCGCCGCATCCTTAACCCCGCGCGAAAAGGACAAGGGCAGCAACGAGTGGGCCGTCAGCGGAGACTATACCGAGAGCGGCTTTCCGCTCGTGGCCAATGACCCCCACCTGGCACTCGATACGCCCGCGACATTCCATGAATCGAACCTCGTGTACGACATGGGCGAGGACAGTTACTCGGTAGCCGGCATCATGTTTCCAGGCTTGCCCGGAATCATCCAGGGCTGCAACGACTGGATCTGCTGGGGCAGCACCGTGCACCCGATGGACGTTTCGGACGTATTCGCCGACGATCTGCTGCGCAACGCGCTGACGCTGCCCACGCACACCGTGCACAGCGGCAACCCCGAACCGCTGCAGCAAATCTACCAGTCGTACTTTTTCAATGTGGTCGGCGACGGCGAGCCCGACAACATGATGCGAGCGCCGGTCGGCATCGACGCCGGCGGTATCACCTTCGTCGCCCCGCGGCGCAACAACGGCCCGATCCTCGGCTTCTCCGGTGACCAGGCGCTGATCAACCAGTACACCGGCTGGGGCCCCACCGGCGAGGTCAAGTTCGTCCGCATGGTCAACCGGGCCCGCAACATGGACGAATTCAAGGCCGCGCTGCAGTACTTCGACGTCGGCTCGCAGAACTGGATCTACGGCGACGTGGAAGGCAACATCGGCTACTTCACCAGCGCCGAGATTCCCCTGCGCGCCGACCTCGCGCAGGGCACCGTCGACGGCATGGTTCCGCCGTGGATCATCCGTGACGGCACCGGCGCGCTGAACCACGAGTGGCTGCCGGTCAGCAATCCGCAACCCGGCCAGGCCGTGCCGTTCGAGATCCTGCCGTACGACGAGATGCCGCAGGTCGTCAATCCGCCATGGGGCTACATCGCCAATGCGAACAATGATCCCGTGGGCACGACGCTCGATAACAACCCCCTGAACCAGTTGCGACCGGGCGGCAACGGCATTTACTACCTGAACGCCGGCTATTCCGACTTCCGGCAGGGCCGCGTGGACCGCGTACTGGCGGAGCTGGTCGAATCCGGCGCGCCCGTCACCGTAGAGGACATGAAGGCGCTTCAGGCCAACGCCCAACTGCTGGACGCCGAGCTCACGCTGCCCACGCTGCTGGCGCAGTTCGACGGCATGGAATTGCCGCCGGAGAGCCCGATGGCCCAAGCGCTCGACGTGCTCTCGACCTGGGATTACAGCACACCGACCGGCATCGCCGAGGGCTGGGACCCGGGCGACGACCCGATGATGGCGGTCGAGCCGGACGAGACCGAACGTCGCAACAGTGCGGCCGCGACCGTGTTCGCCCTGTGGCGCTCGCAGCTCGTTCGCAACACCATCGACGCCACGCTGACCGCCGTCGGCCTGGGCGACTACCTGCCCGGCAGCACCGAAGCCCACCGGGCGTTCGCCTACCACCTGCTGAACTACGAGACCAACGGCGGCTTTGGCGCCTCCGGGATCAATTTCTTCTCGCAGGGGCTGGCGCCGACCGTGCAGGCCAGCCTGCAACAGGCGCTCGACCTGCTGGCCTCGGATGAATTCGCACCGGCGTTCGCCAACTCGACCGACGTGATGGATTACGCCTGGGGCAAATTGCACCGTATCGTGTTCAGCCACCCACTGGATTCCGATCCGTTCAACATTCCCAACGGCGGCGGATTCATGGACCTGGCGCCCGACCTGCCCGGCCTCGCCCGCCAGGGCGGGTTCCAGGCGGTCGATGCGTCGTCGCACAGCGCCCGCGCGAACAGCCTGAACGGCTTCATGTTCGGCAGCGGCCCGAACCGGCGCTTCGTCGGCGAGATGACCCCGGACGGCGTCGAGGGGTACCAGACCATACCGGGCGGACAGAGCGGTATATTCCTGAGTCCCAACTACTCGAGCCAGTTGCCGCTGTGGCTGACCAACAACTACCACGACCTGGCGCTGGGTGAGGAGGACGGCGCGGCCGCGGCCGTATCCGTCATGACCTTCGGCCCGGCCTCGCCGGCGGCTACTTCTGCTGAGGAGACCAACAATGACTAAGCGTATCGCCCTGATCCTCCTCGCCGCACTGTTCACGGCCCAGGCCTGGGCCGAGCCGGTCGACTACCCGACCAACAAGGACGGCAGCATCATCACCGGCGTGCTGACGGCCGGTTTCGACCCGCTGGACACCGAGACCGATAACAATGGGCCGATTTACCCGTTTCCGTTCAATCTGTTCTTTCTGGACATCGCCACGCTGAGCATTTCGGATTTCACGCTCAACATTCCTCCCGCTGACGGTGATCCGAACGATTTCAGCGACCCGTCGGTTGCGCTGAGCGCGATAGACGGCTTCAGCACCACTGAAAAATGGACGGTGCGGTTCCTGGACGGTGCAGCAAGCGGCAGGCCGCCGGGCGACATCGACCCGGACTCGGTCGTGCCGGGCCACTCCGTGCGGCTGTTCCAGGTCACGACCACCAATCTGCTGGTCGTTACCGGGATCGTGCGCGAACTGCAGCCGGGGGTCGATTACATTACCCGGGTCGCACCAGGCGGAATCCTGGCGATCATCCCGCTGAAGCCGTTGCAGGAAATGACCAGCTACATGGCTGTTCTGACCAACGACATCACGGACACCCGCGGCAACAACGCGACTCCCGACCGGACCTACTACCTGACCCAGCGGCTGGACCCCTGGGTGGATGAAAACGGCAACAGCACCTACCCGCTCGTTCCGGACAGCCTCGCCCGGACCCTGGCGGCCATCCAGCCGATCACGCACTCGATGGAGGCGGCTGCCGCCTCGGCCGGCGTCGTGCGTGAAGACATCATCATGGCCTGGACCGCGCAGACACAGTCCATCACACCTGTTCTGAAGAACCTTCAAAGCATCGCAAAACCGGCACCGACAACCGTCGGCCCAACCGGAATGAACACGGCGATGGTCGGCGGCAAGGGCGCAGCCGACATCTACATGGGTGTGATATCGCTGCCCTATTACCTGGGCGTCCCCAGCGCCGACAACCCGACAGCGCCGCTCACGGATTTCTGGACGGCGGCGCCCGGCGCCTACGTGCCGCCGTTCGACGCGAGCCTGCCGGACAAGACGTCGACGCACGTCACCGTCGCCAATCCCTTCCCGCTGGCGACCGGAACCCAGACCGTGCCCCTGCTGATGACCGTGCCCAATGCGGCCAGCGGCCACAGCAAACCGGCAGCCGGCTGGCCGGTGGTCCTGTTCGGTCACAGCCTGCAGGGCAACCGGTCCCAGATGCTGGCCATCGCCGACACGGCGGCAGCGGCCGGATACGCGGTCATCGCTCTGGACGCTCCGATGCACGGTATCCAGCCGGAAGACCCGACGCTGGGCATGCTGCACGTCAGCAATACCCCGTTCGCGGACTTCGCCAACGAGCGGACCTTCGATGTCGACTACATCGACAATGCAACGGGCGCCCCGGGGCCTGACGGCATTACGGACCCTTCCGGCGCTCACTTCATCAATCCGAACAGCTTGCTGACCACTCGCGACAACATGCGCCAGGCACAGGTCGATTTCTCGATCCTGGCGAAGTCGGTTCCCCTGCTCAGCTACGACGGTGACGCGTTGCCGGATCTGGACGGCTCGACGATCCAGTACGTTTCGCTATCGCTCGGCTCCATACTTGGAACCGCATTTGTCGCCACCGAGCCCATGGTCAACAGCGCCTTGCTGTCGACGCCCATGGGCGGCGTCGCCAGAGGCCTCGAAGCCTCGCCGACCATCGGTCCGCGCCTCAGGGCGGGGCTGGCTGCGGCCGGCGTCGAACCGGGCACCGCCGATTACGAGCTGTTTTTCACAATCTTCCAGACGGTCATCGAGTCAGCCGACCCGCTCAACTGGTCCGGAGAAGCCGCTCGGTTCAACAATATCCTGCTTCACGAAGTGGTGAACGACACGGTGTTCCCGAACTTCGTTTCGACAGCGCCGTTGTCGGGCACCGAACCCATGATCCGAGCCATGGGGCTCGAGTCGTACTCCAGCACACAGATGAACGCTGGCGGTGTCGACCTCGTGGGTCGATTCGTTTTGCCCGCATCGCACGGGTCGCTGCTCGATCCTTCGACGTCGCCGGCGGCCACGGTCGAAATGCAGAAACAGCTGGCTTCATTCCTCGCGACCCGCGGCACCGCGGTTGTCGTCGAAGACGCCGCAACAATGGTTCCCGCAACCGAAGCCGCAACGGAGAAATCCGTCGCCCCGAAGGCGAAAGCGGCTGTCCCGGTTAAAAAGCCGACACTGATCAAGCCGAAGGGAGAGCCACGTGGATAAGTTCAGCCAAGTGAAAGCCCCTGCTAAAAAACGGCTCGAGGAGCACAACATGAACACTACAAAGACCGTAAAGCGATCTCTTGCGGCAGCCGTGGCGCTGGCACTCGCGTCGACGGTCAGCACCTCCGTGCAGGCCATCGAATTCTCCAATGGTGAATTCTCCGGCAGCTTCGACACCACGATCAGCTACGGCGCGCTGTTTCGCGCCGAAGACATCGATCCCGACAACGTCGGCAAGGC
>JARROJ010000102.1:0-9208 GCA_037384065.1 Lysobacterales bacterium
GCATAACGACAAAGGCCCGCGAGTTCGCGGGCCTTTGTGCGATTCACGTGCGACGCGTGTCTTAATCCCTGAAATGCATTCTCTGCAACAGGGATTCGCTCATGACCTCGCGGTACTCGGCGCGGTTGCCGCTTTCTTCCTGCATTTTGTCCACGGTCTTGTTCATCCACTCGACCCACTGCTTCCCGCGCTCCTCGCTCTCGGCGCCGGTCGGAATCGATTCCATCACGCGGATGAGGTACAGGCTCGGCTCGCCTTTGCGCTCGTAGACGTTGGACAGGACCATGTAGTCCTTGATCCAGCCCTTCGATTTCGCGAACTCGAGGTTCTTGCGCCACTCGGTGGCGAGCCAGCGGGCGTACTTGATTCCGGCGCCGTCCTTCACGTCGATCGCGCTGACTTCCCAGTAGTCGCCACCGACCATCGGCCAGTCCTGCGCGAACAGCGAGGACGACACGGTCAGCGACGAACCGAGAAAGAACAGCACGAATACCAGCTTGGTCACCATTTTTTTCATTCAGACTCTCCAATCACGGACAGGTATTGCCCGCTTCCAGTCCAACATAGCAGACCCGAAAAGTTTTGCAGGACAATCGGCGAATCCGCGCGAAATCGCCCGGTATTCGGAGGGTTCGGCAAACGCACGAAAACCGCGCGGCCCCGTTCTGGCGCCGCGCGGTCTCGTTGCAGGTGGCTGGTGTCGGTGTTCCGGGCGGCCTGTCGTCAGCCGAGCAGCTCGAACTGCTGCCGCACGCCGCCGGTGTTCCGCAGTCCGCCGCGGCCGTTGATGCGCTGCCGCTGACGGGGCTCGAAACGGTACTTTTCGCCGGTCAGCTCGTCGGCCGAGTTCCGCAGGCCGGACCAGCGGGGCATCTGGGTGCGCTGCCAGTTGTCGATGCGTTGCTGAAAATCGACCTTGGCCTGCTCCACCGGGTCCGGGCCGCTGACGGTCCGTTTGAACGGGGGAAACGGTTTCCCGTCGTGCATCCGGTACCTGCGTGCCTCGCGCTGGGCTTCAATCAGTTTCCAGGTCGAGTAAAGAATGACGCCGATCGCGCCAATGATTCCAACGAAGATCAGATTCTCCATGATCATTGCCCTTCTGTTCAGCCGGGGCCGACCGATTCGCTGCTAAGCACGGGCCCGACTCCCGGGGCGGGGACGCGCAATCCAGCGGCGGCCGCAACCGGTACAGACGTTCAATGTCCTTTTGATCCCTGTCGAATGACCGACCCTTGCCCTGGGTCGGAGCAGGCGTGGTTCTTGCGTCCACTTTCCTGTGCCTGCCCGGCTTGATCATGCCGGGCGCCTGGCGGCGGAGTGGCGGTTGCTTTTTGATGGAAACGCCGGCGATAAAGCCGCCGGCGCTGCCACTGAGCCGTCAAAGCACCTTAATAGTAGCCTTCAAGTTCATGTAAATCAACAATAAACAAATTTACCTCGACTCAGAACGGTCCGAGGTCCCAGTACAACAGGAACGTCGCGAGGCCGAGCGCGGCGAGACCGGTCAACAGAAAACCCGTCGCAGCGGCGCGCTGGCGACCGAATTGCCGCAGGCTCAGGAACACCGTCAGCAGACCCAGCACGCCGGCCAGCAGGCCGCCCCAGGCGCCCCAGAGCGCCCACGGTACGAAGCCCAGCAACGGCAGCATCGGCGAGGTCTTCGCGGTCAGTCCGATCGCCGCGCCCAGCGTGCCGACCGCGGCCAGTGACAGCGTCGCGGAAAGCCACGCCGACAGGCGGGCGCCGCCGGCCGGTTCGACCCGGCGGCCGTCGAGGCGACGGGCCAGCGGACCGAAGGTCAGGCTGAGGAATGCGATGAGCAGGATCAGCAGGCTGCTGCCGGCCCAGGCGGCCGGCAGCACGAGCTGCTTGCGGTCTTCTGCGGCCATGGCGAGCAGGCGCGGGGCCACGCGACTCACGTAGAGCGGAGCATGGATCACGGGCTCTTCCATCGTCGCCACGCAGGCGAGATCCGGTTCGGCGTTCGGGTTGTCGTAGAACGCATTGAGCATGTCGCCGGCGCACTTCACCGAACGCGACGGGCCGTGCCCGGCCCAGGGAAATTCCACGTAGGTGCCGTTGCGAAAACCGGGCAGAATCGCTTTCGCGTTGGGCGGCGGCGTGATCGGGTCCATCTCGCCTTCGATGATCAGGGCCGGCAGATCGGTTTCGACCGGTCGGTATTCCTCGGCCGGGCGCTGGTACAGGCCGACTTCGTTGCAGATCGACGCAATGCGCCCCCAGGACTCGACGGTGCCGATCGCCGCGCCAATCACCGGGTATTCCTCGATGTCTTTCCTGCCGGCGCGCGCCTGGGCTTCCGCGTCGCCGTCCAGGCACAGGATGGCGGTGCTCATGCCCTGGCTCTGGCCGCCGAAGCCGGTGTCGCCCGAGGCGAGCGCGATCGCCCGGAACAGGGTCTCATCGCGTTGTTCGACCGCGTCGGCCCAGGCGTAGACGAGCCCCGGGACGCCGGGGTAGTTGTCCTGTTCGTACAGGAACACGAACGGAAGGAACGCGACGGTGTCGCTGAAGAAGCGCGCGGTGCCGGAAGGATAGTTCTCCGTATCCTTCACCGCGACGCTGATCGGGTTGTCGACCACGCTGCGCACGGCGTCGCGCAGGCGCCCGATGATGTCCGGGTAACGTTTGGCGCAGTCGGGCTGGCTGTCGCAGATCTGTTGCAGCTTCTCGAGGTCCCGCATGTACCAGTGGACCACGCGCCAGTAGAGCTCCGACTCCCGGATGTCCAGCGGCATGATCGCATCGATTGCGACCGCGAGGATGCCCTCGGGGTCTTCCCTGACGTAGGCCTGGCCGAGGATCGAGCCGTAGGAAATGCCCCAGACGTTCCACTCCTCGAAGCCGAGCGCGCGGCGCAGGGCCTTGACGTCGCGCGCGTTTTCGATCGTGCTGTAGCCGGTGATGTCGACCCCGGCGGCGGTTGCCCGCTCGGCACAGGCCCGGACGCGTTGCACCTCCGCCTCGAGTCGCTCGGCAAAGGTTTCCACGTCGTCGATCGCCGGATCGACGGACGCGTAGAAGGGGCAGAAGTCCGCGGAGTAACCGATGCCGCGCTGCTCGAGGATGTACAGGTCGCGGTGGTCCAGCAGGCCGTGATCCTTCAGGCGCTTCACGTAACCCGTCACGTGGACACCCGGTCCGCCGGTCAGGTAGACGACCGGGTCGTCGCGCCCGCACTCGATGTCACCGGGCTCGTACTCGATCTCGCCCTTGAACGGGCACACCACCGGGGTGATGCGGTAGGTGTCGCGGGCGAAGGGATCCGCGGGTGCCGGCGTCGTCACCGCCGTTGCGGGATCCAGGAGGGCGGTTTCGTTCGGTTCATCGGCCGGCTGTTGCGCCAGCGCGAGCGTGCTGAACAGCAGCGCGCTGAGGGTGAGAAAGCGTAGGTTCACGGCATGCCTCTTCGAGTAACGGAAGGGACCGTCGCGCGGTATACCGGCGACGACTGCGCCTGAGCCTAGCAGGGCGCGCGAGGGAAGACTCCCGGCCGGGTGGATTCTTCGCGAAAAAAAGCCCCGCCTGGGCGGGGCTTCGACGATTGCGTTAACGCGGTCGGGGGGAGCCGGGATCAGCGTCCGTTGCTGACGCCGACCCCGGCTTTATGACCCCGGTTCCGGTTACTCGACCGGCTTGCCGTCCGTATCGAGAATCTGCACTTCGCCCAGGTTGAGGTCGCGCACCTGCTGTTCGATCTGTTCGCGGTCGCCCACGATCAGCCAGATCAGCTTCTCCGGGTGAATGACCTCCTCGGCGGCGCCCTGGACGCCCTCGAGGTCGACGGCTTCGTACTGGCTCTTCAGCGTGGTGACGTAGTCATCCGGGCGGCCGAAGCGGTCGTTGTTGAGCAGCGCGCCGAGCACCGCACCGGCCGTTTCGAACTCGCCGGGCAGGCTGTTGACGTTGTTGCGCACGCTCTTGTTCAGCTCGTCCTGCGTGGCCGGTTTGGTGCCGAGGAACTCGTCGAACTCGCGCGTCAGCTCCTTGATGCTGTCCGCCGTCTTGTCGGTCTGCACCGGGGCGTAGGCCAGCCAGGGCCGCTGTCCGCGGGCGTCCTGCATGAACGTGTACGCGCCGTAGGCCCAGCCCTTGTCCTCGCGCAGGTTCATGTTCACCCGGGCGGTGAACGAGCCGCCGATCACGTCGTTCATCGTCCTGATGTCGATGTTGTTTTCGGCGCCGGTCGGCGGGGCGACGTGGCCGGCCAGGATCAGCGATTGCGGCGCGCCCGGCTTGTCGATCAGGTACACCGCACTGTCTTTCAGCGGCACGTTGGCCAGGTTCTTCTGCGGCACGGCCTTGCGATTCTCGCGCCACTTGCCGAAGTACTCGTTCAGCAGCGGCAGAATCTCGTCCATCGTGGTGTCGCCGACGACGAACAGGGTGCCGTTGCTGGGCCGGATCCAGGTCTGGTGCCAATTGACCAGATCATCGCGCGTCAGCGAGTTGATGGATTCCTCGGTGCCGGAACCGGTGAACGGGATGCCGTAGGCGTGGTCGTCACCGTACATCAGCGGCGGCAGCGTGCGCAGGGCCAGCTGCACCGGCTGGTTCTTTTCCTGCTCGATGCTTGCCAGCCAGCGCTTGCGCAGGCGCTCGATTTCCTCGTCCGGGAACGACGGCTCGCGCACGATTTCCGCGAACAGGTCGAGCGACGGCTCCAGCTTGTTCTTCAGCGCGGACAACCGGGCGGTCGACATGTCGAGGTTGGAGCCCGTGCTGATGTTGGCGCCGAGCGATTCGGCCTCGGCGGCGATTTCCAGCGCGTCGCGGGTTTTCGTGCCTTCGTCGAGCATCGCCATCGTGAACCCGGCCGTGCCCAGCGTGCCGAAGGAATCGGCCGCGTAGCCGGCGTCGAACTGCAGGGCCACGTTGACCACCGGCACCGCGTCGCGCTGCGCCAGCACGACGTTGAAGCCGTTGTCCAGCTCGGCGCGCTGCACCGCGGGGAACTCCAGGTCCGGCATCTCACCCACCTGCGGCAGGCCGGCCGAACGGTCGACGACGCTCTCGGTGGTGGAGTAGTCGCCGAAGGGATAGACCTCCAGCGTGTAGCGTCCGCGCGTCAGCCACTTGGCGGCGGCCGCCCGAACGCTTTCGGGGGTGGCCGCGTTGACCCACTCGAGCCGGGTTTTCCAGAAGCCCGGGTCGTCCGCGTACAGCTCGCCCTGGGCGAGGGTGACGGCCTTGCCGCCGAATCCGCCGATCTGCTCCAGTCCGCGGACCGTGGAAGCGTTGATGCGGGTCTGCACGCGCTGCAGCTCGTCCTCGGTCGGGCCGTCCTTCAGGAACTTGTCGAGTTCACGCTCGATGATCGCGTTGACCTCGTCCATCGAAGCGTCCGGCTGCAGCGTCACGTCGATGTCGAACATGCTGGCCAGTTCCTGGTTCTGCAGCGACGACGTGGCGCTGACGGCCAACTGGTCGTTGTAGATCAGGGCCTGGTACAGGCGTGAGTTCTTGCCGCTGCCGAGCACGGCGGCCGCCAGCGACAGCTCGACCGCGTCGCGCGTGGTGCGGCCGGGTGCGACCCAGTTGTGGAACACGCGGGCCTGCGGCACGCGGTCGTACATCACCTCGTAGGTGTCGGAGAGGTGCAGCGGCACGGCGGCCTTCATGCGCGTGACCGGCGGGCCGGATTCGATGTCGCCGAAGTACTTGACGGCCAGTTCGCGGGCCTGCTCGGGGCTCACGTCGCCGGCCATCACCAGCACGGTGTTGGCCGCGCCGTAGTAATCCTTGAACCACTGGTGCACGGTTTCCAGCGAGGCCGCGCTCAGGTCGTCCATCGAGCCGATGGTGCTGTGGCGGTACGGATGCCCCGGCGGGAACAGCCCCTCGAGGATGCGGTACTGCACCTTCCCGTAGGGCTGGTTGTCGCCCTGGCGTTTTTCGTTCTGCACCACGCCGATCTGGTTATCGAGCTTTTCCTGCGTGACGGCGCCGAGCAGGTGGCCCATGCGGTCGGACTCCATCCACAAGGCCATGTCGAGCGCGGGGGTCGGCACGGTTTCGAAGTAATTGGTGCGGTCGAACCAGGTGGTGCCGTTCATGCCGGTGGCGCCGACCTGCTCAAAGGGTTCGAAGTATTCGCCGTCGTAGTTCTACGAGCCGTTGAACATCAGGTGCTCGAACAGGTGGGCGAAGCCGGTCTTGCCCTGCGGCTCGTTCTTCGAACCGACGTGGTACCAGATGCTGACCGCGACGATCGGCGCCTTGCGGTCCTCGTGCACGACCACGGTCAGGCCGTTGTCGAGGGTGAATTTTTCGTACTCGATGTCGATGTCCGGCATGTCCGCGGCGAGGGCCGGGCCGCACAGAACGGCCGAGGCCAGCGCCAGCAGGCCGGCGGAAAGGAAGCGTTGCATTGGATGTCTCCTGATCACTGCAAGAAATCGGATTCGTGAGGCAGTATGCTGAATCACGATCGTGATTTAAAGTAGTGCGAAAAGTCATAGTCGAGGCCAGCGGACGGCGCCTATACACATTCTTCACCGGAATGCCCTAACATGTGCGCACCATGCCCAAGCTGCCCACCAACGGTTACCGTCCGAAGTCGCTGACCGCCGACGTTTCGCTCGGCGTTTTCGACGGGCTCGACAACGCCTTGTGGTGCTACGGTTTCGCCAGTGTGATCTTCGCCGGCGCGATGGCGCCGTTCCTGCCGTTGCTGATCACGATCCTGCTGTTCGGCTGGGCGCTGCTCGGGGTCTACGTGGCGCTCACCTCGCGCAAGAGCCTGCACGTGGTCAGCCTGGACGAGCAGGCCATCGTCATCCTGGCCTCGATCTCGGCGCTGCTGGTCGCCCAGATGGGCGATGCGGTGGTGAGCGAGCGCGGCCTGTCGACCATGCTGGCCGTGATGTCCCTGTCATCCCTCGCGGTGGCCGGGTTCTTCTGGCTGATCGGGCACTACCGCTTGACGCGGTTGCTGGAGCTGATGCCGTACCCGGTGATCTGCGGTTTCATGGCCGGCATCGGCTGGCTGCTGCTGGAAGCCGGCGTCGGGATCGCTTTCGACGCCTCGTTCCTCGACCTGAGCGATGCTTTGCGCGACATGGAGAAGTGGCCCAAGCTCCTGCTGTACGTCGCCGCGGCGATTTTCCTGCTGGTCGCGACCACCCGCCTGCGCCGCGCCTGGGCCCTGCCGCTGGCCTCGCTGGTGCTGGTCGCGGTGTTCTACATCGTGGTCGCGGTCAAAGGCGTCAGCGCCGAGGAACTGGTCGCCGGCGGCTGGCTGTTCGACATCCCGGAGGAGGGCGGGGCGCTCGCCCTGCTGTCCGGCGTATCGTTCGCCCGGATCGATACCGGTTTCCTGATCTCCGTGGTCCCGCAGATCCTCACCATCGCGTTCCTGGCCCTGCTCACCCAGTCGATGTCGCTGTCGGCCCTGATGGCGTCCGACGGCGAGGATGTCGACACGTCGCGCGAGATCGCCGACATGGGCAAGGGCAACGTGCTGTGCGCGCTGATCGCCAGCCCGCCCGGCTCGACGGACGTGGTCGCCTCCAGCGTGTACCGCGAGTTCGGCGCCTCGAGCCGCTGGATGCCGCTGATCACCTCGGCCGTCTGCGTGGTGATGGCGGTGTTCGGCAGCGCGATCATGCCCTGGGTGCCGAAAGTGCTGGTCGGCGCCACGGTGCTGCTGTTCTCCTGGCAGCTGTTCTACGAGTGGATGTACGAGAACGTCCGCGGCTTCCAGCCGATCGATTTCGCCATCGTGCTGATCATTCTCGGTACGGTCATCTTCGTCGGCTTCATGCCCGGCATCGCGGCCGGGATCCTGCTCGCCCTGCTGCTGTTCGTGCTGCGCTACAGCATGATCAGCGCGATCCTGGGGCATCACTCGCTGGCCGACTACCGCAGCTCGGTGGAGCGTTCCCGGTCGGACAACCAGTTGCTCGACCAGTACGGCGGCGAGGCGCTGGTCTACCGCCTGCGCGGCTTCGTGTTCTTCGGCACGGCCAACGCGGTGCTCGACACGATCCGTGAAGACCACGTGCGCAGCGGCCAGTACCGGCTGCTGCTGCTGGATCTCAAGCGCGTTACCGGCATGGATATCTCGGCGCTGAACACCTTCGTGCAGATCAAGTCGATCTGCGAGTCCTCCGGGGTGCAGCTGGTCTATTCCGGCGTCAACCCGGATATCCGGGAGAGCCTGCTGATGCTGGACGCCGTGTGCGAGGAGCACGGGGCGCCGCTCCTGTTCGACGACGCGGACTACGCCGTGGAGTACATGGAGGACGTCCTGCTGCAGGCGCACACCGGCGAGGCCGAGCAGCGCAACATCGAGGAATACCTGGCGCAGATTTTCGCGGACCAGGAAAAGGTCGACCTGCTGTTCGCCAACATGGAGCGCGTCGAGGTCGCCGCCGATGAGGTCCTGTTCGCGCAGGGCGAGCGCGACAACGGGCTCTACATGCTCGAGCAGGGTTCGATGACGGCCCTGATCCGCCTGGGCGCGGACGGCCTCAAGCGGGTCAAGAAATTCCGGCCAGGCGCGCTGATCGGGGAGCTTTCGGCCTACACGCCCGAACGCCTGCGCACGGCGACCATCGTCGCCGATTCGGATTCGGTCGTGTACCACCTGAGTTCGGAAAGCCTGGCGCGCTTCGACGCCGAGGACCTGCGCCTGGCGGCGTCGATTCACGAACTGAGCGCCCGCACGCTGGGCATGCGCATCAACTACATGAACCGGCGGTTGTTCCAGGAAGCGGAATAGGCGATGAAGGAGCGACCGGCACTGCACGATGCCATCGCCCGCGCGGCCGAACGCATCGGGCCCCACGTTCTGCACACGCCGCTGCTGCATACCCCGTTCATCGACGGCATGAACGTGCACCTCAAGCTCGAGAGCGAGCAGCACACCGGCTCGTTCAAGGCGCGCGGGGCGCTGAACAAGCTGTTGTCGCTGAGCGCGGAGGAACGCGAGCGGGGCGTGCTGACGGCGTCGACCGGCAACCATGCCCAGGGCTTCGCCCGCGCGCTGGCGATCGCCGGCGGCCACGGGGTCATCTGCCTGCCGGAAAACGCCGATCCGGGCAAGGTCGCGGCGCTGCGCCGCTACGGCGTCGAACTGGCGTTTCACGGCCGCGATTGCCTGGCCACGGAGCTGTACGCCAAGCAGCGCGCGGCGGAGTCCGGCCTGACCTGGGTGTCGCCGTACAATGACCCCGCCGTG
>JARROJ010000103.1:0-6038 GCA_037384065.1 Lysobacterales bacterium
GATTTCACGCCGATGATCCAGGAGGTCGAGGGGCCCGAGACCTGCAACACCTACAACATGCTCAAGCTGACGCGGTTGCTGTACGCCGCCGAAGCACGGCCGGAGTACGTGGACTACTATGAGCGCGCGCTGTACAACCACATCCTCGCCAGCCAGGATCCGGCGACCGGCGGCATGGTCTACTTCACGCCGATGCGGCCCCAGCACTACCGGGTTTACTCGCAGGTGCACGACGCGATGTGGTGCTGCGTCGGTTCCGGCATCGAGAACCACGTCAAGTACGGCGCCTTCATCTTCGCCCGCGACGGCGACGACCTGCTGGTCAACCTGTTCATCCCCGCGCGCCTCGAATGGCCGGAGCAGGAGGTCGCCCTGCGCCAGGAGACGCGCTTCCCGGACGGCTCGGCGACCACGCTGGTGTTCGAGAACGGCGCCGACATCGGCCTGCGTTTGCGCTGGCCGTCCTGGGCGGCGGCTGAAACGCCGAACGTGACGATCAACGGCGAGACGGTGCGGGCCGGCGTCGGCCCGGACGGCTACATTCACCTGCAACGCGCGTGGCAACAGGGCGACAGCGTGACCCTGGCGCTGCCGATGACGACCCGCCTCGAACAGATGCCGGCGGGGCTGGACTACTACGCGATTCTGTACGGTCCGGTCGTGCTGGCCGCGGCCAGCAACCCGTTTCCCGGCGAAACGCTTGAATTCTATGC
The DNA here is from genome assembly GCA_037384065.1 of Lysobacterales bacterium. Classification (GTDB taxonomy): domain Bacteria; phylum Pseudomonadota; class Gammaproteobacteria; order Xanthomonadales; family SZUA-36; genus JABDPF01. The sequence goes on from JARROJ010000103.1 coordinate 714, forward strand.
CGACGACAGTCGCATGGGGCACCTTGCCAGCGGCGCGATGTGTCCGCTCGAGCGCACGCCCGTGTTCGTCTCCGACAGCCCGGATTTCGCGGACCGTATCGAGCGCGTCGCGGGCGACGAGTTGCGCTTCCGCTTCACCGGCAGGACCGGACTGTCCGGGCTGGGCGCGACCGAGCTGATCCCGTTTTTCCGGCTGCACCGCGCCCGCTACATCGTTTACTGGCCGTTCAGCACGCCCGAAGCGCTCGCGGCGCAACGCGCGGCGGCGGCCGCGGAGGAAGCCGCCCGGCTGCAGCTCGAGCGCCTGACGATCGACCGGGTCGCGCCCGGCGAGCAGCAACCGGAAGTGGAGCACGATTTCGAGGGCGTCGCGACCGAGGCCGGCGTCAATTTCGGCCGCCACTGGCGCCATGCCGCCGGCTGGTTCGGCTACCGCCTGCGTGACCCGGAGGGTGCGGCGCGCTACCTGCGCGTCGACTACTGGGGCGCGGACGCCGGCCGCAGCTTCACGATCGAGTTGAACGGCATCGTGATCGCCGAGGTCACCTCGACCGGCGAGTACGGGGCCGAATTCGTCTCGGTGGATTACCCGCTCAGTGCGGAGGTCCTTGCCCGCAGCGAGGACGGGACGCACCGCTTGCGATTCATCGCCGGTGAAGGCTCGATCGCCGGTGGCATCTATGGCGTGCGCCTGCTGCGCGACCTGCCGGTGGACTGACGCGGAGCCTGCGCCGTCGTTCCCGGCGGCCGTGGCGCCTGCCGGTCAGTCGACGCTGAACGGCAGCACGAAGCCGGCGGACAGCGGGTCCGGCATTTCCGCGATGAACGCGTAGTCGCCCGGCGCCAGGTCGACGGTGAAATAGCCGTGTGCGCCTGCGGGCAGGTCATTCAGTCCGCCCAGGAACGTCACCGGCGCCGGGTCCTCGAGACCGACGGGCGTACGCCAATCCATCCACGCGCTGGCCTGCGCGATGCTGCTGGCGTCCTCGACCCGCATCAGGTGGACGTCGTTGCCGACGAAGGAGGGCAGGGCCTGCTGCTCGATGAAATCGACCCGGATGGTGTTTCGGCCCGGGTGCAGGGCGCCGTCCGTGATCTCGAAGCCGTTGTTGCGCACGGCGAGCGTGACGTTCGACTCGGGTTCCGCGGTCGGTCCGGATTCATCCGTTACGGTCAATCCAAGCAGCATGCCGAGCTGACCCGGGGCCGGCGGGGTGGTGTGAAACACGCCGTCGGACTTCACGTAGCACTCGATGATGTAGTACCCCGGCTCGAGGTAAACCGTGGCCTCGCTGGTCCGCCCGGCGGACAGGAAGCCCGGGCCGCCGTTGCGCCCGAGTTCGCCGATCCATTCCGGAAACCGCTCGACCGCGGCGTTGACGGCTTCCTCGTCGCCGGCGTTCATCGCGTCCATCGCGTCCTGGAACGGCACCGCGGTTTCCGTGCTGAACCGCTCGGCGGTCACCCCGTCCGGCGGCACGTCGATGATCCCGAAGTGGACCATGCCGGAGGCGTTGACGAAGCGGAACGTGGTCCAGCCCGCCGGGATTTCCGTGGGGCCCTGGAACGTTTTGCCGACGGCCCGCAACTCGATCACGTTCGGCTGCGCGGGCGGTTCTGGCGCGGGTGCGACCGTGGTCGCCGGCGCCGCCTCCTCGGCGGTTTGCGCGACGGGCGCGGGCTTTTCGCCGCAGGCAGCCAGGAACAGCAGGCCGCAGGCCAGGAGAATTGTCAGGGGGGCGGAAGGATTACATCTTTTCATGGAGATCAATCGCTTTTGCTCGGTTCATCACCGACAAGCCTCTCAAACCGGGTGAGAAAGCGCAACCGGATCCGGCCGGGCCGGTCCCCGCCGAACCGTCAGTCCGGCTCATGCGGGCGGAAATCGGGAAAGCCGTTTTCATCCCAGTACAGCACCCGCGCCCGGGCGTGCCGGTTAGGGTCGGTCAGCGGGGTGCCCTGCAGGTCGCGGTAATCGCGCGCGTGATAGATCATCAGGTCGGTGATGCCGTCCTCGGCGATGGTGAAGCCGTTGTGGCCCGGGCCGTAACGGCCGAGCGCTTCGTCGGTTTCGAACACCGGTTCGGGCCGCTTGTTCCAGCTGGCCGGGTCCATCAGGTCGGCGTCCGCATCGGCCCACAGCAGGCCCATGGCGTAGCGGTGGTCGGTGGCGCTGGCGGAGTACGTCATGAACACGCGGCCGTTACGCACGATGACCGCCGCGCCTTCGTTGACCTTGTAGCCCTGCCGTTCCCACTCGAGGTCCGGTTCGGTCAGCTTGATGACCGGCGGGCGGATGCGGGTCGGCGTATCCATCGCCGCCATCCACAGCGCCGAGTTGTAGCTGCGCTCGGCGTCCATCTGCGCCCAGACGAGGTAGCGCGTGCCGCGGTGTTCGAAGGTCGTCGCGTCCAGCGAGAAGGTGTCCAGGTGCGTGTGGACACGGCCTTCCTCGGTCCATTCACCGGTCATCGGGTCGTCGTTGGGGTTGGACAGGACGTACATGCGGATGCTGAACGGCTTTTCGACGTCGCCGGCCGCGAAATGAATGTACCAGGCGCCGTCGATGCGATGCAGTTCCGGCGCCCAGATGTTGGCGCTCATCGGGCCGGATTCGCGTTTGCGCCAGATGACCTTCGGTTCCGCGATCTTGAGGTCGTTCAGGCGGCAGGCGTGGCGCAACTCGATGCGGTCGAATTCCGGCGCCGTGCCGATGAACCAGTAGCAGCCGGATGCCGGATCGCGGTGGATCCAGGGGTCGGCGCGCTGCACCACGATCGGGTTGTCCAGGTTCAGCCGCGGGGTTTCGGCCAGAACGGTGGCGGGGATGCAGACGAGGCTCGCGCCCCACAACGCGAACCCCAGGAGCGGTTTTGAGAATCCCAAACGCATGACGGTGTCCCCTCGGCAGCGGGCCGATTTTTTTGATCGCGGTTATTGTATTATTTATTCCACGCAATGCGCAGGCCTGCCTTTCGCGGGGCGGGCAAGGAGTAATGACATGCTGAAAACCCTGGCGGCCACGCTGGTTTCGATGGGCTTCCTCTGTTGCGTCGACGCGCACGCCGTTCAGGTCGAGGTCCATGATCCCGTCATGGCGCGCGACGGCGATGCCTACTACGTGTTCAGCACCGGGCCGGGCATCACGATTTACCAGTCCACGGACCTCGAGCACTGGAAATGGGTCGGCCGCGCGTTCGACGGCGAACCGGACTGGGCGCGCAACATCGTTCCCGATTTCAGCGGTCACCTGTGGGCGCCGGATATCTTCGCGCAGGACGGCCTGTTCTACCTCTATTACTCCGTCTCGGCCTTTGGCAAGAACACCTCGGCCATCGGCGTGACCGTGAACGAGACGCTGAACCCCGAATCGCCCGAATACCGCTGGGTCGACCAGGGCCCGATCGTGCAGTCCATTCCGAACCGTGACCACTGGAACGCGATCGATCCGGCCATCGTGGCGGATGAAAACGGCGATTTCTGGATGAGTTTCGGCTCGTTCTGGTCGGGCATCAAGCTGGTGAAGCTCGACGAGACGCTGGTGCGGCTGGCCGAGCCGCAGGAATGGCACAGCCTGGCCCGCCGGCCCGGAGACCCGCGCGACCCCGCTGCCGACCCCGGCGCGGGAGCGATCGAAGCGCCCTACATCTTCCGCAAGGACGGCTGGTACTACCTGTTCGTCTCCTTCGACAAGTGCTGCCGCGGCATGGACAGCGACTACAAGATCATGGTCGGTCGTTCGCAATCCGTGACCGGACCGTACGTGGACCGGGGCGGTACGCCGATGCTGCAGGGAGGCGGCACCCTGGTGCTGGAGGGCAACGACAACTGGGTCGCGCTCGGTCACAACGCCGCCTATACCTTCGATGGGAAGGACTACCTCGTGTTCCACGCCTACGAGACGGCCGACAACGCGAAACAGAAACTCCGCATCCTGCCGATCGCGTGGGAGGACGGCTGGCCGGTGGTCGATCCGGCCGATCTCGACCGTCTGACCACGGAACTGGTCGGGTCCGGCCCGCCGGAAAACCGTAACTGAAAAGAGGTTTGAACATGCGCACCCTTTTCCTGGCCGTCGCCGCGACCGCTTTTCTCTCCGCTCCGACCGTTTTCGCCAAGAACCCGCTGTTCGAGCATGTTTTCACCGCAGACCCGGCGGCGCTGGCGGACGGTGACACCCTCTGGCTCTACACCGGGCACGACGAGGCGCCCAACAACGACGTCTTCTTCGAGATGCACGACTGGCTGGCGTTCTCGACCACGGACATGAAGAACTGGACCGAGCACGGCCCGATCATGCGCGCGGACGACTTCGCCTGGGCCACCGGCAACGCCTGGGCCTCGCACATGGTGAAGAAAGACGGCAAGTACTGGTTCTACACCACGGTGCGGCACGACGACAGCAAGCCCGGGTTCGCCGTCGGCGTGGCGGTGTCCGATTCGCCGACCGGACCCTTCGTCGATGCCCGCGGCAGCGCGCTGATCACCAACGACATGACCACGCAAACGCCGAACGACTGGGACGACATCGATCCCGCGGTGTTCATCGAGGAAAACGGCGAGGTGTACCTGTTCTTCGGAAACCTGGTGCCCAAGTACGTCAAGCTGAAGGACAACATGATCGAACTCGACGGCGAAATACAGGTGATCGATGTTCCGGAGTTCACCGAGGCGCTGTGGGTGCACAAGAAAAACGACAGCTACTACCTGTCCTACGCCTGCCAGTTCCCGGAAAAGATCTGCTACGCGATGAGCGACAGCATCCATGGTCCCTGGAAACCGATGGGCATCCTGAACGAAATCGCCGGCAACACCGAGACCAACCACCAGTCCATCGTTGAGTTCCTGGGCCGCGACTGGTTCTTCTACCACACCGGCGCCGTTCCGCCACGTGACGGCAAGCCCAGCGGCGGGCGCTTCCGGCGTTCCGTTTCGGTCGAACCGCTGTATTACAACGCCGACGGCTCGCTGGAGCGCGTGATCATGACCACCGAGGGCATCGATCGCGCGGCCTGCGTTCGCTACGGCGACTGCGGCTCGAACTGATACCGGGACCGGGTGATACGGGCGCCCTGTTCGGAGCGTCCGATAGAAAAAGCCGCGGGAATTCCCGCGGCTTTTTTCGTTCACCCGCAGCGCGGGCTTACCGTCCGTTCACTTCTTCAGCGTGACGACCGTTACCGAGCGGGCGGGCAGGGTCAACTCAAGGACGCCGTCGTCGAAGTCGAGTTCCGCCGGACGCGGCTCGACCGCGTTGGGCGCGTCGAAGGTGTTGTGCGCGTCGATGGTGTCGCCGGTCAGGGTCAGCCCCCGGGCGCCGGCCGG
>JARROJ010000104.1:0-7318 GCA_037384065.1 Lysobacterales bacterium
TTCTTCCGGCACGTGCGAAAGTGGCGGAATTGGTAGACGCGCTGGATTTAGGATCCAGTGGGGCAACCCGTGCGAGTTCGAGTCTCGCCTTTCGCACCACTGGCCGGCGCTCCCCGGCGAAAACCGTACAACCACCAGCAGGTTCAATCATCACTATGCAAGTCTCTGTAGAAAACACCGGAGGACTGGAGCGCAAGCTCACGGTCCAGCTGCCGGGCGAGGAAATCGACAGCAAGGTCAACAACAAGCTGCGCGAGCTGAGCAAGACGGTTCGCATCAAGGGCTTCCGCCCCGGTCGCGTGCCGATGAGCGTGGTGCGCCAGCGCTACGGCAAGCAGGCCCGCCAGGAGATCGTCGGGGAAAGCATCCAGACCAGCCTGCAGCAGGCCATTGCGAACGAAAACCTGCGCGTCGCATCGCGGCCGCGGCTGGACAGCGCGCCGGAGGACATGGAAAACGGCGACGTCGCGTTCAGCGCGGTGGTCGAGGTCTACCCGGAAGTGGGCACGATCGACGCGGCCGCGCTGGAAATCGAGCGCCCGCAAGCCGGTGTCACCGAGGACGACGTCGACGAGATGCTGCAAACCCTGCGCGAACAGCGTCAGACCTGGGAAGAGGTCGAGCGCACCGCGGAGGAGGGCGACCAGGTCATCATGGATTTCGCCGCCGAGAGCGACGAGGGCCGGGTGCCGGAGGAAGGCACCAAGCGCATGAGCGTCGTGTTCGGCAAGTCCGGGTTCGAAAAGCTCGAAAAAGCGCTGGCCAAGATTCCCGCGGGCGAGTCCAAGAAGGTGACGCTGGAGTTCCCGGAAGGCTTCAACGAGGCCGCACTGGCCGGCAAGAAGGCGAAGGCGGAACTGGGCGTCGTGCGCGTCTCCCAGCCGAAGCTGCCCGAGGTGGACGAGGCGTTCATCAAGAGCTTCGGCATCGACAGCGGCGATGTCGAGGACCTGAAGACCGAGATCCGCGGCAACCTCGAGCGCGAACTGAAGAACGCGTCGACCACGCTGGTCAAGACCAGCCTGGTGGACGAACTGGTCAAGGCCGTGCCGGATCTCGAGGTGCCGCAGGGCGTGGTGCGCGAAGAGGCGGCCAGCATGGCGGCGCAGCTGCTGTCGCAGCAGGGCCAGGAGCCGGATCAGTCACTGGTCCAGCAGCTGGCCGGATCCTTCCTGGAGCCGGCTGAAAAGCGGGTGCGCGCCGGATTGTTGCTGGGCGAACTGGCCCAGCAGAACGACATCCGCGTCGACAGCAACAAGGTCCGCCAGGCGATCGAGTCGGTCGCCAGCACCTACGAGGACTCGGCCGAGGTCATTCAGCTCTATTACGGGAACCCGAACCTGTTGCAGCAGGTCGAAAGTTCGGTGCTCGAGGAGCAGGTGGTTGACTGGGCACTCGAAAACGCTAAAGTGACGCCGAAGGAGATGTCCTTCCAGGACGTCATCGCGGGGGCGACGAAGCGCGCCTCCGAGTAACCGGCGACGGCAGCCCCGCGCCGCATGGAGGAACCGATGAGCAATACACGGAACGGCGCGGCGGAAACCCGGGCATTGAACCTGGTGCCGATGGTCGTGGAGCAGAGCTCGCGCGGCGAGCGCGCCTACGACATCTACTCGCGCCTGCTCAAGGACCGCGTGATCTTCGTGGTCGGTCCGATCGAAGACCAGATGGCCAACCTCGTGGTTGCGCAGCTTCTGTTTCTCGAATCGGAGAATCCGGACAAGGACATCAACCTCTACATCAACAGCCCGGGCGGGGTGGTCAGCTCCGGCCTGGCGATCTACGACACCATGCAGTTCATCCGCTGCGACGTCAGCACCATGTGCATCGGCCAGGCGGCCAGCATGGGCGCGGTGCTGCTGGCCGCGGGCGCCAGCGGCAAGCGGTACTGCCTGCCGCACTCGCGCGTCATGATCCACCAGCCCCTCGGCGGCTTCCAGGGGCAGGCGACGGACATGACATCCACGCGAAGGAAATCCTCAAGACGCGGCAGCAACTGAACGAATTGCTCGCCGGCCATACCGGGCAGGACGTCGACACCATTGCCCGCGACACCGACCGCGACAACTTCATGGATCCGCAGCAGGCCCTCGATTACGGCCTGGTCGACCGGGTGTTCGAGCACAGAAAAGTCGACGCCGCGGAATCAAAAAGGTAAGATTTTCACAGTGATACTACCCAAACCGCCCAAAAGCGATCAGAAAACACAATGAGTGAACGAAACCAGCAGGGATCAGACGGTAAAATTCTCTATTGTTCGTTTTGCGGCAAGAGCCAGCACGAAGTCCGCAAATTGATCGCCGGCCCGAGCGTGTACATCTGCGACGAGTGCGTCGAGCTGTGCAACGACATCATCCGCGAAGAACTCGAGGAAAGCGGTGTCGCCGATCGGGCGAAACTGCCCAAGCCGCGCGAGATTCACGACTTCCTCGAAGAGTTCGTCATCGGCCAGGAGCACGCCAAGAAGGTGCTCTCGGTGGCCGTGTACAACCACTACAAGCGTCTCGAGCCGGGCCGTGGCGAGAATGCCGTGGAACTGGCCAAGAGCAACATTCTGCTGATCGGCCCCACCGGTTGCGGCAAAACGCTGCTGGCCGACACGCTGGCCCGGATCCTCAACGTGCCGTTCACGATCGCCGACGCGACCACGCTGACCGAAGCGGGCTACGTGGGCGAGGACGTCGAGAACATCATCCAGAAGCTGCTGCAGAAATGCGACTACGACGTCGAGCGCGCGCAGACCGGCATCGTCTACATCGACGAAATCGACAAGGTTTCCCGCAAGGCCGAAAACCCGTCGATCACGCGGGACGTTTCCGGCGAAGGCGTGCAGCAGGCATTGCTCAAATTGATCGAGGGCACGATCGCATCGGTTCCGCCGCAGGGCGGCCGCAAGCACCCGCAGCAGGAATTCCTGCAGGTCGACACGAGCCAGATCCTGTTCATCTGCGGCGGCGCATTCTCCGGCCTGGAGAAGGTGATCCAGAACCGCTCGCATTCCACCGGTATCGGCTTCTCGGCCGAGGTGAAGGGCAAGGCGGAAAATCCGGACATCGGCGAGACCCTGCGCGATGTCGAGCCCGAAGACCTGGTCAAGTACGGCCTGATCCCCGAGTTCGTCGGCCGCCTGCCGGTGGTCGCTACGCTCGAGGAACTGGACGAGGAGGCCCTGGTCCGCATCCTGGTCGAGCCGAAGAACGCGCTGGTCAAGCAGTACAAGGCGCTGTTCGAGATGGAAGGCGCCGAACTGGAGATTCGTGACGACGCGCTGATCGCCATTGCCCGCAAGGCGATGGCGCGCAAGACCGGCGCGCGAGGGCTGCGCACCATCATCGAGGGCGTGCTGCTCAACAGCATGTATGACCTGCCGTCACTGGACAACGTGTCCAAGGTGGTGGTCGACGAGACCGTCATCGAAGGCGAGGCGGAGCCCTACATCCTGTACGAGAACAACGACCAGCAGCAGGCCGCTGCGGCCGACTGATCCCCGAACGTTCCGAGTGACGCCCGTCGGTGAACCGCCGACGGGTGCGTGCGCCCGACGCCGCTCGAAAATAGGTTGGGGCCTCGGCCGCGACGTATTCTCCTCGCAGCGCGACCGAAGCCCCGGTTCGCACGTCCGGGCGAACATGCCCGGCGCGTGCGTCAGCCTGTGCAGGTGGCGAGTTTTCGTTCAGGCTGTTTTCTCGGCTCCCTCCCGGGTGAACCATTCGACATAGGCCCGTTCGCGAGCCGCCCGCGCGCTCCGCGGCTTGCCGCCGCGCGCCTCGGACGTCCGGTTGTCTTCGTGCACGGGCCACCGGTCCCGACGGGCGTCGATGCGGTGAATGCCGTACATCGTCATCAGTACGAGAATCGCGATGGTCGCGAAGAACAGAATCGTCTCCATCCTGAATCCCCTGTCTCGTGGCGCGCCGGTGATCACAATCCATGCACCCGGCCGCGGCCGTTCCCGGAGATCAAGACATCCTTTTGACCCCTTGCTTTCTGTGACGCGCCAGAAGTGACCCCTTGCGGCGCGTACCTAAAGGATGCGCCGCCGTGGCCGATGGCGCAAGGCGCGGCGGACGAGCGGCGGGATTTGCCGGAACGAACGGCGTGACAGCCCCTTGCTGACGCCCGGCGCCGTGCGCCGGCACCTTGATTTTCGACCCTGCGGGCCAATATCGAATCACAGACTGTTATGATGAAACGTGGCAATCCCGCAGGTCGGTTCGACCGCACGAGCGGGCGCCGGAGAGGATCAGATGACCGATATCGAGAACACCGAATTTCCATCCATGACCCAGCAGCCGACCCCGGTTCTGTCGCTGCGCGACGTCGTGGTTTACCCGCACATGGTGATCCCCCTGTTCGTCGGGCGCGACCGCTCGATCCAGGCGCTGGACAAGGCCATGGACGGCGACAAGCGCATCGTGCTGGTCACCCAGCGCAGCGCTGAAATCGACGATCCGGCGGAAGAAGACCTGTTTTCCGTGGGTACGCTGGCCACGGTGCTGCAATTGCTCAAGCTGCCGGACGGCACGACCAAGGTGCTGGTCGAGGGCGGCGAGCGGGTGCGCATCAACCGCTACAGCGAAGAGCACGGATATTTCGAGGCGGACTGGAGCCTGATCCCGGTCGCGATCGAGGGCAACGAGCGCGAGCTCGAGGTGACCATGCGGTCGCTGGTCTCGCTGTTCGAGCAGTACGTCAAGCTCAATCGGAAGATTCCGCCCGAACTGCTGACGACGCTGGCCGGCATCGACGACCCCAGCCGCCTGGCCGACACCGTGGCCGCACACCTGGCGATCCGCCTGGAAGAAAAGCAGGTGCTGCTCGAAATGGGCAGCCCGCGGCGCCGCATGGAGCACCTGATGGCCCTGGTCGAGGGCGAGATCGACGTGCTGCAACTCGAAAAGCGCATTCGTGGCCGCGTGAAAACGCAGATGGAGAAGAGCCAGCGCGAGTACTACCTGAACGAGCAGATGAAGGCCATTCAGAAGGAACTCGGCGAGATGGACGACGCGCCGAATGACCTGGACGACCTCGAGAAGCGCATCAACGAGAGCGGCATGAGCAAGGAAGCCCTGGAGAAGGCGACCTCGGAGCTCAACAAGCTGAAGATGATGTCGCCGATGTCGGCCGAGGCCACCGTGGTGCGCAACTACATCGACTGGATGCTGAACGTGCCGTGGAAAAAGCGCAGCCGCATCCGCAAGGACCTGAGCAAGGCCGAGGAAATCCTCGAGGCCGATCATTACGGACTGGAGAAGGTCAAGGAGCGGATCCTCGAGTACCTGGCCGTGCAGCAGCGCGTGCGCAAGATGAAAGGGCCGATCCTGTGCCTGGTCGGACCGCCGGGCGTGGGCAAGACCTCGGTCGGCCGCTCGATCGCGCGGGCGACGGGGCGCAAGTTCGTCCGCATGTCGCTGGGCGGCGTGCGCGACGAGGCCGAGATTCGCGGTCATCGCCGCACCTACATCGGCTCGATGCCGGGCCGGGTGCTGCAGAACATGGCGAAGATCGGCAAGCGCAACCCGCTGTTCATGCTGGACGAGCTGGACAAGATGTCGATGGATTTCCGGGGCGACCCGTCCTCGGCGCTGCTCGAGGTGCTCGACCCCGAGCAGAACAACAGCTTCAACGACCACTACCTGGAAGTCGATTTCGACCTGTCCGAGGTCATGTTCGTGGCGACGGCCAACTCGCTGAACATTCCGCCGGCGCTGCTCGATCGCCTCGAAGTGATCCGCATTCCGGGGTACACCGAGGACGAGAAGCTGAATATCGCCGAGCGCTACCTGGTGCCGAAACAGATGGAGCAGCACGGCCTGAAGGACAACGAGATCAAGATCAGCAAGAGCGTGCTGACCGATATCGTCCGCTACTACACGCGGGAGTCCGGCGTGCGTAACCTCGAGCGCGAGATCGCCAAGATCTGCCGCAAGTCGGTCAAGGAACTGGCGCTGGAAAAGAGCAAGAAGGTCAGTATCACCTCGAAGAACCTGGACGACTACCTCGGCGTGCGCCGCTTCCGCTACGGCGTCGCGGAAGAGAACAACGAGATCGGCCAGGTCACGGGCCTCGCCTGGACCGAGGTGGGCGGTGAACTGCTGCGCATCGAGTCGACGCTGATGCCCGGCAAGGGCCGCCTGACGCAGACCGGCCAGTTGGGCGACGTCATGCAGGAATCCGTGCAGGCGGCGATGACCGTCGTGCGCAGCCGGGCCGCGCAGCTCGGCATCGACCCGGGCTTTCACCAGCAGTTCGACGCGCACATCCACGTGCCCGAGGGTGCGACGCCCAAGGACGGTCCGTCCGCGGGTATCGCGATGTGTACGGCCCTGGTGTCGGCGCTGACGAAGATTCCGGTGCGCGCCGACGTCGCCATGACGGGCGAGATCACGCTGCGCGGCAAGGTGTTGCCGATCGGCGGCCTGAAGGAAAAGCTGCTGGCAGCCCATCGCGGCGGCATCAAGCTGGTGCTGATCCCCGAGGACAACGAAAAGGATCTCGTCGATATTCCGAAGGCCATCCTCAAGAAGATCGAGGTGCGGCCGGTGTCGACCATCGACGATGTCCTGGAGCTGGCCCTGGTCGAAATGCCCGAGCCGTTGCCGGCCGTGGTGGAGCCCAAGAAGGTCGAAGGCGAAAAAGCCGCGGACTCCGTCATCACGCACTGAGAACGCTTTGAATCGGCTTTTCTTGGTCAATGAGGCACTTGCCGCAACCAGTTAAGCCGGTACATTGCAAAGCGGTCGAAAACGTGTTGCGCGGCGCAAGGAGAGGTATTAGTATTCCCGAGCGGCTTGCAGGCCTTGGCATACAAGGCTTTCAGGGAGATTCACACGCTTCCAGCACAGAAAAAAATGAGCCGGCAGGGTCTGGATGTCGGTGGCCTGAACATGAGCCGATAGAACCGATTACACATCGCCTGAACATTTCATAAATCAACGGAGTGCAAGAATGAACAAATCTGAACTTATCGATGCAATTGCTGACTCAGCCAACCTGTCGAAGGCGGACGCAGGTCGTGCGCTGGACGGCCTCGTGGGTGCGGTTACCAAGGCTCTGAAAAAGGGTGACACGGTCTCCCTGGTCGGCTTCGGCACCTTCTCGGTTCGCAAGCGCGCCGCGCGCACCGGACGCAACCCGCGCACCGGCGAAACGATCAAGATCAAGGCCTCCAAGAATCCTGCATTCAAGGCTGGCAAACAGCTGAAAGACGCTGTAAACTAGCGCGCCTTCTGACGGGTGCTTAGCTCAGTTGGGAGAGCATCGCCCTTACAAGGCGAGGGTCGGCGGTTCGAGCCCGTCAGCACCCACCAGAAAACCG
>JARROJ010000105.1:0-5430 GCA_037384065.1 Lysobacterales bacterium
AGGGCGGGCGACCGCCTTCCCGGGGTAGCGGCGGGACTTGACAGGCCGCCGGCCCACCGGGCTCGACCAGGGAGCGTCGCGGCTTTCGCGTGGGCGGGTTTTGTTTTGAAAGCGCCTCTTACGCCCCCGTTGCTGTGGGAGCGGCTTCAGCCGCGACGGGCGGTGCGGCCGTGCCGTGAAGCCTGTCGGGCCTGAAGGCCCTCCCACAGGGGCCGTGCAGGGCAGCGGCCGGGTCTTGAGGCCCTCCTGCAGAGGCGGCCTGCCGATGCGTAAGGGGTCAGGACGCGAGCGATTCGTTGCCGGCTGCGCCGCGTGGTTTCGTGCCGGTCACGCCCAGGCGATCCAGTGCGTTCCGCAACTGGCCCCAGCGTTGCTCGACCGAACCCGTGATGCCCACCGACATGCGCACCAGGCCCGGAGCGATGCCGGCGGCGATCTTGTCCTCGTCGGTCATCTCGCTGGAGGTGGTGCTGCCCGAGCAGGACATCAGGGTGTCGAAGTAGCCCAGGCTGACGGCCACGTAGCCGAAGCGGTAGTCGTTCTGCAGCATGTCCATCAGCTGGTTGGCCATCTCCGTGCTGCCCATGTCCAGCGTCAGCAGCCCGCCGTAGCCGTAGTCGGGGCAGTGCAGGCGGCTGAACAGTTCGTGGTCCGGGTGGTCGGGCAGGCCGGGGTAGTTCACGGCCAGGCCGAGGTCCTGCAGGCGCTCGGCGAACAGCTGCGCGCGACGGGCGTGCTCGGTCATGCGCAGCGGCAGGTGCGGCAGGCGGAGGCTCAGGTTGTAGGCCACCTGCGGGTCCATCGTCGGGCCCTGCAGCATCAGCGCGCCCAGGTGCAGGTCCATCAATTGCTGGATGAAGGCCTTGTCGGCGCAGATCGCCCCCGCGATATGATCGGAGGCGCCGCCGATGAACTTGGTCATGCTGTGCACGACGATGTCGGCGCCCAGTTGGTGCGGGCTCAGCAGCAGGGGGCTGAAGGTGTTGTCGATGACCAGCTTCAGGCCGTGGCGCTGCGCGATTTCCGCCAGCGCCGGGATATCGGCGACGTGCAGCGTCGGGTTGGCGATGCTTTCGGCGTACAGCACCTTCGTGTTTTCGGTGATCGCGGCTTCCACGGCCTCGAGGTCCATGATGTCGACCAGCGTGGCCGTGATGCCCGCCTTGGTGGGCAGGAAATCATGCAGCAGGGCGTAGGTGCCGCCGTACACGGTGTTCGAGGAGACGATGTGGTCGCCGGCATTGCACAGGCCGAACAGGGTGCCGGCGATGGCCGCCATGCCGCTGGCCGTGCAGTAGGCTGCCTCGGTGCCCTCCAGGGCGGCCAGCTGCCGCGCCAGGCTGTACACGGTCGGGTTGAAATGCCGGCCGTACAGGTAGCAACCGCCCTTGTCCGGGCCGAGTTCGCCGGTGAACATGTCCGACAGCCGGTCGGGGTGCATCGCGGTGAACGTCGTGCTGGCCTCGATGGACATGTTCACGCCGCCGTGCTCGCCGAACTCGTGGCGGGTGTTGGCCAGCGCTTCCACCGGGTCCTTGATACGGGGGTGCTTGACGACGCGCTTCGATGATTTCATGGCGATGCTCCTGGCTGTTCGCGTTCCGTTCCGGGATTTAGAAGGGGTTTCACCTTGTGCCCGGGAATTCTGTGAATGATTCCAATTTTAGAATAAGATACCCATTAATCGTCTATTACCGAATAAAGTTCGGGAGAACGCGCCTGTGAAACCGCTCGATCGAACGGACTACCAAATCGTGCGCCTGTTGCGGAACAATGCTCGGCTGTCGAACAAGGAGCTGGCGGCGAAGGTCGGGCTGGCGCCGTCCACCTGCCTGGTGCGCACCCGGCTGTTGCAGCAGGCGGGGGTGATCACCGGCTTTCGCGCCGAGGTCGACGCGGCGGCGCTGGGGGTCGGCCTGCAGGCGATGATCGCGGTGCGGCTCAAGCGGCACTATAAGCCGGATGTCGAGGCCTTTCGCCAGCACGCGCTGGACCTGCCCGAAGTGGTGCGCCTGTACCACGTGGCCGGCCCGATCGATTTCCTGGCCCACGTGTGGGCGCGCGACCCGGAGCACCTGCGCGACCTGGCGATGACCGCCTTCACGGCGCGCGAGGAGGTCTCGCACATCGAAACCGAGCTGATCTTCGAGCACGTGGCCAGCGACGCGTTGCCGCCGTTCCTGGGACCTGCGCCGGAGTAACAAAAACCCCTTCGCCCGGAAGGGGAAGGGGTAAGCATGGCTTGGCCGCCAGGCGCTGTGTCGCCCGCGGGATGATGACTCAACCGTTGCCGGCCTTTCCGTATCTCGGTGGCGTCCACGGATCGGGCGCAGGCTCCGGCTCCTGGGCCGAATCGGGGCACTCGATGGGGTAGGCCACGTCCAGGTGGATGCCGTAGTAGGCGTTGAGCGGTACGGTCAGCGTGTGGACGGTGCTGCCCACCGGCGCCATCACCTTCCAGTCAAACAGCCCGGGGGGCGGGTTGCCGCCAGGCGGCGTCGCGTAGTCCTGCACCTTGATGTTGTCATCCTCGTCGTCGAGCACGTCGTAGTAGAAGATGAAGCCGTTGGCGAGTTCGATGGTGATATCCACGTTGCCGTTCACCTGGTTTTCGAAGCAGGCCGTGCCGGCGTCCATCGTCTGGCCGGCGTACAGCGTAACGCAACTGTCGGCCACATAGGGCGTGTAGGTCGCCCAGTTGCCTTGCGTGTTGTAACGCGGGCCGTCGGCCCAGGCGGTCTCGTCCTGGTAGCATTCGTCGCCGTTTGGGCCGGTGACATTCCAGCACCACGAGGCATGGCTGACGTTGTCGGCGGTTTCCGGCGGATATACGTCCGTATCGCCAAAGGCCTCCGGGTCATACCAGAACAGGTTGGCCCGCGTGCCGGCCTTGACGTAGAGCAGCCCGATTGGAAACGGGTCGACCGTCCAGGAGAACACGCGCTCGCTCGGGTCGTAGAGATAGATCGTGATGGTGTTGGCGTAGGCCGGGTCGAGTTGAAGGTGGCCGGGTGTTTCGTAGTAGCCGTAGAATTCGACCGGATCTTCCGCCGGTACCGGCGTAAAGTCACCGTAGCCCCAGCCTTCGATCTTGTTCCAGAAAGAGAAACCAAGGTCGCGGCAGGTCACGCTTTCCATGAACGTTCCGTCGTCTTCGACGGGCTCGACCGAGGCGGCCAGAGCACTGCCCGGTGATGCGAACGTGGCGGCCAGTGCGACCGCGCACGCGCAGATAATCGTATTGCGTTTCATTTCAGCCTCCAGAATGGTGGCCAGTGTCGGGAACATGAAAGACTGTTCCCGTCGCTCCCTGCGTGTATACCGGGTTCGCACGTGATGGACTCGAGCCCGGCAGCGTTCCCCCGTATCGTGTGGTTGCATCACCTCCCTGGCTGATCGGCAGTTTCAGACGACCGGATACCCCGCGGTATCACGGTTTCGCAGGTTGCACGGGTTTCAGGCAGCCTGGATGGTGGACTTCCCGGGGCCGGGGGTGGCTGCCGCCTCGCTCGACAGGCCCGCACGTCGGTCTCGGCCTGTCACACCAGGTCGCATACGTGGCGGTCCGTCGCCGGGCTGCTGTGCCGGACGCGCGACAGCACCCCCGGCAACCTGGTATCGATCAGCTTAGCAAGTTTCAGGTTAGAGGGAGCTTAATGGCTCCATGGTGGCGGAAATCCGGGCAGAGGCCGGGGTTTCATGCCCGGCCTCCGTGCGGTGGGTCGATCATTTACCCCTATTCGAGCACGCAGGGTTTGCCCGTGAGGCTTTCGATATCGTTGTCGGGGTTTTCGTCGTCGTCACTGAACGGCGTCAGTTCAAAAACCGGGTCGACGTACTGTATCAGCCCGTCGTGCACGAACAGCAGAACCCGCCGCGCGTCGTTTGCGGCCAGCGCGAACGCTTCGAGACCCGTCACTGTGCCGGGGTCCGGCTCGTTGACGAAAACGGCCGAGATCACGCTCTCGCAGGTGCGGTCGTAATCGTCGATCATGCCGTTATACCAGTCATACATGACGTTGCCGGGGAACGTATCCGCGCGTGTGTAGGTAAACGTGTCGAAATCCGGTTTCGAAAGGAAAACGTCGAAGCCCAGGTAGATGGGCTCGTCCATCGGGCCAGGCGCACCCCAATAGACTTCACCATCGGCGAGCATGTAATAGGCCTCGCCAATGCGTGACGATTCCATTACGCGAACCGTGACCTCCGGGTCGATGCCCGTTCCTTCCTTGTCGTCGCCGGCGCCAAGCCCGAAGGCAGCGGCGATCTCTTTTCCATACCCCGTAATCGCCATATCCAGCGGGTCGTACGAGTCGATGCTGCCGACGTTGATGAATTCGCGCATCAGCGCGAGGTTGACCAGCGGTGAATCCAGCGAAACGAAGTCCGGCGCGATTCTGCCGCCCCAGTCGAGAATGACCTGGCCTGCGTTTTCGATCGCGTTATTGGCATCCGCAAGCGCCTTGTCGACCACCGAGGGTGGCGAGCGCAGGATGCTCAGTCGGCCCAACTCGACTTCCACGACGTATTCGCTGCAGTTCGAGATCGGGTCGCAGGCCTCCAGTTCATCCTCGTCTTCATCTTCGGCGACGAGCAATTTCGGCGCAGAGCCGGCGGACATCAGAACCTGCGGAGCGTCCTGGCACCGGTTGTAGCCGACGCCCTCGGGCAGGCCGGGATCATCGTCGTCCTCGATCCCGTTTCCGTCGGTATCGTCCGCGTTGAGTGCCAGCACAGCGCCGTACGCATCGAGTGGCCGGATGCAGCCGTTGACGACGATGGGTATGCCCATCCCGTCTCGCAACAGGTAAACGACATCACCATAAAGGTCGCCCTTCATGGGTTTGTTGCTCTGGTCGCCGCCGCCGTTTCCACCGCCATTTCCACCGGAATTGTCACCCGCCGCATACGCGGCGGAGCCCGGGTCGAAGTTCAACACGGGGCCGGTGGCCAGGGGGATGACGAGGGCCGCCGTGATGACCGCCGCGGACCTCAGCAAGCGTGCAAATAAATCATCGGAACGGGTCGCCGTTTCGATAGCTTCTCCCAATTTCATTGTCCTGTCTCCATCTGTATGAGCGTGCCTGTGCCGCGCCGATAGGGCCGGCGCGGTCCCTGTATGTTGCAGGGGGCGATCTCAGGACAATCTCACTCATACTCAGGTTAATCCCGGCTTCATGACAGAACACTGAAACGGCGTTTCAGCCCGCGTTAATTTGCGCAACGGTGGCCGTATTTTGTGAACACGCCTTGGGTAAAAGATGGGTCCTGACTGAACGGCTGTTTCAGCCGCCGTTCATGAACGATTTGCTCTAATGGGGATGTTTCATTAAGCCTGAAACGATTGCTCGGCAAACACCCGCCTGGATTCACGGTGTGGCTAGGCAAAGGGGAGGAACCGATCTCCTCGCAGCCAGTAACCGGCGAAAG
>JARROJ010000106.1:0-11393 GCA_037384065.1 Lysobacterales bacterium
ATCGTCATGAAGCCGACCGCGTCGGAGATCAGCGCAATCGCGCCCGGGGTCAGCAGTTTCTTGATCGTTTCACGCGAGCCGTGGTGCGGCAGGTGGTGCGGAATGTCGTCGACCGAGAGCACGCCGCTGCGCACCCAGTCGTCCGGCGTGCGCCCGCCGAATTTCTTCTCGACGATCCACACGCTGATCATCTGCACGCCGTGGCTGACGCCGATCGCGAAGATCAGGAACGGCGTCAGGATGTTCATCGGGTCGAGGCTGTAGCCCATCAGGCTCAGGGCGCCCATCTGCCAGATCACCGCGACCAGCGAGCAGGTCAGCGGCAGGATCGTCAGCATGATCGAGCGCGAGTAGAGGTACAGCAGGATCGAGGTGATCACCAGGGCGATCAGGAAGAACCACACCACCGATTGCGCGCCATCGGAGATATCGCCGACGATCTTGGCGAAGCCGATGATGTGCACCGTCTGGTTCTCGTTCTCGTGCTTTTCGCGGATTTCCTCGAGTTGCGCGGCCACGCGCCGGTAATCCAGCTTCTCGCCGGTTTGCGGGTTTTCCTCCAGCAGGTTGGCCCAGACCATCGCACCGGTGAAATCGCCGGACACCAGGCGACCGATCTCGCCGGATTTGACGATGTTGCCGCGCACCGTTTCGAACATCTCCTCGGTCGGTGCGAAGTCGGTCGGAATGACGTTGCCGCCGGCGAACCCGTCCTCGACGATCTCGACGAAGCGCACGTTGGGGGTGAAAATCGAGCGCACGCTGGCGCGATCGACGCCGGGAATGAAGAACACCTGGTCGGAAATGTCCTCCAGGGATTCAAAGAATTCCGGCGTGAACATGTCGCCGTCTTTCGCAACCAGGGCGACCAGGATGCGGTTGGCCCCGCCGAACTCCTGCTCGTACTGCAGGAAGGTCTGCATGTACTCGTGATCGAGCGGCAGTTGTTTCTTGAAGCCGGTTTCAATCTTGAGCTGGGTCATCGCGTACATCATCACCAGCGTGATGAGCACGAACAGCCCGACGATCCAGACGCGGTGCCGGATCAGGAATTCCGCGAGCCGGTGGGTACGGGTCGTGTCGATATCAGTCATCCGACTGCTCCTCGCCGGATTGTTCCGGGTAGCTGAAAATGCCGTCTTCGCCGGCCAGCAGGAAACTGCCGTTCGGCAGGGCCGTGACGCCGGCGAAATCGACGCCGCTCGAGTGCGTATACACGCGGAACGGTCCACCGCTGTCCCGTATCAGCACTGTGCCGCTGTTCGCGGCCAGGACGGTGCGGTCACCGAAACGGGCGCCCGCCGAAATGCTCGACTCGGTGTCGAGGTCGAACTCGGTCCAGGTGGTGCCGAAATCACAGCTCTCCAGCACGTGGCCGCGCAGGCCGAAAAACAGCACGCACTGTTCGCCGACGCGCAGCGCGCCCCACATCGATCCGAGGTAGGGCATGTCCATCATCTCCCAGGTCTCGCCGTCGTCGAAGCTGCGATAGGAGTAACCCGCCTCGCCGGCGATCAGGCGGCGTCCATCCTCGAAGCGCACCATGCCGTTGAGGTGGTAACCGCCTTCCTCGTCGATGGTGACGTCTTCCCAGGTCTGGCCGCCGTCGGCCGTGCGCAGGTACAGGCCGTAGGAGCCGATCGCGACGCCGTTGAACTCGTCCGTGAAGTAGAGGTCCATCACGGCCTGCTGGCGCTCCGGATCGTGGTTTTCCAGCGTCCAGGTCCTGCCGTGGTCGCCGCTGGTGATGATGACCGCGTCGTGGCCGGCGGCCCACAGGCGGCCGTTCCGGCTTTCCACGGTCGTGAGGGTGGTCTGGGTCGGAACGACATCGGCCTGTTTCCAGGCGACCCCGTCCTCGGACAGCAGGACGTGGCCGCGTTCGCCGACGGCGACCAGTTGGCCGTCGTCGGTGCGCGTGATGTCCAGGAACATCGATTCCGGCACCAGCGGCAGGTTCTCTGCATAGCTGATGTCGAGATCGGCGTCCTGGGCCGGTACGGTTCCGGCCGCGAACAGCGCCGCGGCGGCGGCGACGATCCGGCTCAGGATTCGGTTCGGAAGCATGGCTTCACCTCAGGTCAAAAGGCCGGCTTGCGCCGGCCTTTTCAACTCGCTCAACGGCGACCGCGTGTACGCAGCGCCTGGGGTGTGAATTGGCTCGGGTTCAGCTCCACGTTGAAGGTGTTCACCGCCATCGTGTTGTCGAATCCCTGGGCGACGTAACGGCCGGACTGCAGGTCGTAATGGGCCTCGATCGTCGACCAGGTGGTCGGTACATCGTAGTAGTTGATCGAGTGGCATTCGGACACGCGCCACAACTGCTCGCGGCCGTCGTAGTGATCGATCAGCACGATCTGGTAGCTGTCTTCGTCCAGGTAGAAGGTGCGCCGCGCGTTGATGTGGCGCATGCCTTCCTTCAGCGTGGCGTCGATGATCCACACGCGGTGCAGTTCGTAGCGCATCAGTTCCGGGTTCAGGTGACCGGGCTGGACGAACTCGTCGTAGCTGATGCCCTCTGCGTGCGCGTCGTAGGAATTGTAGGGAATGTACAGTTCCTTCTTGCCGACGATCTTCCAGTCGAAGCGGTCCATCGCGCCGTTGAACATGTCGGTCATGTCATTCGTGCGCAGGCCGTCGGAGCCGGTGCCCGGGTTGTCGTAGGCGACGTTCGGGGCGCGGCGCACGCGGCGCTGGCCGGGGTTGTAGATCCAGGCCTGGCGGGGCTGCACCGTCTGGTTGAGTGTCTCGTGCACCAGCAGGATGTTGCCGGCCAGACGCGCCGGGGATTCCACTTCCTGGAAAAAGTACAGCAGGATGTTGTTGGTGTCGGCGATGGTCATGCCGCGCTTGTAGTACAGGCCGAGCAGTTCCTCGCGGATGACGGTCACGGAATAATTGCCGTCCGCCGTCGGCGCGACCTGGTTGTTGTAGCGCACGCCGCCGATGCCCTTGTACTTGAGCTTGTGATTCCACATCAGCTCATAGGCATTTTCCGGGAACGGGAAGGGAAAGCCTTCGGCCGCGTCGATCACACCCTCGCCCTGGTCGGCGAGCTTCGCGGTACTGCCGTTCTTGATCGTCATCTCGTAAATGTGTTCCGGGAACGATGCCGTGCGGCGACTCGGGTACACGTCCATGAAGTAGGTGTCGCCGTACTTCTCGAACAGCCCGATCTGGCCGACGCTGAGCTTGTCGGCGTATTCCTTGTAATTGGCGCCGGTGATGCGGAACAGCGGTTGCTCGTCCGGCCACGGATTCGGGTGATGGTCGCCCGGGCTGTAGCCGGCCGGGGGCTGGGTGATGCCGCCGGTCCACTCGGGGATCGTGCCTTCGGCGTTGCCGGCGCGCTCCGAGCCCATCGGCGTGAGGTCCTCGCTCAGGCGGTTGACCTGGTCGGGCTTGGCGCCGGCGAAGGCCTGCCCGAGTCCGAGGGTCAGGCCGATGCAGGCGGAAAGGGTGAATTTCGTCAGGTTTCGCATGGGTATCTCCGGCGATCAGAATGAATAGCTTACGCTCGCGCCATAAAAGTCGCGATCCATCAGGGGGTTGTAATAACCGCCCCCGAAGTAGCTCGTGTAGGAAACGTCCACGGTCCACTTCTGGAGGTAGTTGAAGCCAACGCCCAGGCTGAGCTGTTTGCGGCCGTCGACGAAGGAGCCGCCCGGCCCCGGTGTCGTGCCGTCGACGTCGTGGTTGAAGCCGATGCGCGGACTGACGGTCCAGGCGCCGATCAGGCTGTTGTAGGTCGCGCGCGCCAGCATGCGGTATCCCCAGCTGAAGTCGTCCGCGAAACCGCCGGCCTCGGTGATCGGGTTGCGCAGGTCACCGGTCAGGTAATCCAGCCCGCCACCCGTGTCCGTACCCGGGCCGTTGTAGCGCAGGAAGTCCTTGTCCGGCAGGTCGTCGACATAATTGAAGCCGACTTCCGTCACGAAGGCGATCTGGTCCGCGCCCAGGAAGTTATTCGGACCGAACAGTTTGGTGATGGTGGTCTGGGCCTGCCACGATTTATGCTCGAACCAGCCCTTGACGGTCTCGCCCGGCAGGAACCAGCCGTTCTCGCCGCTGCCGCGCAACTGGCTCTTGAACCATAGCGCGGGCGCCGGAAGCAGCGGGTTCAGCGGCGTCAGGGCGCCGAACAGCAGCTCGACGTCGTCGCTCTGCAGCGGGGCGTTGGGCCGGTAGCTGACCTCGCCCGACAGCGCCCAGGTGCCGATGTTCGAGTTGAAACTCACGCCGTACAGCTGGATGTCCTCGGGGTACTCCGTCCAGTACGTGGCGCTCTGGATCGCCGAGGTGGTGACGGCCTGGCCGCTGAGCACCGGCAGCCGGCTGTGGTAGTTCAGGAAATAGAAGCCGAACTCGGTGGCGTTCCAGTCTTCCACGAACCAGCGCAGGGCCGCGCCGTACTGGCCGCTGTCGCTCGGCAGACGGTCCGCCGAGCGGCCGACGCCTGCGCTGCAGCCGGCGCCGATCAGCGGCAGCGGCAGGTTCTGGTCGGAGGCCGCCAGGTTGCCGTTCGTGCAGACCTCGTTGAACAGGTCCGGGTTGATGACCGGCTGGTCGGGAATGCCGAAGCCGAGCATCACGTACGAACCGCCGGGCGTCCCGATGTCGTTGGTCGAGAAGTAAGTGCCGACCGGGTCGGGAATGATCTCCCGGTGCTCGAGCAGGTAAATCGCCTCGAGCGACAGGCTGGGGGTCAGTTCCAGCGAGCCCCACAGCATATTGACGCCCTCGAAGGCCTCTTTCAGCTCGGCGCCGGCCACCCGCAGGCGGGAGACGTCGACCGGGTTGATCACGTTCAGACCGCCCTGGATGAAGGTCGATTCGCCCCAGCTGACGACCTGCCGCCCGATACGCCAGTCGAAATACTTGCCGCCGAAATCGTTGCTGCCCCACACGTACAGGTCGAGCAGGCGCAGGTCCTTGCCGACGCGCTCCTCGGCCACGTCCGGCAGGAAATCCTGGTCGGTGTTCTCGAAATCGTAAAAGCCCGTAAAACGGGTGAACAGGCCGTAATTGCGCCAGCCGATATCGAGCTCGGAGGTGAACTTGACCGTGTGCGCGACGATGTCGCCGGCGTCCGGGTAGTTGCGGTTGCCGTCGTCATTGTTGACCGACCAGCGACCTGGCAGCAAGCGCTGCTCCGCGTTGGTGATCGGCGGAATGACGCCGGGCGTCAGGTAGGCCTTGCCGACGTTGTCGGGGTCGATGTCCTCGGCGCGCCACAGCGCGCCGTAACTGATCGTGGTGTCGAAGCTGCCGGAGAATTCACCGCTGGAGAATTCGATGGCCTGCACCGAGGTGCTGACCGTCGACGCCAGTGCGAGTGTCACGGCTGCCGCAAGGGACTCCCTTCGGCTTGATCAGGGGTACCGATTTCTTGGTCGGCGCCGCTGGCTTCGTTTTCGTGTCCGCCGTACTCGCAGGCGCGGGTTCGATCACCGGGACCATCGTCGCGGCATCCTCGACGACGACCGCCGTGCCACGCGAGGCGATGAAGGAGGCGAACTGCTTCTGCATTTCCGCCGTCGCTGCCGGCGAAGGCGTCGGATCCAGCCATGAACTGTGTTCGGCGGGCGGCACGAAGCGGCCGACCGCATCCAATCCGTTCGGGTTCATCTGCGTGCTTGAGTAAGCTTCCAGGCCCAGCGCGCGGATCATCGGTTCGGTGCCGGACCAGTTGATCGGGTCGGCTGAGTCAATCAGCGTCTGCCAGGCGAGGAAGAACAGCTCGTAATCGGCCATGCCCGGTTCGATTCCGGCCGCGGCCTTCAGTCCAGCGCGAATCGCTGGCCCGTAAAAGGGGGAGGCTTCCAGTCCCCGGGCAACGCCGCCCATGGGCACGGACAGGAAGGCGTTCGTGATCAGCGGCTCAGCTGCTACGAATGCCGTTACGAGTACCGAGCCGCCCGAAATGGCCGCATACTGAATGTTCGAGCCATCCAGGTCGGGCAGGGCGTCACCGTCGATGCTGATTGAGGGAACGGAAACCGCGAGTATCGACAAGTCGGCCTGCAGCTGCCGCCAGTTATCGCGTGTGGTCACGAGGCTGGCGAGATTGATGATGTGTGTGCCGGAAGGATCGGTAATGCCGTCCGGGACGGGCGCGCCGGTCGCGTTGTCGATGTAGTCAACATCGAAGGTGCGCTCGTTGGCGACATCGGCGAACGGCGTGGTCTCGATGTAAAGCGGCGTCAGATAATTGTCCTCGGGCCGGATGCCGTGCAGCGGTGCGTCTATCGCAATAACCGCATAGCCCTGAGACGCGGCCGTATCGGCCATGAAGAGCATTTGTGCGCGGTTACCACCCAGGCCATGGCCGAAGAGTACCACCGGCCAGCCTGCGGCCGGCTTCTCCTGGCCACTGGCCGCGTTAGGCACGCTCATCAACACGGGGACGGTTTGCATGCCGGTCACTACCGGGAACGGATTGGCGACTGTGACGTTGGTCGAGGTCGGGTCGAGTCCGAGTCCGTCGAACGGCGGCACGTAGGCTCCGGGTTCGGCATTCCAGAAGTCGGTCAGGGGCGCCACCGGGTTCTCGGCGCTCGGTATGCCCAGGTAGTAGGGCAGCGTGATGACGCCCATGTACACGTCGGCCGCGCCCGCGCCGAGGAAGGCAGCCGTCGTCAACCCGGTCGGGACAACCGTGGTCGGCGCCGGCCGCGCGATGCTGCGCAGGTTCTTGAGCACCGGCGTGATGGCCTGCGTCTGGGCGGTCCAGCTGAGGATGATGTCCTCCTTCGGAATGCCCACGCTCTCGGCCGCCGCCTCCTGGGTGGCCGTGAATTGCCGCAGTCCTTCCAGGGTCGCAGCGGTTGCATCATCGACCAGCGAGTAGGTGCTGTTGCCGTTCTCGTCCACCCACGGGTCCGCGCGCTTGGCCAGGAAATAGGTCTGGGCCGGTGTGGCGTCATTGCCGTTGGTGTCGTTGATGTCGTTGGTCAGCACGGCCATGTAGGTCGTCAGTTCCTTCAGCGGGCTGGTCGGAATGATGGCGAGCGTGTTGCCCTGCATGACGGTGACGTATTCCAGCGACTGGCCGGCGACGACCGAGGCCGGGTCGATGTCGTACGGATCGCCCGAGAAGGTCGTGACCCACTTTTCGGTGGTGCTGAAGCCGTCCTCCGCGCTCAACGCGACCAACGGGTCGCTGAAATCATTCGGGTCCGCGACCGGTGGGTTCAATGTCAGGTCGGTCGTACCCAGGAAAAACAGGTTGGAGGGGATCGGCGTCACGCCGGCGGACGGATCGAAATCCGCCGTCAGCACACCGGTGATGATGCTGCCGTCCTTGTTGGTCGGGTACTCGACCGGCTCGGCGTATGCGTTGGCCGCGAACAGTGCGGCGAGGAGGATCAGGCCGATACGCTTAGTCATTGGTGTTCTCCTCTGCAGAGTTGGCGGCCGGCATGGCCGGGCCGAAGGTGTAGCTCATGACGGCAATGCTGTCGGCATCCTCCTCGGTCACGGGCAGCGGGTGATAACTATTGGTTAGCCATAACGGTAATTGGCTGGAGTAGTTGGGGTGGAGGAACACACCGCTCTGGCCACCGGGAATCGTCTGATAAGCGAGCGGGCCCTCTGGGGTCATCTCACCCACGAAGCGGCGAGCCGGCCCGGAAGAGAACATGAAGTCGTTCAGCGAATCGGCGCGCGCATTGTGCGACGCGGCATCGACCGTGCTGAAACCGCCCTGGCGGGCTAAGCCCGGCAGGTCCGGGGCAAGGTCGGTAAAGCCGCCGCCATTAGGAATATTCAGCGGATCACCGTTGATCGGGTGGCGGAACACGATTCGGTGCAACTTGCCCCAGCGGTAGTCCATGATGTCGTCGGACTGTGCGAAGGCAGGCGCGAACTCTTCGGACGACAGCATCGCCAGAGCCTGGTCCAAGCTGCCGGCCACGGTCTGCGGAAGTCCGGCCAGGAAGAAGTTGAGGCCGGAGGCGCCGATGCCGCCGTTGGTCTCGTAGTTAAGCAGATGATGGGTAAATGCCCGTTGCGCGGCGCTGTCGTCGGGCAGGTTGTCGCCCAGTCCATAGGTGGACAGTGTCAGGTCAATCGTATTCTTTATCAGCATCGAGCGCCACGCTGCGAACACAGTAGCGGCCACGCTGTTGCGGATTTCGGTTTCGTCAGGTTCCACCGCCAGATTCGGGTCGTCGCCGGCGTCCCAGCCCTCGGCCAGGCCGGTAGGCGCGCTGTAGTCCCAGGTGGTCAGTACGTCCAGAGCCTGGGCCATCAGCGATTCGGGTGGTACCTGGACCTCGGCCATCACCCCTAGCAGGATGGGCAGAGTCAGTTCGGCGTCGAGCATCTGCGTGTTGGCCTGCAGATCTTTGAGGTGTTGGGCGGTAACGGGCTCGTCAGATTCCGTAAGGCCTTGCATGACGCGGTCCACGCGCCCCTGCCGACCCTCGGAAAAGCCGTAGCCGTCACCCACGTAGTAGATGCCGTTGCCGCCCGGCCGCAGCTGGTTCAACGGGTTATTGTCCAGCGTGACGCCGGCCGGGTCGTTGTTGGCGTTGGCGATATAGCCCCAGGCAGGGTTGTCCACCTGCGGAAGTTCCTCGAAGGGCATGATTTCGGTCGGCAGCGCTTGCCCCGGCTGCGGGTTCATAACCGGCAGCCACTCATGGTTCAACGCACCGGTGCCGTCACGGATAAACCAAGGCGGAACGCCGCCATCCACGGTACCTTGCGCCAGGTCTGAGCGGATCGGATTCTCGGCGCTGGTGAAGTAGGCCAGGTTGCCTTCGATGTCGGAATAAATCCAGTTCTGGGAACCGAAATCGAAATACTGCAGGGCCGCCTTGAAATCATCTAGGTTACGGGCACGGTTCGCGTCCTTTATGAATCTGTTCTCGTTCGTCGGACCCCAGCCGGTGAACTGAACAAAGAACGCCGAGTTGCCGGTGCCGCCCGGAAGTAAGGGACCATCGTTTCGGCGCGGCGAAACCCAGGTGATCGCGCCTCCGTCATACCCGACGGGTGCGCGTACTATTGTGTCTGGTGTCTCGTTACCGATCACGTTCACAAAGAAGGACTGGAACACCATCTGCAGTGCCTCGGGCGAACCATCGTGCACCGTGTGTGTCGGGAGTCCGAGGGCGTTGGTCTGGACCTGGTCCTGGAACACGTCGGTCACGTCCAGGCGGTGATTCGTGCTGCCCCAGCAGAGGCGGTCATTGCAGCCCTGGATAATGCCCGCCGTGCCTGGGAACTGCACGCCGCTGACCGAGTAGCTGTCTTCGCCGAGGTCATAGATCAGGTGTATTTCATGGAATACCGAAGGGATGTCCAGCGCCAGGTGCGGATCGTTGGCGATAATCGGGTTGCCGCTTTCTGTAAATTCACCGCTGATCCCCCACTCATTACTGCCCTTGTCGACTTCGCGAGGCTTAAGCATGTTCGCGAGCATCGGTATTTCTGAAAACGTCTGCTTGAGTTCGAGAGCAATTTGCAACGTTTCGGCCGTGTAGATGTCCGGTAGGGGGGAAGTTGCGTCCTCGGTTTTCGGGGTATTGCTGTCAACGGACTTGGTCGGAAGACGTCCTCGGCGAACAGCGCCAGGCCATCGAAACCGACAACTTCCCCCACCGCCTGGTAGGTCAGGAGGTTGATCGTGTTGTCTATGTCACCGAGGCTGAACGCCAGGTCCCAGGCGACGAGCTTGACGTAGGCGATAGAGTCGACAGGTTGCCAAGGCTCGACCTTGGTCAGTTCGAGCCCTACGTATTCGGGCGGCAGCGGATTGTTACCCAGCCACGCATTTATGCCGTTGGCGTAGGCCTGCAGAATGCCCTTGGTTTCCGCGTCCAGGTTTTGCCACGATTTCAAGGCGGCGCGGCCCAGGCCGAGAGTGCGCAGCTGAACATCGGTTGGCAGCGCGGGCTGGCCGAGCAGTTCGGCCAACCGCCCATTGGCTAACTTGCGGAAGTAATCCATCTGGAAGAAGCGGTCGCGCGCATGGATGAAACCCTGCACGAACGCGACGTCGGCTTCGGACTTTCCCCTGATGCTCGGGACCCCGTACTGGTCTTCAGTCACCGTCACGGTGTCGCTCAGTCCGGGAAAGTTGAAGTCCTCCGCGACGGCCGTCTGGGTGACGCCAAGTAACGAGAGGAGGAAAAGTTGCAATGCGAACAGATGAAGGAAAGACATTGAAGTCTTTTTCATTTAACACCCCCAGTGCGGATATGATTATTTGGTCTTGCGACCTTGTACTGACATCCTTGTGCAGACCTCCAAATATACCCTTCACAAGAGGTAATACCAAATCCTGCGATAAATATACCCTTCACAAGAGGTAATACCAAATCCTGCGATTGCGTTTGGCTATCGAAGTCATAACTACAAACGATTTCCCCCGTCGGGGGTATTCTGGGATCATAGAAAACGTAAATTAAACGTGACGAATCAATAGAAATTCAAAATCATGAAATTGTCCTTGAATCTGACCGATTCGATCACAGGTTTGAAGCCATACGCCAATTAACGAAGGAGTTTTAAACATGAGTAAGAGAGTTCCCCAGGTGACATTCAAGACCCGTGTTCGCGACGAATCCATCGGCGGTGACAACCCGTTCCGCTGGCAGGACGTGAGTACGGACGACATCTTTGCCGGCAAGCGTGTCGTCGTGTTCGCCCTGCCGGGCGCGTTCACGCCGACCTGCTCGAGCACGCACCTGCCGGGCTACGAAGCCAAGTACGACGAACTGAAGGATGCGGGCATCGACGAGGTGTACTGCCTGTCCGTCAACGATGCGTTCACGATGTTCCAGTGGGGCCGTCACCTCGGCGCCAAGAACGTGAAGTTGCTGCCCGACGGCAGCGGCCATTTCACCAAGGGCATGGACATGCTGGTCGACAAGGACAATCTCGGTTTCGGCCTGCGCTCCTGGCGCTACTCGATGCTGGTCGAGAACGGCGAGATCGTGAAGATGTTCATCGAGCCGGGCAAGATGGACAACTGCCCCGAAGATCCGTTCGAGGTCAGCGACGCCGACACGATGCTGAACTACCTGCGCGGTTTGAACGAAACGCGCGCCGCCTGATCTGCGGAGTAGGTGAAAAACAACGTCGCGCGGCTAATTACCGCGCGGCGTTTTTTTATGTCAGCGTGCAAAGCGGCCGCGCATCCAGCGTGTTGCGAGCAATAACAGCAGCGGGGTCGTGACCGCGATCAGGCCATGCCAGAACCACATCGCGCCGGACTGCATCGGTCCGCCTTCGGGGATGTAGTGCATCAGGAACCAGCCGGCGTACAGGCCGGTGATCATCTTGGTCAGGAACCAGGGCAGGCGGGCCACGCCGAGGTAGGCGCCCATGCGGTCCGGCGGTGCGGTCTCGGCCACGTACTGCAGGAAGCGCGGCTGCCAGAT
>JARROJ010000107.1:0-5281 GCA_037384065.1 Lysobacterales bacterium
GACGGCGCCGAGAATGTGGACGATCTGGCGCTCCGACCAGTGCCGCCGCATGCGCGCCATCAGGTCGTCGTCTACCGCATTGGGCACGGAGCCGGCCGCCTGGGCGAAGTCCAGCGCGGTGCGCTCCGCCTCGCTGTACAGCGGGCTGCTGCGATAGTCCCACAGGGCTTCGAGTTTCTCGCGACTGACGCCGTGGATTTCCGCGGCGACCAGCGAGTGCGCCTCGCAGTACTGGCAGCCGGCGGCCCGGCTGGCGAAATGCGCGATCAGGCGCATGAAGCCGAGATCGACCCCGCCTTCGGAGGTCATCACGGCTTCGGTCAGTTCGCCGAAGGCCCGCACCATCGCCGGGCTGCGCTGCATGGTCAGCAGGCTGTTGGGCACGAAGCCCAGGATGCGCTCGAAGATGGCGAAATCGTCGGCGAGCTCGGGGCTGGCCTCGCGCGGCAGCGGCTCGAGCAGGGGCATCGCGTCGTTGACCGCGGCGTCAGGCCGCGGCGGCTTCGCTGGCGGTCGCCTTCACCGGGCCGCGCAGAATCGCTTCGCGGGTGGCCTCGACCAGCAGGTCGACCTCGGCGCTGGTAATCGCGAAGTGCGGCGTGTACCGCAGGGAATTCTCACCGCCATGAATGACGCTGACCCCGTGAATGCGCATGAACTCCTCGAGTGAGCCGGCGCCGTAGGCCTTGTAGCGACTGCCGTCGAGCCCGACGCTGAACAGCAGGCCGGTGCCCTGGACGCCGGTGATGCGGTCGCCGAGTTCCTCGCCCAGCGCCTGCAGCTTGGCCACCGCTTCGGCGCCGCGCTCGCGGATGTTGACCCGCAGTTCCGGCGTCAGGGCATCGAGCACCGCGCAGGCCACGTCCAGCGCGCGCGGGTTGGTGGTCATCGTGTTGCCGTAGACGCCGGTGCGGTACAGATTGGCGGCGCGCTCGTTCAGCGCCAGCACGGAAAGCGGGTACTGGCCCGCGTTCAGCGCCTTTGAGTAGGTCTCCATGTCAGGCGCTTCCTGGTCCTCGAAACCCGGATAGTCGACGATCGACAGAACCCCCTGGGCCCGCAAGCCGGCCTGGATCGAGTCGATCAGCAGAAGCGAACCGTGCTCCAGCGTCAGGCGGCGCGCCTCGGCGTAGAACTCGGGCGTCAGCGCCATGCCGGGATTGCCTTCGCCCATGACGGGCTCCATGAACAGCGCCTCGATGAACAGGCCGTTGGTCCCGGCCCAGTCGAACACCTGGCGCAGTTGCTCGACGTCGTTGGGCTCGACCGTGATCAGGTTGTCGTGATCCCGGAACGAGGCGAGGTACTTGCTGTAGTTCTTGCGCGTCGAGTCGGAGAACTGCGCCGGCCGCTGGGTCCGGCCGTGGAAACTGCCCCGGAGGCTGAGGATGCGGGTCTGTTTGTGCGCGTAGCGCCCGCCCGGATCCGTCATGATTTTCGCATTGACATCCGACAGCCGCGCGGCGACGGTGACCGACTCGGAGCCGCTGTTGACGCAGATGAAGCGGTCGAACGGGCAGCCGCCGCGGGTGTGGCCGATCTCTCGGCGCAGGCGCTCCATCAGGCGTTTCTGGCTGATGTTCGGCGTCATGATGTTGGCCATGACGTGCCTGCGGTTCATTGCCGCCAGCACGTCCGGCGGGGCGTGTCCGGCGCCGATCATGCCGTAGCCGCCGACGTCATAGAGCACGGCGCCCTTGAGCGTGACCAGCCAGGGGCCCGCGGCCGCGAGGCTGACGTACGGGTTGACCGCGTCGGCCGCGTAGAAATTGACGTAGCCTTCCTGGATCTTCGCGGCCTGGCCGACTTCGTCCAGCGCCAGCAGTTCGGGTTCTTCGTGCAGCAGTTGGGTGAACGCTTCGTGCGCATCGATGACGGCTTGCTCCAGGCGCGGATCCTGGCTGGAAAACGTCGTGATCTGCTCATCGGTCAGCCCCCGGGTGCGGGCTGCGCCGCCATGGCTGCGCATTTCATTCAAGCGTTCGAAGATGGTCATCGTTCACCTCTGCATGGTTCAAGTAACGGCCCCGCGATCCCCTTGTCGGCCGCCGTGGAATCCGCGCCAGAATAGCATATCCGGCCCCTTCGGTTGAACCCGGATTCAGTCTCGCGCGAGGCGTTCCAGCGCCCACGCGACATGCTCGCCCACCAGTTCTCCCGAACCCGTGCGGCGCGCCTCCAGCGCCCGGACGACCGACGCCCGTTCGTCGCCTTCGAGCGCCGTGCAATTGCCCAGCGCGACGGCGATGTTGCGCAGCCAGCCGGCGTAGCCGGTGCGCCGGATCGCGCTGCCCTCGGTACGTTTCAGAAATTCCTGCTCGGTCCAGCCGAACAGCGTGACCAGCGTGGCCGCGTCGAGCCCGTGCCGCGGCAGGAAGTCGTCCTCGCTGCACGGTCGGGCGAAGCGGTTCCACGGGCAGACCAGCTGACAGTCGTCGCAGCCGTAGATCCGGTTGCCCATCAGCGGCCGCAGCTCGTGCGGGATGGGGCCTTTCAGCTCGATCGTCAGGTAGGAAATGCAGCGGCGCGCGTCGACCTGGTAGGGGCCGACGATGGCGCCGGTCGGGCAGGCGTCGATGCAGCGCGTGCAGTCGCCGCAGTGGTTGTCCGCCGGCTGGTCCACGGGCAGGGGCAGGTCCGTGTAGATCTCGCCGAGGAAAAACCAGCTGCCGGCGCGACGGTCGAGCAGGTTGCTGTGCTTGCCGATCCAGCCCAGTCCGGACTTTTCGGCCAGCGCCTTCTCCAGCACCGGGGCGGAATCGACGAACACGCGGTAGCCGAACGGCCCGATCGCGTCCTCGATCCGGCCGGCCAGCTTGCGCAGCCGCGCCCGCAGAACCTTGTGGTAGTCGCGCCCCAGCGCATACCGCGACACCAGGGCCAGGGCCGGCTCATCGAGCAGTTCCGCGGTCGGCCGGGCGGCGTCGGTCGCGTAGTCCATCCGCGCGGTGATGACCCGCACGGTTCCGGGCACCAGGTCGGCCGGACGGCTGCGGCGGGTACCGTGCCGCGCCATGTAGCCCATCTCGCCGTGGAAGCCGCGCTCGAGCCAGCGCAGCAGGCGCGCTTCGTGGTCGCCGAGGTCCGTGTCGCAGATACCGAGTTTCTGGAAACCGAGATCCGCGCCCCAGGCCTTGATTCGAGCGGCGAGGCGCGCGAGTTCCCGCGCGTCGGGACGCACGGAATCATCGCTTGATTTCGGTCGTGTACCGGTGTTTTCCATCGCCGCTATAATCATCCCATGATGGAACAGGCACACCGATTGTATACCGCCGAGCAGGTGCGGCGGCTCGACCGTTGCGCGATCGACGGGCACGGCATTCCGGGTATTGACCTGATGGAACGGGCCGGTCGCTGCGTTTTCGAAGCGGCGCGGCAGGCGTTTCCCGAAATGCGCCGCATCCTGGTGCTGTGCGGGGGCGGCAACAACGGGGGGGACGGTTACATCGTGGCGCGGCTGGCGCTGGAGGAGGGCCTCGAGGCCGACCTCTGTCCGCTGACGGAGCCCGCCGAGCTCGGCGGCGATGCCCTGACGGCCGCCCGGCGGTGGGCGGCGGCCGGCGGGGCGCCCGTTGCCTGGCCGGTGGCGGATCCGGGCGCGTACGACGTGATCTTCGACGCCTTGCTCGGCACCGGCCTCGACCGCGAACCGGCCGGTCTCTACGCCGAAGCGATCGATGCCGTCAACACCACCGAAAGCTACACGGTCGCGGTCGATATTCCGTCCGGGTTGAATGCGGATACCGGGGTCGTCCTGGGCCGCGCCGTGGTCGCGGACCTGACCGTCACTTTCATCGGCAGCAAGCGCGGACTGTTCACCGCCGATGGCCCCGACTATACCGGCGACGTCTGGTTCGACGAACTGGAGACCCCTGATTCGGTGCGGGATTCAGAGGTCGATTCCGGAATTCTCATTCAGGAAGAAGCCATCCTCGATTACCTGCCGCCGCGACTCCTCAATTCGCACAAGGGCAGCTATGGCTGGATGCTGGTCACCGGCAGTGAGGCGGGCATGAGCGGCGCCGTCCGGCTGTGCGGCGAGGCGGGCCTGCGCAGCGGCGCCGGCAAGGTCACCATCGCGACCCGTCCGGACCATGCGGCCCTGGTCAATCTCGGTTGCCCGGAGCTGATGGTGCGCGGCGCCGAGCGCGCGGCGCAGGTGGCCGAACTGTTCGAATCCGTCGATGTCGTCGTCACCGGCACCGGCCTCGGGCAGACGAACTGGTCCGAGGACATGCTGCGCGCGAGCCTGGACGCACCGGCGCCGATCGTCGTCGACGCGGACGGTCTGAACCTGCTGGCCCGGCACTATCCGGAGCTGAAGAGTCCGCCGCATGGCCGCTGGATACTGACGCCGCATCCCGCCGAGGCCGGTCGGCTGCTCGGCTGCTCGGCCCGGGACGTCCAGGCCGACCGTGTGTCGGCGGCCCTGGAGATCGCCCGCCGCTACCAGGCGGTCTGCGTGCTCAAGGGCTGCGGCACCGTGATCGCCGACCGCGACGGCGCCTACGCGATCTGCCCGCTGGGCAACCCCGGCATGGCGACCGCCGGTTCCGGCGACGTGCTGTCCGGCGTCATCGGCGCGATGCTGGCCCAGGGCCTGGAACCCTGGGAGGCCGCGCTGACCGGCGTGGTGGCGCACGCCAGCGCCGGCGACCTGGCGGCGGAGCGCATCGGCCAGCGCGGACTCATCGCGACCGACATCACGGCGTTCCTGCCGTCGGTCCTGAACCCGGTCTGACGGCGGAGCACAGTGCGGATGGAGCAGGGCGGATCGACATGGACCCGCGACGTTCCCGACGAGGCTGCAGCGGCCGCGGTTGCCGCGCGCTTCGCCGCGCACATCGAGCCGCCGTGCGTGATCTGGCTGCAGGGCGACCTGGGGGCGGGCAAAACGCTGTTCGCCCGGGCCTTCATCCACGCCCTCGGTTATGACGGCTACGTCAAGAGCCCGAGTTACGGCCTGCTGGAAACGTACCGTGCAGGCGGCATCCAGGTGCTGCATCTCGACCTGTACCGCATCGAGGATCCCGAGGAACTCGAATTCCTGGCGATCCGCGACCTGTTCGATGACGCCACGGTGCTGCTCGTGGAATGGCCGGACCGCGGCGGCAGCCTGCTGCCCGCCGCCGACCTGGTGCTGCAGTTTTTCGAACAGGACGAGACGCGGCGCATCCGTTGCGAGGCGGTGTCTTCCACCGGCGCCGCGCTGGCCGCGCGAACGGCGTAACCCCCTGAATCGTTGGGCCCGGCCGCCATGGCCGGCGGCGCGCGCCGCCCG
>JARROJ010000108.1:0-5721 GCA_037384065.1 Lysobacterales bacterium
ATTCGCTCAGCTGATCGCCACGACATCCACGGTGATTTTTTCCATCACCTTCTCGGTCGTGTGACTGGCGAACTTCGCGGACAGGCCCTGGCGCGGACTGATGCCGAGAATGACCATGTCGGCATTGAGCTTTTCGGAAAGCGATGCGATCACGTCTTCCGGCTTGCCCATGTCGCGGTGGATGTTTTCACGCGGCAATCCGCTCATCCGCGAAATCCGCTGGCGATCCGGGAAGTCCTCGCTGTGCGTGTAGGCATTGACCACGTGGTACTCGGCGCCGAAATACTCTGCCAGGAATTTGCCGCGCTCCAGGATCCGATCGTTCAACGCCTGGTGGCCGGGATCCTTGGTTTGCGTGTTGACGGCGGCCAGGATGCACTTGATCGGCGCCTCCGTGCCTTCGTCCACGATCACGACATCGCAGGTGGCCTGGCGCACCAGGTCCCATTTCGAATCGGTAATGCTGCGCTTGTGCTCGGCCGAGGACTCGCACAGCATGATGGTGTCGCACCCGTACTGATCCGCACGTTTGGTGATCGAATTCCGCCAGTTGCCGGTCCAGAAGAATTCGGTCGTGAAATCGACCCCGAGTTCGCTCAGGGGGGCCAGAAGTTCTTCGAACCACTTCAGCGAGCGGACGACTTCCGTCGGCGCGCCGGGATCGGCCTTGTCGACCCCTTCGAATCCGATCAGAAGATGGAAGTCGCTCACCCATTCGCGCCGCTGCCGCACGATATCGATCATGCGCTCCAGCGCAAGATGACGATCGTGAGACGGATCGATGACGACGAGGAATTTTCTTTTCTCCACTTGGTTACCCTCCGGGCCCTGTTCTGAATTTTGGACGCCCCGTCAAAGGGGGGTATCCGATCATTCTACCTGATAAATAACTGGAAACCTGCCCATGACCGCAAATTGTCCGCTTTCGCGCCCGCGATCCGCGCCCGACGGGCCTCGGCGAAGGCCTTGACGATGTCGTTATCAGCCTGCAGCCGGGTGTAGAAGTCCGCCATCAGTTCCGCGTTGAGGCGGTCGCCGGCCGGCCACAGGCTGGCCAGAACCACCGGGACTCCGGCGGCGTGAAAGTCGTCGACCAGCCCGATGCGGCCGTCGAACGCCGTTCGGGCCGGACCGTCCACCAGCGTGCCGCTGAGCACCGCCAGCGCGGCCGCAAGCCGGAAGGTTCGGAGTGCGGGCGCGGACAGCGCGGCCGCGGCGGGCGAACCGCCGTCGGCCGCGAGCTGCAGACGGGAGCGTTCGGGATCGGCCAGATCGATCCGGCCGGGCATGGCCAGGTGCAGCAATGCGGCGGAAGCGAAGCGGTCGTCCTCGAACTCGTCGCGATCGAGCGCCACGCCCTGCACGATGTGCAGCCCGGGCCCGACGAAGCGATCGCGGACGGTTTCGATTTCCTGCGAGCGGCGCACTTCGTAGCTGAACGGATCGACACCGGTTTGCGGGTTTCCGGCGAGAAACACGGCGGCCTCGAAACCGGCGGGCATGACCGGCCGCCGCCGTTGCAGGGCCGCGAGCGAGTCCAGGCGGACCACGTCGCTGCGCTCGGCCAGGTAGCGGCCGTCGAGGCGCAGTGCATCCACCGGAACGCCGTTCATTGCGCCCTGGGTCAACACGAAAATCCGCTCGCCAAGCGCCCTGGCCGCCGGGCCCAGCAACACCGCGCCGAGCTCATCCAGCGCGCTCCGCGCCGCATCGTCCGCGCCCTGCAGCGCGCGGTTCAACCCATCGAGCCGGGACCGCAACGGCGCCGCGGCGCCGAGGCGATGCCCCCGGACGCCCGCGCGACCGGCGACCAGCAGCAAGGCTTCACGGTCTCCGAGAGACCAGCTCAAAACGGTCTCGCGCCGCCCGAGTCGATCGAGCATCCCATCCAGGAAGGCCCGGTCCGGGGCCGGGTGCGCATCCGCGTAGCGATTCTGCAACGCGTCGATGTCGGCGGCGACGCGCTGACCCTCCGGGGGCGTTCCCGAACGGGTTGCCAGGGCCGCGATGCGGTTGCGCAGGTCCTCGTTCACGGCGTGTTCCGGCACCACGCGTTCCAGGGCGCGCAACTGCTCCAGCGCCAGCAGCATTGCGCGGCCGTCACCGCTGTCGGAACCGGCGCGTTGCAGCGCAAGTTCGAGGTGCTCGCGAGCGACCACCGCGCCCTGCGCCCAGTCCCAGGCGCCGAGCACGCCCGGCAGTTGCGCGCGGTAACCGCGCACGCGCGAGAGCAGCGCCGCGACCTCGCGCTGCGCGGCCTGACCCTGACCGCGGGCGTGCAGAATCTGCGCGTGGACCAGGCGCGCGTCCGCCTCGATCCGCGGAATGCCGGAGCGCAGCAGGGCGTCCCGCGCCGCGGCAGCCCGCCGGTCATCGCATGCGGCGCCTGCACGCAGCGTGTGCAGGCAATGATGCAGTTCCGCCCGGTCACGGACGGTGGTCTCGCCGCTGGCGGCGGCCAGGTCCCGTGCGCGGGCAAACAGGCGTACGGCCGCGGCCGAACCGTCGCCCTGGCTGGCCACGACGTCGCACGCGCTTTCGAACGCCTGAACTGCCGGACGTGCCTCCGGCAACGCACCCTGACGCTCACGGTAACGCCGCATATCGTCGAAACGGCGCTCGAACCGCGCCATGTGCGCGAGGGCGCCGTACGCACGCGCCCGCTCTGCCGGTTCCGTGTCCGCGGCCCGTGGCAGCGACTCGAGCAGAACCCCGCGCGCCTCCTGCAGATCACCGAGTTCATACCGGGCCCGGCCGAGTTCCAGCCCGGTTCGCCCCCATTGGCTGACCGCCGGATTGTTCTGCTGCAGCCGCAGCGCCTGCTCGAGTATCGGCACCGCTTCGGTGTACCGGTAGGCCTGGTTCAACAAGCGCCCCTGTTCGAACAGTGTCTTCGCCCGCTCCATGTCCGCGGCCGCCGTCGGCGGCAGGTCGCCCGCGATCGCCTCGAGCAGGCCGATGGCGCCCGACGTACTGCCCCGGGCCTCGTAGGCCGCGGCGGTCGTCGCCCGGATGCGGTTCAGCAATTCCGTATCCGACGTGCTTGCCGCGATCGCGAGCGCCTGCTCGTAGCGCTGGATCGCGCGCTCCAGATCGCCCTGCCGCTCCCAGGCCGCCCCGTCCCGGTACAGCGAAAGGCCCTGTTCGCCGGGATAACCGAGCCGACCCGCGCGGTCGGCGAGCGACTGGAGCGCCGCGTGGGCGCGTCGGTAATAATCCGCCGCCTGCGGCGCCGCGGCTTTTTCGGCGCCGCGCAGCAGCGCTTCGGCCGACAGGACCTCATTGACCAGCGCGATCTCCTCGAAACCGGCGCGCCGCACGGCGCGATCGATTCCGGCCGTCATTTCAAGCGTCGTCGCGACATCATCGAGACGATGCAGCACCAGGTGCGCCGCGTAGAAATCGGCCCACAGCGCCATGCGTTCCATGCCGAGCGCCGAAAAGGCGCGCGCCGCGTTGCGCAGCGACTGCCCGCGCTGCGCCCAGGTCGAGGTGTCGTCCGCGTACACGCGCTGCATGCCGTGGGCCAACAGGCGGTAGGCCTGCGCCTGCCGGCGCGCGTTCGCGTCGTCCGTCGACAACTGGATCAGCTCCATGCCGATGTCCGCCCGATCGACTGCCCGCCGGGGCTGGACGTGGACCATCAACTGGCGGGGCCGGTCGGTCGAATCGACATACAACCAGACCGGTCCGATGCGGCGCCCCTCGACGCCGGCCTCGGTGAGCAGCGCGCCTTCCGGCCCCGTGACCTTTGCGGTGAACTCCGCTTCACGGGTGTCGACATTCACGACCAGCGACACCCCCGGATACTGGTAGATCATGTACTCGGCCGCGCGCGAATCGGCCGCGGCGGGCCGCGCAGCGACGAACAGAAGCGCCAGCAGCAGCGCGAACGCGTGGCGGAAGGTCAGGAGCATCCGACATAAATAGCGGCCGATACGGGACCCGTCAACACCCCGTGAACCGCCTGATTGCCGATACCGGTGCTTTTTGTTAGCGTGCGGAGACCGATGCGACGACCCAACCGCGATACCGCTGTCTTCACTACCTCCGCGATCGACCTGTTCGCATCGGCGCTCGGCGCCTTTATCCTGCTGGTGATGATCCTGTTTCCCTACTACCGCAACGCGGGCCAGGACGATGCCTTCTCGCGCACCCGCGACATCCAGGAAATGCGGCGCAACGCTTCCGGGGAGATCGCCGAGCTGCTGGCCCAGGAACGCCAGTCCACCAGCGAAGTCCGCGAACTCGACGAAGCCAATCGCGGCATCGAAGAACGGATCTCCCGGATCCGCCGCCAACTGGCCGACCTTCGAACCCAGCTCGCGCAGGAGCCGGTGCCGCAACCGGAGCCGGTCGAGGAGGTATTCGAAGAACCCGAGGCCCTCGTCGCCGGCGTGGCGTTCTCGATCCTCGGACTGGCGACCGAGGCCAAGACGTTCGTGATCGTCATCGACATGTCCGGCAGCATGCTGTCGTACACCGACCTGATGGTCAACTCCGTGCTGGAAATTCTGGAGCCGCTGGACGACAGCAACGAGTTCGCGATCATCGGATACCAGGGCACGCCCGCGCCGACGTTGTGGACGTTCCCGGACGGCTCCGGGCTGGCCCGCGGGTCGCCGGACCAGCTGCGTGCGGCCCGCGGCTTCGTGTCATCGCTCGCGCGCCGTTTCGCGGGTTCCACGCCGACGCACTATGCCCTGCTCAGCGCGCTCCAGTACCCCGCGGAAGCCGTCATCCTGCTGAGCGACGGTGAGCCGGACAATTCGCCCGGCTTCATCCTGCGCGATATCGGCGGCCTGAACCGTTTCGAAAACCGCGAAATCCACACGGTCGCGATCGGCGATTACACGCAGAATCGCGGCCTGGTGACCTTCCTGCAAACGCTGGCGCGTCAGAACCATGGCGATTTCGTGGGGGTTTCGCGGTGAGGTCGAGACGGCGCTTCTACGAGGTCTATTCGCTGTCGGCGATCGACCTGTTCGCCTCGGCCATGGGCGCCTTCATCATCATCTCGATCATCCTGATGCCGGACTACCAGAAGGAGGTTCGCTCGCTGGGCGATCTCGAGTACCTGGAGGCGCTGGCCGGCCAGACGCAGGCCATGCTCGACCGAACCCGGGCCGGCCGCGAGAGGCGCGCTTCGCCGAGGTCTCCGCCGAACTGCAGACCCTCGAGGCCGAAAACCAGGCCCGGCTCGACCAACCGCCCCCGCCACCGCCGGCGCCCGAGGTGATCGACGAGGAAGGAAGCAACCTGGTCACCTTCCGCTTCCTCGGCCTGAAGACGGACCGCAAGCGCATCCTGTTCCTGGTCGACATGAACCGCTTCCTGGCGCCGCACGACGAACTGGTCCGCGCCACCGTGGTTCGCGCCATGGAGTCGCTGCAATCCGGTTACCGTTTCGCAATTCTCGGTTTTCAGCAACAGGACAGCGGCCCGCGCTACTACCGCTGGCCGGCCGACGGCTCGCTGGCGGCGATGACGCCGAACGCGCGCGCGGAAGCGAAGGATTTCCTGGACGGCCTGGCCGGGCGCTTCCAGGGCGCATCGTCGGTGCTCTCGGCGTTCGAAACCGCCTTTCGCAGCGATGCGGGCGCGATCATCCTGATGCCGGACTACCAGAAGGAGGTTCGCTCGCTGGGCGATCTCGAGTACCTGGAGGCGCTGGCCGGCCAGACGCAGGCCATGCTCGACCGAACCCGGGCCGGCCGCGAG
>JARROJ010000109.1:0-5042 GCA_037384065.1 Lysobacterales bacterium
CCGGCAGCACCTATGCGCCGCTGTACATCGGCGTGGTCATGGCCGGGTCGTCCACGCTGCTGGTGGTCAAGCTGTTCCAGGAACACTTCGAACTGGATACCGTGCCGGGCCGCCTGGCGCTGGGCATCCTGATCTTCCAGGACATCTGGGTGATCATCGTGATCCTGATCCAGCCAAACCAGGAGAACCCGGAAATCGGCCTGATCGCGATGTCGTTCCTGGGGATTCTGCTGCTCACGCTGTTCACGGTCATCATCGCGCTGTCGTTCGTCGGCCGCGCGTTCTCGTGGATCGCCAAGACGCCGGAGATGTCGCTGCTCGGGGCGCTGGCCTGGTGTTTCATCGTGGTGTTCGTCGGCGTGAACCTGGACAACATCTTCATGGCGACCTACGGGCGCAACTACCACATGGCGGTCGGTTCCGGCATGGCTGCGCTGATCGCCGGCGCCAGCATCGCCAACCTGCCGTCGGCCACCGAGATCATCACCAAGGTCGCCACGGTGAAGGATTTCTTCATCACGCTGTTCTTCGTGGCGCTGGGCATCAGCATCCCGATGCCGGAGAGTGCGGACGTGCTCATCCTGGCCGTGGTGCTGGCGGTGCTGGCCATCGTGGCGCGGCAGTTCATCTTCTTTCCGCTGTTCTATTTCACCGGCGTCGACCAGCGCAACGCCGAGGTCAGCTCGATCCGCCTGGCGCAGATTTCCGAGTTCGGCCTGGTCGTCGCCTTCCTCGGCGTGAAGCTGGGCCACCTGAGCCCGGCCCTGACCAGCGCGGTGATTTTCGCGTTCGTGATCACGGCCCTGGCCACGCCGTTCATGTACGGCAAGGCCTACGAGATTCACGGCTGGGTGCGCCCGCTGCTGGAAAAGGTCGGCTTCAAGGCGCCGCCGGAACTGGCGCGCGAGGAGGGCGCCAAGTTCAAGCTGGCGCTGCTGGGCTTCCACCGCGACGCCTCGTCGCTGCTGTACAACCTGTCGCAGAACGACGTAGAACTGCTTAACGAAACCCTGGTGGTCGATTTCAACGTCGCCCTGCACCAGGCCATCGCCGACACCGGGGCGACGGTCAAGTACGGCGACCTCGCCAACCCCGACACCCTGCATCACCTGGGGCTGGCCGAGACCCAGGTCATCGTCAGCACGATTCCGGACGACCTGCTGCGCGGCATCGACAACGCGCAGCTGGTGCACCTGGTGCGCGAGATGGCGCCCAACGCGGTGATCATCGCCAACGCGGTCGCCATCGACCAGATCAAGCGGATTTACGACGCGGGCGCCGATTACGTCTACCTGAATCGCTTCGAGGCGGCCTGGACGCTGCAGCGCGCGATCGCGGCGGGCCTGGAACGGGACATCGATTCGTTCCGCACCGATCGGCAGGCGCGCAACCATTACAACCCCGAACGACAGGAAATACTGAGCTAGGATGTCCACGCGGACAGGGAGAATCCATTGACCACGCTGGTTCAAATCACGGACACGCACATCGTCGAACGCGGGACACTGCTGTACGGCCAGGCCGACACGGCCCGTCACCTGGCGGAGACGGTGGCGGAGATCAACAACATCGACCCTGCGCCGTCCGCGGTGCTGATCACCGGCGACCTGGTCGAGCACCCGGGGCCGGTCACCTACAGCCACTTCGCGGACCTGATCGAGCCGCTGAAGATGCCGGTGTACCTGATGCCCGGCAACCACGACGACCCGCAGGCCATGTGGTCGTTCTTCGGCAACACGCCGATGTTTCCCTGCGAGCCGCCGCATTACCAGTACGCGATCGAGGACCTGCCGTTCCGCATCCTGATGCTGAACAGCCATTTCGACGATTCCGAGCTGCCGTTTTTCGGCCCGCGCCGGCTGGAATGGCTCGATTGCCAGCTCTCCCGTTCGGACCGCCCGACGCTGATCGCGATCCACCACCCGCCGATGAAAACCGGCGTCGGCTTCATCGACATGGCCGGCGAGGAGTGGTACCGGGCCATCGGTGAGGTGCTCGAGGGCCACCCCCACGTGCTGAAAATCATCTGCGGCCACGGCCATTTCGACCTCGACGGCCGCCTGGGCGCCATTCCGGTGCAGATGGTCGGGGCCGTTGCGCACCAGTTGATCGCCGGCCGGGTGGTCGACCGGGCGCCGTCCTTCGACAATGTCCGCGTGGCGCCGATGCTGCACCACTGGCTGGATGACGACATCGTCAGCGGTTACTACCCCTGGCCGGACAACGTCGACGCGGAGCGCATCGACAAATCGTCCAACATGTCCTGGGAACTGCTCAAGGATCGCATGCGGGGCGCGATGAAG
Source organism: Lysobacterales bacterium (assembly GCA_037384065.1). Lineage (GTDB taxonomy): Bacteria > Pseudomonadota > Gammaproteobacteria > Xanthomonadales > SZUA-36 > JABDPF01. Next base: position 2,304 of record JARROJ010000109.1, read on the forward strand.
AAGACGTGACGTTCCGTTTTCTGAAGAGCGGCCACATCGGCGTTCGCCGCTACCTCGCGCGCGCCTTCCTGGCCATCATCACCACCCTGGGCGTGCTCGGGCACGTCTCCGGCCTCTACTCGATTCCCTACATCGACCAGATCGAGGACATCCTGTACGACACCCGCGTGCGGTTGACGGCGCCGGGCGGCGTGGATGACCGCATCATCATCGTCGCCATCGACGAGGCCAGCCTGCAGCGCCACGGGCACTGGCCGTTCACGCGCGAGAAATTCGCCAGCCTGATGTACAACCTGCGCGACTACGGCGCGGCCGTGGTCGGTTTCGACGTGCTGTTCGCCGAGCGCGACGAGAGTGCGGACGTGAGCATGCTGCGCGACCTGGCCGGGCAGGAGGGCGATGCCGCCTTCGTCGACCGTTTGAACGAGTTCGAGCCGCTGCTGGACCGCGACCGGCAGTTCGCCGAGGCGATGCAGGGCGTGCCGACCATCCTCGGCTACTTTTTCGACACCAACGAGAAGACCGCCTACGAGACCGGCGAGCTGCCGTACCCGGCGTTCGAACTCCACGAATCGATGGCCGACGTGATCTACCTGCCGCGCGGGGCCGGCTACAGTTCCAACGTGCCGGAACTGATGGCAACGGCCTACGGGGCCGGCTTCATCAACAACCCGCTGATCGACGACGACGGCGTGGTGCGGCGCACGCCGCTGCTGCACGAGTACCAGTTCGCCGTGTACGAGTCGCTGTCGCTGGCGATTGCGGCGACCTACCTGAACGACATCACGCTGCCGGTGTTCGTCGATTCCAACACCTGGATGGGCGACTACCCGCCGCTGGAGGGGCTGGAACTGGCCGGCCACCCGATCCCGATCGACCCGCAGGGCGCGGTGCTGGTGCCGTACCGCGGGCCGCGCGGCAGCTTTCCCTACGTTTCGATCGGCGACGTGATCAGCGGCACGGTGGACGATCCCTCGATCTTCGACGGCAAGATCGCCCTGATCGGCGCCACGGCGCCCGGGATGGAGGATCTGCGAACGACGCCCTTCGGCTCGATCTATCCCGGGGTCGAGATCCACGCCAACGTGATCGCCGGCATCCTGGACAGCAGTTTCCGCTGGGAGCCGGCCTACACCGCCGCGCTGGAGATGTTCACGATCGCCGCCTTCGGCCTGCTGACGTCCCTGCTGCTGCCGGTGCTTTCGCCGCTGGTCTCGACCCTGGTGACCGGCATCATCATCGCGGGGGCGATGGCCTTCAACTACTACATGTGGAACGTCGAACTGCACGTGCTGCCGCTGGCGATGACGCTGTACACGCTGTTTGCGATCTACACCATCAACATGCTGTTCGGCTACCTGTTCGAGACGCGCAGCCGCGCGCACATGGACAGCCTGTTCGGCCAGTACGTGCCGCCCGACCTGGTGCGGGAGATGAGCCGGGACCCGGAGAACTACTCGCTGGCCTCGCAGAAGCGCGAGCTTTCCGTGCTGTTCACCGACATCCGCAGTTTCACGACGATCTCGGAAGGGCTCGAAGCCGACGAACTCTCGGAACTGATGGGCCAGTACCTGACCCCGATGACGCGCATCGTGCACGACACGGGCGGCACCATCGACAAGTACATCGGCGATGCCGTGATGGCCTTCTGGGGCGCGCCGATTCCCCACCCGCACCATGCCGACAAGGCCATCGAGGCCGGCCTGGCCATGCTCGACGCGCTCGAGCCGCTGAACGAGGAGTTCGCGAAAAAGGGCTGGCCGGAAATCCGCATCGGTGTCGGCGTCAACACCGGCATGATGAGCGTCGGCAACATGGGCTCGCGTTTCCGGCGCGCCTACACCGTGCTGGGCGACGCCGTGAACCTGGGCTCGCGCCTGGAAGGCATCACCAAGATGTACGGCGTCGACTTCGTGGTCAGCGAGTTCACCGCGCAAAGCGCCGGCCGCTACGCCTACCGCGAGCTCGACCGCGTGCGCGTGAAGGGCAAGGAGAAGCCGGTCACGATCCTCGAGCCGATCGGGCTCGTCGATGAACTGCCGCCCGAGCGCAGGGCGCAGGCCCGGGCGTTTCATGATTTTCTGAAACTGTACCGCGCGCAGCGCTGGGACGAGGCCGATGCGGCGCTGAAGACGATGTGCACCGAGCAGGGCGAGTGCTTCCTGTTCGAGTTGTACCACGAGCGGATCACGTATTTTCGCGAGAACCCGCCCGGGGACGACTGGGACGGGGTGTACGTGGCCACGGCGAAGTAGGCGGATTCCGGCTGATCGAAGCGCCGAACCGACAATTGACGGTACTGCGATGCATTTATGCTATGATTATGTGTAGGTACGCAATGTACGCCTGCAGGGATCGCAGGTTACTGAAACACGGAGAATTTCAGGGCGGCACGGGCGAGGAGAGCCGGTGCGGTTTTCAAAAAGGGGATACCCGCCAACTTTTCGGTTGCTGATTTGTATTAATCAACCGAGAGGCTGGCTGATCCGGCGGATTCAATAAAGGGAACAAAAATGAACATCATGAGCAGGATTCTTGTAACGACGTCGCTGGCGCTGCTTCTGGCCGCGCCCGTCCTGGCGCAGGACGGCGACAGCACCGGCATGGTCGTCGCTTCGCGCGGGGAAGTCATTGCGCTGGCCAACGGCGGATCGCGCGAACTCAAGCAGGGCGATTTCATCTACATCAACGACGAGATCATCACCAGCAACCGCTGCTTCGCGGTGCTCCAGTTCGAAG
>JARROJ010000110.1:0-5030 GCA_037384065.1 Lysobacterales bacterium
GATGCGCGAAAAGGTTACTTTGGATGCATTCGACCACCCCCGACACGTCGTCGTGAAGGCACCGAACGGCACAAGTCGCACGACCGGTAGAAAAGAGCTTTCAGGCCCGACTGGGCCCTGCACGGATCAGATGAGATCAGCGGTCCGGTAGTGAGACCGCAGGCCAGCCAGGTAAACGGCCCGCGAAATGAGCAGCCCGAGCAGCAGAACGACCCATTGCGTCGCGTCCGACCCGAGTCGCTCGACCACATAAACCAGCAACAGGCCGGCGAGCACGAAAACCACCTGGGCAAGGACAATGCCCACGATCGGTTGCGCGTCACCAGGGGCCAACGCCAGCTGCAACCGCTGCCGCATCCAGTAGGCGAAGGGCATCAGCACTACCGTGACCATGAGGACGCGCACGAAGTACGGCATGTAATCGAACCGGGGCGTGAACCCGACGGCCCATCCGCTTACGTAGCCCGCCAGCGCGAGCACCGGGCCGATGACGCACAGCAACACCGCGAGATCCGCCAGGCCGCCGAGAAAATCGAGCCGAACCCGCAGGTCACGGGAAACCGGGTACGCCAGCCACTGGCGGAATGCGACCGGCCTGAACATCGCCATGCCCGCGCCGATAATGAGCAGGACCAGCGCCACGATGATGAATGGCCCGCCATCCCCACCGTAGACCGGTTCATGCGGCGAGCGCATGAGGGCGTCGTGTAAAGCCCAGGTCAGTGATTTCCAGAACCCGAGTTCGCCGCGGGTTTCCAGCGCGGCAAAAACCAGGATCAGGAGCAGCCCCCACGATCGGACCAGGAAAACGCCGATCGAGCGCAAGGTCATCGAGCCGTAGGTTTCATACCACGCGGCACGGAGCCACGCCGTCTCGCTGTGGCCCAGGTAACGTCGGCTCCACCTTGATTTGCGCGGCCCGTAGGACAGACTGCGCGACCGGTCGGCGCGCGTCAGTTTGCGCATCGAGAAGGCGAGCACCAGGCCGCGGAGGTTAATCGGGCGCGACCGGAACGCGGCACGCGCGAACATCCGGTACAGGCTCACCGCCGCCAGGGTTGCGGCGCCGGCAACCATCAGCATCGGCTGTTCCGCGGCGAGCCGGCCGAGCGTGCCGGATGCAAACAGCAGCACCAGCAGCAGCGCGACCCCCAGCCCGGTCATGAATTCCGATTCCGGATCGCGAATGGCGCCGCCAAACGTGTAGCACGCCATGCCCACCACGAAAAGCAGCGCGGCGTCGACGGGTTCCCTGCTGCCGCCTTCGATGAGCCCGACGGCCAACGCCACGCAGGCAGCGCCGAATAGCAGGAAGCCCGGCACCAGCCCGCGCCGGACGCCAGGCAACGCGTGGGCGAACGAGGTCTGCTGCAACTCCAGTATGCAGGACCCGACGACCCAGCCGGTGTAGGTCGAAAGCAGAACCATCGCCAGATAAGCCCCGTCCAGAAAAGCGGTCAACTGCGCGTTCGGACCGATCACTGCGCCCAGCAGGAAGGTCGCCATGATCATCCAGCCGACTGCCCCGAACAGCACCAGCGGGCGCTGGATCAGCAGAAAGAAGGGGGCGAGGCGTTTCATGACCGCTCATCCATGATCAGCCAGGGAAACATCTCTTCCAGGTTGAGACAGCGGGCTTCGACGTCCAGACCGTACCGCTCACGGAACGCAGCAACCGTGTCCGGGCTGCTTCGCACGATGAGCCGCGCCTGGGCGCCACTGATCTCCTGGTCGACGACATACGTCTCATCGAACTGCTGTGGCAGTTCACCTTCGGGCGCACGGATGAGCCATTCCATCCAGGTTTCCTTGAGGTCGTCGAGTGCGGCGTTCGTCACGACACGGCCCTTTTCGAGACACACGACGTGGTCCACGATCCGCTCCACGTCGCGCAGAACGTGGCTGGATACGAGTATCGTGGCCTCGTCCTCGCTCAGAACATCCAGCAGAAAGCGCAGCAAGCGGGACCGAACGATCGGATCCAGGTCGCTGACCGGTTCGTCGAGAATGAGGAAACGCGGGTGATGACACACCGCCAGCACGATGGCCAGCTTCTGCCGGTTGCCGGATGACATGGCCCCGACCATTTCGGAGCCGTCGAGCGCGAGATCGTCGAGCAGGTTCTGCTGACGCGCCATGTCCCATACCGGGTAGAAACTGGCGACGTACTCCAGTTGCTGCTCCACGGTCATCCAATCCAGCAGCCGGATTTCCTGTGGCACGAAGCCGATGCGGATAAGTTCATCGTGGCCGAGTTGCGCGACCGGCGTACCCAGGGTGCGGGCCGTACCCTCCGTCGGCAGGTAGAGACCGGTCACGTGACGCATCAGCGTGGTCTTGCCGCAGCCGTTCCGGCCCAGCAGACCAATAATCCCCGGCCCTTCGATGGCCAGGTCGACGTGATCTAGAGCGGTCCGGCTGTCGAACCGCTTGCTCAGCCCCCGGGCTTCGAACATGCGTTCCATCGTTTCATTCCCCGTCATCGAGCAGGCGCAGGAAGGCATCTACTGCCTCCGCCCGCGTTACATCGAGCTGCCGCACTTTCAGCGCGGCCGGTCGCAGCACCTGTTCCAGTTGTTCACGTTTCGACATGTCCCGTTCCGCCGGTCGCTGCGCCCGGACCACCGACGGCAGACCGGCGCGGCGCTCCAGCACACCCTCGCTTTCCAGCAGTGCGTAGGCCTTGCTGATGGTCATCGGATTCACCCCGAGCTGAGCGGACAGGGAGCGGGTCGACGGGACTTCGTCGCCCGGTTTCAGCACGCCGCTGGACACCTGGAAGCGCAGTTGGTCGACGATCTGCCGATAGACCGGTATTCCGCTGTGAGGGTCGACGACCAGTATCATGCTGCTGTTTCCACAGGTGTATAACTAAATTAATACACCTCGATTGTAGAACCGGTAACTGTATATGTCAACTAATACACTCCGGCGAATCGCCGTCCCGGCCCCGATCGGTCAGACCGGTTTCACACCACGCGCCCTGCACCTTCGGTAGAATGTGCGCTTTCCCACATTTGGCGCCCGGAACGCAGCGAAATGAGCAATCTGACCCGGTCACCGGCATGGCGATCCCTGGAGGCCCATGCCGCCTCGATGAAGAAGACGCACCTGCGCGAACTGTTCCGCGACGCGGACCGTTTCGCGACCATGAGCATTGACGATCGCGACCTCGGCATCCTGCTGGACTTCTCCAAGAACATCGCCACGGCCGAAACCCTCGATTCGCTGCATGCACTGGCGGCTGAAGCCGGCGTTACCGAAGCCGCGCGGCGCATGTTTGCCGGCGAGAAGATCAACTGGACGGAAAACCGCGCCGTTCTGCACGTGGCGCTGCGCAACCGTTCGGGCACACCGATTCATGTCGACGGTGAGGACGTCATGCCGGCGATCGAGGCCGTGCTGGCGAAGATGAAGCGCTTCAGTGACGCGGTTCGCGGCGGCGCATGGACGGGCGCGACGGGCAAGGCGATCACCGACGTCGTCAACATCGGCATCGGCGGTTCGGACCTGGGCCCGGTGATGGTCTGCGCCGCGCTGCAGCACTATGCCGACGGCCCCGCGGTGCATTTCGTCTCCAACGTCGACGGCACGGACATCGCCGAGACGCTGAAACGGGTCGATCCGGAAACCACGCTGTTCCTGGTCGCCTCCAAGACCTTCACCACGCAGGAGACCATGACCAACGCGCACACGGCGCGCGACTGGCTGGTTTCCGCACTGGGCGAGGACGCGGTTGCCCGCCACTTCGCGGCGCTGTCGACCAACGCCGAGGCGGTCGCCGCTTTTGGCATCGACACCGACAACATGTTCGAATTCTGGGACTTCGTCGGTGGCCGTTACTCGCTCTGGTCGGCAATCGGACTTTCGATCGCGCTGCGCGTTGGTTTCGAGCGCTTCGAGGACCTGCTGGACGGCGCCCACGCGATGGACCGCCATTTCCTCGAAAGCGATCCGCGCGAAAACATGCCGCTGACACTCGCCCTGCTGGGTATCTGGTACAACAACTTCCTTGGCGCCGAGACGCACGCCCTGCTGCCCTACGACCAGTACCTGGCCCGCTTCGCGGCGTACTTTCAGCAGGGCGACATGGAAAGCAACGGCAAGTCCGTCGACCGTGACGGCAATCGCGTCGACTACCAGACCGGACCAGTGATCTGGGGTGAACCCGGCACCAACGGTCAGCACGCCTTCTACCAGTTGATGCACCAGGGCACCAAGCTGATCCCGGCCGATTTCATCGGCTTCGTCGATACGCTCAATTCCGTCGGCGACCACCACCTGAAACTGATGGCGAATTTCTTCGCACAGACCGAGGCGCTCGCCTTCGGCCTGACCGCCGATGAGGTCGAGGAACAACTGCGCGCTTCCGGGCTGCCGGACGACCGGATCGAAATGCTGCGCCCGCACAAGACCTTCGAAGGCAATCGCCCGACCAACAGCATCCTCATCGACCGCCTGACCCCGCGCACCCTGGGCTCGCTGATCGCGCTCTACGAGCACAAGATCTTCTGCCAGGGCGTGATCTGGCGGATCAACAGCTTCGACCAGTGGGGCGTGGAGCTGGGCAAGGTGCTGGCCAAGGTGATTCTGCCGGAGCTCGAATCCGGAGAGGTTGGCGAGCACGATTGTTCGACGAGCGGGTTGATGCGGCATTTCCTCGAGACCGCGAAGCAATAATTCTGCCTGTTTTTTTAACGCTTCTGTTGCGGTATGAACGCCGGCCATCAGGGCGGGCCGTCGCCAGGGCGACCGTGCACTCTCCCCGGGGGCCGCTCGAGTACGTCCTTGTAGCGCTTGGATGACGACATCCCTGTCGTCATACACCCCCGGGGAGAGCACACGGCCACCCCGACGCGGCTTCGCGGGGTGAGGATTGCCTTGATCGAACTTTAAACCAGAGAAACTGTGGGAGGGCCTTCAGGCCCGACTGGCGCCACACGAAACCAACACTGTTTGTCGGGCCTGAAGGCCCTCCCACAAGTTCGGGACGACAACCAGAGTATCCAAGCTCCCCAGAAACGACGAGC
>JARROJ010000111.1:0-5773 GCA_037384065.1 Lysobacterales bacterium
ATCGCCGCACGCAGGCCGGCGCCGCCCGCGCCGACTATCACGACATCAGCGTGGATGTGTTCCATGAGCAGTCCTTCTTAGTTGTTTTTGGCGCCTTGTTCGATCCAGCGGCGAATCGTCTCGATTTCGGTCTGCGGCACCGGCTTCATGCTGCCGTGCGGCATGCTGATCGACGGGTCGGCGCGGCCTTCCATCAGCACCAGAATGTTGCTGCCCAGACTGTCGCCGGCAACGATCATCGGGCCGGCCTGGGTGCCCTTCATCAGGTCTTCGTAGCTCGCCATGCTGAAGCCGCTGGCCTGCTCGCCGGCGCCGCCGGCCTGGTGACAGGAAATGCAGTGCTGGTCGAGGATCGGTCGGACGTCCTGCGAGAAACTGACCGGCTCTTCGCTGCTGCACGCGGCGAGGAGCACGGGGACGAAGGATGCAAACAACAGTTTCAGTAGGGTGACCTTGTTCGGCATTATTCGGTTCTCACAAGTCGGATTAACGTCCCAAAACTACGCCGGGGAGCCGATTTCAGGGATGATGCATGTCAACTAAACGGAATTCTGGAACGGTGCGCCCGGCAAAAAGGTTAAACTTTCGAATCAATCATAGCACTGGCGGAATGACAGAGTGAAAATCGCGATCGTCGGCGCAGGAATCTCCGGACTTGCGACCGCCCAGGCCATACTGACCCGGGTCCCGCTGGCGGATCTGACGGTATACGAAGCCGCTCCGCGACCGGGTGGCAAGGTGATGACGGAGATCACCGATTCGGGGTACCTGTGCGAGTGGGGCGTCAACGGCTTTCTCGACAAAAGCCCCCGCACGCTCGAACTGTGCTCGGAACTGGGGTTGCAGGTGTTGCCGGCCGACGTTTCCGCCAAGCGGCGCTTCGTGTTCAGCGACGGCGAACTGCACAAGCTGCCCGAAACCCGCCACCTCGGTCGGGAAGCGTTTGAAAAGCTGATCGATCCGATGGCCTCCGGCGTATTCGCCGGCGACGCGCGAACCATGAGCCTGAAGAGTTGTTTTCCGCGCATCCATGAGGTCGAGAACGAGTACGGCAGCCTGATCCGGGGGTTGGTCTCGCTGCAGAAAAAGGCCCGCAAAGCGGGGCGTAAGGACACGCCCGGCCCGGGGCCGGGCGGTATTCTGACGTCGTTCGAGGACGGCATGTCGGAACTGACCGACACCATAGCGGCCCGGCTCGGCGAGCGGATCCGTTACGCCACGCCCGTGCAGTCGATCGAGTTCACCGGGGACGCCTACCTCGTGCAGACGGCCGATGGTGGCGAGGATCCGTTCCAGGCCCTGGTTCTGGCCTCGCCCGCCTATGCCCAGGAGGCGATGCTGCGGCGCATGGCGCCGGAACTGTCCGGCCTGGTCGGCGGAATTTCCTACCCGTCGCTGGCCGTGGTGTGCCTGGGGTATGACCGGAACGACGTCGGCGGAGTCATGGACGGTTTCGGATTCCTGGTGCCGTCGCGCGAAAAACGCAAGATCCTGGGAACGGTGGCCGATTCCTTCGTTTTTCCGAACCGTGCTCCGGAAGGCCGTGTCCTGTTGCGCAGCATGGTCGGCGGCGCGCGCGCTTCCGAGCTTGCCGAGCTGTCCGACGAACCGCTGCTCGACCTCGTGCGATCGAACCTGGCGGAAATCATGGGCGTCACCGCGGAGCCGGAGTTCGCCAGCATCTACCGGCATGCGAAGGCGATTCCGCAGTATCTGGTCGGGCATTCGGATCGCCTGCAGGCGATCGATGACGAGTTACGGAAGTTTCCGGGCCTGTTCATGACCGGTAACGCATTTCGGGGCGTCAGTCTGAACGATTGCGTGTTGAATGCCGGGGCGACGGCGGAGTCCGTGATCGGTTTCATGCCCCGGTCGATGCGCGGCTGAGGGTCCGCCGCGCAGAACGCGAACGGCCCGCGCGATGCGGGCCGTTCAACAGGGCGAACCCGATCGTTTCGCTCAGTCGTGCGGCTCTTCCCAGCCCGTGAACATTTCCTTGTAGTGGGACGAGGGTTTCGGCCCCAGCATGCCCATGTAGGCATGCAGGAAAATGAAGAACACGAACAGGATGAACATCACGACGTGCACGGTGTTGACGATGCGCGGCCCTCCGACCAGGTTGATCAATCCCTGGAAGGTATCGACATCGTACATCGCCAGGCCGCTCAGGAAGGTCACCGGCGCGATGATGAACATCACGAACTGGTAGGTCAGTTTCTGCATCGGGTTGAACTTGTCGCGCGGGCGTACGTCGTGCGGCCGCTTTTCGCCGACGAAAATGCCGTACGAATAGTACCGGGCCTGTGCGAAGTAGCGTTCAAAGAACTTGGCCGCGTCGAAGTCCGGATGGTAATTGGTGATCCGGTCTGAGGTCAGGTAGTAGAAGAACCACAGGAACCAGTTGACGATGACCGCGATGCCGACCCAGTTGTGTACCTGGACGGCCGCCTCGAAGCTCATCACGCGGAACAGGTCGATGTACCGGATCTGTGCGCCGGTCAGGATCAAAACCAGGAAGCCCGCAGCGTTCAGCCAGTGCCACAGACGCACCGGCAGAGGGTGCAGGTAGATGCGCCGCGCCCGGCCGATTGGCCTGCGTTTGCGCCCCGTTTCAGCGATACTCATCGCGATACTCCGTCATTCATTGGGTTGTTCGCCATTGTCATTTCTTTCTGCGGACGATCCGGCCGAGCAGGATATGGCCGACCGGCACCGCCAGTCCGGCGAGGATGGCCAGGATCAGCAGCCAGTCGAGCAGCACGATTCGGGTGCCGCCGGGCGCGTAGAAGCCACCGACCGAACCAACCGAGATCGGTGAACTCAGCACGCTCTGGTCGGCCTGTATGCGTTGCCCGGTGCCGTCCGGTCGACTGATCGATACGGTGACGTTCTGGAACGCCTCGGAGTCCTGGTTGTGGCAGCTTTCGCAGGAACGAACCGCCTGTTCGCGCGGTGCGATCAGGTGCGCTTCGACACCCGATGCGACTTTCATTCTCGCGCGCAGCGTCACATCTTCCGGCATGCCGGCGTCGTCGCCACCGCGCATCAGTTTCCACAGTTCCGTCGAACTGAGCGCATCGCCCGCCGCATCCATTTCGTCGAGTTGCTTGCGCACGGCCTCGTTGGTGCTGGCGGCGGACTGCCCGGCCTGGTCGAACAACAGCAGGTCGATGCGGCGCTCCGTATTCGGCGCGTGGCACGCCGGGCAACTGACGGATTCGAGGTGCATTGCGGCGTTCGGCAGCCATTTGTCGTGCGCGATTTTGGCCACTTCGTGACACGACGTGCACTGTGCGATGACTTTTTCGCTGTCGACGGTGCTCGCGACGTCATGCGCTTCGTGGCAGTTGAAGCAGACCGGCGCCTGGACGAATTCGCCGCGAATCGTATTGCCCTCCATGTAGGCAACGCCGTGCACGCTTTGCGAATAGGCGTCGTAGACGTCCTTGTGGCATTTGCTGCAGGGCTCGCCGCTCTCGGGGTGGTAGTTCTGACGCGGCTGGATTGAGTGCGCGCTGTGACAGTCGGAGCATACCGGGGCGTCTTCCTGACCCGCTGCGACCAGCTTGGCATGCACGCTGCCCGCATATTCCTCGTGAACGGTCGCGTGACACTGGCTGCAGGTCTCGTTGTGCTTGAGCGAGTAGGCGCGTCGACTCGTGATCGGTTCCCGGGACGGGTGCTTGCCCTTGGCCACGTCGCGGTGACAGCCGGTGCAGCCGATGACCTTGTGCACCGAGGTCGAAAACGGCTCCACGTCGATCTTGAGCGACAGCGTATCGCCGTCTTCCAGTTTCTTCTTGAGGTTCCTGCTGTGGCATTTCAGGCACTTCGCATCCGCGTCGGCGCGGGCGATGTCATCGTCGGTCTGCGCTGCGCCCGTCATCGGGACGGCGCAGAAAAGCGCCAGGACCAGCAGTATGGCGCCGCGGTGGAATCCGGTTTTCATCAGAACATTCCTCTCGTCAGGCCGCCGTCATGGCGTCCGGGGGCCGCCTTTATGCTGCCATCCGGCCAGCGTCGTCTTCAGAAACGAGTAAACGCCGACGATCGGCAGCGCGATCATGTAGCTCAGGGAGATGAACGGGGAGATCAGGAACAGCGCAATGTTCGTCGCGATGCGCGACACCTTGCGCCAGCCGCTCAACTCGCTCAGTCGCGGTCGGCCGGAACGGGCCCTGCGTTCCCTGGCCTCGGCTTCCGCCAGGGCGTCGAACATGGCGTCGACGGCGCCGACTGCCGCGTCCGCGTCGGCGGGGCGCTCGACGATCAGGTGCTTGCCGTCATCGGCTTCGGCCGGCACCGGTCCGATCAGGACGCAGTACGCCTCGGGCAGGCGATTCCGGACCTGTTCGGCGAAGCCGGAACCCGCCATGTCCGGCAGGTTGACGCCGGCCAGCACGAGGTCGTAATCGTTGCGGGTCGCCTCTTCGAGGCCATCGGCCCCATTCAGCGCCGCGCCGACGACGATGCCCTGCTCCGAGAGAGCCCGGACAAGGTGAAGAACCGTTCGCGCGTCGCCATCGACGACGAGCGCCTGGGTACTGTCATCCACGAGTTGTCTCCTGGTCGTTGTATTCGGTCCGGTCGCTTATCGGGCGACCGGACGCGATCGTTGGCTGCGCAGCAAAAGCCCCGCATGGCGGGGCCGTTATCGCTTGCCTGCGGACGTCGCCGCGTTTCAGTTCGAGGGCACTTCTTCGTGGCAATTCAGGCAGTCGACCGTGTTGTCCGCCACGTCGTCGGCGTGCGGGATCTCGACCACGTAGTCGTGGCAGTCGACGCAGGACCACATTTCGTGCGCTTCCGCGAAGAAACCGCCGTCCGGGTTGTGCACTTGCGGCATGTTCGGGTCGGCGGGCGCCGAACGCTCGGTGCCTTCATGGCACTCGAGACAGGTATCGTTGTCCGTCAGGTCCTGGGCCGCGAGCGGTGCGGAAAGACCGATCGCCGCGATCGAAGCAAGCAGACATTTGACGAGTGGGTTCATGTCATCTCCTTTTCGGTGATCCGTGCATCACATCTGGCACTTTCGCACTATAGGCGGTCCGCGGGCGTGTACGAATGATCCAGATCACACAGTGAAGACCGGTTTTGGCGCGGATCGTCTCTATTAGACCGATTTTTCGAATCTTTTGCCAGCGAGCGCCGAAAATCCGCCCCATTCGCGCCGATCGAGGAGCGAGGCGCTATAATCCGTGACATGAAAAGATCATTCGCGCTCGTCATCATCGCGCTCGCGCTCGGGGCCTGCAGCCGGGAAGAGTCGCAGAATCCGGAGCCGTACGTGGTCGACATCGCGAATGGCGAGCGTCTCGTGGAGGCACAGTGCACGGGGTGTCATGCCCCGGACGGCAGCGGCCGGACCGCCGAAATACCCAACCTGGCGGGCCAGCCTGCACGGTACCTGGAGAGCGCGATGCTGGCCTACCGCAGCGGCGAGCGTCACCATGCCGGCCTCCAGGACCTGTTTCAGCGCGCCAGCCTGGCGGATCTTCGCGACGTCGCCGCCTACTACGCGAGCCTGCCGCCGGTTCAATCGGACTCAGGCGCCGCCGGAATCGCCCCCGAGGCGATCTACGCGGAGGGTCGACAGATGGCTGCGGCCTGCCTGGCCTGTCACGGTGATCATGGCTTCAGCACGACGCCCGGCATTCCCAACCTCGCGGGTCAGCATCCGATGTACCTGATCGTCGCGACGCAGGAATACGCCAACGGAACGCGCAACAACGCCGAAAAGGAAGCCATGCTGCAGGGACTGGACAACGTGGAC
>JARROJ010000112.1:0-6259 GCA_037384065.1 Lysobacterales bacterium
ATGCAGGCCATCGCGGCCGCCGTGCAGGAAGGTGCGAAGGCCTACATGAACCGGCAGTACGGCACGATCGCCCTGGTCGGCGTGGTGCTGTTCGTGGTGGTCGGCTTCGCGCTCGACTGGGCGACGGCCGTCGGCTTCGCAATCGGCGCGGTCTTCTCCGCCCTGGCCGGTTACATCGGCATGTTCGTCTCGGTACGGGCCAACGTGCGCACGGCCGAGGCCGCGCGCGAAGGCGTCAGCCCGGCGCTGAAGATCGCGTTTCGCGGCGGCGCCATCACCGGCATGCTGGTCGTCGGACTCGGCCTGCTCGGCGTGGCCGGCTACTACGCCCTGCTGCAGGCGATGGGCTTCAGCAGCGACCAGGTCCTGCATGCCCTGGTGGGCCTCGCCTTCGGCGGTTCGCTGATCTCCATCTTCGCGCGACTGGGCGGCGGTATCTTCACCAAGGGCGCCGACGTCGGCGCGGACCTGGTGGGCAAGGTGGAAGCCGGCATTCCCGAGGACGACCCGCGCAACCCGGCCGTGATCGCGGACAACGTCGGCGACAACGTCGGCGACTGCGCGGGCATGGCCGCCGACCTGTTCGAAACCTACGCCGTGACCCTGGTCGCGACCATGCTGCTGGGCGGCCTCGCCGCCGAGTCGCTCGGGCCGAACGCCGTCATCTACCCGATGGTGCTCGGCGGCCTGTCGATCATCGCCTCGGTGCTGGGCACCTTCGTGGTCAGCACGAAAGAGGGCGGCAAGATCATGGGCGCGCTGTACAAGGGCGTGATCGCATCCGGCGTGCTGGCCGCGATCGCCTTCTACCCGGTCACCACGATGATGATGGGCGGCAACGCCGAGGTCAGCGCGAACAACCTGTATTTCGCCGCCCTGATCGGCCTGGCGCTGACGGCCGCGATGGTCTTCATCACCGAGTACTACACCGGCACCGAGTTCAGCCCGGTGAAGAAAGTGGCCGAAGCCTCGACGCTGGGGCACGCGACCAACATCATCGCCGGGCTCGGCGTTTCGATGAAGGCGACGGCGCTGCCGGTGCTGTCGGTTTGCGCATCCATCTGGGGCGCGTATGAGCTCGCCGGCCTGTACGGCATCGCCATCGCGGCGACCACGATGCTTTCGATGACCGGCATGATCGTCGCCCTGGACGCCTTCGGCCCGATCACCGACAACGCCGGCGGCATTGCCGAGATGGCCGATTTGCCATCGGAAGTGCGCAACACCACCGACGCGCTCGATGCCGTGGGCAACACCACGAAGGCCGTGACCAAGGGCTATGCGATCGGTTCGGCCGGCCTCGCCGCGCTGGTGCTGTTCGCCGATTACACGCACCAGCTTTCCAAGACGGAGTATGCCGGTCTCACCTTCGACCTGTCCGATCACCTGGTCATCATCGGCCTGTTCATCGGCGGCCTGGTGCCGTACCTGTTCGGCTCGATGGCGATGGAAGCGGTCGGCCGCGCGGCCGGCGCGATCATCACCGAGGTGCGCCGCCAGTTCCGCGAGATCGACGGCATCATGGAGGGCACGACCAAGCCCGACTACGCCCGGTCGGTGGATCTGCTGACCAAGGCGGCGATCAAGGAGATGGTGATTCCGTCGCTGCTGCCCCTGCTGATTCCGATCATCGTCGGCCTGGTGACCGAGGCCCATGCGGCCGCGGTCACCGGCGATACCGTGGGCGATCCGTACAAGGACACCGCGGGCCCGGCGATCAACCCGCTGATCAAGATCATCAACATCGTGGCGCTGTTGATCGTGCCCCTGATCTGACGGCGGACAACCGTTCGACGAACGAAGCGCCGGCCCTCAAGCCGGCGCTTTTTCGTTCATGTAGGCCAGAGCCTCGCGGGCGATCTGCCCGTCGGAGAGATCGAGCGCGTCTTTCAGCTTGCGGCACAGCTCGGGGTAGTTGCGGCGATCGAGCAGGCTGAGGGATTCGAGGCCGCACAGGCGCTGCACCAGATCGCAGCCGGCGGACGTGTTGGCGGCGGGGCCCGAGACGATGCTCGCCCGCAGGGACGGCCCGAAGGCGCTTTGCACGCCGAGCACCGCGTAGGGGTCGTAGGCGCACAGCACCGTGAAGCGCAGCTTGGCGCTGAGCCGTTCCACCACGGCCGCGCCGTTGTACGGTTCCAGCGGCGAAGCGCCTGACTCGGCGACCAGGACCTGACCGCGGCAGCCGGCCAGGCGGGCGAGCATCAGGTCCAGCGCCTCGGCGTAGCGTTCCGCGCTGCAAACCGTGGACGGCAGCCCGGCGTCGACGAAATCGATCACGCAGCGCGCGCCGGCGTCGCGGAATTGCAGGATGTCGCGGTAGCGGGCCGCGCCGGTCAGTTTCGCCGCGATCACGTCCAGACCCATGTACTTGAGCGCTCGAATGATCAGGCGGCCCGAACTGGTCTTGCCCGACGACATCGACGTGCCGATCAACAGGATGACCGGGATGTCGAGGTCCTCGGACGTCGCCGGCACCACGAAATCCTGCATGGTGATCTTGCGTCCGTGGCGCACCACGTGGCCCACGTAGTGCATGCGCATCAGGTTCGGGAAGGTCGGCGAGATCGACGTCGCGCGGCCGAGCAGGCCGGCGCTGGTCAGCGCCTCCAGGATGCCGTCCGGGCCGGTTTCGCGCCAGTCACCGACGCCTTCCAGCGTTGCGGCGCGCTGGCCCAGGGCGCCCACCATCAGATCGTCCCGCACCATGTCCGTCATGCGACCGGAGCGTGTTTCGCAGTGATACAGGCGGTTGCGATCGCCGGTGATCCGGCCGACGACGAAGTCACCGGTGCCCCAGTGCGCGCGGTCCAGTTCGGCGACCTCGAACGGGACGTCGCCGAAATCCGAACAGCGGGTCACGGAGGCGAGGAAGTAATGCGGCTTCATGACGCGCCGCCCTCCGTGGCCGTCGCCTCCAGGGGGGGCGCGGCCAACAGCAGGGTCAGCAGCGCCGCGCGTTCGAGCGTCGGGCCGAGCAGCAGGTGCTCGTGGCGCGCGTGGGCGCCCGCGCCGACCGCGCCCAGGCCATCGAGCGTCGCGGTGTGCCGGCTGGTGAAGTTGCCGTCCGAGCCGCCGCCGGCGGTGGCTTCCTCCAGTGCGAGGCCGAGTTCGCCTCCGACCCGGCAGGCCAGTCGCCACAGGCTGCGGTTCGCCGCCGTGTGCTCCATCGCCGGTCGGCCGAACACGCCGTCCACGTCGATCCGCGTGCCGGGCGTTGCCGGTCGCAGGCCGCGAATCGCGGTCTCGATCCGCTCGGCGTCCCGTTCGGTCGGTACGCGCACGTCGATTACCGCGGTGCTTTTCGGCGCAACCACGTTGGGGCGCAACCCCCCGTCGATCGTGCCGACGTTGACGGTGACGCCGCGCTCGAGGTCGTTGAGCGCGAACAGCTGCTGGATCACGTGCGAGAGTTCGAGTATCGCGCTGGCGCCGGCGCCCGGGTCGAGTCCGGCATGCGCCGCCTCGCCATGCACCGTCACGGTGAAGCGGCCGATTCCCTTGCGCGCGGTTTTCAGCTGCCCGGCGGGTCCGAGCGACGGTTCGAGAACGAACACGCGGTCCATCTCCGGAGCCAGCTTCTCGATCCAGCGCCGACTCTCCCGGCTGCCGATTTCCTCGTCCGAGTTGAGAAACACGTGTGGCGTCACCGGCGTCTCGATACCGAAGTGTTGCAGTGCGCGCAGGGCCAGCAGCGCCTGGGCGACGCCACCTTTCATGTCGTAGACCCCCGGCCCGCTGATCCGGTCGCCATCGCGCGTGAACGGCATCTCGGCCAGCGTGCCCACCGGCCAGACGGTGTCGTAATGGCCCAGGATGAGTTGCGCCGTGGCCCCGGCGTGCCGCGCGCACGGTCGGGCGTGCAGCATGCCTCCGCTGCTGCGGCCCGGTATGCGGCGCACGGTGAAGTCGAGGCGCTCGAGCTCGGTCGCGATGATCTCGCGCACCCGGTGCTGGGTTTCGGGAACGTCCGATGGCGATTCCGCCTCGGCCAGCCGGCGCAGGAGTTCGACGAGGTCGTCGCTGCGCGACTGCATCCAGGCCAGGACGTCCCCCGCGGCGGCCAGGCGGTTCATTTTTTCATTCCGGCCGGAAACGGAAAGGAAAAGCTGTCTTCGATCGCCGCGAACCGGCCGGGGTTCAGGTAGGCCAGCACCGGCGCGTCGTGGATCAGCGCGGCATCGTCGCCTTCGCGCAGGCGCAGCCGGTCCCGGGCCACGCACGCCGCGACCACGCGGCCGACGATCAGGCTGTTGCGCCCGAATCCGTCGATGATCCGTTCCAGTTCGCACTCGAGAAAAGCGGCGCAGCCCGCCACGCCGACGCCGGCAACCCGGCTGGCCGCGAATACGGGCAGCGCATCCAGCGCCGGCTTGGCCTCGTCATCGCACCGTGGCGACGCCGCCAGGCTGGTCAGCACCAGCTGTTCCGGGCGCGGATAGGAGACGGTGAATGCGCCGTCGCGACGGACGTTGACGTAGGTGTGGTGGCTCGGCGTGCAGACGAAGCCGAAGTAGTTCTCCCAGCCCATCGGCAGCGCCATGTGCTTGGGTGCCAGGTCGTGCCGGCCGTTGGCCTCCATCGTCCCGACCAGAACCAGGGGAGCGACCCAGAAGAACCGGTCCCAGACCGGGGTGGCGGTATCGAGCCCGACCAGATCGGACGGGTTTTCGGAGGTTGCCATGACCGGGTGCCTCGTACGGATAGCCGGATCCACTGACCCAGTCAAAACCTTACGCCCGCACCATGGCGGACGCCTTGACCTGTGGCAAGCCGCTGCGTGGCGCCCGCGGTTTCCGGTAGAATCCGCGGATGGACGAGATCTGCATGGTGTTCTGTACCTGCCCGCCCGATGCGGCCGATACGCTGGCGCACGGCGTGGTCGAGCGTCGGCTCGCGGCCTGCGTGAACGTCCTGCCGAAAATCCGGTCTGTGTATCGGTGGGAAGGCGCGGTGACGGCCGACGAGGAGAGCCTGCTGCTGATCAAGACGACCGCTGCGACGGTCGCGACACTGCGTGAGTGGCTGTGCGCCGAACATCCCTACGACGTGCCGGAAGTGATCGCCGTACCGGTGACGGCGGGCGCGCCCGATTACCTGGCCTGGGTGGCGAACGAGACGCGATGATGACGAAGCTGTTCGGAAAAATGGCGGTCCTGGCGGCCGCAGCCCTGACGCTCGCCGCCCCGTGGGCTGCGGCGCGCGCGATCGACTTCGATGAAGTCCGCGACTTCGAGGAAGTTTTCCTGCTGTCGGCCGAGGCGCCGGCGCGGGACCGGATCGAAGTGCGCTGGGCGATCGAGGACGGGTTCTACCTGTACAACAACAAGTTCCTGCAGTTCCGGACGGCCACCGAAGGCGTCGTGCTGGGCGAGCCGCAGGTTCCGCCAGGCGAGCGCGGCTTTGACGAATTGCTTGGCGAGGAGGTCGAAAAGTATCACGGTGAACTGCGCGTCACGGTACCGGTCGACTCGGTCGCGCCGGACGTCGACACGGTGCAGCTCACGGTTCGCTCGCAGGGCTGCATGGAGGACGTCCTGTGCTACCCGCCGACCGCGCAGCGGATCGAGGTCCGCTTGCCGCCGGGCGGGGCTGAGCCCCCGCCGCAGGCTTCGGCCGGCCTGGCCGACACGCCGCTGCTGGGGGATTACGAACCGCCGGCGCTGAGCGCGGAGGAGGCGTTCCGGTTCGAATCGATCGGTCTCGATCCCGGCACGGCGCTGCTGCGCTTCACGGCGCAACCAGGGTATTACCTGTACGTCGACAAGTTCGAGTTCAGTGTCGCCGGAGCCGACGGGTTCGTCATCGCCGGGGCCGATCTGCCCGAGGGTGTCACCAAGGACGACCCGGAGTTCGGCCCGGTGCCGGTCTATTACGGGCAGGTCGAAATACCGCTGCGGTTCAACCGTCCCGCCGGCCCGGCGCAGGACATCACGGTCGAGGCCAAATTCCAGGGTTGTCGCGACGGCGACATCTGTTATCCGCCGATGACCCGCGCGGTGACGTTTTCGATGCCGGCCGCACCGCAGGCCATCGGTGAGCGGCGCGACGCGCCACCGGCCCCCGCGGCGGCGGCGCCCGTCTCCGACCAGGATCGCCTCGCCCGCCTTCTGACCAGCAATCCCTGGCGCGCCGTGCTGGCCTTTTTCGTCGCCGGCCTGCTGCTGGCGTTCACGCCCTGCGTGCTGCCGATGGTGCCGATCCTGTCGGGCATCATCATCGGCCAGGGCGACCGGCTGACGACGATGCGCGCCTTCTG
>JARROJ010000113.1:0-4809 GCA_037384065.1 Lysobacterales bacterium
CTTCGATCCTTGCAGGCGTCGGAGCCCGGATCGACGAAGCGCGGCCGAAGGGAATCGAGTCGTCGTACGACATCGTCATGGATGCCTGGAACCGCTGTGATCCGCCGTTGGATAAAAAGCTTCTCAAAGCAGCGGGTACGAGCCGGGAAGAGACCACGCTGCAATGGGTGTTCGAGTTACCTGCCGCAACAGACGAGCAAATCGTCGATACGGTAACGCGCATGGATCTCTGCAGGAGTCAGATGCTCGCGTTCATGGACAACTACGATGTCATTCTGTGCCCGGTCAACGCCCTGCCCGCAATGAAGCACGGCAGCGAAAGCGCCCAGGACCTGAAACCGTTCAGCTATACGATGACCTACAACTTGACCGGCTGGCCGGGCGCGGTTGTGAGAGGCGGCACGTCGCCGGAAGGCTTGCCCATCGGCATCCAGATCATTGGTCGGCCCTGGAGAGAAGACGTCGTGTTGGCGGTTGCGCAGTTGCTCGAGCGTGAACTCGGAGGCTTTCAGGCTCCTGTTATCCAGTCGGATGGCCGTTTCGCGTCGTCAGCGGAGATTGGCCGGATCGTTTGACCCGGTTCGGCTTTGAAGCACCTAAAAGAACGCCCCGGGACGTGCATCGCGAGGGCGTTTTGTTCTCGGTTCGGCCGAAAGCAGAAGTCGCCATGTCAGCGGCCTGCCAGAACAGGTCGCGGTCCTTAGCGCACCCGCGGCCCTCGCAAGCACGGATTCAGTGTGTCATTTCGGCGGAAGCGACCTCAGGTAGGCCACGATGGCGTCCAGGTCGCTGTCCGAGATGTGCCTGTAGTAGGCAAAGCCCATGGGCGGAAGCATGGGTGCTCCGCCAGGCCGCACGCCGGTCGTGATGATCCTCTTGATGTCGTCGTCCGTGCGCGTGCGCAGTCCGGTGGGCGTGATGTTGGCGGACACGCTGATGCCCCAGGGCCCGGGCAACTGGTTGCCGCCCGCCCCCAGCCGGTTGGCGTAGTCAGGACCGGAGTCTGTCCACGGCGTGTGGCATTCGATGCAGTGACCGACCGGCCCTGCCAGATACGCGCCGTAGGCCAACGTGTCATCGCGGGGCACGTCCGCGACATGTTCCACCGGCGGGCCGTAGCTCTCAGGGATCGGAATCTCGAACACCGAGCGCGGCACCTCGTGATGCACCGGTGGCACCTGGCGCAAGTAGGCGACGATGGCCCGGACATCGGTGTCGGAAATTCCCCGGTACATGCCGAACGGCATGAAGGGGCCGAGCATTCTGCCGTCCGGTCGCCTGCCTTCCCGTATGGCCGTGATGATCTGCTCGTCCGTCCACGAGCCGATACCCGTTTCCTTGTCCGGAGTGATGTTCGGCGTGTTGATGTGCATTCCCGGCAGGTCGAAGAAGTCCGGTGAACCCGCCAACTCCATGCCCGGAACGGGTCCGTCGGGCCCGAGGGTGGTGTGGCAATTGCCGCACGCCGCGATGCTCTGCACCAGGTAGGTGCCACGTTCCAGCGGCGTTTCCGCAGACGCCCCTGACGCCCACAGCAGAGCACAACCCAGAACAACCCAAATTGACGAAGCTTCAGCGTGGCGTAACCGCATGGCACAACCTTCCGGACAAGAGATACCTAAGCATAGTCCAGCATCAGAAAAACGCGCCGTTCAATCTGCGTCCGTTGCGCGTAGGCCGCGCCCGGCACCCAACCGCTGAAACGAACTCTATCTCCGCAATTTGGACTCTGAGATTTCTCGTGGGTCGACAGCTGCCGGCGCACCCGAAAAGCGGCCTGGCTCCGTTTTCGGGTGCTGTAAGGAAATCGGCTGGAGAAGGCCGCACGGCCCACCTCATGGTGATTTCGAGACCCGCAAGTTCCGTACTGAATACCATTCTTTGTGCCGTGTCCGATACGCTATGCTTTGCGATTGACATCTGAGGGGCACGCCTGATGAATTTCGAAAAACTCAACAATTGGCTCCAGGTTTCGGCAAACATCGGCATTGTTCTCGGGCTGGTGCTCGTTGGCTTTCAACTCAAGCAAAATTCGGAATTGGCCCGGATTCAGCTGCTCTACGAGGAAAGCAACCGAGCAATCGAACTCGAGACCGAAGTTGTCGGTGAACGAGCTGCTGAAGTCTGGGCCAAATCCATCCAGGCCCCCGAAGATTTGACACTGGCCGAAATTCGCATCATGGAAGCCCTGTTATGGAGTTTCCTGGAACAACTACGGGGAACGTACCGCCTCGCGGAACTGGGGCTGTTGAGCAACGAGGACTGGCGCAGGCGTGCAGAGAGCGAAGTGACGTTTTACTTCGGCGACCCGTATTCCAGGGCATGGTGGAAAAATTTCAGTGCCGCAAGTAACGGCCTTCCCGAGGAATTACACGAGGTTGTCGACGACATTGTCGCGGGAGACGACCCGACGGTTGAAGCGTACATCACGCGCCCGCAACGGACGCTCGTGCAGGAAACCAAAGCGCTCAGTGACTTTGCCACGGATTACGCTGAGGCATGGAGCAGTCAAGACCCTGGAAAACTGGCCTCTTTCTATTCAGAGAACGGAGTTTTGCAGGTTAATGACGCGGAACCATCGGTGGGACGTGACGCGATCACGCAAACAGTCAAGAGCTTCATGTCCGCTTTTCCCGATATGGTCGTAAGGTTGGTCGAACTTCGTCGGGACGCCGGTCAAGTCCAGTTTCACTGGCATTGGACTGGCACGAATACCGGGCCGGGAGGGACCGGAAACTCAGTCGATTTGTACGGCTATGAGCAGTGGTCGATGGATGACGATGGTCTGATTCTTAAGTCAATTGGCCACTACGATGAGGCAGCGTATCAACGGCAGATGAACGCCCGCGGTGAAGACTGATTTCCGGAATGGGTTGCGGATTCAACCGTTAGCGGAGATCAGCCGGATCGTTTGACCGGGTTTGGCTTTGAAGCGCATAACGGACCTCCCGAGGACGAGAATTGCAGGGGAGTCTGGTTCTCCATTCGGCCAAAGCCGGAATACCGCGCGAAACCGGGTGAGATTCAGCCTGGGGCGCGATGCGAGTGCGGCGAGTCGCGCCATGAAATCGAACGGCTCCGGCACCACGTGCGTCGACCCATCCTGAAACGCCCGCACAGTGTTTTCGGCCACAGATCGCCGGCCGGGGTCACCATTGGATGCTTATTCTTCCGTTTCGGCGCCCAGGAAGCCGTTCACGTCCAGCCAGTGGATGAAGGCGTCGAACCAGATATTGCTGGTTCGGTCCGGATTGCCGAGGCCGAAACCATGGCCGCCATTTTGGTAAAGGTGGAATTCGATCGGCCTGCCGGCATCGAACCATGACCTGATCAGCCCGAATTCACCGCCGAAAAGAAAATCGTCGGAGGCGATCGCGACGAACATGGGTGGCGCGTCCGAAGGCACTTCGACCGCCTGCATGCCGCCGTAGATCGGCGCGATGAACGCGAAATTGACCCGGTCGGAATGCAGGGTGGTGGCCAGCGTGGCGCCCGCGCCGGCCGAGAAACCCATCATGCCGATGCGCTGCGGGTCGACGTTCCACTCGGCGGCGCGGGAGACGATCATCGCGTAGGCGGCCTCGGCGTCCGCGACCGGGTTGGCCGGAAACGGGCGCTCGCGGCGCCTTTCCGAGGACTCGTCCTGGTCGCCGTCCGCGATGCCGGCGAACAGTTCGTTCATCGTTCGCTCGAAGTCTTCCAGCCGCTCGGGTGTCGGCTGCAAGCGGTATTTCAGCACGAACGCAGCAATGCCTTCCTTCGCAAGCGCCTCGGCGACTTCCCAGCCCTCGTTGCCCATGGAAAGCCACCGAAAGCCGCCTCCGGGCGCGACGATGACCGCGGCGCCATTGGCATTTTCCGGATCCGGAAGAAACGGTGTCAAGGTCGCGGTCGAGATGTTCCGGGCCATTGGATCGCCCCACTGGCGAAACCACGACTCGTCGAGCTCCTGGCCTTCGACACCCCCGGTTCCGAGCACGATGGCGTTGGGTTCCGGTGGCGCTTCCATGGGATACATGGGCGCCTGTTGCGCGACGACGGGAGCAGTGGCAAGCAGGGTCGCCGCGAACGCCGCCCGGAGAACCGTGACCGGCTGAATGACTCGAGCCGATTCACCGGTATCGCTAAACCTGGATTCATTCATACGTCATGGACTCCGATCGACGGGTTCAGAAAGTGTTGCGGCTTGGCCGATCTCAAACTGCGTGGAAACGCCCGACGGCTCCGCCAGGCCACTTCGGGAAGCCGGTTGTCCGCCACCGATCCATACGTTCACGGTACCGGGAACGACGCGGCGCACCCCATCGGGATCGACGATGCTCAGGTCTCTCGCATTCAGGTTGAATGACACCTGTCGGGTTTCGCCACGGCGAAGGTGCAAGCGCTGAAATCCGGCAAGGGCGCGGATCGGCGCCCCAGCGACGCCGGGACGACTCAGGTAGAGTTGCGCGACTTCGTCTCCGTCCATCGCGCCATCGTTCGTGATATCGACGGTCACGGTGACGCGTGGCTCGGCGTCGATACCGGCGGTCGTCACCTCAGGGTTATCGTACGCGAAGTGCGTGAACGAGAGCCCATAACCGAAGGGATAGAGCGCTTCGCCGTCAAAATAACGATACGTGCGATTGGCCATCGAATAATCGTTGAAATCGGGCAACTGATCTACCGAGGCATAGAATGTCACGGGCAACCGACCCGCCGGACTGAAATCGCCCGCGATGAGCCGGGCCACCGCCTGGCCGCCCTGGCCGCCGGGATACCAGGCCTCGATAATCGCGGGCACATGCCGGTCGGCCCAATTGACGCTCA
>JARROJ010000114.1:0-5743 GCA_037384065.1 Lysobacterales bacterium
GATTCGCTTGTCGATCATGGCGCTTTGCCTCCGGTCCTAGCTGGCCCGCTTGATCCGGTCGCCGACGACCTGCATGCGCAGCTCGTCGGGGTCGTGGTACAGGCCGAGTTCATCGTAGACCACGCGGTCCTCGTAGCCGCTGAACCAGATGGCCTCCGGGTTGCGGCCGACGATGCAGACCTTGCCGCGGTCGGGTGCGCTGGCCGCGCTGCGCAACAGCTTGAAGACGACAAACCCGTTTTCGGTGTGCGGTGCCCCCGGCAGCGGCTCGCTGGTGACGGCCGCCACTTCGGTCTTGCCCTTGTAATGGGTGATCGACAGCCGCGCGTGGGCCTCGACGCCGGACAGGCCCTTCTGCGATTCGTTGAGGCAGTGCCAGGCCTCCTCGATCGGTACGTTGAAGTTCTTGTGGCCGACGATATCGCGGCCGCAGAAGAAGTAGTGGTTCTCGACCCCGTTGCGCTTCATCTCGCGCTGCAGGATGCGCAGGATATCCGGGTCGTTGTTGATGTCCTTGATGATCGGCGCCTGGTTTTCGATGTTCAGGTAATGACGCTGGCGGATCGCCTGTACGGCGCGCCGCGTCGACGGCACCCATTCGAGGCCGCCGCCCGGATGATCGATGTAGTCGCCGCGCTCGTCCTTGCGCAGGAACTCGTCCGGGTGGTTGAAGTGAATGATGATGCGCACGTTCACGTCCGGCCAGTTGGCATTGAACGCATCCATCATCTCGAAGAAGTTCTCATCAAAACGATCAGGGTAAAAAGCCAGTTCCTTGGTGCCGATGCGGATCTGCTCGATCCCGGCTTCGGCGAGGGCGGACAGCCACTGGGCGATGTTGCGGTTGCTGAGCACCATCGGATCCCCGCCGGAAAGCAGGATCTCGCGCAGTTTTTCGCGCCCGCTTTCGGGATGGCGCCCCCCGTTTTCGGCGACGCGCCGGTTGTGTTCGACGATGTAGTCGACCACCTCGGGAATCTGGGCCAGGCCTTTTTTGGCGACGGTGCCGTCGTGGCGTGCGACTTCCTTGCGCGCGACCAGTTCTTCGCGGTAGCAGAAGCGGCAGTGCGCCGAGCAGGTGGACGACACGTAGGCGAGCCCGATTTCGTACTTGTGCAGCAGACCCTCGACCGGGCTGTAATCCATCTGGTGGCCGGGGTCTTCGGCGCCCGCCAGGTCGGTGGTTTCGCGCGGGTTGGCCTTGATCAGGGTCTGCAGATCTGCCGGTCGTATTTCGTGTTCTGCACCGAGTCCAGGAATGCCTGCTCTTTTTCGGAGGGCTGGTACTTCGCTTTCTTCAACATGGATCGCTCCGCTGTAAAACGTGTCGGGTGGTTGTTTGCATTCAGTTTGGTAATGAAACGTGCCGGGCTCCGAATGCAGTAACGGCTAGCTTAAGTACAGCGTAGAACATCGCACAGACGGCATACCTGCCGCAGATCATGTTTTCTCAGAATCGACTGCTTTTCACACAGTCAATGAGTTAAGGTAATACATATGAGCCGAACGAAACGTCTGTTGCCCAGCATGAGCATGCTCCGGGCCTTTGACGCCGCGGCCCGCAGCAACAGCTTCACCGAGGCCGCCGCCGAGCTGGGCCTGACCCAGGGCGCCGTCAGCCGGCAGGTCCGGGCGCTGGAACGCGAGCTGGGCGCCGATCTGTTCACGCGGGTCGGCAAGGCCGTGCGCCTGACCGAGGCCGGCCGTCGCTACGCCGAGGAGGTCGAGAAAGCGCTGCGCGTCATTCGCCTCGCTTCGCTCGACGCGGTGACCCACCGTCGCGGCGGCACGCTGAACCTGGCCATCCTGCCCACGTTCGGCACGCGCTGGCTGATTCCGCGCTTTCCGGACTTTCTGCGGCGCCATCCGGATATCACGGTCAATTTCGCCACCAAGCTGTCACCGTTCGATTTCAAGCGGGAGGATCTTCACGCCGCGATCCACTATGGCCGCACCGACTGGCCCTTTACCGAAAGCACGTTTCTGATGAAGGAGCGCACCGTGCCGCTGGCCGCGCCGGCGCTGCTGGAGGGACGGGCCCTGCACCGGCCCGTCGACCTGTTGGGCGTTCCGTTGCTGCAGCTGGCCAGCCGCCCGCGCGCATGGCAGGACTGGTTCCGCGACGCGGGTGTCGACGGGCCGGTGCCGGCCGGCATGGTGTTCGAGGAAATCGCGACGCTGGCGCAGGCGACCGCGGCGGGCCTCGGCGCTTCGCTGCTGCCGCGCTTCCTGGTCGAAACGGAAATCGAACGCGGCGAACTGGCCGTCGTTCTCGACCTCCCGCTCAAGACCAGCCAGGGCTACTACCTGGTCACGCCCAGGGACAAGGTCGACTACGCGCCGCTGGTCGCTTTTCGCGAATGGCTGCTGGACGCCGTCACCGCGCCGCCGGACTGAAGGCGCGCCGGGCCGGCGCGAACGCCATGATGACTTCGATGGCGCCGGTCGCGGCGGTCAGCCCCCGGACACGTCGAGCGACGTCGGCGCGCCCGGCCCGACGGGCCAGCCCAGCATCAGCCAGATGACGAACATGATCGACCAGCCGATCAGGAAGGTGATCGAGTAGGGCAGCATCAGCGACACCAGCGTACCAATGCCCGCCTTGGAAACGTAGCGCTGCACGAAGGCGATGATCAGCGCGAAGTAACTCATCATCGGCGAGATCACGTTGGTCACCGAGTCGCCCACGCGGTAGGCGATCTGGATCAGTTCCGGCGGGTAGCCCAGCAGCATGAACATCGGAATGAACACCGGCGCCATCAGCGCCCACTTGGCCGAGGCCGAGCCCATCACCAGGTTGATGATCGCCGAAAGCAGAATGAAGCACAGCAGCAACGGCACCTGGTGCAGGCCGGCGGCCTTGAGCACCTGCGCGCCCTCGACGGCAAAGATCAGGCCGAGGTTGGTCCAGTTGAAAAACGCGACGAACTGGGCGGCGAAGAACACCAGAACCATGTAGCCGCCCAGGGTGGACATCTGCTGGCTCATGCCCTTGATCACGTCGCGGTCGCTGCGCACCGTGCCGGCGCCGATGCCGTAGGCGACGCCCAGCCCGACGCCGTAAAAGAAGATGATGGCCACGATGCCCTTCAGGAAGGGTGAGTGCAGCACGCTGCCCGTGACCGGGTCGCGCAGGAAGCCGTCGGCCGGCAACAGGCCCCAGAGCATCAGCCCCGTGAACAGCACGAAGGCCACCGAGGCGAATTTCAGGCCGCGCTTCTCGTCGGACGTCAGCGGCTTGATGGCCTCTTCGGCGTCCTCGCCGCCGTCGCCGTCGAGTTCGGCGCCGCCGCCCGCCTCCAGGCGCGGCGCCACCAGTTTCTCCGTCACCCACCAGCCCAGCGCGGTGATCAGGAAGGTGGACACGAACATGAAGTAGTAGTTGGCGGCCGGGCTGACGGTGTAGGCGGGGTCGATGATCTGCGCGGCCTCCTGCGACAGGCCGGCCAGCAGCGGATCGATCGTGCCCAGCACGAAGTTCGCGCTGTAGCCGCCCGACACGCCGGCGAAGGCGGCGGCCAGGCCGAGCACCGGGTGGCGGCCGGCGGCCTTGAAGATCAGCGCCGCCAGCGGCACCAGCAGCACGTAGCCCACTTCGCTGGCCGCGTTGGAGAGCACGCCGCTGAACACCACCACCGGGGTCAGCAGCGAGCGCGGCGACTTCAGGACCAGCAGGCGCATCACCGCGCCGATCAGTCCCGAGACCTCGGCGACACCGATGCCGATCAGCGCCACCAGCACGGTGCCGAGCGGCGCGAAGCTCGTGAAGTTGGTGACCAGTTCCGTCAGGATTCGATGCAGCCCCTCCACCGACAGCAGGCTGACCGGGTGGATCACCTCGCCGGTCGTCGGGTGCGCCACCGAGAGGTCGAACTGCGCGGCGATGCCCGACAGCACGATGACCGCCAGTGCGGACAGCGCGAACAGCGTCGTCGGATCGGGCAGGGCGTTACCGACGCGCTCGACGATGTCCAGGAAGCGGTCGGTCAGGCGGCGTTTTGCCGGGGCCGGTACGGGGTTGGGCTCTTGCGCGTTCATGGCGGCTCCTCGTCAATCAGCGGGCGATTACAGCACGGTTGGGCCGCCGACGACAAGCGGGCGCATGGGAAGCGGCGCGCTCGCAGGATTTCGGATCCCTTAAAAAAAGGGGCGCGGTTGCGCCCCTTTGCGTCGGTTGCAGGGCGCCGCCGTGCCGGCGGCGCCGCAGAAAGGATCGAACGCGTCAGCCCTCCGCCGCCACGGCAGGCTTCTTCTGATCCTTGTTGCGCACCATCAGCAGGCGGACCAGCGCCGGCAGCAGAACGATGGCGCCGACCATGTTGGCCAGGAAGATGAAGGACAGCAGGATGCCCATGTCGGCCTGGAACTGCAGGGCCGAGAACATCCAGGTGCCGACACCGGTGGCCAGCGTGAAGCCGGTGAAAATTACCGCGCGTCCGGTCAGGCGCAGCGTCCGGTAGTAGGCCTCGTGCAGGGCGTAGCCTTCCTGGAGGTGCTGCTTGAGGCGGTTGAAGATGTAGATGCCGTAATCGACACCGATGCCCACGCCCAGCGCCACCACCGGCAGCGTATTGACCTTGAGCCCGATGCCCATCATCGCCATGATCGCCTCGGCAAGGCTGGAAACCAGGACCAGCGGCAACACGATGCTGGCGGTGCCGAGCAGGGTCCGGAACGTGATCAGGCACAATACGATGATCGCGCCGAAAATCAGCAGCAGCATCGGTGTCTGCGCGGCCTTGACGTCCTCGTTGGTCGCCGCCATGACGCCGACGTTGCCGGTCGCCAGTCGGAACTTGAGGTTCTCCGCGGTGACTTCACCTTCCTGCGCGGCAAGCTCATCCAGTGCCGGATGCTCGAGCGCGAAATGCACGGCGCCGTCCTGGACGTCCTCGCGCAGGCGCTTGACCTCGTCGACGACGCGCGCGATGGTTTCCGCCTTGTGGTCCGCGGTGAACACCAGGATCGGAATGGCGCTGCAGTCGCTGTTCAGCAGGCCGGTGTCGGTCGGGATGCTGGCCAGCGCCTGGCGCAGCAGGTAGCGGTCGCTCGGCAGAATGCGCCACTTGATGTTGCCCTCGTTCCAGCCCGCGTTGACCACCTTGACCGCCATCGGCAGCGTGATGACCTTCTGCACGCCCTCCACGTTGGCCAGGTGCCAGGCGAAGTGGTCGATCGCCGCCATCACCGGGTAGTTCTCGGTGCAGGCGTCGGGAACGGTTTCCGCGATGACGGTCAGCAGGTCGACGCCGAGCGCGAACTTGTTCGAGATCAGCAGGGCGTCCTGGTTGTAGCGCGATTCCGCGCGCAGTTCCGGCACGCCGGCCTCGGAATCGCCGATCTTCATGTCCTGCGCCTTCCAGTAGCTGGCGCCGAACAGGGCCACGGCCACGGCGATGGTCCAGGCGGCGCGCTTCGGCTCGGTGAAGCTCGCCAGGAACCGCCACAGCGGCACGTCCTTGGCGGCCTTGCGCAGCAAGCGGGCGCGGTACTGCTCGGCGTTCTTCATGTGCAGCCAGGACAGCAGGATCGGCAGCAGCAGGAGGTTGGTGAAGATGATCACCGCGACGCCGATGCTGGCCGTGATCGCCAGTTCCTGGATGATGCGGATCTTGATGAACAGGATCGTCATGAAGCCGACCGCGTCGGAGATCAGCGCAATCGCGCCCGGGGTCAGCAGTTTCTTGATCGTTTCACGCGAGCCGTGGTGCGGCAGGTGGTGCGGAATGTCGTCGACCGAGAG
>JARROJ010000115.1:0-4475 GCA_037384065.1 Lysobacterales bacterium
CACCCACCAGAAAACCGCGGAGTGGTAGTTCAGTTGGTTAGAATACCGGCCTGTCACGCCGGGGGTCGCGGGTTCGAGTCCCGTCCACTCCGCCACTAATTGAGAGAAGGGCGCCGGCAAGGCGCCTTTTTCGTATTTGGAAGCAGAGACGTCATGGTACTTCAGTCAATTCGCGACCGCCTCAATGGCATCATCGCCCTCTTCATCCTGGGCCTCCTGGTCATTCCGTTCGCCTTCGTCGGCGTGAGTTCCTACTTCACCTCCGGCGCCAACAACGCCGTCGCCGTGGTGAACGACACGGAGATCACCCTGAACGAGTTCAACCAGGCCTTCCAGAACTATCGGCGCCGCATGCAGGCGCAGATGGGCGCCGCCTTCGATCCGGACGCGTTCAGCCAACCGATCGTGCGCCGCCAGTTGCTCGACCAGATGATCAACGAGGAACTGCTCGCGCAGGTCGCGGCGGAAGCGGGGCTCGCCGTGTCGAACGACGACCTGGCCGCCGAGATCCGGTCCATGGCCGCGTTCGAGGTCGACGGCGAATTCAACGTCGATGTCTACATGCAGCGCCTCCAGGCGCAGGGGCTGACGCCGGAGCAGTTCGAGCGCGATATGCGCCTGGCCCTGGTGCTCGACCAGTTCCCGACCGCGATCGCCAGCAGTGCGATCGCCACGCCCTGGGAAATCCGCGATTATGCGCGGTTGCAGGACCAGACGCGCGCCTTCAGCGCGATCGTGGTCCCCGCCGAGTCGGACCCCGAAGCGGCGATTGCCGAAGAAGACATTCAAGCCTGGTACGACGCGCATCCGTCGGATTACATGTCCGAAGAGCAGGTGGTGGTCAACTACCTCGAGCTGAATGCGGCCGACCTGGGTGGCGCGGTCGACGTCAGTGACGAGCAGTTGCGGGCGCGCTTCGAGGAACAACAGGCCCGGTTCATCACGCCGGAGGCCCGCCTGGCTTCGCACATCCTGATCGAGGTCGATCCGGACGCGCCCCAGGTGGACGTCGAGGCAGCCCGCGCACTGGCCGAGGAACTGGCGGAACGGGCTCGTGCTGGCGAGGATTTTGCCGAACTGGCCAGCGAATACTCACAGGACCTCGGCTCGGCCGCGCAGGGCGGCGACCTTGGCTGGATCGAGCCCGGGTACATGGTCCAGGCATTCGAGGACGGGCTGTACGCGCTGACCCCGGAACACCCGATTTCGGATCCGGTCCAGTCGCGCTTCGGCTGGCACGTGATCGACCTGCGCGATATTCGCCCGGCCGAAGGCATGACGTTTACCGAGGCGCGCGACACGCTGCTCGCGGAGTTCGAGGCCGAGGACGCCGAGCGCCGCTTCATCGAGCAGGCGGACCGGCTGATCGACATCATCTACGAGGACCCGACCACGCTCGACGCGGCGGCCAATGAACTCGGCCTGCCGGTGCTGGAAGCGGGGCCCTTCTCGCGCAGCGGCGCGGCAGAGGGCATCGCGGCGAACCCCGAAGTGGTGAAGGCGGCGTTCTCCGACCTGGTGCTCGGGCAGCGTTCGGTCAGCGACCCGGTCGACCTGGGCGAGAACCACATGGTGCTGGTGCTGCTCAAGGAGCATATGCCCGAGGCAGTGCGTCCGCTGGACGAGGTTCGGGATCAAGTCGTCGCGACCCTGCAGCGGCAGCGTGCGATGGAGCAGGCTGAACAGGAGGCCGAATCGCTTCTGGCGCAGATCCGGGACGGTGCGGCGATGACGGACCTTGCCGCCGAGGCGGAACTCGAGGTGGTGTCCGAGGACGCGGCCACGCGCACGATGCCGGGCCTGGATGCGGCGTTGCGCAGCGAACTGTTCCTGATGGACGAACCCGGCGAAGACGGTCCCGTGCGCGAACTGGTCGAACTGGCTGACGGCTACGCCGTGGTCGAGCTGACCGGCGTTACTCCGGGCGAGATCGCCACCGAGGACGAGGGCCGGCGCCAGGCCTACAGCCGGCGCATTTCCAGCGCCAGCGCGACCGACGAGACCTGGGGTTTTCTGCAGATGCTGCGCGCGCAGTCGGAAATCCAGGTGTTCGAGGATCGCCTGCAGTTGAACTGACCATCGGCCGGGCAGGGCGCGGTGACGCGCGACGCCGGTTAAAAAAACGGGCCAATCGGCCCGTTTTTTTGTCGCTGCGCTCGGCGCGTCTCGACGCTGAAACGCGCGGACGGCCGCTTCAGTCCAGGCCGGTCATCCCGAGGATGTTGTACCCCGAATCGACGAAGGTGATTTCCCCGGTCACGCCGGAGGCGAGGTCGGAGCACAGGAAGGCCGCCACGTTACCGACCTCTTTCGGGGTCACCGTGCGGCGCAACGGCGCGTTGTCCTCGACGTGGTGGAGCATTTTGCGGAAGTGGGCGATGCCGGCGGCCGCCAGGGTTTTGATCGGGCCGGCCGAAATCCCGTTGACGCGGATGCCGCGCGGTCCCAGGTTGGCGGCCATGTAGCGCACGTTGGCTTCCAGGCTGGCCTT
Organism: Lysobacterales bacterium; assembly: GCA_037384065.1. Taxonomy (GTDB): domain Bacteria; phylum Pseudomonadota; class Gammaproteobacteria; order Xanthomonadales; family SZUA-36; genus JABDPF01. The sequence continues at coordinate 2,492 of JARROJ010000115.1, forward strand.
GGCCAGGCCCATGACGTTGTAGCCCTTCAACACGCGCTCGGAGCCGAGGTAGGTCAGGGTCAGCATCGATCCGTCACGTCCCTCCATCATCGGCAGGCTGGCTTTCGCCAGCGCGGCGAAGCTGTAGGCACTGATGTCGTGGGCGGTCAAAAAGCCCTCGCGATTGACCACGTCGATGTACTCGCCTTCGAGCTGGTCCCGCGGCGCGAAGCCGACCGAGTGGACCAGGATATCGAAGTGATCCCAGTGCTGCTTCAGCGCGCTGAACGCGCTCTCGATGTCGTCGTCGGTGGCGACGTCGCAGGGAATGACGATCTTCGAGTCCGTTTGCGCCGCGATTTTGTCGACGCGCGGTTTCAGCTTGTCGTTCTGGTAGGTATAGGCGAGCTCCGCCCCCTGTTCATGCATGGCTTCCGCAATGCCCCAGGCGATCGACCGCTGACTTGCGACGCCGACGATCAGGGCGCGTTTTCCGTCGAGAAATCCCATGAAAGAATCCTGTTTTGGCCAGTCGTGGAAGGGTACTTCAATTCGCGGAGCAGGTCATCCCGGTCGTGATGCCTTCCCGCGAGACCGCTTACGAACGCCCTGAGTGGGCTCCCAGCACCGACACGCGATGTTTCCCTGGGGGCGTACCACGGGGTTTATCTGTGGGAGCGGCTTCAGCCGCGACAGGCGCCTCGTCATTGCGGCCAGCTTGCGGGTCTTTCGCATCGGGCGGCCGGATACCCATCGCCGGGGAACGCTCGAGTACATCCCTGTAGCGCTTGGACGGCGCCATCCCTGGCGCCGTACATCCCCGGCGACGGGCATCCGACCGCCCTGACACGTCATCGCCAGCCGAAACAAGTTGCGCCGCCGCAAGGTCCCCCGAGGGTTTCTCTCTCTGTGGGAGCGGCTTCAGCCGCGACAGGCGCCACGGCGTTGCGGCCCGCTTGCGGGGCCTTCGCTCAAGGCGGGTGGATACCCGGACCCAGCCTGATGTCCTCGAAAGAGGGGGTCGAAGCGGGCGGTTTTCAGCCCTCGTCCTGCGGTCGCTTGCGCGCCTTGTCGGCGGCGTAGAAGAGGGAGGCGTCGCCCCACGCGCAGCCGGCGACGATCAGAACCCAGGCGCACTGGATCCGGGTGTTGTTCTTGGTCTGAAAGCCGAAGGGGACGGTGACGCGGTCGAAAAAACGGTCGACGCTGCCGCCGATGCCGGGCGCGTAGGCGTCGACCAGGTAGATGCGCCGGTCGCGGAACGGGAGTTGCAGGGACGGTTCGTTCAGCACGTCGTCGAGACCGGGACCGAGCGGCGCCTGGAACAGGGCGCGCGGCTCGGTGGGCGTCTCCGGCGCCGCCAGCGGGTCGCGGCGGCGCGCCTCGGCAAGGTCGGAAAGAATGCGGTGCGCGGTGATGACGGGGGGTTCCGGCTCCGCCTCCGCCTCGCTGACCGGTGGCGGCTCCGGTTGCCGGACCGCCCGCACGGGTTCCGGGCGTGGCGGAGGCGGTGGTTCGGGGGCGGCGTCGGGCGGCGGTTCCACAGCGCTGACGGGTTCGGCGACGGGCGGCTTCGGCGCCTGCTTCTGCAGGCGGATGGCGACGACGGGCGCCGGCACGGCCTGCATCACCGATTGGCGCACGGCCGGAATCAGCAGCAGAGCGCCGTGCAGGAGGCCTGCCGCGAGCAGGAAAATCCCGAACCGGCGGGTTTGACGCGAGTCACCGTTCATGTACGACTCAATGTAGCCGATGCGGCGTTGAATCGTCGTTCAGCCCGGTTGAAATTTCCGTTGGGCGGAACGGCTCAGACCGGCACGCGAATCTGCGGCCGCACGGATTCGCGGTAGTACTCGGCCAGCCGCTCGTGCAGTTCCCGCGGTAGTGGCGGCAGGCCGCTCACCGCCGCGTTCTCGGTGACCTGCGACGGTCTCGACGCGCCGGTGATCACGGTGCTCACCGCGGGCTGGTCGAGCAGCCAGCGCATCGCCATCTGGGCCATGGT
>JARROJ010000116.1:0-5609 GCA_037384065.1 Lysobacterales bacterium
GATCGGGCGTTCGAGGTGCTGACCCGCCTGAAACCCTACGTCGAGTGGTGGAGCATGGGTGAAGAGGCGGTCCGCCTGCTTGAAACCGGACGGGTCGTCATGACATCGGCCTACAACGGACGCATTCACGCCGCCACGGAGCGCGGCCGGCCGTTCCGGATCCTGTGGGACCGGCACGTGCGTTTCATCGACGTCTGGAGTATTCCGCGTCACGGCGAAAACGTCGAGCGCGCCCTCGAATTCGTCCGCTTCGCGACCTCGACGCAGGCCCTTGCGGCCCAGGCGCGGTATATCCCCTACGGACCGATGCGGCGCTCGTCGATGGCGTTGCTCGATGCGGAAACCGTGGCCGACCTGCCCACCGCGCCGGAAAACCTCGCTTTGTCGTTTCGTCGCGATCCGGCCTGGTGGGCCCGGCACATGCCCGAGATCGCCCCCCGCTTCGAGCGCTGGGTCGAGCGCCCCGTGATGGTGCCGAAGGACTGGCCGGCGCGCTGAGGACTCCGCTCCCGCAGGCTGCGGACGTATACTTCGCCAGGCGGTTCACGCCCGCGACCCGACCGGAGTCTGACCCATGATCACCTGCTTGAACGGCACGTTCGGCGACCTGGAGAACACCTTCATCAGCCCGAATGACCGGGGGTTCCTGATGGCGGACGGCATTTACGAAGTGGTCCGGTTCTACCGCGGCCGGCCGCTCGCCTTGGACGCGCATCGCGCACGGCTCGAACGGGGCGCCCGGGCCCTGCGGTTTCCGCGCTGCGACTTTCCGGAGTTCGAAGACGTCATGACGCAGCTCGTGCGGCGCAACGGACTCGAGCGGGAAGCCAGCGCCACCGCGTATTTCCAGGTCACGCGCGGCGTCGCGCCGCGCAGCCACAGCTTTCCGCCGCCGGACACCTCTTTGACCACCTACGGCTTTGCGCGGCGGTTCCAGCGGCACGAGGACGAGATCGCGAACGGCGCAAACGCGATGACGCATGACGACGACCGCTGGGCGCACTGCGATATCAAGACCATCGCCCTGCTGCCCAACACGCTGGCCCACCAGCGGGCGCGCGATGCCGGCGCGGTGGAGGCCCTGTTCATCCGCGACGGGGAACTGCAGGAAGGCACCCACAGCAACGTGATGATCGGCGCCAACGGGCGCCTGCGCACGCCGCCCCTGTCGCCTGCCCTGCTGGCCGGCGTCACCCGCGAACGGGTGCTGGGCCTGGCGGCCGAGCTCGGCATGCCCTGCGACGAGGCGCCGGTCTCGCGCGCGGACCTGTTCGCCGCCGACGAGGTGATGCTCGTGGGCACCACGGTGGAGATCACGCCCGTCGTGCGCATCGACGGCCAGACCATCGGTGACGGCAAGCCCGGGGCGCTGACCCGCGAACTGCAGGACCGTTTCCTGGCGATGGTGGACCGCCTCTGAACGGCCACGCCGGTCCGCCCACCTCAGCGCGATTGATCGCCCGCTGCCGATTTTCTAGGATAGGCGATTCGTTTCGCATCCGAGCCCGGCCGACACGGCCGGGCACCGACCAACCGGACCACAGGAAACCACCATGCGCATCCACCACGCCCTGGCCGCCTGCCTGACCGCGCTCGTCGCGACGGCGCCGGCATTCGCGGACGCTCTTCGACCGATCACCCACGAGGACATCTGGACCCTGGCCCGGATCGGCACGCCCGTGCTCGCGCCGGACGGGCGGCACGCCGTCGTCAGCGTCACCGAGCCTTCTTACGAGGAAGACGGCGATGTCAGCGACCTGTGGCTGATCACGACCGACGACAGCCAGCCGCCGCGCCGGCTGACCGCCACGAAATCGGGTGAAAGCGACGTCGCCTGGCGGCCCGACGGCGGCGCGATCGCGTTCTCCGCCAAGCGCGGTGACGATGACGTGGCGCAGATCTTCGTGCTCGACATGGGCGGCCCGGGTGAAGCCGTGCGCATCACGAACCTTTCGACCGGCGGTAAAAAGCCGGTCTGGAGCCCCGACGGGGAACGCATCGCCTTCGAGAGCCGCGTCTACCCCGGCGCGCTCGACGACGCCGCCAACGCAGCGGAAAAGGAAGCCCGCGACGAGCGCAAGTACAACGTCTCGGCCTACGAGATCTTTCCCATCCGGCACTGGGACCACTGGCGGGACGATCTGCAGACCCACCTGTTCGTGCAGGCCGCCGAACCGGGCGCAAGCGCAACAGACCTGCTCGCGGGGACGGAACTCGTATCCCGGCCCGGCTACTCGGGGTCGCGCACGCTGTCCGGCGACACCCTGAACGCCGCCTGGACCCCGAACGGACAGGCCCTGGTGTTCAACGCGACGACGCGCCTCGATGAGGCCGCACACAGCCGCGTGCCGTTTCACCTGTACGCGGTCGCCGCGGAGGGCGGCGAGCCCACGGCGCTGACCGAGGGCACGGAATGGAGCTGCACCGGGCCGCAGTTTTCCGCCGACGGCAAGCGTCTTTACTGCGGCTTCAGCCCGGAGAACGAACGGGTCTACAACCACGACGGAATCGCGCTGTTCCGCTGGCGGCCCGGCAAGCCGCTGGGCGAGCCGCGACTGCTGACGGCCGACTTCGATCGCTCCGTCAGCGGCTTCGACCTCAGCAGCGACGGCGATACGGTATACCTGACGGCTGCCGATGCCGGCCGTTCCCGGGTGTATGCGCTGCCCGCCGAAGGCGGCGATGTGACGGCCCTGAACCCGGACAGCCGCGGCGTGTACGCGGGCATCGAGGCGGCCGGCGGCCGGGTCCTCGCGCGCTGGGAGAGTTCGGCCGTACCGGCGGAAATCGTGCGGCTCGATGCGGACGGCGGGCACCGGGCGCTGAGCCGCTTCAACGCCGATCGCCTGGCCGGCGTCGACCTGCAGCCGTTCCGCGAGTTCTGGTTCGAGAGCAGCAGCGGGCGCCGCATCCACAGCTGGCTGGCGCTGCCGCCGGACTTCGATGAATCGCGCACGTACCCGCTGGTGCTGCAGATTCACGGCGGCCCGTTTTCGTCGTCGATGGATTCCCAGCACGTGCGCTGGAGCGCTTCCCTGCAGGCCGCGCCGGGCTTCGTGGTGCTGATGACGGACTACACGGGCTCGGTGGGCTACGGCGAGGCCTTTTCCCGCGCCATCGGCGGCGATCCGCTGAAAACCCCCGGCCAGGACCTGCTGGAGGCGGCCGCGGCCGCGATCGAGCGCTATCCGTTCATCGACGGCGAACGCCAGGCCGCCACCGGCGCCAGTTACGGCGGCCACCTGGTGAACTGGTTGCAGGCCACGACCACCCACTTCAAAACGCTGGTCGGCCACGCCGGCCTGGTGGACCTGGAAGGCCAGTACAGCAGCAGTGACGGCATCTATCACCGCGAGATCATGAACGGCGGGCCGCCGTGGGGCGACAGCCCGGTGTGGCGCGAGCAGAGCCCGTCGACCTACGCGGACCGGTTCGCCACGCCGATCCTGCTGACCATCGGCGAGAAGGACTACCGCGTGCCGATCAACCAGACCATCGCCGCCTGGAGCTACGTGCAGCGGCAACAGGTGCCGGGCCGCCTGCTGGTCTTCCATGACGCCAACCACTGGATCATGAAGGGCGAGGAGGCACGCTACTACTGGCAGGAAGTCCACGCCTGGCTGGCGCGGTACCTGCTGGACTGACCGGAAACCGACCCCTTCGGGGGGCGCCCGCATGCCGCCCCGCACCGTCGTGCCGGGCGGCATGCGCACGCGAATTCCATTATCCTTGCGGTTGGCATCCAGATCGGCGAGGTTGGGTACGTGACATTCAGGAGTCTGCTTTTTGCCGGGGCCGCGGCGTTGCTGACGTTTTGGGCCCCGACCGGGAATACCGCCATGGAGAACCAGGACAGCTGCCGTGAGGCCGTGCTCGATCGCCGCCTGGCGGGGGTCGAGAGTGACGTCGACGCGCTGCTCGGCCAGTTGACCCTCGACGAGAAGATCTCGCTGCTGCACGCCGACGGCAAGTTCGTCGTCAACGCGATCGAGCGGCTCGGCATCCACGAGCTGTGGATGTCCGACGGCCCGCACGGCGTGCGCATGGAGATCAACCGCGATAACTGGGATCCGGCCGGCTGGGACAACGACGCCGCCACCTACCTGCCGCCGACGACGATGGTCGCTGCCAGCTGGAACCGCGACATGGCGCGCCTGCACGGCACGGTGCTGGGGGCGGAAGCGCGCCACCGCAACAAGGACCTGATTCTCGGGCCGGGCGTCAACCTGGCCCGGCTGCCGATCAACGGCCGCAACTTCGAGTACCTGGGCGAGGACCCCTACCTGGCCAGCCGGCTGGTGGTGGAATCCGTCCGCGGCATCCAGTCGAACGACGTCGCCGCGACGATCAAGCACTACGCGCTCAACACGCAGGAACTCAACCGCCGCGGCGTCGATTCGCGACCGGACGAACGCACCCTGCGCGAAGTCTACCTCCGTACAACGAGTTCCACTTCGCCGATCCGCTCAAAGCCATGGTGCGCGAGGGCCGCGTGCCCGAGTCCGTCATCGACGACAAGGTCCGCCGCATCCTGCGCCTGCAACTCAGCATCGGCATGATGGATCGCTACCGCCTGTCGGGCCAGCGCAACACGCCCGAGCACCGCGCCGCCGCGCTCGACATCGCGCGCGAGGGCGTCACCCTGCTCAAGAACGACAACGGCGTGCTGCCGCTGGACGCGTCGCAGGTGAAGAAGGTGCTGATGATCGGCCCCAACGTGCACCGCGAGAGCGCCTGGGCGACGGGGTCGAAATCACCACCCTGCGGGCGCGCGGCAGCACCCTGTCGCCGATCGCCGGCGAGTACCTCGCTTCGCGGCACTGGACCGGCACCCCGACCTGGGAGGTCGATCACTACGCCGACGCCGCACGCACGGAACCGCTGTCGCACTCCGTGATCTCGGACTCCGCCTACCGCGTTGCGGACCCAGACCAGCCGGAACACGTGACGTTCCGCGGCGTGATCGCGCCTCTGGAAAGCGGCACGCACGAGCTCATGGCGAACGCGCTCGGCGCGTTTCAACTGGAAATCGACGGCGTGACCGTGTTCGATTTCACCACCGAAGACGCCGAAACGCGCACCCACGCGGTGGCTCTGGAAGCCGGCAAGACCTACGAGTTCGCGATCCATTACAGCGGCGCCGGAGGCTTCACGCTGGGCTGGGACGCGCCGTCCGACCTGTTCACGCCGGAGGCGCAATACCTGGCGGCGGCCCGCACGGCCGACACCGTGATCTTCGTCGGCGGCCTCAGCCACGACGACGACCGCGAGGCGGTCGACCGGCGCAATCTGAAACTGCCGGGCGGTCAGGATGAAGTGATCGCGAAACTGCTCGAGGCCAACCCGAACACCGTGATCCTGCTGCTGGGCGGTTCGCCGGCCGAGATGCCGTGGATCGACCGGGCCCGGGCGGTGGTCTGGGGCTGGTACGGCGGCCAGGAAGGGGGCCGCGCCTACGCCGAGGTGTTGTTCGGCGACGTCAACCCGAGCGGCAAGCTGCCGATGACCTTTCCGGTCCGGCTCGCGGACTCGGCGCCGATCGCGCTGGACGACTACGGTCCCGATGTCACCCACTACCCCGAGGGCGTCTTCATCGGCTACCGCTGGTA
>JARROJ010000117.1:0-7986 GCA_037384065.1 Lysobacterales bacterium
GTTTTCTTGGGGGCTTTTTTCTCTGTGGGAGCGGCTTCAGCCGCGACAGGCGTCCGGATGCTATCGTGAACGTACTTGTGCGGACCGCCCGGGGCGACGTTATCGGTGCCCGGCCCGCTGGGAGAGGGCGCGTCGGGTCTAGCGTTGCGCCCCGATTTCCAATCGCATCGCGGCGTCGGCCTCGACGATGGCCTGGCCGTCGAAGACCGTTCGTCCGTTGACGATCGTGCGGGCGATGGCGGAGCGGAAGGTCTCGCCTTCGAAGGGGGTCCAGCCGCACTGCGAGAGGACGCGGTCCGCGGTTACCGGGGTGGGGGTGGCGGTGTCGACGAGAACCAGGTCCGCCCAGTAGCCTTCACGCAGGTAGCCCCGGTCGATGACACGGAACCGGTCGGCGACGTTGTGCGCGGTCAGACGTACGATTCGTTCGAGGCTGAGATCGCCGTCGTGGTGCAGTTCGAGCACCGAGAGCAGGGCGTCCTGGACCAGCGGCAAGCCGGCGGGCGCCTTCAGGTAATCCGTGGCGGCCTTCTCTTCGGCGGTGTGCGGCGCGTGATCGGTCGCGATGATGTCGAGCCGGCCCTCCTCGAGGGCCTGCAGCAGCGCCGCGCGGTCGGCCGGGGTCTTGATCGCCGGGTTGCACTTGATGCGGTTGCCGTGGGTCGGGTAGTGGCTGCTGTCGAAGTGCAGGAAATGCACGCAGACCTCGGCGGTGATGAGCTTGTCGTTCATTGGTCCCGGTTCGAACAATTCCATTTCGCGGCCCGTGCTCAGGTGCAGCACATGCAGGGGCGCGGAATAGCGCCGGGCGAGCTCCTGCGCCAGCACGGTGGAAACGTAGCAGGCTTCGGCGCTGCGAATGTTCGGGTGCTCGGTGATCGGGATATTCGGCCCGTACCGCTCGAGCGCGGCCTCGAGGTTGGCTTCGATCAGCGGGGTCGACTCGCAGTGCGTTGCGATCAGTGCCGGAGCGTCGCGGAAAATGCCCGCGAGCGTGTCCTCGTTGTCGACCAGCATGTTGCCGGTCGAGGCGCCCATGAAAATCTTGATGCCCGCCGCCTGGCCGGGCCGCAGGCTGCGGATGACCTCCAGGTTGTCGTTCGTCGCGCCGAGGTAGAAGGCGTAGTTGACCAGGGATTTCTCGGCCGCGACCGCATATTTATCCTCGAGCGCGTCCAGGGTTACCGTCGGGGGCAGGGTATTGGGCATTTCCATGAAACTGGTGATGCCGCCCGCCGCGGCAGCGCGTGATTCGGAGCGGATGCCGCCCTTGTGCGTGAGTCCCGGTTCGCGGAAATGCACCTGGTCGTCGATCATGCCCGGAAGCAGGTAGCGCCCGCCGGCATCGATGATCTCGACGCCGTCCGCGGCCGCGATGTCGGGCGCGATCCGGTCGATGCGTCCGTCGCGGATCAGCAGGTCGCTTTCGGTGATGCGGTCCTCGTTGACGAGACGCGCGTTGCGGATCAGGGTTTTATCGCTCATGGGTTTCGCTCGTTCGTTGCCGGATGCTCGTCGGGATCATAATCAGGGAACCGGGTCGTAGCCGCCGTCGCACAGCGGATGACAGCGTCCGATGCGTTTGATGGCCAGCCAGCCGCCTTTCAGCGCGCCGTAGCGCTCGATCGCTTCGATCGCGTATTGTGAACAGGTCGGCGTGAAGCGGCAATGACTGCCCAGGAACGGGCTGATCAATCGCTGGTAGCCGCGAATCAGGAGTTGCAACAGCCTGGACATGTTCCGTTCGACGCAATTCGATCCGTTTTCCCGGCCGAAAACTTGCCGTGAGCCTCAAGTTCGGCTATAACACTGCAATTTCGTTTTCGGACGGAACGCTTGCCTGAAAATTATCCCAATAAAAACAGCAAGTTAAAATCTCGCCGAAAACTGGGCGTTACAAGGAGTAGCTTAACACGATGACATCTGACCGCGTGGTATTGCCCAAGGGGTACAAGCCAAAGAAAAGCGAGAAGTACATGGGGCCCAAACAGCTCGAGTACTTTCGCCAGAAACTGTTGAACTGGCGCGAGGAGTTGATCGAGGAGTCCCGCGAGACGATCAGTCACCTGCAGCATGAAGTCCGCGATGTCGGCGACGAAGCCGAGCGCGCAACGCGTGAAACCGAGAACAGCCTGGAACTGCGTACGCGGGATCGCTATCGCAAGCTCATTCGCAAGATCGACAAGGCGCTGAACCGGATCGAGGACGGTGAATACGGCTATTGCGAGGAGACGGGCGAGGAGATCGGGCTGGCGCGGCTCGAAGCCCGGCCGATCGCGACCCTTTGCCTGGATGCGCAGGAACGCTGGGAATTGCGCCAGAGGCAACTCGGCGAAAACCGCTGAGCAGACGCCACCCGGCCGGGTGGCGGCCCCATCCCGAAAAACCCTGCAGAATCCCGTACCGGGTGGCGGGGTTTTTTGTTGGACGGGATTAATACTTTCTTAACATTGTCATGTGAATCTCGTATCATTGACAAAATAACAAGCCCTGCCGCCGCACTGGCAGAAATCCCTGTGATGCTTACTAGGAGGAGCGTTACATGAAGTATCCCAAGCTCGTTTTGGCCCTGGCCGCAATGGGGCTGATGTCCGCATCAGCGACCCTGTCGGCAGACGACATGGTCTTCCAGCCCTGGCACGTGACCGGACAGGTCGGCGCCTACTACACCGATTCCGACCGCAATACCCGCGACGGCGACGTCTGGTGGGGCGTTGGGTTTGGCCGATTCTTCGGCGAGCACTTCAGCCTGGATCTCGAGTACGATGAATTTACGGGCGATTTTCAGGGCGTCGACGATCTGTATCCGGGCGCAACGTTCAGCGACTGGAAACTGGCCAACGTCGGCCTGATGGGGCGTTACCACTTCCTTAACGGCAATTTCCGGCCGTTTCTCGCCGGCGGTGTCGGCGCGCTGACGCATCGCCGTATCGGCGACGAGGGCACCGGTCTGAGCCTGAGCGCCGGCGCCGGCGTCGCGGTTCGCTTCGCCGAGCACTGGAGCGGTCGCGCGCAGTACATCTTCCGCCGCGATGTCGATGGCGCAAGCGTTCCGTATAACGCCTCTTATACCGATAACATCCTCAGTATCGGCCTGAGCTATGACTTCGGCGGCAAGGCGCCACCGCCGCCACCCCCGGCCGAGCCGCCCCCGCCGCCGCCTCCGCCGCCGAATCCGGACCTGGATGGCGATGGTGTGCTGAACGAGCACGACAAGTGCCCGAACACGCGCGCGGGCGCCGTCGTCGATCTGGACGGTTGCGAAGTCGAGGCCGTCATCGAACTGCCGGGCGTGTATTTCGATTTCGACAAGGCCACGCTGAAACCGGAAGCCAAGGTCGTTCTGAACGAGGCCGCGGCATTGCTGAGCCAGCATGAGCGCGTCGTCGTCGAGGTCGCCGGGCACACCGACAGCACCGGCCCCGAAGCCTACAACCAGGGTTTGTCCGAGCGCCGTGCCAATTCGGTCCGCGACTACCTGGTCGAAAAGGGCATTCGGGCCAGCCGACTGACCGCCAAGGGTTATGGTGAATCCATGCCGGTGGCCAGCAACGACACGAAGGAAGGACGTGCAGAGAACCGGCGCGTCGAGCTGATCGTGCTCGATCGCTGAGACCTGTCCTGTAATGGGAAAATTTCTGTTCCGGTCGAAGCCCCATTTACAGAAACAGCGCCCGCAAGAGGGCCAGAAGGCTCGACAGACCCGGTCCGAAAACGCCCAGGCGCTTCTCGCGGCTGAAGCCGCTCCCACAAAAAACGCCGCGGGTGCAGGCGGACCGTCAGGTCCGATCGCGGTGCGTTCCGGTCAGGCCTGCGAGGCCTGCCTCGCCGCGTACTCGTTGATCGCCGTCAGCATCGCGTGCAGGCCGTTGGCCCGGGTCGGCGAGAGGTGGCTGGCCAGTCCGATGGCCTCGATGAACCGTGGTTCGGTTTCCAGGATCTGCCGGGCCGAACAGCCGGAATAGACGCGGGTGATCAGCGCGATCAGCCCCGACACGATCGCGGCATCGCTGTTCGCGCGGATCGTGACGCGCTCGGCGTCGCCTTCCAGGTGCAGCCAGACCTGCGACTGGCAACCGGCCAGGAGCTTGTCGTCGGTCTTTTCGTCGTCCGCCAGCGGCGGCAGTTTGCGGCCGAGGTCGATCAGGTACTGGTAGCGGTCCAGCCATTCGGGAAACAGGCTGAACTCGTCGACGATTTCGTCCTGTACGGCGATCGGGTCATGCGGTGCGTGTTCGTTCATGGATCCTGTCACTCCTTGCGCCGCCAGCGTGTCACGCCGTCGGCGTCCTCCAGCACGATGCCCAGCGCCGTCAGTTCGTCGCGGATGGCGTCGGCGGTCGCGAAGTCGCGCTCGCTGCGGGCCCGGTTGCGCTTTTCGATCAGCGTTTCGATGCGCGCCGTCTCGTCGTCGTCGGCGCCGGCGCCGAACCAGTCGTCCGGCGACGCCTGCAGCAGTCCGATCAGCGCCGCGTCGGCCAGCAGTTCGGCGGCCGCGGCGCGGGCGTCGTCCGCGTTTTCCGCGTTGGCGAGTTGCCGCGCGACGCGGTTGAATTCGGCCAGCGCGACCGGCGTGTTGAGGTCGTCGCGCAGCGCGTCGAGGAACGCCTCGCCCGGTCGTTCCGCCGCTTCGAACGGCCCGAAGCGGTCGCTGGCGGTGCGCAGCACGCCGTACAGCCGGTCCAGCGTGCGCTGGGCGCGGGTCAGCTCCGATTCCGACCAGTCCAGCGGTTGCCGATAGTGCGCGCTCAGCAGCAGGTAGCGCAGGGTCTCGCCGGGATGCGTCTTGAGCAGTTCATGCACCACCAGCGTGTTACCGAGCGACTTCGACATCTTCCGTTTGTCGACGGTGACGAACCCGTTGTGCAGCCAGTAGCGTGCGAACGCGCGTCCGCCGTGTGAGCAGACGCTCTGCGCGATCTCGTTCTCGTGGTGCGGAAAAATCAGGTCCTGCCCGCCGCCGTGGATGTCGATCGTCTCGCCGAGGTGGGTCTCGGCCATGACCGAGCACTCAAGGTGCCAGCCGGGCCGGCCCCAGCCCCACGGGCTGTCCCAGCCCGGTTGCGGATCGACGGAGGGTTTCCACAGCACGAAGTCGCCCGGGTTGCGCTTGAAGGGCGCGACTTCGACCCGTGAGCCGGCGACCATTTCCCGCGCGTCGCGGCGCGACAGGGCGCCGTACTTCTCGTACGAGCCGATATCGAACAGCACGTGACCCTCGGCCTCGTAAGCGTGGCCCTCGTCGATCAGGCGCCGGATCATCTCGATCATCTGTTCGATGTGCTCGGTCGCGCGCGGCTCGATCGTCGGCAGGGCCGCGCCGATCGCGGCCATGTCGGCGTGGTAGGCGTCCGCGTAACGGCCGGAGATCTCGGAGATCGGCACGCCCTGCGCCGCGGCCGCTTCGTTGATCTTGTCGTCGACGTCGGTGATGTTCCGCGCGTACACCACCCGGGGGTAGTGCAGTTCCAGCACGCGGTACAGCAGGTCGAAAATGACCGCCGGGCGCGCGTTGCCGATGTGCGCGAAGTTGTAGACCGTCGGCCCGCAGACATACATCGTGACCCGGTCCGGGTCCTGCGGAACGAAGTCCTGTTTTTCACGGGCCAGCGTGTTGTAGAGTCGGATGGTCAATTTGCCTTGCTCCCGATCTGGGACTAAAGTTCACCAAAGCCTATTAGTCTATCAATTTCGGGCTCCGGGCTGGATGGTTTCGGCCCTTTTCCCGACAGGAAATTCCATATGAACGCCCAATACCAGGATCTCTACGGCGAGCACGTCAATGAAGTCCGCCGCCGCTGGGAAGCGGCGCTGGACGCCGCCGGGCTGGAGGCCGCCGTGGTCCATTCCGGCACGCCGATGTTCGGCTTTCTGGACGACTACGAGTACGCCTTTCGGCCCAACCCCCACTTCCTGTGGTGGTTGCCGCTCACGCACCACGCCGACAGCGTCCTTCTGATCCGTCCGAACCGCACACCGCGGCTGTTTTACTACCAGCCGGACGATTACTGGTACCTGCCGCCTTCCGACCCGGAGCCGTGGTGGGCGGATCACTTCGAGATCGAGGTGATGCGGCAGCCGGATGCGTGGATCGAAGCCGTGCGCGGTCAGTTACCGGGCGCCGCGGACGGCGGCGTGGCGGCGATCGGGGACGCGCCGGCGCTGGCGGGGGTGTTCGGGCCGGATGCGATCAATCCGCAACGCCTGGTCGATCGGATCCACGTCGAGCGGACGCGCAAGACGCCCTACGAAGTCGCCTGCATGCAGGCGGCGGCCCGGTTGGCGGCCCGCGCCCATGTCGCGGCGGAGGCGGCCTTTCGCGAGGGCGCTTCCGAGTACGCGATTCACCTGCGGTACCTGGAGGCCTGTCGGCATACCGATCCGCAGTTGCCCTACAACAACATCGTCGCGCTGAACGAGCATGGCGCCGTGCTGCACTACCAGCAGCGCGACACCGAACCGCCGGCGCAAAGCCGGTCGTTCCTGATCGATGCGGGGGCGGCCGTCCACTTTTACGCCTCCGACATCACCCGGACCTACGCCCGCGAGGACGGCGAATTTGCCGATCTGATCCAGGCGATGGAGGTGGTGCAGCGTGAACTCGTCGCTGGCGTTCGGGCCGGCGTGGACTACCGCGACCTGTTCCTCGATTCCCACCTCGCGATCGCCGGCGTGTTGCACGATGCGGGCGTCATCCGGGTAACCCCGGAACGGGCCCTGGAGACCGGCTTGAGCCGCGTCTTCTACCCGCATGGGCTGGGGCATTTCCTCGGTCTGCAGGTGCATGACGTGGCCGGCCTGATCGATAACGACGGCGCCCCGATACCGCGCCCCGAAGGCCACCCGGCGCTGCGCCTGACGCGCGTGCTCGAACCCGGCAACGTGTTGACCGTGGAGCCCGGCCTCTATTTCATCGACACGCTGCTCGAGAAATGGCGCGCCGGACCGGATGCATCGATGATCGACTGGGACCGCGTCGACGCGCTGCGGCCGTACGGCGGCATCCGGATCGAGGACAACGTGCTGGTGGGGGATGACGGCTGCGATGACCTGACCCGACGGGCCTTCGCCGAGCTCTGACCGAAAACCGTTCGGCCGTGTCGGCGCGACCGGGCGCCAGGCTGTTTCATGGGCCAGGTTCCGGCCGCCGCCGGGCGACCGGATTTATTCGCCGATGATGCCCAGGCCCTCGAGCGCAGCGACCTCGACCCGGCTCACCGGACCGTGGTTCCAGATCGTGCTTTCACTGCCGAGGTTGATCCGTTTCTCGTCTTCGGCGAGGTTTCTGACCGATTCCACCAGGCCGGTTTCGTTCAGCGTGCGCGCGACGATGCGGTCGAGTTCGGTCGCGTACGGATCGCCGATGATCCGGCGCATCGCCTCGTTGGCCGCCGTCAGGTCGTCCGGAAAAAGGTGATTGCCGGTCAGCAGCCGATACTGGTCTGAGGCCATCTGCAGCGAGGTCAGCGAGCAGTAGGCGTCGTCCAGCACGCCGATCACGCCGAGTTCGTCCGGAATCACGTCGTCGTCCTCGATCCAGTAGGAATGCGCCATGTCGAGGATGCGCTGCATGTCGCGCTCCAGGCCCACGTTGTGCGCCGCCGTGAACGCGACTTTCATCATGTAGGGTACGAGCTCGATATATGCCAGCACGAAACCCGCGCCACGCGCCAGCTGCGCGGGCCCGGGTTCGAGACCGCGGCGCTCGGCGACGGCCGCCAGCAGTTCGGTCAGATCGCCGGCGGCCTGATCGCTATCGGTCGCCCGGCCGATCATGGATTCGATGGTGGCGGTGTCCACGCGTTGGGAAGCCTCGAAGGTCGTGCAAGCCGCCGCTATTCTAGCAATTCGTATGCTAGTATGCGCGCCTCGGCCCCTTGCCAGGATACTCCGTTCCCGTGCTGCTGCTGTCGCTGATCACCCTGTTCGCCGGCCCGCTCCTGTTCCAGTGGCTGAAGACGTCGCACGTGCTCGCCCGCACCCTCG
>JARROJ010000118.1:0-3845 GCA_037384065.1 Lysobacterales bacterium
CAACGTGCAGATGAAGGTGTCGCTGATTGCGCCGATCGCGATGGAAGAAGGTCTGCGTTTTGCGATTCGCGAGGGTGGCCGCACGGTCGGCGCCGGCGTGGTCGCCAAGATCTTCGAGTAAGGTCCAGAAAGACTGGAAATGACACTGCGCCGGTGACCGGGCGGTCACTGGCTGGTGGTACAGCGGAGCGATCCGCGGGTTCGTTCAGCAGGCCAGTAGCTCAACTGGCAGAGCAGCGGTCTCCAAAACCGCAGGTTGGGGGTTCGAGTCCCTCCTGGCCTGCCACTGAACGAACCGGACGGGAACCACAGATCGGGATATGAAAGCGACGAAAGCAGAATCAGGCAAACCGCAAGCCGTCAACACGCTGTTACTGGCGTTGGCGGTTTTGATGTTGATCGCGGGCGTCGGGGCCTATTACTGGTTCCAGGACGCGGTGATCACGCCGGTGCGCGTCGTGGGCCTGATCGTGGTCGCGATCATCGCGTCGTTCGTGGCCGCCCAGTCCGATATGGGCGCTGCGTTTTTCCGTTTTCTCAAGGAATCGGATATCGAGCGCCGCAAGGTCGTCTGGCCGACGCACCAGGAGACGCTGCAGACTGCGCTGATGGTCATTATCGTGACCATCCTGATCGCGTTGTTCCTGGCCGGTGTCGACTGGCTTCTCGGCGCGGCGGTACGCGCCCTGGTCGGAGGCTGAGGCATGGCCAAGCGGTGGTACGTGGTGCATGCCTACTCCGGCTTCGAGAAGCAGGTCAAGCGGTCCCTCGAGGACCGCATCAAGCGCGCCGAGATGGAGGACCTGTTCGGCCAGGTACTGGTCCCGACCGAGGAAGTGGTCGAGATGAAGGGTGGCCAGAAACGCCGCTCGGAGCGGAAGTTCTACCCCGGCTACGTGCTGGTGGAAATGGAAATGACGGACGAGACCTGGCACCTCGTGAAGGACGTGCCCAAGGTCATGGGCTTCATCGGCGGCACGGCCGACCGGCCGGCGCCGATCTCCAAGAAGGAAGCCGACGATATTCTGAACCGCGTGCAGGAAGGCGCGGAGAAGCCCCGGCCGAAGGTCCTGTTCGAGCCGGGCGAAATGGTTCGCGTTATCGACGGGCCGTTCAATGATTTCAATGGCGTGGTCGAGGAAGTCGACTACGACAAGAGTCGCCTGAAAGTGGCGGTTCTGATTTTCGGGCGTTCCACTCCGGTGGAGCTTGAATTCCATCAGGTCGAGAAGTCCTGACGGCAAACAACAGACGGGGAGCCTGGCCGCTGGTCGGCGGGCGTTAGTACCCGGGAGGTAAAACATGGCCAAGAAAGTAGCAGCCTATATCAAGCTGCAGGTGCCTGCTGGCCAGGCCAATCCGAGCCCGCCAGTGGGCCCGGCGCTGGGTCAGCATGGCGTCAACATCATGGAGTTCTGCAAGGCATTCAACGCCCAGACGCAGAACATGGAAAACGGCATGCCGATTCCCGTGGTCATCACGGTCTACTCGGATCGCAGTTTCACGTTCATCACCAAGACGCCGCCGGCGGCCGTACTGCTGCGCAAGGCGGCAGGGATCGCCAAGGGCAGCGGTGAGCCGAACACCAAGAAGGTGGGCACCGTGACCCGCGATCAGCTCGAGGAAATCGCGCGTACCAAAGAGCCCGACCTGACGGCGGCCGATATGGACGCTGCAGTCCGGACCATCGCCGGTTCCGCGCGCAGCATGGGACTGAATGTCGAGGGGGTGGAGTAATGGCGCTCAACGGCAAACGAATGAAGGCGATCCGGGAGCAGCTCGAGCCCGGCAAGGCCTACAGCATCGACGAGGCACTGGAATTCCTGAAGAGCTCCAGCAAGGTCAAGTTCCGTGAATCCGTCGACGTCGCTATTCGGCTGGGCATCGACCCGCGCAAGTCGGATCAGAACGTTCGCGGTTCCACCGTGCTGCCCAACGGCACCGGCAAGACCGTGCGCGTCGCGGTCTTCGCGCAGAGCGAGAATGCCGAAAAGGCGCTCGCCGCGGGCGCCGACGTGGTCGGCATGGACGACCTTCACGATCGCATCAAGGAAGGCGATCTCGCCTGGGACGTGGTGATCGCCACCCCGGACGCGATGCGCGTGGTCGGCAAGCTCGGCCAGGTGCTCGGCCCCCGCGGGCTGATGCCGAACCCGAAGGTCGGCACCGTGACCACTGACGTGGAAACGGCGGTCAAGAACGCCAAGGCCGGCCAGGTCCGGTACCGGACCGACAAGGCCGGCATCGTGCACAGCACGATCGGAAAGGTCGACTTCGAGGTCGATGCGCTGAAGGGCAACCTCAAGGCGCTGATCGGCGATCTGGTGAAGCTGAAACCGGCCGCGTCGAAGGGCACCTTCCTGCAGAAGGTTGCGGTGTCGACGACGATGGGTCCGGGCATCGTGGTGGACCGGTCGACGATCGAGTTGTAGAGCGGAGTCTCTGCGGGGGCTTCTTTCATCGCGATGCGATGAAAACCGGCCCCTTCGAGACGCTGTCTAATTCTCCGCGTTCGTCGCTGCGCGCCGAACGCGAAGACAAACCGGATTTTTCCGTCCCGAGTGAATTCGGGATGGCGAATGGACGGGCTGCTCCGGCCGAGTGATCGGCAGGAATGGACCGTCGAAGACCGCAGGTGCGGTTCGCCCGATACCGGAAGGTGGCGGCGGATTGCTTAAGCGCGAACCGGGTAACCGGCGCAGCCTGCGCAGATGGTGGCAGCCCCGAACGAATTTGATGGGGTCACCACTGGTAACGGGTCGAAGGTCCGGGTGACCGGACACGAGACGACAGGAGGTAACCGATGGCGCTCAATCTTGAGCAAAAGAAAGCAGTAGTGGCCGAGGTGGCGGATGCCGCCGGCAAGGCGCTCGCCGCTGTCGCAGCAGAGTATCGGGGCCTGACCGTCGAGGAAATGACCGAGCTTCGCGCCAAGGCGCGCGAAACCGGCGTCTACCTCAAGGTCGCCAAGAATACGCTGGTGCGTCGGGCCGTCGAGGGTACCGAGTACGAGTGCATGCAGGAATCGCTGACGGGACCGCTCCTGTTGGCGTTCAGCATGGAAGATCCCGGTGCGGCAGCGCGTCTGGTCAAGGACTATGCAAAGGACCATGACAAGCTGATCGCGAGACTGGTTGCCGTGGGCGGTGAAGTGTACGACGCATCCGAGCTGGAGCGTCTGTCCAAGTTGCCGACCTACGAGCAGGCGATCGCGATCCTTATGGGCGTAATGAAGGCACCGGTCGAGAAGTTCGTACGCACCCTCGCCGAACCGCACGCCAAGCTGGTGCGGACGGTTGCGGCCGTGCGCGATGCCAAACAGGCTGCTTGATTTTTTTACCAAACGACGGGTTTACCGACCCCTCAAATCTGACTATTTACGGAGACGACAATGGCCGTTTCAAAAGACGATATCCTTGAAACAATTGCGAACATGAGCGTGATGGATGTGGTTGACCTCATCAGCGCCATGGAAGAGAAGTTCGGTGTTTCCGCTGCTGCCCCGGTTGCAGTGGCCGCCGGGCCGGCTGCCGGTGACGATGCCGCTGCAGCCGAAGAGAAGACCGAGTTCGACGTGGTGCTCGCGTCCTTTGGTTCCCAGAAAGTGCCCGTGATCAAGGCAGTCCGCGAGATCACCGGCCTGGGCCTGAAGGAAGCGAAGGACCTGGTCGAAGGCGCACCTTCCCCGATCAAGGAAGGCGTGGCGAAAGACGAAGCCGAAGAAACCAAGAAGAAACTCGAAGACGCTGGCGCGACTGTCGAGGTCAAGTAAATCTTCTTCCTCGGTTTCCGAGGCTGAACGGAAATGGGCTGGGGGCCAATGCCTCCGGCCTGTTTCCGCTTGT
>JARROJ010000119.1:0-5615 GCA_037384065.1 Lysobacterales bacterium
TCCTCGCCCTCACGATCGACGAGCCGGATCGCGCCCGGCCGCAACGTGGTCATCAGCGGCGCGTGACGCGGCGTGATGCCGAGTTCGCCCGCGGCACCCGACGCAATCAGCATCGAAATCTCGCCCGAGTGAATTTTGCCGTGTACGGAAACGACGTCGCATCTCATCGTGAAGGCTCCTCGCTATCGTCGAGGTCAGCGCGCTATGGTAAAACAAAAACGCCGGCCATGTTGCCATGACCGGCGTCGGTCGGGGATGGGTCCCGGTCGCGGCCGATCAGCGCCCCGGCTTCTTGCGCAACTGTTGCAGGGCGCGCAACTGGGCCGCCGCCTCCAGCAAGCGGGCCTGGGCTTCGGCCACCTCGATGTCACCCGTCTGGTCCGCCAGGGCGCGCTCGGCCTCTTCTTTCGCGCGGACGGCCGCCGCCTCGTCGAGGTCGTCGGCGCGCACCGCGGTATCGGCCAGCACGGTGACGATGTGGGGCATGACTTCGAGGATGCCGCCGCCGACGAAGAAGAACGCTTCCTCGCCGTTCGGTTGCTGGACCCGCACCGGACCCGGTTTGAGCTGCGTGATCAGCGGCGCATGGCGCGGGCTGATGCCCAACTCACCGACCGTTCCGGTGGCGAAAATCATCGACGCCTCGCCGGAGAAGATCTCCTCCTGCGCGGATACGATGTCACAGTGAATCGTGTGCTTCATGGCATGAACGGGGTCGGTTTGAACGCTTGCATTGTTCGCTCCGTCCCTTGTTCCTCCGTCGTGTTGATGCGGGGGCCCGGGCGCCGTCAGGCCGCCTTGGCCGCCATCTCCTTGCCCTGCTCGACCGCTTCCTCGATGGAGCCGACCATGTAGAAGGCCTGCTCGGGCAGGTGATCGTACTCACCTTCGATAATGCCCTTGAAGCCGCGGATCGTGTCCTTCAGCGAGACGTACTTGCCCGGGGCGCCGGTGAAGGTCTCGGCCACGAAGAACGGCTGCGACAGGAAGCGTGCGACCTTGCGCGCGCGGGCCACCACGGCCTTGTCTTCCTCGGACAACTCGTCCATGCCGAGGATGGCGATGATGTCTTTCAGTTCCTTGTAGCGCTGCAGCACCGACTGCACGCCGCGCGCGACCTCGTAATGGTCCTGCCCGATGATGTTCGGATCCAGCAGGCGCGAGGTGGAGTCCAGCGGGTCGACGGCCGGGTAGATGCCCTGCTCGGCAATCGAGCGGCTCAGAACCAGGGTCGCGTCCAGGTGGGCGAAGGTGGTCGCCGGCGACGGGTCCGTCAGGTCGTCCGCAGGCACGTAGACGGCCTGGAAGGACGTGATGGAGCCGGTCTTGGTGGACGTGATGCGCTCCTGGAGCATGCCCATTTCGAGCGCGAGGGTCGGCTGGTAACCCACCGCCGACGGCATGCGGCCGAGCAGCGCGGAGACCTCGGTTCCCGCCAGCGTGTACCGGTAGATGTTGTCGATGAACATCAGCACGTCGCGGCCCTCGTCGCGGAAGGCCTCGGCGATGGTCAGGCCGGTCAGCGCGACGCGCAGGCGATTGCCCGGCGGCTCGTTCATCTGGCCGTAGACCAGCGCCACCTTGTTGAGCACGTCGGCTTCCTTCATCTCGTGATAGAAGTCGTTGCCCTCGCGGGTGCGCTCTCCGACACCGGCGAACACCGAGTAGCCGCTGTGCTCGATCGCGATGTTGCGGATCAGCTCCATCAGCGTGACCGTCTTGCCGACGCCCGCGCCGCCGAACAGGCCGACCTTGCCGCCCTTGGCGATCGGCATGATCAGGTCGATCACCTTGATGCCCGTTTCGAGCAGTTCGTTGCCGCCCGCCTGGTCCTCGTAGGACGGCGCCTTGCGGTGGATCGGCATGCGCACGTCTTCGCCGATCGGGCCGGCCTCGTCGATCGGGCGGCCCATGACGTCCATGACCCGGCCCAGCGTTTTTTCGCCGACCGGAACGGAGATGGCCGCGCCCGTGTTGGTCACGGGAATACCGCGTTTCAGTCCGTCGGTCGAGCCCAGGGCGATCGTGCGGACGACGCCGTCACCCAACTGCTGCTGCACTTCCAGCATGATGTCGGTCCCGTCGACCGTCAGGTCCGAAATTTCCTGCGTGATCGCCGCCTGGCGCGCCTTGTTGAAGACCAGCGTCAGATCGTCGATCAGCGTGCCCGCGTTCTCGGTGGCGTTCTTCATTGCGATCATTCGCGCCGCGTGCTCCGAGGCGAGGTTTTCCAGTACCGCGTGGTACACGTCGGCCTCGATGTAGCGCGTCAGCACCGTATCGAGCAGGGACACCGCATCGGGCTCGTAGATGTAATCCCAGATGTCCCGGATTTCCGCGTCGTCGCTCTCCGGCAGGGGCAGAAGTTGCTCCAGCATGGGCGTCTGCGACATCGTGTTGACGAACCGGTTGTAAACCACGTAGACGAGGTCGATCTCTTCCTCGCGATAGGCGTCCAGCATGATCTTGATCGAGCCGATCAGGTCCTCGATCTGCGGTTTCTCACCGAGGTCGCTGGCGTGCGCGGCAATCTCCACCCGGATGTTCCGGAAGAACGCGGAGGCCTTCTTGCCCAGGGTCACCAGGCTGGCCTCGGCGCCCTGCGCCTGCCATTCCTGGATGCTGCCCAGCACGCGCTTGAACAGGTTGATGTTCAGGCCGCCGCACAGGCCGCGGTCGGTCGAAATGACGATGTAACCGACCTTCCGGATGTTCTCGCGCCGCACCGTGAACGGATGCCGGTAT
Source organism: Lysobacterales bacterium (assembly GCA_037384065.1). Taxonomy (GTDB): domain Bacteria; phylum Pseudomonadota; class Gammaproteobacteria; order Xanthomonadales; family SZUA-36; genus JABDPF01. The sequence goes on from JARROJ010000119.1 coordinate 2,746, forward strand.
TCGGGATTGGCCTTGCTCAGGTGCCCCATGACGCGGCGGATCATCTCCGCGTAGGGCCGCGTTTCGGCCATCAGGTCCTGCGATTTGCGAATCTTGCTGGCCGAGACCATCTCCAGGGCCGAGGTCACCTTGCGGGTGTTCTCGATGCTCCGGATCTTGGTGGTAATCTCTCTTCCGCTTGCCATGTTCGGCTTGCTCCCGTCTCGTTAGCTGGAACGCCTGTCCGACCCCGGTCCTACCAGGATCCGGTCGCCTTGAAGTCCTCGACCGCGGCCTTCAGCTGGCCTTCCAGGTCCTCGTTCCAGTCGCCGTCGTCCAGCGCCGCGATCAGGTCGGGCTTGGCCGACTTGACGTGCGCGATCAGCGCCGATTCGAAGGACCCGATCTTCGCCAGTTCGACGTCGTCGAGGTACCCGCGATCCGCCGCGAACAGCGATACCGCCATCTCACCGACCGACATCGGACTGTACTGCTTCTGCTTCATCAGCTCGGTGACGCGCTGGCCGCGGTCGAGCTGCTTGCGGGTCGCTTCGTCGAGATCGGAGGCGAACTGCGCGAACGCCGCCAGTTCGCGGTACTGCGACAGGGCCAGGCGGATACCGCCGCCCAGCTTCTTGATGACCTTGGTCTGCGCGGCGCCGCCGACGCGCGACACCGACAGGCCGGCGTGCATCGCGGGGCGGATACCGGCATTGAACATGTCGGTTTCGAGAAAGATCTGGCCGTCCGTGATCGAGATCACGTTGGTCGGCACGAAGGCGGACACGTCGCCGGCCTGCGTTTCGATGATCGGCAGCGCCGTCAGCGACCCCGTCTTGCCCTTGACCTCGCCGTCGGTGAACTTTTCGACGTAGTCCTCGTTGACGCGCGCGGCGCGCTCCAGCAGGCGTGAGTGCAGGTAGAACACGTCGCCCGGGTACGCCTCGCGGCCCGGCGGACGGCGCAGCAGCAGCGACACCTGGCGGTAGGCCCAGGCCTGCTTGGTCAGATCGTCGTAAATGATCAGGGCGTCTTCACCGCGATCGCGGAAATACTCGCCCATGGTGCAACCGGAATACGGTGCGATGTACTGCATCGCGGCGGATTCCGAGGCCGAAGCGTTGACCACGATGGTGTGCTCCATCGCGCCGTGCTCCTCGAGCTTGGCGACGACGTTGGCCACGGTCGACTGCTTCTGGCCGACCGCCACGTAGATGCATTTGATGCCCGTGCCGACCTGGTTGATGATCGTGTCGATGGCGATCGCGGACTTACCGATCTGGCGGTCGCCGATGATCAGCTCGCGCTGGCCGCGGCCGATCGGCACCATCGCGTCGATCGATTTGAGACCCGTCTGTACGGGCTGGTCGACCGACTTGCGCCAGATCACGCCCGGCGCGACCTTTTCGATCGGCGCATAACCGTCGTTCTCGATCGCGCCCTGACCGTCGATCGGATTGCCGAGCGCATCGACCACGCGGCCCAGCAGCCCGCGGCCCTGCGGCACTTCGAGGATACGACCGGTGCACTTGACCGTGTCACCCTCGGTGATGTGCTCGTAGTCGCCCAGGATCACGGTGCCGACCGAATCGCGCTCCAGGTTGAGCGCGAGGCCGTAGGTGTTGCCCGGGAACTCGATCATCTCGCCCTGCATGGCGTCTTCGAGACCGTGGATGCGGGCAATACCGTCGGAGACACTGACTACCGTGCCTTCGTTGCGCGTTTCGGCGGAAATATCCAGTTCCTCTACGCGCTTTCTGATCAACTCGCTGATTTCTGATGGATTCAGTGTCGTCTGCATCGTTTTCTTTCCCATGTGACCGCCACGAATACGGGCGATCGTTTTTTAAGTGTTCAGTTGGCCAGCCGGCTGGACAGCCTCTGCAAGCGGCCGCGCAAGGAGCCATCGATGACCTGGTCGCCGGCGTACACGACCGCGCCGCCAATCACCGCGGCATCGACGTCGTTGTGCAACTCGATCTCCCGGTCGAAGCGGCGCGCAAGCGCGTCACGCATGCGCGCGGCCTGATCGTCATCCAGCGGCACCGCGGACACAACGCGCACGCTGAGCCGCTTTTCGGCCTCGTCGCGCAGGTCGTGGAACAACGCGCCGACCTGCGGCAGAACCGCCAGGCGGCCGTTTTCGGCCAGAATCGTCAGGAAGTCGCGAAACCGCTTGTCGAAACGCTCGCCCGCCGCATCGGCCATGATCCCGACGATGCGCTCGTGCGAAATCTCCGGGCTTTCCAGCAGCCGTTCCAGCGCCGGTTCCGTGACCATCTCGGCCGCCAGCGCCAGCATGTCGCTCCAGGCGGCCAGCGCCTGGTCGGCCTGCGCCAGTTCGAACGCCGCCTTGGCGTAAGGTCTCGAAAGTGTCGCCAGCGTGCTCATGGTCAGATCTCGGCGATCAGCTTGTCGAGCAGGTCGCGATGCGTTTCCGCGTCGACTTCCTTCTCGAGAATCTGCGATGCGCCGAGCACCGCCAGGCTGGCGACCGTCGTACGCAGTTCCTCGCGCGCCTGGTTGGCGGCCTGCGCGATATCGGCCTCGGCCGCGGATACCTGCCGCTTGCGCTCGCTGACGGCGTCTTCCTTGGCCTGGTCGACGATCTGCGTGTGCCGCTGGTTGGCCTGGTCGACGATCTCACCGGCCTTGTCGCGGGCCTCGCGAATCTGTTCCTCGACGGTCAGCTTGGCGGCTTCCAGTTCCTTTTCGGCCTTGTCGGAAGCGGCCAGGCCCTCCGCGATGCGCTCGCGACGCTCGTCGAGCGCCTTGAGCAACGGCGGCCAGATGAACTTCATGCAGAACCACACGAAAATCATCATCGCGATGGACTGCAAAATCAAAGTGGCATTGATATTCATGCCTTACCTCGTGCGAATGGTTCGATC
>JARROJ010000120.1:0-3819 GCA_037384065.1 Lysobacterales bacterium
GCGGTCCTACGCGCCGGGGTTACAGGTTAACCAGCGCTTCGAGCGGCCTCTTTCGGTGCTGGTCGGGGCAAGCGGATTACTCCGGGCTTCCTGCCCTCCGCCCCTTCGGGGCCGTCTCCGCTGCGCTCGTGCGTTCAAATGTGTTCCCGACACATTTGTCGAACCTCTGTCGGTTCGAATCAGGCACCGTCATCGCAAAGAAAAAGAGGCCGCTTCGAGCGGCCTCTTTCGGTACTGGTCGGGGCGAGAGGATTCGAACCTCCGACCCCTGCAACCCCATTGCAGTGCGCTACCAGACTGCGCCACGCCCCGACTCTAAAACCGAATTGTATCCCGCCACGCCCTTAATAATCGACTGAAAGTCGTCACTACGCCGTTTCCGAGGGAGTGGTTTTGCCGAAGGCAAAGAAGTGCCCGAGGGAACTCCCTTCAAGGCGCTACCCGACTGCGCCACGCCTCGACGTTTAACTGATTTGCTGGCGAATCACCGACGGCGCTCCAACCTCCCTCGCGGGATGCGGAAGTTTAACCCAATCGTCGATGCCGTTGAACCCTAGCGCTTGAGAACCTGAAGAATCTGCTCCAGCTCCGTTCGGACCTGGCGGATGATCTGCTGGCTGCGATTGATGTCCTCGCGGGCTTCCTCGCCTTCGAGCATTTGCCGCGCGCCGCCGATCGTGTAGCCCTGCTCGTACAGCAGGCTGCGGATCTGGCGGATCATCATGACGTCGCCGCGTTGATAATAGCGGCGGTTCCCCCTGCGCTTGACCGGCTTGAGTTGCTCGAACTCCTGTTCCCAGTACCGGAGTACGTGCGGCTTCACGCCGCACAGTTCGCTCACTTCACCGATCGTAAAGTAACGTTTCGCCGGAATCGGCGGCAGATCTCGGTCAATCCCCGGATCCAACATATGCTTCCACCCTTGCGCGCAATTTTTGGCCCGGTCGGAACGTCACCACCCGGCGCGCCGAGATCGGAATCTCCTCGCCGGTTTTCGGGTTCCTGCCGGGTCTTTGATTTTTTTCACGTAACTGAAAATTACCAAACCCTGAAAGTTTGACGTTCTCGCCCCCCTCAAGAGCAGTTCTGATCGCCTCGAAAAACGCGTCCACGAATTCCTTGGCTTCCCTCTTGTTCAGACCGACTTCATCGAACAGGCGGTCGGCCATATCTGCCTTGGTCAGCGACATTGTTATCCTCTCAGCTGGGCACCCAGAGACCGTTCCAGGTCCGCGACGATAGCCGCAATCACGGGATCGATATCTTCATCTCTTAGAGTGCTGGAAACGTTGTTGAAAATCAAGCCAATAGCGAGACTTTTGTAACCTTCTTTTAGATTGCTTCCCGCGTAAACGTCGAACAGAACGACGCCTTCCAGGTACGGACCGGCCGAGGACCGAATGCATTTTTCGACATCGGCATACGCCACATCGGCGGGAAGAAGCACTGCAATGTCGCGCCGCACGGAAGGAAAACGCGAAATTTCTTTCGCGAATGGTATATCCCGTGACAGCAGTTCGTCGAGGTCGATTTCGAACGCCATCACCGGCTTCTTGATGTCGAACGCCTTCAACACGGACGGGTGGAGCGCGCCGCACCAACCCACCCGCTTGCCCGCCAGGCGGACCACGGCGCTGGCGCCGGGATGCATCCAGGGCAGTTCACCCGGTTCGAAAACGGGCATGGTGTCGTCACCGCGCATCGCGAACAGGCGTTCAAGATCGCCTTTGACATCAAAAAAGTCTATTTCACGCGTGGTTACAGACCATTGCTCAGGCAAAAACTCACCTGTAGCCACACCGGCAAGGCGCTCGACCTCGGACATCGATTCGCCTTGCAGAAAGACCACGCCGCTTTCGAACAGGCGCACCCGGCTCTGCTGCCGGCGAACGTTGCGCGCCAGCGCGCCAAGGAGCCCGGGCAGCAGGGTCGTGCGCATGACGTCGAGGTCGGCGGCAAGGGGATTGGCGAGCGGCAGAACGCCGTCGGCATGACCGACCCGCTCCAGCCAGCGGTGATCGACGAAACTGTAGTTGACCGCTTCCTGGTAACCGGCCGTGCACAGGCTTTCCCGGACCCGGTTGAGCGAGACCTGGTGCCCGCTGGTCGCGCCCGGCGCCAGCTCACCGGAGACCGGCGCTTCGGGGATCGCGTCGTACCCGTGAATGCGCGCGACTTCCTCGATCAGGTCCTCCTCGATCGCGATATCGAACCGCGCCGACGGCGCGGTAACCATCCAGCCTTCCGCGTCCTTCTCGACGGTCATGCCCAGGCCGCGCAGGATGGACTCCACCCGGTCGGCCGGAATCGCCGCGCCGATGACGGTCTCCAGCCGTTCGGGGCGCAATCGGACCGGGCGGTTCGACGGAATCTGCGCGGCGTCCTCGGCGACCAGCAGGGGACCCGGCTCGCCGCCGGCGATTTCGATCAGCAGCGCCGTGGCCCGCTCGACGGCAAGAACCTGCCCGTCCGGGTCGACGCCGCGCTCGAAGCGATGCGAGGCATCCGTGTGCATGCCGAATCGGCGGGCCTTGCCCATGATCGTGGCGGGATTGAAAAACGCGCTTTCGAACAGGATGTCGCCGGTCTGCTCGGTCACGCCGCTGTCGAGACCGCCCATGATGCCGGCGATCGCCACCGGCCCGTTCGCATCGCAGATCGCCAGCACGTCCTCGTCCAGCTCGGCTTCGCTCTCGTCCAGCAAAACCAGTTTCTCGCCGGATCGCGCGCGCCGCACGACGATTTCATCCTGCAGCTTGTCCAGATCGAAGGCGTGCATCGGCTGGCCGAGTTCCAGCAGCACGTAGTTGGTCACATCGACGGTCGGGCTGATACTGCGCAGGCCGCAGCGACGCAGCCGCTCGGCCATCCACAAGGGGGTTCGCGCCGTGGGGTCGATGCCGCGCACGATGCGGCCGACGTAACGCGGGCAGTCCGCGGGATCGTCGAGCCGAATGGGAAAACGGGCATCGTTCTGCGGCGGCACGGCCGGAATCTCGAGACCGGTGAACGCCGCTCCGCAGCTGGCGGCGACGTCGCGCGCGATGCCGCGCACGGACAGGCAGTCCGCCCGGTTCGGCGTCAGGTCGACCTCGATGACATGGTCGTCGAGTTGCAGCCAGGCGCGCAGATCCTCGCCGAGCGGCGCATCGGCGGGCAGCTCCATCAATCCGGAGTGATCGTCCGACAGGCCCAGTTCGCTCGCCGAGCACAGCATGCCGGAGGATTGCACGCCGCGCAGCTTCGCCGTTCTGATCCTGAAATCGGGCCCGATGACCGCGCCGACACGGGCCAGCGGCACACGGATGCCGGGGCGGGCATTGGGGGCGCCGCACACGATCTGCAGCGGCTCGGTACCGCCGTCATTCACCGTGCACACCCGCAGCTTGTCGGCGTTCGGATGCGCCTCGCACGCCACGATTTCCGCGACGACGACGTGGGAAAATTCGCCGGCCACCGGCCGCATGCCGTCCACTTCCAGGCCGGCCGCCGTCAGCCGCGCGGCCAGTTGCTCCGCGTCGAGATCGACCGCGACCCACTGTTTCAGCCATTCAACGTTGAATTCCATCGTATCGTCCTGTCGCGCCGCTCAATGGAACTGGCGCAGGAATTCGAGATCGTTCTCGAAAAACTGTCGCAAGTCGGTTACGCCGTAACGCAGCATCGCCATCCGTTCGATCCCCATGCCGAAGGCGTAGCCGGTGAATTCCTCCGGATCGACGGATGGCGATGCTGCGTTACGGCGTAACCGACTTGCGACAGTTTTTCGAGAACGATCTCGAATTCCTGCGCCAGTTCCATTGAGCGGCGCGACAGGAC
>JARROJ010000121.1:0-3806 GCA_037384065.1 Lysobacterales bacterium
GGCATGATCGGCAAGGCCGAGCGCGGCCCGGCGGCGATCGAGGCCATCCGCGACAACCAGGCCGTCTACCTGATGGCCGTCGGCGGCGCGGCCTACCTCGTCTCGCAGGCCATCAAGGGCTCGCAGGTGCTGGGCTTCCCGGAACTCGGCATGGAGGCGATCTACGAGTTCGAGGTCGAGGACATGCCCGTCACCGTCGCGGTGGACTCCCGCGGCGAATCCGTGCATCGTAGCGGGCCAGCCGAGTGGAAGCTGAAGATCGAGACGGAGAACCTGGTATGACGTTTTTGACCACATCTATTCTGACCCCGTGGAAGGGCCTTCAGGCCCGACTGCTGTGTTACACGTCAGGGCTGAAGGCCTTCCCGCACGCGCGCGGCGCCACGCTGGTGCTCCTTGCCTCGACCCTTGCATTCGCGGTCTTCACGGCCCAGGCCGCCGAAGTCGTGCGGCTGTCCGAGCCGGTGCTGGTCACCGACACGCACGAGATCTTCGGCGCACCGCTGCCGGAAGCGGGTCAGCCGATCGGAATCGGCGACCTGCTGGCCAACAGCGCACAGTACGAGGGCGCGGACGTGCTGTTGACCACGCGCATCGCCAAGGTCTGCCAGAAAAAGGGTTGCTTTTTCGTCGCCCAGCACGGCGCGGACAGCGTGCGCGTGACGTTCAAGGACTACGGCTTCTTCATCCCCAGCGATTCCGGCGGCAAGACGGTAACGCTGGCGGGCACGTTTGCCCGCAAACCGCTGTCGCCCGAACAGGCCGCCCACCTCGCCGAGGACATGGGCGAGGCGCCGCCGGAAAACCCGCCGGCCTTCGAATACGCGATCGTCGCGACCTCGGTGGCGATACCGAAGACATAAAGAATCTGACTTTCAATAACGACCCACGCCGTCATCCAGGGATTCGCGCAGTAAGTATCCCGGATCTGTCAATGGGCCTTAGATCCCGGGTCAAGCCCGGGATGACGGGTGGCCAGTAGACGAAGGAGATCCTGGGTCAGGGTCAGACCTGACTCTGACCCCATTCGACTCACCGCAGGATCAGCCAGCCGAGCAGCAACACACCCACGATCAGCACGATCGACCAGGCCAGGCTGCGGCGCAGGCGGTGAGCGCGCAGGCGTTGGGTGGGATCTATCGTCGGGCTGTCGCCGTTTTCGCCGATCTCGCGGAGGCATTCCTGAACCTCGCTGACGAACTGGCGAAACTGGGCTCGTTGCGCGCCGGCGTTCAGGATGTAGGCGATCGCGAGGCCGCCGATGAACACGGTCAGGTCTGTGCCGTCGATGGGGCGCAGGCCGCCGTGGCGGTACCACAGAAAGCAGAACACGCCCGCGTAGAAGAACAGCGGGCCGCTCAGGCCGATCGAGTAGAGCGCCCGGACGAAGCGCCCGCGGTAGTAGTCCAGCATGGCTTCCAGCCCGCCGCGGACGCTGCCTCCGGCGACGGCGGCGCCGGGAATGGCGCTCAGCACGGCCCGCTCGAAGCCGATGGCCAGCACGGTAACCAGCAGCACCATCGTGTGCAGGACGGTGAGGCCGGCGTTCTGGCGATACAGCAGCAGCACGCCGGCCAGAGCCACAGCGATGACCGCCTTCAGGACGATATCCATCAGCAGCGCCACGCGGAACTGGCGCCGGATGTCACGCGACTGGCGCCGAAGCAGTGTGTCGATGGCGCTTGCGTCGAGCAGGGCGCCATTGAAAGCGGGCGTTTCACGCCACGCGGAGCGGAGTTGGTCCAGGCGGGATTCGTTCATCGGGGGTCCTCCGTATCGCCGATCATGCGGGCGAGTTTCGCGCGCGTGCGCACCAGGCGAACGCTGACGTTCTTGACGCTGATACCGAGCGTTGCGGCGATTTCCTCGTAGCTGCGCTCGTCGAGCCACATCAGGATGAGCGCTTTTTCGACGGCGCTGAGCCGCGCGATCGCGCCGTACAATTCGCGCAGCTCTTCGGCGAGCATCGCCTGCTCGGCCTGTTGGCCGGGAATGTGCGGCTCCCGATCGAGCGGCTCGGTCGGGCGCAGGCGGCGCCGGAACGTGATCGCCGTATTCAGCGCCACGCGGTACATCCAGGTGGAGAACGCGGCCTTGCCGTCGAAGGATCCGCGCGACCGCCACAGCTGCAGCAGGATTTCCTGTTCGAGGTCCTCGCGGTCGGCGGCGTCACGGCCGTAGACCCATCCCACCTTGTGGATGATGTTGCGGTGGGCGCCGATGCCCTCGAGGAACGCCGCGCGGTCCTGTACGTCGGTGGTGCTGCGGTTCGACATCCGTTCGCCTTGCGATTGGCCTGCATTCACCCTGTTGGTCGCGGGCGGGACCAGGAAACTACAGTTTATCGGTGACCGGGGGCGGATTTCAGGGGTTACTGGGGCGCATGTGAGACCGCGTCGGGGCTAAAGCCCCTCCCACGGGGAAAAAGCCGCGCCATCCGTACGTTCGGTGGGGCGAGCCTCAGTACGGGTCCTGCGCCCGGGCGTATCCAGGGCGCCGTTCGGGCTCGAAGGCCCCGTGAACGCCCGGCCCATGCGAAAAAAGGCCAGAGCAAGCGCTTGCTCTGGCCCTGACTTTCGTGCCTGAACGTTGCCTCAGGTCGGGTCGGAGACCTTTTCCCAGACGTGCGTGCGCCAGATCGCGGACAGCATCAGCTCCTTGATGGCCAGCATCTCCTTGGGGATGCGGTCGTACAGGCGGATGAACAGTTCCTCGTGGTGCAGCAGTTCGGTTTCCCACTCGTCGCGGTCGACGTCCATGACAGCGTCGAAATCGGCCTTGGAGAAATCCTCCAGGCCTTCCCAGTTGAGGTCCTTGTGGCGCGGGAACCAGCCGATCGGCGTCTCGATGCCCTTGGTGGCCCGGGTGTGCGAACGGTTGACGATCCATTCCAGCACGCGCATGTTTTCACCGAAGCCGGGCCAGGCGAACTTGCCGTCCTCGTCGCGCCGGAACCAGTTGACGCCGAAGATGCGCGGCGGATCCTTGATGTTGCGGCCGAAGTTCAGCCAGTGGTTGAAGTAGTCCGCCATGTGGTACCCGGCGAACGGCAGCATCGCGAACGGGTCGCGCCGCACCACGCCCTGCTGGCCGAACGCCGCGGCGGTGGTTTCCGAGCCCATCGTAGCGGCCATGTACACGCCGTAGGCCCAGTTGAACGCCTGGTAAACCAGCGGAATCGTGTTCGAGCGCCGGCCGCCGAACACGAACGCGTTGATCGGCACGCCCTTCGGATCCTCCCAGGCATCGTCGATCACCGGGTTCTGGTAGGCGGGCGCGGTGAAGCGCGCGTTCGGATGGGCAGCGGGCGTGTCGCTCTCCGGCGTCCAGTCGTTGCCGCGCCAGTCGATCGCGTGCGCGGGCGGATCGCCGTCCATGCCTTCCCACCAGACGTCGCCGTCGTCGGTCAGCGCGACGTTGGTGAAGATGCAGTTTTCTTTCACCGAATCCATCGCGTTCGGGTTGGTCTTGTACGAGGTGCCGGGCGCGACGCCGAAGTAGCCGGCCTCGGGGTTGATGGCGTACAGCTTGCCGTCCGCGCCGGGCTTGATCCAGGCGATGTCGTCGCCGACCGTGGTGACCTTCCAGCCCTTGTCCTGGAAGTGCTTCGGCGGCACCAGCATCGCGAAGTTGGTCTTGCCGCAGGCGCTCGGGAAGGCGGCGCCGATGTACGTTTTCTCGCCGTTCGGCTCCTCGACGCCCATGATCAGCATGTGCTCGGCCAGCCAGCCCTCGTCGCGGGCCATCGTGGAGGCGATGCGCAGGGCCAGGCATTTCTTGCCGAGCAGGGCGTTGCCGCCGTAGCC
>JARROJ010000122.1:0-4872 GCA_037384065.1 Lysobacterales bacterium
GGATATTCAGCATGGCGTTCTCTCCTGTCGGAATGAGTGATGGAGAGAGTTTAGAGTGTTGCGTCAGTAGAGATAAATATAACAAAAAACAAATTATTGTTGCGAAAGACAGAAACTAATGATCAAAAATCGGGGGCACGACCCGTTGACCGTGCCCCCGTCGGACAGCTTCAGTCGATCCGGGCCGGTTCGCCGAGATCGGAAATCACAGTAATGGACGCTATGCCGAGGCCATCCGAACACGTCCTCTATCAGTTGAATTCAACCGTGATATTCCGGTGCTCCCACTGATACTTGTGCATGTTTTCGCTGGCCTCGGTGCGCTCAACGCGCCGACCGTCCTGGTCTTTGTAGACGCCGGGCTTGTCTTGTTTCGGGCTGAGGTTGTATTCCTTGCCGTTGGTCAGGCGAATGTCGATGAAGCCCTGGCGCTGCGAGAACAGGCAGGGGCCGGACTGGCCTTTCTTCTTCTCGCCGTGCTCGCGGACCGTGCAATCTGCACTGGCGTCATCGGCGTAAACGGGCATGGACCAGGACACCAGCGAGAGGCTGGCCGCACTGGCCATTGCGATCAGGGTTGCTTTCATGGTCACTCCAGATTGGTTGCAGGTGGTTTTAGGGCTGAAAATGATAACAGGACTTCCATGAAAGTAACGTTAATACACGGGGTCAAGGTCGCGAGCGACCCTGACCCCGGTTTTTCTGCCGGGCGCCATCAGGCCCGGCCGCAGCGGTCAGACGTAATCAAACCGCCCCGTAAAGTGCCGCAGGGCCTTCGGCTGGCGAATGAATTTCATGCCACGCAATTCCTCGCGTTTCTCGTACACGTCGGCCACCGCCTCGATGACGTAGTCCATGTGCGCCTGGGTGTACATGCGGCGCGGGATGGCCAGGCGCACGAGATCCATGTGGGCCGGCTGCTCCGAGCCGTCGGGATGCAGGCCGAACATCGCGGTGCCGATCTCGCAGCCGCGGATGCCGCCGGCCTTGTACAGTTCCACGGCCAGCGACTGGCCCGGGTACTCGAGCGGCGGGATGTGCGGCAGAAAGCGGCGCGCGTCGATGTACACGGCGTGGCCGCCGGCCGGTTTCATGATCGGCACGCCGGCCGCCTCGATGTGCCGCGCGACGTAGGCGGTGGAGGCGATGCGGTAGCGCAGGTAGTCTTCCTCGACGACTTCCTCCAGGCCGACCGCGATGGCTTCCAGGTCGCGGCCCGACAGCCCGCCGTAGGTCGAAAAGCCCTCGGTCAGGATCAGCCGGTTGCGGCAATCGACCGCCCAGTCCTCGTTGTTCATCGCCAGCCAGCCGCCGATGTTGGCCAAACCGTCCTTCTTGGCGCTCATCGTGCAGCCGTCGGCGTGCGAAAACATCTCGCGCACGATGTCGAGCACCGGGACGTCTTTGTAACCGTCCTCGCGCTGCTTGATGAACCAGGCGTTCTCGGCGAAGCGGCAGGCGTCGATAAAGAGCGGAATGCCGTGCCGGTCGCACACCGCGCGCACGTCGCGGATGTTCGCCATCGACACCGGCTGGCCGCCGCCGGAGTTGTTGGTCACCGTCAGCATGCACAACGGAATGTTCTCCGCGCCGCGCTCGGCGATGAAGCGCTCCAGCTTGCCGATGTCCATGTTGCCCTTGAACGGGTGTTCGCTGGTCGGGTCGCGGCCCTCGTCGATGACCAGGTCGACGGCCTCGGCGCCCTGCGCCTCGACGTTCGCGCGGGTGGTGTCGAAATGCGTGTTGTTGGGAATCGCATGGTGCGGCTCGGCCACCACCGTGAACAGGATGCTCTCCGCGGCGCGACCCTGGTGGGTCGGGATCAGGTACTTGAACGGCATCAGGTTCTCGACCGCGTGCTTGAAGCGGTAGAACGACGGGCTGCCGGCGTAGGACTCGTCGCCGGCCATGATCGCGCTCCACTGGCGCGCGCTCATGCTGGCGGTGCCGGAATCAGTCAGCAGATCGATGATCACGTCGTCCGAGTGCAGCAGGAACAGGTTGTACCAGGCCTCGCGGATGAGCTTTTCGCGCTCCTCGGGCGTGGTCATGCGGATCGGTTCGACGGACTTGATGCGGAAGGGTTCGATGATGGTTTTGAAAGGCGTGTTCATGATGTTCTTCCAAAGGTGTTTGTTTCGGGCCCGGCGCCTACAGGGGCAGGGCGGTGGTGTACTTGACGCGGCGCAGCGCGAAACTGGAACTGGCCGAGTGCACGGCCGGATGGTCGAGAATCTGCGTGTTCAGGAACTGGTTGTACGATTCCATGTCCCGCGCCAGGATCAGGAGCACGTAGTCGCGGTCGCCCGAGACGGAGTAGCACTCCATCACCTCGGGCAGGGCCTGCACGTGGTCCTCGAATGTCTTGCGGTTTTTTGCCGAGTGCTCGTTCATGCTGACCGACAGCAGCACGTGGATCTGCAGGCCGAGTTCCCGCGGGTTCAGCAGGGCGACCTTCCTGTCGATGACCCCCGCTTCCTCGACCTCGCGCACCCAGCGCCACACCGAGGTGCGGGATTTGCCGGAAAGTTCCGCCAGGTCGACCTGGCTGAGCGTGGTGTCCTTCTGCATCGCATCCAGCAGGCGGCGCTCGGCGGGGCTCAATTCACGCATGACAGATGTTCCATTTAATCGAAATAGATGAAACTAATGTTTTAAATATACGCCTGATAATTGATAAATGAAACACATACTCAGCAATTACGAAGGATAATATAAATTGCGGGATTTTTTGTGGGAGGGTCTTCAGGCCCGACGAGCGATCCGATCTTCGGCGATGCCCGGGTCGGGCCTGAAGGCCCTCCTACAGGAATTCAACGACCGATTAAAATAAACAGAGAGACTGGAGAAACACCTATGAGCGACCTGTTCGAAAACCCCATGGGCCTGGACGGCTTCGAGTTCGTCGAGTTCGCCTCGCCGCAACCGAACGTGCTGGAGCCGGTGTTCGAGATGCTCGGCTTCACCGAAGTGGCGCGGCACCGCTCGAAAGACGTCTCGCTGTTCCGCCAGGGCGGCATCAACTTCATCGTCAACCGCGAGCCGAAGAGCTACGCGGCCTACTTCGCCGAGGAGCACGGCCCCAGCGCCTGCGGCATGGCCTTCCGCGTCAAGGACGCGCACAAGGCCTACACGATGGCGCTGGAAAAGGGCGCCCAGCCGGTCGACATCCCGACCGGCCCGATGGAGCTGCGCCTGCCGGCCATCAAGGGCATCGGCGGCGCGCCGCTGTACCTGATCGACCGCTACGCGGAAGGGCAGGCCATCTACGACATCGATTTCGACTGGCTCGACGGCGTCGACCGCCATCCCGAGGGCTGCGGCTTCCAGTTGATCGACCACCTGACGCACAACGTCTACCGCGGCCGCATGGCCTACTGGGCGAATTTTTACGAACGCCTGTTCAACTTCCGCGAGATTCGCTACTTCGACATCAAGGGCGAGTACACGGGCCTGCTGTCCAAGGCGATGACCGCGCCGGACGGCAAGATCCGCATCCCGCTGAACGAGGAGGCTTCCAAGGGCACTGGCCAGATCGAGGAATTCCTGATGGCCTACAACGGCGAAGGCATCCAGCACATCGCGCTGATCTGCGACGACCTGTTCGCCTGCTGGGACAAGCTCAAAGAACGCGGCGTGCCGTTCATGACCCCGCCGCCCGAGACCTACTACGAGATGCTCGACGAGCGCCTGCCCGGCCACGGCGAGCCCGTCGACGAGTTGCAGGCGCGCGGCATCCTGCTGGAGCCTGCTGCTGCAGATCTTCTCCGAGACCCTGATCGGGCCCGTGTTCTTTGAATTCATCCAGCGCAAGAAGGACGAAGGCTTCGGCGAGGGCAACTTCAAGGCCCTGTTCGAATCCATCGAGCGCGACCAGATCCGGCGCGGGGTGGATGTCGGCGGCTAAGATCCCTGCTACAAAGCGCCCCTGTGGGAGGGCCTTCAGGCCCGACAGGGTTTGATCATCGCCGCTACCGCACGATAAGCCCCGGGACCCCTGTCGGCAGCTTGGCGCGAATGGCTGCAGGACGCGGAGACCTTTACCCGGACGAAATGCGGCCCGATGGCTTCCGCGTCATCATGCTCGCCGACCGCAAGCGGGCGCCCCGAACTCAGCTTGTCGCGGGGTTCACCGTCAGCACGTCGCAGTTCGCGTTGTGCGCGACCTTGTAGGCCGTCGAGCCGAGAATGGAATGAACGCCGTGGCGGCCGTGCGAGGCGATCACGACCAGGTCCACGTTCTGCTCCTTGACGAACTGCTCGATCTCGTACCCGGCCGACTGCATGCTGAAATGCACTTCCTGGTGGATGTTGTCGTGGCGCAGCCAGTCGGCGAGTTCCGTCAGCCCGGCGTGCGCCTTTTCCGCGTGGTAGTGCGCGGGGTCCACGTCCTCGGGCGCGATGGCGTCGTTGGAGCGGTCCACGGGAAAGTGTTCGATGACGTGCAGCAGCGTCAGCCGCGCGTCATAGAACCGGGCCAGGTCGGCGGCCCGTTCGGCCGCGACCCGGCAGTTGGTCGAGAAATCCGTTGCACAGAGGATGTTCCGGTAGCCCTTCATGATGCCCTCCTGTTCCTGTCCGGTCTCTTCGCGGGTCGTGATGGGCGGCGCAAACGCCGCCGGCCCTGTTGCTTAGACACGCGTACCGGCCAAAAAACTCCATCGGCCCGGCCGGTTTCTGCCGTTGACGCCTGTACGCGCCGACCTCCCGGGTTAGAATCATTGCCAGCCCCCATTCGAAGCCCCATCTCAATAGCATGAGCATTGCACACGAACACCTCCTGGAAATCCGCGAGATGGTCAAGGACCACCTGGCGCACAAGGACGAACACGAGCTGACCCGGGCGCGCGAAGCGGCGCTCAAGCAGCAGAT
>JARROJ010000123.1:0-6331 GCA_037384065.1 Lysobacterales bacterium
CGGTCGGATACCCGTCGCCGGGGATGTACGGCGCCAGGGATGGCGCCGTCCAAGCGCTACAGGGACGTACTCGAGCGTTCCCCGGTGATGGGTATCCGGCCGCCCAATGCGAAAGACTCGCAAGCTGGCCAAAACACCGTAGCGCCTGTCGCGGCTGAAGCCGCTCCCACAGAGCCCCCCCGAGGGAACCCTGAAGGGGCGGTCTCTTGTGTCGGTGTTCGACGGCGTATCGGGCGGCCGGCGCGACGCCCATGCGTTTCAACGATTCACCGCGCGTGAATTCGTATTCAGTCGCCGGCGTTCTGGCGGCCTCCGCGGCTTGCCGTATAGTATCCCGCCATGCGCGCCTTCCAGCAGAACAAGACCCGGCGCTTCTTTGCGCTGATCAGCCTGCCCTCGACCGCGATGGGCTTCGCGCTGTCGATCCAGATTTCCGCGCTCAGCTGGATCCTGATCACCCAGTACGGCCTGGACATCCACGACGTCGGCCTGGTGTGGGCCGCCGGGCCGCTGGCCGGCATCATCGGCCAGGTGCTGATCGGCGTGATCAGCGACCGCGTCTGGTTCTGGGGCGGACGACGGCGGCCGTTCATCGTTATCGGCGGCATCCTGGCGGCACTGATGCTTCTGGCCCTGCCGCACCTCGACGTGATCTCCGGCGCGATGGGCGTCGAGGGCATTCTCGGCGTCGCCATCGCCGTCGCGCTGACGCTGGACCTGGCCATCAACGTCAGCTTCAACCCGACCCGCTCGATCATCGCCGACGTCACCACGGAAGGCGACGAGCGGACCAAGGGCTACACCTGGATGCAGACCATCTCGGGCACCTTCGGGGTGGCGGCGTACGCGGTCGGCGCGCTGTGGAACAATTACGTGCTGATCTACGGCGGGGCGCTCGTGGTCCTGGCGTTCTCCATCCTGCCGCCACTGCTGATCTCCGAGCCGCGCAAACTCGAACAGGCGGCGGAGGGCGAAAGCCGGTCCGACGGCGAAGCCTCGCTGCTCGGGATGCTGGTCGCGATCCGTCCGCTGTGGGGCTTCCTGGTCTACGACGTTTACGCGATGGGCCGCCGCATCCTCGGCATCCAGCCCGAAACGTATTACGCGGAGATCGCCTGCGGCATCGTCACGCTGCTGCTGGTCGCCCAGGCGTTGCTGGAGCGGGAACCTCCCGGCGGTCGTGGCCTGAGCGCTTTCCGCAAGGTGATCGCGGCGCACTCCTTCAGTTGGGTCGGTATCCAGACGACGTTCGTATTCCTCGTGCCGTACCTGCAGCAGGCCCTGCCCGACCTGTCCGACATCGACATCGGTCGCGTCAACTCGACCAGCTTCCTGGTGCTGAACGCGGTCGGCGCGCTGCTGCCGGCCTTCGTGCTGATGCCCATCGCGCATCGCATCGGCCGCGTGCGCACGCACACGCTGAGCCTGGCCTGCATGACCGCCGGCTACGTCGGCCTGTGGCTGAACGGGGCCTCGGTCGCGTCGATCTACGGGTTGATGGCGGTGGTCGGCATCGGCTGGGCGGCCATCGTCAGCCTGCCGTTCGCCATCGTGTCCCAGAAAGTCAGCCGCGCGCGGATGGGCCTGTACATGGGCCTGTTCAACCTGTCGGTGGTGCTGCCGCAACTGGTCGTCAGTCTCGGCATCGCCCTGTTCGTCAGCCGCGCGCCCGACAAGAACGTGATCTTCGCCCTCTCCGCCGCGAGCCTGGCGCTGTCGGCGCTGGCCTGGAGTTTCGTTCGCGAAGAGGATTGACCGCCCGCGCGCATGCTAAAGTCCTGTCCATGCACAGCCTGATTCCATTCCTGGCCGTCGGACTCGGCAGCATGGCCGGCGGTATCAGCCGCTACGGGCTGACGCTCGTCACGCAGAACGTTTCCGCGTTCAGCCTGCCGTACGGCACGCTGCTGTCGAACCTGGGCGGCTGCCTGGTGATCGGTTTGATCGCCGCGCTCGGCGCGAAGACCGAGTTGCTGTCCGCCGAGTTACGCCTGCTGCTGGCCACCGGCTTCTGCGGCGGCTTCACGACGCTGTCGTCGTTCATCTACGAACTCGGTCAGTTCGTGCAGGACAAGGAGTACTTCTTCGCGTCGACCTACTTCGCCGCCACCCTGGTCGGGGCCGCGCTGATGTTCGCACTCGGCCTGGTGCTGGGCGGCCTGCTGATGAGGTGATCCATGGAAATTTCCGGCCGCGCCGTGCGCATGCGAATCTACGTGGGCGAGAGCGACCATCTCGGTCATCTGCCGCTGTACGAGGCCATCGTCAAGCGGGCCCGCGACGAGGGCCTGGCCGGCGCCACGGTGCTCAAGGGCGTGCTCGGTTACGGCGCCTCGGACCACATCCGCACCTCCAAGCTGCTCGACCTGTCCGGCAACATGCCGCTGGTCGTGGAAATCGTCGATCGACCGGACCGGATCGAGGCGTTCCGGCCGGTCATCGCGGAGTTGATGGAGGAATGCGGCAAGGGCGGCATGGTCACGCTCGGTGACGTCGAGGTGGTTCACTACCAGCCCGGCCGCCACTGAAAGAGCGGCCGCGCGTCAGACCTGGGCGCCCAGCGAAACGCGAATCGCCTGCCCGCTGACCCCGCTGGCCTCCTCGGTCGCCAGGAAGGCGATGGTTTCGGCCACCTCCTGCGGCGTCGCCACGCGATTGGGGCGATACAGCGCCGCGCGTTCGGCCCAGACCTCATCCACGCCGATCCCGCGTCGTATCAACCGGGTCAGGTGGAACGGCCCGTCGAGATTGACGCGCAACGTTTCCTCCCAGGTCTGGGGATCCTGTTCCCAGATGACCTTCTCGTGGGCTGAGCCGATGCCGTGGTTGCAGACGAAGATCTCGACCGCGCCAAGCCGGCGCTCGGTCTCCTCGACCGCCTGTGAACAGCCCGCCGCGGTGCCGAGATCGGCGACGAGGTAGTCGAGACCCAAGCGGCGCAGTTCGTCTTCGCTGCGCGCCACGGCCATGACCCTGGCGCCTCGCGCCGTCAACAGTTCGGCCACCGCGCGGCCGATGCCGCGACCGGCCCCGGTCACCAGGGCGACCCGCCCCTCGACTCCTGCCATCAGATCCTCTCCTTGCGGCTCAGTAGCCGCGTTCGAAGTCCACCACGTGCCGCAGGGCTTCACCCTCGGCGTAGCGTCGATAGTTTTCAATGAACAGCGCCGCGATGTCGCGCGGCCAGCTGCGGGCGGCGACGTGCGCGGTGACGAGCGTATTCTCGGCGTGCCACAAGGGGCTGCTGCGCGGCAGGGGCTCCTCGCGGAATACGTCCAGCGCCGCGCCGCCCAGGTGGCCTTCGTTGAGCGCGCTGGCCAGTGCGGCCTCGTCGACGACGCTGCCGCGACCGACATTGACGAAATAAGCGCCCCGGCGCAGGGTCGCGATCGCCGCGGCGTCCAGCAGTCCCCGCGTCGCCGGAGTGTCCGGCAGCACGCTGGCCACGAAATCCGCGCGCGGCAAGAAATCCGCCAGTTCCGCGACCGGCCAGACGCGGTCGAACGCAGCCTGCGGTCGGCCGCGGTGGCTGAGCCCGATTACGGCCAGGCCGAACACGCGCGCACGCCGCGCGATCGCCGCGCCGATCGAGCCCGTCCCCAGGATGCCGAGGGTGCGGCCGGCCAGCGTCGACGAAGGCTGCGGCCACCAGTCACGCTGCGCCTGCCGCCCCAGGCGCTCGAGCAGGCGGAGCCGGTGGGCCAGCAGATAACCGAGCACGTATTCGGCCATCTGGGGCCCGAACACGCCTTTCACCCCGGTCAGGCGATAATCACGGCGCGGGTGCTCGATCAGTGGGGTGACGCCGGCCCAGGTCGATTGCACCCAGCGCAGCTCGGGCAGCCGGTCCAGCACGGCGGCGACGAGGTCGGGTTCGCCGAGCACGATGGACTGGCCGGCGGCCGCGTCGCGCGCCGCCTCGACGCCGTCGGTCAGAACGATGTGCGCACCCTCCGCGCGCAGCGGCTCGAGCAGCGGACCGTACTCCGCGGCATCGCGCGCCACGACGAGGATCGCGTTTTGATTCACCTGGCTCACCTGCGCTGCGCCCTCCCGAACCCCATTGTACGGCCACGTCTGGCGGACGGCATCCGGCCCGGCCGGCGACGCCAACGGCGCCGGCGACGCAAAACGTCACAGGCTGACCCAATCGGGACATCCGCAGACCGGTTTTTCACGCGTTACGAATTACAAGCCCTTGTTTTTAAAAGGCGTGATGGATTATGGCGCATTTCCTGCATGCTTTCTGTCGGATGGAAAGACAGAAACGACGAACACGGCGCGCACAGGGGGGCACCATGAAGCAGTTGAACCGCATGCGGGGCATTTCGCTGATCGAGGTGATCATCGCCTTCGCCATCACCGCGGTCCTCGTCGCCGCAACGATGCCCAATTACCACGATTACACCGTGCGGGCGCGGGTCGCCGAAGGTCTGCGGCTGACCGAGCCGGCGCGCCAGGCCCTGGTCGACACCTGCCTGGCGGACGGTTCAGCCGTGGTCGGCAGCAACGCCGATGCCGGCTTCCATTACCGCCGGCCGCCGGCCGAAGTCGACTTCATCGATCGCCTCGTGCTCGCCGCGGACTGCGGCAAGAAGGAGCTCACCGTCATGGTGTGGATGACCCAGACCGGCGCGACGCCGGAGCCGGTCATCGAACTGCGGGCCTGGGTTCCTTCCGGTGTTTTGAGCAACGGCTTCGAAGCGCCGTACCGCTGGCACTGCCGGCTGATCCGGGGCGATTTCGCCGACGTGCCGCCGGACTGCCGCAAACTCTACCGCAAGGGCTGATCACGCGCGGCTGCGGCTCAGAGCCACCTGTTGCCGCCGAGCGAGATGTAGCCGTGGTCGCCGATCGGGACGCCAACGCTGACGCCGACGCCGACGTTGCCGCTGCAACCCGCCAGCGCCAGGCAGCACAGCGCGAGCAGGACGATCAGGGTGTTTCTGACGAATCGATTCATGATTGGCTCTCCACTCACGGTGTCCGTTGGCGCAGCGCAAGCAGCGCGCCGGTCGGGTCGGTGACGACCGCGAACAGGCCGTCACGCACTTCGGGATTCGGCGCCACCAGAACCGTACCCCCCAGCGCCGTCACGCGTTCCGCGGCCCGCGCGACGTCGGCGACGGCGAAATGCGTCAGCCAGAGCGGCCGCACGTTGTCGTTCGGCCGCGGCAGAATGCCGGCACGATCACGACCCTGGGCGCGGAGCACGCGGTAAACGCCGCCGGGGCGCTGCTGCTCGACCGACTCGAGGCCGGCCAGCGCGCCGTAGAACACGGTGGCATCGACGGCATCCGCCGCCAGCAGTTCGTTCCAGACGATCGCGCCAGCACCACCCCGTGCGGCATCGACCGGATCGCCGTGGCGGCTGCGCAACAGCCCGACCACCGCGCCCTGCGGGTCCTCGATGACCGCCGCCCGGCCGACTTCGCCGAGATCCAGCGGTCCGGCGACGGCGTTCCCGCCCGCGTCTCGCGTCGCCGCCAGGGCGCCGTCGACGTCGGCCACCGAGAGATAACCCAGCCAGCGCGAATAATCGGCGTCGTTCGGGTCTGCCAACTCGACGATACCGCCCACGTACCGGTCGTCGCGCCGGATCAGCGTGTAATCGCCGCCGTTCGGGTGGGTGGCGGCCTCGAAGGACCAGCCGAACAGGCCGCCGTAAAAACGGCGCGCCGCGGCCGGATCGTCGGTAATGAGGTCATGCCAGACGAACTTGCCGATCAGCGGTTCGTCCGACAACTCGAACGCCGCGATCCGTTCCGCGCCCGGTCCGGTGCAGGCGGCGAGCGTGAATACGGGAACGACAGCCACGATCAGGCGACGGATCGCTTGCAGGGCGCTTGGTTTCATTTGGACTCCTCGTCAACAGCGGCGCGTTGCGACGCCTTTGGCCTCCCGGCCATTCTGCCACAGCCGCGGCGCGGGAACAGCGAGCAAAAAAAGACGCCGCACGGGGGTGTGCGGCGTCTGGCCGTCGTCGGCATCTGGTTCGGGAAATGCCGACTGCGAGGAGATTGTGTGTTCAGAAAGGCTCTCGTTGTCCCTTTCACGGAAAATACAGGACTACGTATACCACGGGGCACATTAGGCTCAGCTTAAAATCGCGCCGAAAAATGCACTGTCTGCGGCAAAACGCCTCGCAGCCGGGTCGAACACCCCGTCAACGCCACGCGAAAACCCGGTATTCACCGGGTCGGGCGCCGGGGTTTTCAGTTCGTTCGAAGCGATGTGTGGGCGCGCTGTCGCGCAACCTACCCCGTCGGCCGCCGGCGCACAGGTCGATCCCGTCTGCCTGCAGCCCAGTTGCCGGCGATAGCCGGAACGA
>JARROJ010000124.1:0-3646 GCA_037384065.1 Lysobacterales bacterium
TACCCGATGCAAATATCGAAACTATCGTTAATCCTGCTCTGTGCGGTCGCCGGCGCAGCGTTGACGCACACCGCCCACGCCGGCGACCCCGAAGCCGGCAAGATCAAGTCCTACACCTGCACCGGCTGCCACGGCATTCCGGGCTACAAGAACGTCTACCCGACCTACCACGTGCCGAAGCTGGGCGGCCAGAACGAGGCCTACATCGCGGCGGCGCTGAAGGCGTACCGCGCGGGCGACCGGCAGCACAGCACCATGGTGCTGCAGTCGCAGGCGCTGTCGGACGAAGACATCGCGGATATCGCGGCCTACTTCGCTTCGCTGGAGGGGGTGGAATGATGACGAAATCGCTTTTCGTGCACGTCACGATCGCCGCCCTTCTCGCCGCCGCGCTGCCGCTAACGGCCGCGGCCAAGGGCAACCCGGCGGCCGGCAAGGCCAAATCGACGACCTGCCAGGCCTGCCACGGCGTGGACGGCAAGGCGATCGCGCCGGAGTATCCGAACCTGGGCGGGCAGTACGAAAGCTACCTCGTCAAATCCCTGCGGGACTATCGCGACGGGCGCCGCAACAACCCGATCATGTCGCCGATGGCGGCCAACCTGACCGACCAGGACATCGAGGATCTGGCGGCCTGGTACGCCAGCCAGAAAGGGTTGCGGGATCTGAAGATGGATTGAGCTTTTGGGGTAGCGGCTTAAGCCGCGACCGGCATCGGGGGTTTTTCCGATAGCGCCTGTCGGGCCTGAAGGCCCTCCCACAAAAAAACGGGCCCTTGCGGCCCGTTTTTTCGTTGATGGATTCGTAGATCGCGGCTGAACGCCGCGCCCACCGGTTTTTCGCTCTAGACCGCGGATTCGCCCTGCGCGTCGGGAGCGTAGTACGGGTTGCTGCCGCTGGTGTGGTCGGTGACGTCCTTAACCGCGGTGATCTCGGGAATGTGCCGCGTCAGGGTCTGCTCGATGCCCTGCTTCATGGTCACGTCCGCCATGCCGCAGCCCTGGCAGCCGCCGCCGAACTGCAGGATGACCTCTTTCTGCTCGGTCACTTCGACCAGCGCCACGCGGCCGCCGTGGGAGGCCAGGGCCGGGTTGATCTCGGTCTGCAGCAACCAGTCCACGCGATCCTCGATCGACGCCTCCTTGCCGGGTTCGCTGCCCTTGATGCCGGGCGCCTTGATGGTCAGCTGACCGCCGGTCGGATCCTGCTCGAAATCGATCTCGGCATCGGCCAGCCATTTCTCGCTGGCCTGCGCGACGTACAGATTGAACCCGTCGTACGCGTTGATCACGTCATCGGGCATGTTGTCGCCTTTCGGGCAGAACTGCAGGTCGCAGCTCGCGCCGGGCGTGCCGGCGTGATTCACCGAGAGACGCAGACCGAGACCGTCCTCGTCCTGCTGCTCGATCAGCTTGCGGAAGTAGTCCTGTGCGGCTTGGGTAATTTCGATCATCGTATTATTCCGTGGCGGCCCCGGCGGGGCGGTTGCTGTAAGTCTTCAAGGTCTATTCGACCGCTGCGTTTTTCAAGGTGTCGACCAGGTACGGCAGCGAATGGTCCAGCCGCCAGTCGATCGCGGAATGCGTGCCTTCGAATTCCTCGTAGTGGTGCGGTATGCCCAGGGCCCGCAGCCGGTCGGTAAAGCGGCGCGTCCCGAACTGGATGCGGTACTGGTCGTAGATCCCGACATCGAGGTACAGGCCGTGCAGGGTGCGCAGCGCGTCGGCGTGCCGTTCCAGCAGGTTCAGGGGATCGTACGCCAGCCACGCCTGCCAGCGCTCGGGATCGATCGCGCAGGTGCGCAGGTCGCACGGCAGGCGAATTCGTGCCGGGTCGTCCGGGTCGGGGTCGTAACTGGCCGCCATCGCCAGCAACATCATCACCGTGTAATCGCGCCCGGTCGGCCGGTTCTTCGCCCAGAACGCGCGGATGAACGCCACGAAATCGCCACCGGTGGGCCCGAGGGCGTCGCAGGCGTGGGGAAACTCGCTGCGAAACAGCAGGTCGAAGCCCACGTCGCCGGCGTGGCTGGCGGCGGCGCCCCAGGTCAGCGGATAGACCATCGCGTGGTACAGCGCCCCGTAACCCCCGGAGGATTTGCCGAACAGCGCCCTGCCCCGGCGCTCGCCCAGCACGTTCACTTCGCGCTCCACGAACGGCACCAGTTCCTCGACCAGGTAATCCGCGTAACGGCCCACGGCCGGCGAGTTCACGTACTGGTTGCCGCCGAGCGCGGTGTAGCAATCCGGGATGACGACGACGGCCGGCGCCATCGCGCCGCTGCCGATCAGGCGATCGAGGCGGGCCGGCAGGTTTTCGCCGTGGTTGCGCCAGTTGAGGTGCCCGGGACCGGCGTTGGTGTACGCGGCCAGGTCCCACAACGCGACGTACGGCGCGCCGGCCTCGTCGTAGCCCGGCGGCAGGTACACCGCCACGTCGCGCTCGACGGGGTCGTTCCAGGGATTCCCGGCCAGCACCTTGGAGCGGTGCGGCAGCGTGAGGACACGGCCTCGCGGCCAATCGGTCTGCGACCGGACGTCGGGCATGCGGCGCGTCAGATCCGGCCGTGCGACCGCAACAGCCCGGTCATGTGGTCGAGCATGTCGTCGCGGATGTCGTCGTGGTCCATCGCGTACTTGATGGTCGCCTCGATGAAGCCGTGGCGGCTGCCGCAATCGTAGCGTTCGCCCGCCAGCGGCAGGGCGATCACGGGATGCTCGTCGAGCATCGCGGCGATGCCGTCGGTCAACTGGATTTCGCCGCCCGAACCCGCCTGCACGTCCCGCAGGTAACCGAACACCGAGCCGTCCAGCACGTAGCGCCCGATAATTCCGAGATTCGACGGCGCATCTTCGGGCTGCGGCTTTTCGACCATCGTGCGAATCGCATTGAAGCCGTGCGCGTCTTCTTCGACCCCGACAATGCCGTAGCTCGCCGTTTTTTTCCGCGGCACCTCTTCCACCCCGATCACGCTGGCGCCGGTGCGCGCGTGCACGTCGACCATCTGCGCCAGTGCGCCGGGGCCGTCGTTCTTGACCATGTCGTCGGCGAGCAGGACCGCAAAAGGCTCGTCGCCGACCACCGAGGCGGCGCACAGGATGGCATGGCCCAATCCGAGGGCCTCCATCTGGGTGACATAGACCCGGTCGACGTGCTCGGGAACGATATCGACGATCCGCTCGAGCAGGTCGTGCTTGCCGGACCGCGTCAGCTTGGTTTCCAGTTCGAAATCCGAATCGAAGTGGTCGGAGATCGCGTGCTTCTTGTTGCTGGTGATGAAGATCAGCGTCTCGATGCCGGCTTCCAGCGCCTCTTCGACCGCGTACTGGATCAGCGGCTTGTCCACGATGGGCAGCATTTCCTTGGGAATCGACTTGGTGGCCGGCAGACATCGCGTGCCCAGACCCGCCACGGGAAATTCCGCTTTGCGTATACGCTTGCGCTGACTCATGAAACCCGGTGTATGGAGACGACTTCGGCAGCGCCCGGCTTGGTGCTGATCGAAGTCTTGGACAGTTCAGGCACCAGGCGCAGCAGGATCTGCTTCAATTGCTTGGTGTCGTAACGCATGACCGCGATTTCCGCCTCGCGCAGGTCGGCGCTGAGGTTTTCCCAGTTCCCCTGCCGCGGATGCGCCAGGAAAATC
>JARROJ010000125.1:0-3575 GCA_037384065.1 Lysobacterales bacterium
GTAGGTCATGAACAGGGGATGACCTTCACACGGCACATCGTCTTCGGTCAGGAACGGCAGCCGGTTCGGCGAACCACACGGACCGAACGGGTTGTAGTAGTTCTGCGCGCCCACGACCATCTCCACACCGGTGGTCGTGCTGGACGGGTGGCGGATCAGGTTCGTATCGGCCTGGTAATAACCGAGCTCGGTATAGGCCTCGGTGCCGTTCTCGAACTCGTGGTTGACGAACAGGAACAGGTTGTAGCGATCGAGATCGGAGCGCAGGTCGCGGCCGAGCGGCGGCGCATTCTGGTCATAGCGGTAGTTGGTTCGTACGCCGTATTCGTCCTCGTTCACGTTGTCCCGGTAGCCGCACATGGTGCCGTTACTGGCCGGGATCATCCAGGCGTCCTCGAGCTGGCACATGGGGTGATCCGCCGGAAACGTCTCGAAATCACCGCCCGAATCGGTCAGCCAATCGGTGAACCTCAGGCTCGTGCCGATACGCGATTCACGCAGGTCGAACTGGCCATAGCCGGAATCGACATAGGTGCTGCGGAACGTGGTCACCGGGTCGCCGTCTTCGTCCCAGAGCCACGGTGAATCCTCGGCCAGTCGGTAGCGCGTATCCGAAGTCGCCCAGCGCGGATCGTCCTGCGAATTAACGCGGTCGCGGTGGTAGTAATCGGCGAATACGCTGATGTTGGTGCGGCCATCGTTTAAGTCCTGGCCCCACTTCAGGTTCAGGCGGTAATCGTCGGCCGGATGATTGTCGTACCAGTCGTAACGCACGCCTACCTCGAAGCCTTCGAAGTTGGTCTGCAGCACGGTGTTGACCACGCCGGCCACGGCGTCCGCGCCGTAGATGGCCGACGCGCCGTCGCGCAGCACTTCGATCCTGCGAATGCCCCGCGTCGGAATCTCGTTTGGGTTGACCGTGTTGACCGGTACGAAACTGCCGCCGACCAGTTCGGTCTGGTAGCCGGCGGTCTGCACCATGCGGCGGCCGTTCAACAGCACCAGCGTATTGCCGGTGCCCATGTTGCGCAGGTTGAACGCGCCGATGTCGCCGCGCACCGAGTTGACGCCGCCGGAAATGTTCGCGGCCTCGGTCTGGAAATTCTGGCCCTGCTCGGGCAGCAGGTCGAGCAACTCATCAACCGACGAAACACCCGTCGCCTGGATTTCCGTTTCATCCAGAACCGATACGGCCAGGGCTTCCGAAATGGCTGCGCCCTTGATCTGGGAACCCACCACGACGACTTCTTCGAGAAGGGTGTCCTCCTCTTCGCTTGCCGATTGCTCGGTAGCCGTTTGCGCCATGACCGGCAGGGCCGTCAGCAGCGCAAGCGGGGTGAGTTTCAGAAACTGCGAATACCTCATCGTATCAACTCCTCTTTTTTGTACCCGCCTGCCGCTCTCTTCACGGTGCACGGCCCGTTGCATCGATCCGTCCGGGATCGACCGTTCATGGCAAGCGGGATTTCCAGCGGCTGTCGATAGCCGCCGAGGTCGAGCCGCAAGCTGGTGTGGTCCTCGCGAGCACGCGCCGCGCGCGGCGCCCACGTAACCGATGCAGAAGGATGGACGCAGCCGAATGTCTGATATCAGGGGTGGCGTCAAAAAGGGGTAGGAGTGGCGTCCTGTCGTCGATCAGGGCCGGTCCGAACACGGCGCGTCTGGCATGTTCTGGGACACCGATATGCATGCCAGAATGCTAGCCCTGCTCGAAGGTCCGCGACCAATAACGGTTTTTCGCGGGCGTATAACCCGAGGTTATGCGATCGAACCGGACGTGCGTTCGAGAAACCGCCCGATACGGGATCGCAGGTGTTCGGTGAATTCGCGGCAGACACGGGGCAACGGCAGGTTTTCAAGGTGCAGCACGGCGATCTGAAACCGCAGGTCCGGCTCCATGGGCCAGACCTGAAGGCCGGCGTGGCCGCCGGAAAACGCGGTGACCTGGTCGGCGATCATCACGCCGGCGCCCTGCGCCACGAGCGCCTTGCCCACCTGGTACGCTTCAGCCCAGGCGACCGGCTGCAGGGTGACTTCGCTTGCGGCAATATGCGCCGAAACCAGGCGCCCCAGCGGCCCGCGGCGATCCAGGCTGATGTACGGCAGACCCTCGAGGTCGCGCACCGTCAGCGGACGCGGCGGGCCAAGATCCAGTTTCTTCGGGGCCAGGACGTAAAAGGACCCCGTCCCCAACGGTTCGGAGGCGATTCCGGGGCGGGCATCCGGGGCGAACGCGAGGCCGAGATCGACCCCGGACTCCAGCAAGGCGCTGCAGACGCCGTCGTGATGCCGCGTTTCGACCGAAAAAAACACGTCCGGGCGGGTCGTACGGTACTCGGCGATCGCCGTGGGCAGCAGTTCGATGCCCAGCGCGGGCGTGGCGGCGACACGGATCTGCCCCTGTTCGACATCGCGCAGGTTGCCCGCCACGTGGCGCAGCCGGTCGAGGCTTGCCGTGACCTCGGTGACGTTGACGAACAGGCGGTTGGCCTCCGGGGTCGGGACCAGTTTGCCGCGCACGCGTTCGAACAGCGCATACCCGAGCTGTTGCTCGGCGTGCGCCAGCACCTTGCTGACCGCGGGCTGGGAGCAATTCAGAATCTCGGCCGCCCGGGTCACCGAACCGGCGGTGTAAACCGCGTGAAAGACTTCGATATGGCGCAGCCGCAAAACGGGCTCTCCCGGCACTGGACGGACCCCAGTATACGTCCGCCGATTCCGAATGGGGCAAGCCCGCCGCCGAGCGACGGGTCAGTCGAACACGCCCTCGATGACGTCGGAAATCACCAGGCTGCCGCTCGCCACGAGGACCAGGTCGGCGCCCGCCTGGCGCCACTCGTAGCCGGCGTGATGCGGCAGGTCCGCGACGAACGGCGCCGCCATCTGCTGTTTCGCGATGCCCGGCGGCAATGGCTTGCCTCGCGCCAGGTTCTTGCGAATGCCGGGCGGCAGCGGCTTGGCGCCGGTCATGCCGTGGCGGACCGCCGCCTGGCGCGCATCGCCGAAGCTGATCCCGGCGGAAATCCGCCCCGACACGCCGTCACGCGAGTCGTAGACGACGTCCGCGTTGACCTGTCCGCTGAGCGCGTCCTGGCGCCCTTTTTTCGCACCCTTGTCGGTGGGCGGCGCGGCGAGCAGGGCGCATGACGCCATGACGCCGCAAGCCAGCGTCACGGCGCGGTGAAAACGAAACGTTCCTGAAGTGTTCATGCCGACCTCCTGTCTGCACGGGTTTATCCCTCTGTTCAGGATACCAAAACCGGACGCCCGGTCGACCCGCAACGCCGCTCAGCCGCTGCGGATTCGCTCGATGAGCTCGCGTTCCCGTTCCGGCGACGGCCAGTTGCGCGCGTTGGCGCGGCGCTCCGCGCTCTGGGCCTGCCACCATTCCCAGGTGCCCGAGGCCGTGTCCGCCAGGGGCCGATAATGCAGCCCGGCCTCGATCGATGCGGCATTGAGGAACTCGACGCGCCGCTCGCCGCTGCGCATCATCGGGGTGTTGAAGCCGCTTTCCTCCAACAGCCCCCAGGACGGCCAGACAAACGTGACCGGCCGATCCGTCATGCTGCGCAAAC
>JARROJ010000126.1:0-3530 GCA_037384065.1 Lysobacterales bacterium
GTGCCGGCCGGGCATGACTCGACCGGGCGCCGGCGCCTGTACCTGTTCGTCGGCTTCGTCGGCTTCCTGCTGGTGCTCGCCGCAAGTTGGCGCTGGACCCCGCTTGGCGACTGGTTGAGCGCGGAGCGTCTGGCTGCGGCGCTGGCGCTGTTCGAATCCCCCTGGGTGCGTTTTGCGACCGCGACGGCCGTGATCGCGGTGAGCACGATGCTGATGGTTCCGCTGACGCCGCTGGTGGTCGCGAGCGCGCTGCTGCTCGGACCCTGGCTCGGTTTCGCCAGTTCGATGACCGGGGCCCTGCTCAGCGCGGCCGGCGGCTTCGTGGCCGGGGAGCGCATGGGCGGAGAATTGCTGGAACGGTACAGCGAAAGCCGCGTGCACCGGCTCAGCAAGCGACTCTCCAGCCGCGGGATCCTGGCGGTCGCCGTGTTGCGCATGGTGCCGGTCGCGCCGTACACGGTCGTCAACCTCGTGGCCGGCGCCTCGCATCTTCGCCTGGGCCGGTTCCTGGCCGGAACGGCGATCGGCATGGTGCCGGGTATCGCGGCCCTGACCTGGTTCTCGGACAGCCTCTACCGCGCGGTAACCGACCCCGGCCCGCAGTCGCTGGCGGTGTTGCTGGGTGCGACCGCCTTCATCGGCCTGGGCGCCTGGCTGCTGCGCCGGCTGCTGAAATCATCGTAGCTGCAGACGGGCGCGCAGGGGCAGGTGATCCGAGGCACTGCGGGTCAGCGCCGTGCGCACTGCTTCCAGTTCGAACGATCGGACGCCGGGTGTGACCCAGATGCGGTCGAGGGCGAACAGGGGATGGCGCGCGGGAAAGGTCCGGGGCGCCGGCGCCGGCAGAAAACGCCCACCGAGGTGACGCAAGGCGCGGCCCCACAGAAACCATTCGTTGAAGTCCCCCATCAGCACGCTGACGGCCGGCGCGTCGTTCGCGCCCGCGATCGCGTCGAGTTCATCCGCCAGCGCCTTTGCCTGGGTGCGCCGCTCGACCGGACGCAGACCGAAGTGGGTGGCGGCCACGTGCAGCGCCACGCCGGCGAACTCGGTGCGGACGTGCAGCGCGCCGCGCGGTTCGCGCTCACGGAAGCTCAGGTCCTGTCGCTCGACCGTGTCGATCGGCAGCCGCGACAGGATGGCGTTGCCGTAATCGCCGCTGTCACGACTCAGGGTGACGCCGTGGATCGGACGCCAGTCACTGTTCGCGCACAGGAAATCCAGTAACCCCGGGTCCTTGCGGAATACCTCGACCTCCTGCAGGGCGACGAGGTCGGCGTCAAGCGCGTTCAGAACGTCGCGTATCCGCTCCGGGTCGTACCGCCCGTCCGAGCCGATGCAGCGATGGATGTTGTAGCTGGCCAGGGTCAGCGCCCGGGGGGGCGCCGTCGGTGCGTGCGTGGTGGCGTGGTTTGCGGGGTCTGAGGGCATGTCGCTTCCGGGCAGCTTAACAAGATGACCGTCGAACGGGAACCGGCACCGGTCCGGCTGCGCCCGGATCTGATCCGCGTCAACGCGGCGCGTGCCGCGTCACCCGCGCGAGGGAATCGGAACTACAATAAAGCCATGCGCATCCTGGCCATCAACGGCTCCTATCGTTCTGGCGGCATCACCGACCAGACGCTCGAGGTCATGGGACGGACCCTGCGGGATGCCGGCCATGAGTTCGTCGAAATTCCGCTGCGTGACCGCGCGATCCACTTCTGTCTGAACTGTCGTGAATGCACGCAACAACCGGGTCCGGAACCCGGTCACTGCGTTCAGGATGACGCGATGGCGGAGCTCGTCGAGCAGATCGAAGCCTGCGATGCCTGCATCCTCGCCTCGCCGACCAATTGCGGCGCCGTGACGGCGGTCTTCAAGCGGTTCATGGAGCGCCTTATCGTGTATGCCTACTGGCCATGGGACCGTCCCGCGCCAAAACTGCGGCGGCCCGGGGGGCGCAAGCCGACGCTGCTGGTTTCTTCATCGGCGGCGCCCGGATTCATGGGGCGTTGGCTGACCGGGACCATCGGGCAGTTGCGCCAGACCGCAAACATGCTCGGCGGCCGCGTCCGCGGCACCTGTTTCACCGGCCTGGCCGCGACCGCGGCGAACCTCGAATTGACGGTTCGGCAACGCCGCAGGGCTGCCCGCCTGGCGCGCCGCCTGATGACCGGCTGACTCCGTTCCACGGCCGGGTTCCGGCCATCGCATCACACCGGACGTTCGCCGTCGGCGGCTGCGCTGACGCGGCAGAGTGCGGCCCGACGCGGCCACAGCCGCCACCGGATCGCGCCCGGCACAATCACCAAAGATCGGCTGGCCTGAAAGGCATATTTGTGGTAAGATACTGAATTCTTTGGCATTCGACAGGAGACCGCCCATTAACATCAAGCAAGGCACCCACATCCACCATCCGCAGCACGGGGTCGGCAAGGTCGAGTCGATCCGCAAGCGGAGTTTCTATGGCCAGGCTGCAGCGACCTATGCGCAGCTGTATTTCGAGCGTGAAGAGCTCACACTCACCGTGTTGGCGAAAGACGCTTCCGACACCATCCGGACCGTGATTTCGGCCGATGAGGCGCAGGACCTCCTCGACCAGATCAAGCACTGGAACGGTTCACCGAAAAAGCAATGGAAAGCGCGCGCCGACGCGCATCGCATCGCGATCGAGAGCGGGGATCCGCTTGAATACGGAAAGGTCGTCAAGGGCCTCAGCCGAATGCAGGAAGACTCACCGTTGCGGCAACAGGATCGCGCGCACCTCAAGCAGTCGATGGAACTGCTGACCGAGGAACTGGCCCGCGCCCTGAAAAAGCGTCCGCGCCAGGCCGAGAAGCTGATTCTCGAGGCCATCGACGCCTGAACATCGGAACGGTCCCGGCGACCGTGCGGGGCGCCCCCCGGCAGCCCGCACGGCGCCAGCCGTTCATCCACGGAAGACCTCTTGTCGGCGCTGCTTGAGCGGCGTCACAAATATCTTGACATAAAGATAAATCGAGCGCCCAATTCGCGGTCGGGGCACCGTGCCCCATGAACCGGAATCACGTCATGGCCAACGCTCATCCCGCCGCCCGGCCGGCGGCGAAAACAACCCGCAAACAGGCTATTCTGCGCACCTCCATCAGTCCCGTCGAAGACCTCGAAAGCTACGTCAAGGCCGACTGGTGGCGCGACATCTTCAAGGCCGAATACCTGCGGACACCGCCGTTTTCGACCTGTGCTGCGGGCAGGGCCGCCGCGTTCTCGAACTCGCGCGGCGGAACCGCAGAGCCGCCGCTCGCGGCGCGACGCCGCGAATGATGTACCATTGTCGGCCAGAAGAACACGCCGGCCGGGTGATGCTTGCTTGACCTTTTAGTTCTCGTTGTGGGGTTGATCCTGCTGCTGAAGAGTGCCGACCTGATGGTGTCCGGGGCGGCCTAGATCGCCGGGCGCTTGCGCATCTCGCCGCTGGTGATCGGGCTGACGGTCGTTTCCTTCGGCACCTCGCTGCCGGAGATGCTGGTCACGATGATGTCGGGTCTGCAGGGTAACGCGGACCTCGC
>JARROJ010000127.1:0-3471 GCA_037384065.1 Lysobacterales bacterium
CCATGCTCGTCGTCGATTCGCGCAGCGTGAGCTCGCGCCTAGTCATTACTTGGCAACATATCGCGTCGCCGCCTGCCGCATCGCCACCCACGCGCGCGCCGCCGCGCCAAAGTTCGTCCACGCCCCCCGCCAGAACGCCACCACCTCCGCATTCGCCGCATCGCGCCAGACGCCGACGTCGCCGTTGCCCCGCGCCATCATGTTCTGCTGCACGTCGCGAATCGAGTCTTCCAGGTAGGCGATCCACTCCGATGGCCCGTTCTGGCTCCACTTGAGGTTCTGCACCAGCCGTTGATGCCGCGCGGCGCGGTGCGCCAGGTCGCGGTCCGCGTACAGCTTCGCCAGTTCGTCGGCCGGCGCCGCAGCCAGGTCGGCGTAGGCCCGGCCGAGAAAGGTGAGTCGCTCGTCCGGCGCGCTCACGTGACACAACTGCCCGTGCAGGGCGGGCAGATCGCTCAGCTGGCCCGGGAAACCGGTCGCCAGTTCGTTGGTGGGCAGCGCGCCGCCTTCCTCGGGCGGCAGCCGCAGGTGCAGGATGGCCAGCGGGTAATCCACGGTGACGGCGTTCGGGTGCAGGAACGCGGTGGCGTCGCCGAACAGCTTGTCCTCGTTACGGTTGACCGGGAAATACGGCGGCAGCAACTGGCGGTTGTCGAGGCCGGTGTTGACGGACATCGTTGCCGATGGGGTGAAAATGAAGCGGTTTACGCCCGTCCAGCAACGGCTCTCGCTCAGCGCCAGGCGTCTTTGTTCCTCGTCGCGCAGCAACACGTTCAGGCTGGCCGGCGGCAGTTCGCCGATCCAGTCGTAATTGGTCGTTCCCGGGTCTCCGACAGCGCCGAACTCGGTGATGAGCACGCGTGAGTCCCTGTTCAGCGCGGCCGCGAAGCCGGGCTCGGCCGTGCGGAACGAATCCGGTGCGAACGTTTCGCCGCTCAGGGCGCCCAGGGCCTCGGGCACGGTATGGCCCAGGCAGCGCAGGTGTTCCTTGACCGGGTCCCAGCCGCTGGCGGGCGGAACCATGGCCTGGGTTTCGTGTTCGTCGAAGAACAGCGCCTGTTTGAGCGGGCTGCCGAAGGTGACCGCGTTCTCGCGAAACCCGGCCCGGTACAGGCGGCACACGGTGTCGTCATCGAACACGATCTGCGGGTGGCCGACCGAGAGCAGTTGCGCGTAGTTGCGCGCCACGCCCGGGCTGTAGGTGTCGGCCCAGCGGCTGCGGTCGAGCAGGAAACGGATCGACTCCTCGTGTTCCGGAAGCTCGGCGACGAGGTGGTCGACGAAGTCCCGGGCGGCCCGCGCGCCGAAATGCGTGATGTCGAAGTCGAGCCGCTTGGCGCGACTGGCGACAATTTCCGCGTTCCGCTGCTGGTTGGCGTCGGACCGCGAGTCGTCGATCACGTAAAAGCGCGCCACGTTGCCGAGATCGACCACGTTGACCATCGAATCCAGCAATCGCGCCAGGGCTTTCGGGCGGTCGCAGGTGATGATGGCGAGGACCGGCTGTTCGGCTACGGGGTCCGCGGTCGGCACGGGCGCCAGTTCCGCGCACAGGTCACGGGTGGACAGAACGAGGCCCTGGTCGCGAACGGAATTCAGCACGCCGCGCACCGTGTCCGCCTTCGGACCGCTGGCCTGCCCATCGGCGATGTGGGCCACGTGCTCATCGAGCGTGCGGAATTCATCGCACAGGGTCAGCGCCACACGCACCTTGGTCGTGACCGCCATGCGGTTGCCGTTCCGGGGGTTGTTGAGCAGCACCGTGCCGTCGTCCAGCGGGTAACTGGTCAGCGGGGGAACCGCGAGCAGTTCGGTCGCAGCGTCTTCCTGGGTGTTCGGCGATGCCTCGGGGCTGCCTTGCGGGCGGTCGTTCATGGTGCGGCTGGACTCACGGTCTGATCTGGGTAAGGGGACCAGTATATACGTCATGGAATCCTGACTTAAGGGGCCATATGCTAGAGAACATCCCCTGATTCAGCCGGAGTTCACACCATGGCCACCGTCATCAAGCAACAGGACCTCATCGACAGCGTCGCCGACGCCCTGCAGTACATTTCCTACTACCACCCCGCGGATTTCATTCGCGCGCTGGGCGCGGCCTGGGAAAAGGAGGCCAACCCGGCCGCGAAGGACGCGATGGCGCAGATCCTGATCAACTCGCGCATGTGCGCGCTGGGGCACCGGCCGATCTGCCAGGACACCGGCATCGTCACGGCCTTCCTCAAGGTGGGCATGGACGTACGCTGGGACGGCGACATGAGCGTCACCGACATGGTCAACGAGGGCATCCGGCGCGGCTACAACCACCCGGACAACGTGCTGCGAGCCTCGATTCTCGACGACCCGGACGGCGCGCGGCGCAATACCGGCGACAACACGCCGGGCGTGGTGCATTACGAACTCGTGCCCGGCGACACGCTCGAGGTGCACGTCGCGGCCAAGGGCGGGGGTTCGGAGGCGAAATCGAAGTTCGCGATGCTGAACCCCTCCGACTCGGTCGTCGACTGGGTGCTGGAGATGGTGCCGAAGATGGGTGCGGGCTGGTGCCCGCCGGGCATGCTCGGCATCGGCATCGGCGGCACGGCGGAGAAGGCGATGCTGCTGGCCAAGGAGTCGCTGCTGGACCCGATCGACATCCAGGACCTGCAGGCGCGCGGCGCCGCTGACCGCGCCGAGGAACTGCGCCTCGAGCTGTACGAAAAGATCAACCGCCTGGGCATCGGCGCGCAGGGCCTCGGCGGCCTGACCACCGTGCTGGACGTCAAGGTCCGGGATTACCCGACCCACGCGGCGAACAAGGCCGTGGCGATCATCCCGAATTGCGCGGCCACGCGGCACGTGCACTTCACGCTGGACGGCGGCGGGCCGGCGCGGCTGGCGCCGCCGAAGCTCGAGGACTGGCCGGAAATCGCGCGCGAGGCCGGTGACGGCGTGAAGCGCGTGAACCTGGACACGGTGACGCGCGAGGACGTGAAGACCTGGAAGCCCGGCGACACGTTGCTGATCAGCGGCAAGATGCTGACCGGCCGCGATGCGGCCCACAAGCGCCTGGTCGACCTGATGGCGGCCGGCGACGAATTGCCGGTTGACCTGAAAGGTCGCTTCATCTACTACGTCGGCCCGGTCGACCCGGTACGTGACGAGGTGGTCGGCCCCGCCGGTCCCACCACGGCCACGCGGATGGACAAGTTCACCCGCACGATGCTGGAGAAGACCGGCCTGATGGGCATGATCGGCAAGGCCGAGCGCGGCCCGGCGGCGATCGAGGCGATCCGCGACAACCAGGCCGTCTACCTGATGGCGGTCGGCGGTGCGGCCTACCTGGTCTCGCAGGCGATCAAGGGCTCGAGAGTGCTGGGCTTCCCCGAACTCGGCATGGAGGCGATCTACGAGTTCGAGGTGGAGGACATGCCGGTGACGGTGGCGGTGGATTCGCAGGGCCGGTCGGTGCACCCGAGTGGGCCCGCCGAG
>JARROJ010000128.1:0-9842 GCA_037384065.1 Lysobacterales bacterium
GGCGCGCGTCACTGGCATTCGCCGCCGGGTGGCAACATCTACCTGAGCCTGGGCTGGCGCTTCCGCGCGCTCGGACCGGATCGGGCGGCCTTGCCGCTGGTGGTCGCGGTGGCCGTCAGCGAGGCCCTGGCCGCGGCGGGCTTGCAGGGCGCGGGCATCAAGTGGCCCAACGACATCCTGGTCGACGCCCGCAAACTGGCCGGCATCCTGGTCGAATCACAGGGTCGCGGCGCCGCGGGTGTTTCCATCATCGCCGGCGTCGGCATCAACGTGCGCATGAACCGCGCGGGCGGCGACGCCGCCATCGGCCAGCCCTGGACCGACCTGGAATCATGCCTGCCGGCGTCTCGCCGACCCGTCGATCGCAACCGCCTGGCCGCTGCCCTGCTGGATCGCCTTCTGGTCGCCTTCGAACGCTTCGAACACGCGGGTTTTTCCGGTTTCCGGGCGCGTTACGAGGCGCTCGACCTGCTGGCCGGGCGGGCGCTGAGCCTGGAGGACGGCGAGCGCGAAGTGTGCGGGGTCGGCGGCGGCATCGACGAGACCGGCCGCCTCCGGCTTGTTCTGCCGGATGGCGGCACGCGCGCTTTTCATGCGGGCGAGGTGCGTCTTCATTCCGTGGCGGCATAGCTCGGCGGGTGGAGCAGCGAAGGCGGCTCGCGCCGGTGACGTGAACAGCGTCCGGGGTGTTCAGCGAAACGGTTCTGGTTATCGATTCAGCGGATGTCGTCCAGCAGCGACTGCGCCATCTTCTCGTGCTTAGGCATGCCATGCCGCTGGTACACCGCGATCGCCTCGCGCAGCAACGCTTGCGCCGTCTCACGGTCACCCGGTGCCTGCCTGCGGAGCAGCATCATGGCGTGCCAGCGCCGCGTATCACCCAGCTCGTTGACGAAATCAAGCGCCTCGGCCTGCGCCAGGGAGGCCTCGAAGTGCGCCTGCGCCTTTTCATAACGTTCGCCGGCCATGGCCGCGATACCCGCGATGCGCTCGATCAGCATGGGGTAGTAGCAGGTCACGGTGTCACGCTCGAGCAGATCGACCACCGAATCGTAACGGTGCGCTGCGCGTTCGTCGTGGCCAAGCAGCACGGCGCTTTCCACCCATAACAGCTCCATATGGTGAGCCCCGACGCTGTTGAGTCGCCCCCGGACGGGCAGCATTGCCTCATGCCGATCGAGCAGTTCGTTTGCCCGCGCGTCACCCATCAGCGTGCGCAGAAAGAGGAGCTGACAGGTTTCCAGTCCATCGAACGTGGGGCAATCGACGGCCTCGTCGATGGCTTGCAGGAGCTCCGTTTCGGCGGTCTCCCACTCGCCGGTGAGGATCAGGGGGCTGGCCCTTGTCGCGATGACGGCGGATGTCCAGGGCATTCCCGACTCGCGAAACATGTCCACGACTACCTTTTGACGTTTCCGCGAACGGGAGAAATCCCCCTTTGCGGTATCGACGATGCCGTCAAACAGTTCCAGCTGGGCGGCGGTGCCGACATCGCCAAAGGTGGTGGCAAGGGGCATCACTTCGGCATGAAGTGATCGGACCCGGTCGAACTGACCGGCACAAACCAGCGCCACGACCGCACAACCCAGGGTCATGGAGACGTCGGCTGGCGTGCCATGGGCCCGTTGCAGCGCGATGGTCTCCTCGATGGCATCCAGGTATGCGCGAACGTTGAAGATGTGCTGGAAATGGTAAAGCCGCGAAAACATGACTTCGCTGCCGAGGAGATGCAGGTCGTCCAGCGCCTTCGCCATCTCGATGGCCTCGCGTTGGAGCGCATCGCCTTCTTGCAATTTGCCGCTGTTGGTCCGGTAGTGCCCAAGCAGCGCCAGCAGCCGCGCTCGTCCCCTGCTCGGCTCGTCGCCAACCCGCGCCAGCGTCTTCTCCAGCAGTTCAGCGCCCTCGCTCAGGCGATTCTGCCAGGCCAGTTGATAGGCCGCCTCCCAGGCGATCTTGGAGAACCGGTCCGGATCGTCGGTGACTTCCATCAGATCCAGGGCTTCGAGCCAATCCCGCTCCGACTGCGGCCAGTCGCCCAGTGCGCGGCGCGCGTAGCCCCGGCGCTCGAGGATCGAAGCGCGGTCCTGGCGTCGCGACTCGGGTGTTCTGGCCAGGGCAGCGTCGTAGTGAACGATCGCCTCGTCGAAAGACAGGGCATTGCTGGCATGGGCGCCGGCGATCATGAGGAAACGGGTGATCTTTTCTGCGTCGGCACGTCTGCCCGCGGACATGAGATGCCGTGCCAGTGCCGCGGCACGCGCAGGTTCCTCACCATACAACGCTTCCATCGCGATCGCCGCCTTGAGGTGCATTCGCTCCCGACGAAGCGGCGTGGTCATGTCCAGCAGGGACTGGCGGACCAGGGCGTGGCTGAACTCGTAGCGGCTCTCAGCCTGGCCGGAGGAGGGGAAGATCAGGTTGGCCGCTTCCGCTTCTTCGATGCCATCGAGCACCCGGTCGTCATCGGCCTCGAGTGCTTCCTCGAGCACGTCCGGTTCGAAGCGCTGCCCGAGCACGGCGGCCATGGCGAGAAGTCGGCGTGTTTCGGCTTCGAGCCGATCGACCCGTTGCTCGATGATCAGGCGGACGTCGCTGGGAACGACCAGGTCCGCGCGCGAAATGTCGGTTCGCCATTCACCGTTCTCGTCGAACAACAGGCCTTGCTCGGCGAGGCTCTGGTACACGGACTGGACGAACAGGGCATTGCCGCCGGACTCCCCGAATATGATTTCCACCAGGCTGTCGGGTGGGTTGGGTCGCCCCAGCCGGGCGAGCAGAGCAGCGATGTCATCGATATTGAGTTGCTTGAGCGCGATGTTGCTCGTGTTCGGCAGACGGCCGAGGTTCGCGAGGGCGCGCCGGAACGGCGGCCCCATGTCGGCCGCGACGTCTCGATAGGTCACGACGTAGAGCAGGGGCAGGTCGCTGATGTTCGGAGCGATATGCTCCAGCAGGTTGATGCTCGATTCGTCCGCCCAGTGCAGGTCATCGAGCAGGATGACACACGGCACCGTGCCGCTCAGGCGCCGGGTGAAGTTCAGCATGGCGTTGTACAGGTAGCGCTGCCGCTGTTGCGGAGCAAGCTCGACGGGCGAAGGGATATCGGGAAACCGGTCCCGCAATTCGGGAACGAGGCGTGCGACCTCTGCGGCGCTGTCACCCAGGACCTGCCGTAGCGCAGAGCCGGGCAATATGCGCATGAGCGCTTCGATGATTTCGACGGCGATGATGAAGGGTTCGCCGCGCTCTTCATAAGCATGACCGACGAGGGTCAGCATGCCGCGCTCCTGACCCAGGGTCAGGCATTCTTCGGCCATGCGTGTTTTGCCCACGCCGGCTTCGCCACCGTCGCGGACGGTTCCGGCCCGATGTGCCGGGCGAGCGCCCGTTTCAGCGTGGCAAAGCAGGGTTCCCGGACGTCTCCGGTCCAGTTGCAGAAATCGATGGACTGAAACTGCCGAAAGCCGATCTTGGGCTGGACGTCGTCGATGAACAGAGGCACCAGTTTGCCGGCGTCGCGCCCGAGTTCTGCTTCGTCCGCGACCCAGGAGGACTCGACCGATGTTCTGGACCAGACCACGACGACGGCTTTTGCGGCATGGATCCGGGACTCGATTTCCCGTGAGTATTCGACACCCCCGTCAAGGTCGACATCCGACCATACCGAATAGCCACTGGACTGCAGTGCTTCCGCCAGCCGCGCAACGCGTTCACGGTCGCCGCGCGCGTAGGAAATGAATAGGTCTGTCAACAACGCCTCCCGGGCTCCTGTCGTTCAAACGTTAGCAGAGGAATGGGAATCTGAATACCGGGCCTGCTTGCCTGCACTCGCGAACGACGCCTTTGTGGTGCAAAATACCACGATGCGATTCCGCACCCCGTGCCGGTATAGCTCAGTTGGTAGAGCAACTGATTTGTAATCAGTAGGTCCCGAGTTCGAATCTTGGTGCCGGCACCATTCCCTCACGTTCCAACAGCGGATTCGGGTTGATCGCGGTCAGCCGGTTTTGGCGGATGGCTCTGCCTTCGCCGTGCCGAGCAGGCGGTGAATATCCTCCAGCATCAGGTACAGGCAGGGCACCACGACGAGCGTGATCGAGGTTGCGAAGACGATGCCGAAGCCGAGGGATATCGCCATCGGGATCAGGTGGTAGGCCTGGCGGGATGTCTCCAGGATGATCGGGGTGAGGCCGCCGAAGGTCGTGAGCGTGGTCAGGACGATCGGCCGGAAGCGGCGCAGGCCGGCCTCGTGGATGGCGTCGTAGACCCCCATTTTCTCGCGGTTGCGGTTGGCGTGGTGAACCAGGATCAGCGCGCCGTTGACGACCACGCCCGAGACCGCGACCACGCCCATCATGCTGACCAGCGACAGGTCGTAACCGAGGATGATGTGCCCGAGCACCGCGCCGACGATGCCAAAGGGGATGGCCATCATCACGATCAGCGGTTGGATGTAGCTGCCGAAGGCGATGGCGAGCAGGGCGTAGACCACCCCCATCGCGAGGGCGAACCCGCCCCAGAGCGTTGCGGTCGATTCGCGCATCTCGGCCTGGCTGCCCTCGAAACTCCAGGTGATGCCGGGGAAATCGGCGCGCAGCTGCGGCAGGACGTCCTCGCGCACCACGCGCAGAACGCGGTTCGCCGCGCTCTTGGGTTCGACCTTGGCGCTGACGGTGATGACGCGGCGCCCGTCGCGGCGTTCGATCGAGCGGAACGCTTCGCCCTGTGAGACCTCGACGACGGACAGCAGCGGCACCTCGACGCCGTCGGGTGTGCGGACGACGAAATCGTCCAGGTACTTCATGTCTTCGCGTTCGTCTTCGGGCAGCTTGACGCGGACTTCGACCTCGTTGGTGCCGCGCAGGTGGCGCAGTGCGATCGCGCCGAAAAAGGCGTCACGGACCTGGCGGCCGACCATCTCCGGTGTGAGGCCCAGCGCGCGGCCTTCGGGCAGCAGCGTGAAGTTCAGCTGGGTCTTGCCGGGCTCGTAATTGTCGTTGACGTCGCGCGTGTCCTCGAACGCGGACAGGCGCTCGAACAGCGCATCGCCGGCCCGGGCGAGCATGTCGATATCCGCATGGCTCAGGTCGATGTTGATATCGGGTCGGTAACTGCCCGGTCCGCGCTCGGCCTCGAACGTGATCTGGTCGACACCCTCGATGTCGCCGATTTCGTTGCGCCACAGTTCGATCACTTCCTTGGTGGTCATGTCCCGCTGGTCCGGCGGCTTCATGACGATTTCGACGTCGATGAAATTCTGGCCGCGCACATTGGTCTTGATGCCTTCAGCCACGCGGTACAGGTCGTGCTCCTCGAACATGTGGTGCGTGGCTTCGGTGACGCGCTCGGCCACGGCGGCCGACTGGTCGCGGGTGGTGCCGACCGGCAGGCGAATCCCCGCCTCGATCTCGTCCGCGGCCATTTCCGGCATCAGGATCATGCCCATGTGGTCGCTCCAGGCGTAACCGGCCGTGACGATCAGCAGCATCAG
The DNA here is from genome assembly GCA_037384065.1 of Lysobacterales bacterium. Taxonomy (GTDB): domain Bacteria; phylum Pseudomonadota; class Gammaproteobacteria; order Xanthomonadales; family SZUA-36; genus JABDPF01. The sequence continues at coordinate 5,492 of JARROJ010000128.1, forward strand.
GGAACCGGTCAGCGTCACGTAGCGGTGGCGCAGGCAGAGGTCGAGAAACGGGCGGTAGCGCGTGTTGATCCAGTCACTGGACGCGCGCGCCACGCGGCGCTGCCAGTGATGCATCTCCTGGCCGGCCGGCGTCTTGCTGCGTTTGCCGATGTGTCCGAGATGCGCGGGCAGGATGAACAGGGCTTCGGCCAGCGAGAACAACAGCACGACGATGACCACCGCCGGCAGCGGCCACCAGTAGTTGCCCGTCACGCCCGGCAGGAACAGGACCGGCAGGAAGGCGACGATGTTGGTCAGGATGCTGAACGTCACCGGGCGCGCGACTTCCTGCGCACCGACGATCGCGGCGTCCATCCGGTTGAGCCCGCGCTCATGGTGCTCGTAGACGTTCTCGCCGACCACGATGGCGTCGTCGACGACGATGCCGAGCGCGACCAGGAACCCGAACATCGAGATCATGTTGATGCTGATGTCCAGGGCGGGCAGCAGCGTGAACGAACCGATGAAGGAAATCGCCATGCCCATCATGATCCAGAACGACAGGCGATACTCGAGGAACAGGCTGAGGATCAGCACGATGATGATCACCGCCAGCACGCCGTTCTTGACCAGCAGGCTCAGGCGGTCGTTGAAGTCCTCCGCGCGGTTGCTGTCGATGCGGTAGGTGATGCCCTCGGGCAGCGTGGCGTCGAGGTCCTGCAGAACCGATTCCACGGCTTTGGCGATGTCCAGCGGCGACTGTTCGCCCATGCGGAACACTTCGAGTTCGACCGACGGCTGCCGGTTGAATTGCGAGTGAAAGCCTTCTTCCTCGAACCCATCGGTGACGGTCGCGATGTCGCCCAGTCGCAACGGGGCGCCCGTATCGGCGCTGACCACCACGATGTCGGCCAGCTGCTCGCTCCACAGCTTGCGCTCGTTGATGCGCAGCAGGACTTCACCGCCGCTGGTGTCGATCGAACCGGCGGCGACGTCGCGGCTGGACTGCTCGATGATGTCGGCGACGCCGCCCAGGGTCAGTCCGTACTCGCGCAGGGTGGCCAGCGGAATTTCGACGTGGGTGACGTAGTTGGGGACCCGGCCGAGTTCGACGCGCGTGATCTGCGGTTGGTTGAGCAACTGGTCGCGCACGCGCTCGGCCAGGGAACGTCCGGATCTGGGCCACGGCCTGGTCGATGTCCTGGTAAGCCTTGATGCGGTCGACGCCGGTGACCAGCTCGAGCTGGACCAGGCCGGAGCCTTCCCAGGCGCGCGAGCGGGTTTCCTTGATGCCCGGGACGCCGCGCACGGCTTCCTCGACCGGCAACAGGATGCCCTGTTCGACCTCCGCGGGCGCGGCCCCGGGATAACGCACCGAGACCTCCACCACGTCGAGCTGGAAGTTCGGATCGACTTCCTTCTGCATGGTGAGCGCGGTCCAGATGCCGCCGACCAGCAGGATGATCATGATCAGATGGGCCGCGATCGAGTTGCGGGCCATCCAGGCGATGGGACCCTGGTTGGACCGGTCCTTGAGGTCGGTTTCACTCATGACTTGAGCCGCAGGGGAATGCCTTCCTTGACCGTCGCCAGGCTGGTGACGACGACCTGGTCGTCGGCGCGCAGACCCTCGCGGACATAGGCGAATTCCGCGTCCTGGAACACGACTTCGACCGGCTGGATCGCCAGTCGGCTCTCGCGCATCACCCAGACGGTGTCGCCCTTGCGCACGAGGTCCCGAGGGATCCGGACGACGTCCGTGATCGGACGGCCGTGAATGCGGCATTCGACGAAGGAGCCGATGATCAGGCTCGGCAGGTCGGCCTCCGCCGCGCGGCCCAGGGGGTCGTCGACGGCGACCAGCACGCGCGCCATGCGCGTGTCGCCTTCCAGTTCACCGACCAGGCGGTACAGGTAACCGGTGCGTGTTTGTCCCTCGGGCCAGGCCGTTCGATGCCGGATCGCCACCGGGGAGCCTTCAGTGCCGTTGCCCGGAAACGTCAGCCAGCGCAGACGTTCCGGCGGGATCGTGGCTTCCACCCAGTAGGTATCGACGCCGACCAGGCGAGCGAGCGCGGTGCCGGACGAAACCTGGGAGCCGAGGTTCACGTCACGTGACAGCACCTGGGCGTGGAACGGGGCGCGGACGGTCGTGCGCTCCAGGTCGAGTTGCGCCCGCTCGACCGCCGCGCGGGCGGCGCGCACCGCGGCCTCCGCGCTTTTCAGCTGCGGTTCGCGCAGCACCAGCGCCCGGTTCTCGGGCTGGAGGTTCTTGTTCAGCTGGCGATAGTCGTTCTCGGCGATCTGCTGCCGGCCGTGTTCGATTTCCAGGTCGGCGATGGCCTGCTGCAGTTCGCTCTGGCGTTGTTCCAGGGCAATCCGGTAGTCGGCGTCGTCCATGCGCAGCAGCACCTCGCCCTGGGCGACCTCGCCGCCGGGCACGAATTCGCCCGCCAACGCCATGACCTCGCCGGAGATCCGGGGCCTGAGGGTGACCTCGCGGGCCGGCCGAACCGTCCCCATGGCCTCGATCACGGGCCGGAACGTCCCGGCCTCGACCGTGGTCACTTCGACCAGCATGGCGGTTTCCCGCACCGCGGACTCGCGCTGCACCTCGGGTTCCGTGTTGAAAATCACGGTCAGCGCGGCAATTCCGGCCAGTACCAGCGCCGCGCAGATCAACAGCGTCATGCGCAGGCTGATGGAACCGCGCTGACGCTCCGTTTCCGCCGATTCAGGCTTCACGCTTACACCCTGTTCCATGTCGTCCGTCGTGTCCGGGCATCGCTATCCAGATGGGGATGCCGGACGGCAAGACAAGGCGGGCGGCGCCCATCGACGTTTCGCGACGGGTGGGGTGGCCGCGCCGAAGACCCACGTAAGATGACGCCATCTAATCCGGTTCCTTGCGCAGAATTTCGCGGCCGTCGGCAGTGACGCGCGTCGACCGGCGTTGTTTGCGACTCTCGTTGATCGTATTGAATTCGAAGACGGTCAGCACGATCGCGATCAGCATCAAGCCGAACACCGCGATCCCCGTTAGCAGAAGCACGGTCTCACTCATCGTTGCGGGCCCCCAGAACCATCAGCTTGAAGTAAATTCCGAAGCCGAGAACGGCCGGAACCCAGATGGCGGTGAAAATGCCTTCCATGTGCTGGCCACTGAACCACAGGTATCCTGAAACGAAAAACGATATCAGCACGGCCAGCAGAAAGAAGACGTCCGATTTCTTGAACATTGTTGACTCCTTCGTCTGCAGTGTCATTGCCCCGATGGCGGGACGTCACTCGTTGCCATAGCCGACGGCAGCCATGAGACAACCAGCGATCGCGGCGCCGGAAACGATGCGGATGTTGTTCCAGGCCATGGCCGTGGATTCCATGGGCACGACGCCCAGCAGCCCACCCAGCAGGTAGGCGCCGGAAACCGCGGCCAAGGTTATACCGCATCGGATCAGCCACGTTCGGGCGGGGTGTCGCACGCCGCCCGTTCGCTGCCAGCGAATCACGCCGATTCCCGTCTGATCGCGGCTGCCGCAAAGCGCTGCAACGTGCCGCGAGAATCGTTCGGCTGGTCGTCATGTAGCAAAAATCTGTACAAAATGAAGAAATATGGGTGAATTTGAAGATATTATATAACAAACTTATACAAAAATGATACAAATCATTGCGTGCATCGATCAGAACCGTTGGTGAAGGCCCGTTTGGTCAGAATGACGGATGTGCCGAGCGCGTGATCCGACTTTGCACGGGCGCCGCCGCCCGGACATCGCTCAGAAAGCGCCGCCGTCGTCGCCGGGAATGATGGTGGGCGATACTGGGCTCGAACCAGTGACCTCTGCAATGTGACTGCAGCGCTCTCCCAACTGAGCTAATCGCCCGCGCAGTTGCGTGGTGGGGCGCTAAAGGTACCGATTTCCGGCCCTGAAATCAATACGGTGTGTTCCTCGATGCCTCCGGTTGGCGCAGCCACAAGCAGACTCCTGGATGCTGTCGAGCGCAGCCGGTTTTCGCCGCAGGCGAAAGAAGGGAAGAGCAGGTTGTGAGGAAGGTTGCGGATTCGCCGCAGGCGAAAAAGCAGCCTGACGAAACCGTCGCTCGTGAGACTCAACATATGTCTGCGGTTGGCGCAGCCACAAGCAGACTCCTGGATGCTGTCGAGCGCAGCCGGTTTTCGCCGCAGGCGAAAGAAGGGAAGCGAGACTCCGTAAATGGCACGTTCATTGAATATCCTCATGATGATGAAAATTCTTCCGCTTTTGTTGCTGGCCCTGATGGCGCTGTTGTTCGCCGTGACGCTCGGACGCCCCGAAGCCTGGGCCGGGTGGGTCAACGCGTTTGCCGAGGCGGGGATGGTCGGCGCCCTGGCGGA
>JARROJ010000129.1:0-3417 GCA_037384065.1 Lysobacterales bacterium
CGGGAACGTCGGTATGGGCCGGGCACCCCCACTGACAATCGACGACCTTGTGGAAATAGTCCGGGTTGGAAGTATCAGTCCGTTTCATGGAGCCGTCTTGACCCGGTCATGGCCGGGCCGGTGCGCCGTACAGGCAATTGGGCGCAAGGATAACCGTTTTGATCCGCCTTCGCATCAAGGACTTGGTCGGACCGGCCCGCGCTGCAGGCCGCAGCGCGCCAACGCCCACGCACTGCGTTCGGGCCATGCCGCGCGGAACCGGCCGGGGCCGCGACGGGGAGCGCTCGATGCGCCCGAGCGGCCGGACGGCCGCCGCGCGAACCGGCGCCGGCTACGGCAGCAGGGCGTCCAGCGCGTCGATCAGGCGATCGACCTCCTCCGGCGCCGTGTAGTGCACGAAGGAGGCCCGGACCACGCCGTCCGCGTTGTCCAGGCCCAGCGCCTCGATCAGCCGGTACGCGTAGAAATCGCCGGCCCCCACGCCCAGTCCCTCGGTGGCGAGTTGCCGGGCGAGCGCGTCGGACGATTGCGCCCGCACCGTGAAGGCGACGGTCGGTGCACGCCGTTCCGCGTCGGTCTTGCCGATCAGCTTCACGGCCGGGTGATCCGCGAGGTAATCGAGCAACGGCTGTAACAGACGGGACTCCTGCCCGCGCATCAGGTCGCGCACCGTGGCGGCGCGCTCGGTCGGGGCATCGACCGCTTCCGGCGCATGGTGGACATACAGCGCATCCATGTAGTCCATCACGCCGTTGACCGCCGCGATCTGGGCGTGATCGGGCCCGGCCGGCGTGAACCGGTACCGGGGTTTGTCGACGTTGAAGAAATGGCCCTGATACGGCCACTCCGCGTTCAGCTCGCGGCGCAGGTACATCACCCCCAGGTGCGGTCCGTAGACCTTGTACAGTGAGAACAGGTAGACGTCGGCGCCGGTCGACGGGATGTCCGGCATGCCGTGCGGGCAGAACGAGACCCCGTCGACCACGGCCAGCGCGCCGGCCTCGTGGACGAGATCGCAGATCTCGCGCACCGGGTTGATGCTGCCGACGATGTTCGAGCAATGCGTGAAGGCGACCGCGCGGGTGCGCTCGTTCAGCAGGGCCGCAAGGTCCGCCACGTGCAGTTCGCAGGTGTCCGGGTCGATGCGCCATTCGCGCACGGTGATGCCGCTGTCCGCGAGCCGGCGCCAGGCGCCGACGTTGGCCTCGTGGTCCTGGTTGGTGACGATCACCTCGTCGCCCGGGGCCAGTTCCTGGCGCAGCGCCTGGGCCAGCACATAGGTGTTCAGCGACGTCGACGGGCCGAAGTGCACCTCGTCGGCGCCGACGTTCAGCCAGGCCGCCATGCGCTCATAGGCGCGGTCCATCTGCTCGCCGCCCTCGCTGGACGGCGCAAAGTGATGGTAGGGCTGGACCTTGTTGCATCGGTAGAAGCGCTCCAGCGCGTCGATCGCCTGGCCGCAGGCGTAGGAGCCGCCGGCGTTCTCGAAGTGGGCGAATTCCTGCAGCGAGGGTTCGCTGAAGGCCGGAAACTGGGCGCGAACGAATGGCAGGTCGAGCGTCGTCATGGTGGGTCCTCCGGGCGCCGGGATTCCGTCCCCTAGTGTGAACGGCGGCGCCGTTGCGTCTGGCCTCGATTCTCTCCGATTGTTCGAGCCGAGCGCAACGCCAAACCGCGCACGGCGAACGGAAACGCTCGAATATTCGGCCCGCTCACTCCATACTCGGCGCATGCACCGGTTCCGATCGGGCCGGAAAACGCGACGACTGGAGGAGCGCAGCATGACGATTCGACCCACTTCGACCCGGCCCAACCGCATTCTCGGCCCGCTGTGTGCGGCATTGTGCCTGGCGATGGCCGGCACCGCCGCGGCGCAGATCGTGCCGTCCGAGGAGTCCCTGTCGGACCTCTACCCGGGCAAGGCCTACTCACCCTATGCGCAGCGCCGCTTTCCGGACCGCGTGTTCTGGGGCGATACGCACCTGCACACCGGCCTGTCGATGGACGCCGGCCTGTTTGGCGCGCGACTCGGCCTGGAGGACGCCTATCGCTTCGCGCGCGGCGAGGAAGTGATGGCCTCGAGTGGACAACCGGTCCGGCTGGGCCGTCCGCTGGACTGGCTGGTCATCGCGGACCACTCCGACGGCATGGGCTTTTTCAATGACCTGGCGGCGGGCGAGCCGGACATTCTCAAGTACGACCAGGCCAGACCCTGGTACGAGGGCCTGCAGGCCGGTGGCGAGGCTTCGGCCAAAGCCGCATTGTCATTGATCGGCACCTTCTCGCAGGGCGAAATGGACGCCGAAATGATGGCGGAATACTCACCGGGCGGCAGGAGTTACGCATCCATCTGGGAGAAAGTCGTCGACGCGGCCGAGCAGTTCAACGAGCCCGGCCGGTTTACGGCGTTCATCGGCTTTGAGTGGACCTCGCTGGACGCCGGCAACAATCTGCACCGCAACGTGATCTTCCGCGAAGGCGCGGCCAAGGCGGGCCAGGTCGTGCCGTTCACCACGCAGGCGCCGGTCGGCTCCACCGACCCCCTGGAACTTTACAAGTACCTCGAAAACTACGAAGCCAGGACCGGTGGCTCAGCGCTGGCGCTCGCGCACAACGGCAACCTGTCGAACGGCATCATGTTCCCGATCGACAGGCAGTTCACCGGCCGCAAGATCGACCAGAATTACGTGGAGCAGCGTGCTCGCTGGGAGCCGATGTACGAGGTCACCCAGATCAAGGGCGATGGTGAGACCCACCCGTTCCTGTCCCCCAACGACGAGTTCGCCGACTATGAGACCTGGGATGCCGGTAATCTCGACCTGTCCGAGGCCAAGACCGAAGACATGCTGAAATACGAGTACGCGCGCGAAGCGCTGAAAAACGGCCTGCTGCTGGAAGAACGTCTCGGGACCAACCCCTACAAGTTCGGCCTGGTCGGCTCCACGGATTCGCACACGGCGCTATCGGCCGTCGAAGAGGAGAATTTCTTTGGCAAGGCGACCAACGCCGAGCCGTCGCCCGAGCGCATGATGCACCCGTTCGCCGCGAACGAAAACGGCGTATTCGAGGGCTACGAACTGGTCGCCTCGGGCTACACCGGCGTCTGGGCCAGGGAAAACACCCGCGCCGCGATCTGGGACGCGATGGAACGCCGGGAAGTGTACGGCACGACGGGCCCGCGCATCCTGGTGCGCTTCTTCGGCGGCTGGGAATATACCGATGCCGACCTGAACAGCCGCGCGCCGGCGTTCCGCGGTTACGAGAAGGGGGTGCCGATGGGCGCCGATCTGAGTACACGGAAGAGCGACGGTGCACCGACCTTCATGGTCTACGCGCTGCGCGACGCCATCGGCGCCAACCTCGACCGCATCCAGATCGTCAAGGGCTGGCTGGACCGCAAGGGCAAGACGCACGAAA
>JARROJ010000130.1:0-3331 GCA_037384065.1 Lysobacterales bacterium
GGCTCGATGCCAAATCAAGGACTGCCAACAACAGAGGTCAGATATTCCATGTTTTCGATGAATCGTTTCATGAACTCGGTAATCGCGACGCTTGTGCAAAAACCCATCGGCGTGGCCTGGATCGGCTTGCTGGTTTGTGGCCAGGCGCTGGCGCAAAACGACCAGCCGTTGCGGGAAAACTGGGCGCCCAGTGAATGGGGCGCGGACGACAAGGTGGGATCGGTAAACCGGACGACACCGGAAATGGTGTTGAACGCCGTGAAGCTCGTTCGGCAGGGAAAAGTCGCCACGCTCGGCAAGGTCTACCAGTCGGACATGCCCTTGTTCGGCAAACGCAGTTGGCAGCTGACGATCCCGGGCCTGCCCACGTACGAACCCATGGGCGAACAACAGGCTGTCGGCAACGATGAGTTCCTGTCGGCCGAGATCGGTCAGGTGGGGACCCAGTTCGATGGCCCCGGGCACATCGGCGTGCGGACCTCGAAAGGGGATTTCTTTTACAACGGGCGCTACCTCGAGGACCCGGACATCACCGCCAGCGGTCTTGGCCCCCTCGGCGTCGAACACGTGGCGCAGGTCGGCTTCGTATGTCGTGGCGTGCTGCTCGATGCCGTAGCCTATCGCGGTGGTCGGCTGCCAATTCCGACGCAGCGATCGAACGACCCGGGCATCGTCACACCCGCGGACATCGAAGCGATGATCGCGAGGCAGGGCATCGACCCCATCGGCGAGGGTGACTGCGTTTTCCTGTACACCGGCCACGGAGATATCTGGCATCCTGAAAAATGGGACACGTTCGATGCGGCGGAGAAGCAGCGACGAATCGCCGAGTTCAATGCCGGCGGCCCCGGTTTCGGCCTGTCGGCCTGCGAATACCTGGCTTCCCGTAAAATCATTCTATGGGGTGGCGACTCCGCGTCGACCGAGGCGGTTACGGCGGACTTCGGCGGCGAAACCGCTCAGCCTTTCGAGTGCCATATAAAGATGATGACCCGCAGCGGCATCTGGAACATCGAAAACCTGGACCTGAGCCAACTGGTAGAGGACAAGGCGTACGAGTTCCTGTTCGCCTTCTCGCCGCTCAAGCTGAAGGGCGCCACGGGGTCGCCAGCCAACCCGGTTGCCATTTACTGATCTTCCGGTCCGTTTGGCCGGGGTTTCGATTGAGCTGTTGGCGACTCGACGCAGTACTTGAGGACTTCACCGGGATCCGTAAGTGGCGGTAAGCAGTGAAAATCCGCGAGCCGACTGCCCCTCGGACATCGGGTGAAATGGTGCACGCCTCTGCCTGACACTGTATAAACACGCCATGGCAGATATTTTCATCGGCTACGCCCGGCGTAATCGCGATACCGTAGAGCAGTTGGCGACCGCTATTGAAGCGGCTGGTTACTCGGTATGGTGGGACCGTAACATCATCGGTGGCGCCGAGTTTTCCCGCGACATCGAGCGCGAATTGGATGCGGCCAAGGCGGTCATCATCGCCTGGTCTCGTGACGCCAGCGACTCACCCTGGGTCAAAGATGAGGCCGCGTTTGCACGCGACCAGGGCAAACTGCTGCCTGTTTGCCTGGACAGCGCAATCCCACCGATGGGATTTCGGCAGTATCAGGCGGTGGATCTCTCGAGTTGGAACGGCAAGCCCAATCACCTGGCCATGGGAGATCTGCTTCGCTCGGTCAAGGCGCTACTCGAAGGGAGTGAACCGCCGTCGCTGACACAACCAATAGCCGCACCGCCCAAGCGAAGAGTGAGTCTTCTCAAGGGCTTAGGTGCGAGTGTCATGCTCGCAATTCTGATTGCCATCGCGACATACCCGTTCACGGGCGATGAAGGCGACAAAACGTTGGCCTCTGACCCGGACGAGACCGAACAGCAAGCCACCATTGGTCCGAACGAAAGCGAGCCCCGCATCGCGGTGTCGGCCATCCGGGTGCGAAGTGCCGAGACGACGCTGCAGGACCTGGCCGCAACTCTGACCGAAGACATCTCCAGCGGTCTCTCTCGCTTTTCCTACTTGCTGGTTTCAGCCCCCGGCTCGCAACCGACCGATGTGAGTACCGGCTATGTTCTGAACAGCACCCTGCAGAAGGCCGGTGGCACACTGCGGTTGAGCACTCAGTTGATCGACCGGACCAACGGTCAGCAGGTCTGGGGCAACTCCTTCGAGCACGCCTGGGACGAAACCGACCTGCTCAGCATTCAGGACGATCTTACCGACCGCGTAGTCGCCTCTGTGGCGGACCCTTATGGGGCCTTGATGCGCGACTTGTCGCAAGGTGTGGAACTGAAAGCCATTGATGAGATGAGTCCCTACGACGTGGTCCTGAGGTATTTCATTTTCCGTCAGCGCGTATCCGAGCAGGACCACCTGGAAACGCGCAACGCCCTGGAGCACGGCATTGACATCGACCCCGGGAACGCCCACCTCTGGGCCGCTCTGGCCGCCGTCTATGTGGAGGAGTACAAGCATAACTATAATCCCCGGCCAGACTCCCTGGACCGGGCGTTGGCTGCGGCGCACAAAGCCGTATCAATGAGACCCGACAGCGCATCGGCGCAATTCGCGCTGGCCGAAGTCCACTTTTTCCGACAGGAGATCGGCCCGTTCAGAGCGGCCGCCGAACGAGCCATAGCGCTCAACCCCCGCGACTCGGATGCAATGGCGATGATCGGCATCATGACCGCCTACTCCGGCGATTGGGTGAGCGGTCGTGAACTGTCCGCGCGCGCGCGGGCGATCAATCCGAACCACCCCGGCTGGTACCTGTTTGGAGATATTTTTGAGGAGTATCGACTCGGCAACTATAAGCAGGCTCTAGCCCTGGCGGAACGCGTCAACTTGCCCGGCTATTTTGCCGACCCGTACTGCCGTGCCATCATCCACGCACGGCTGGGTAATGAGGAAGACGCTGCAAAGGCCCTGGACGAATTCCGGGCCCTGTGGCCAAACGCCACGCTGCAGTATTTACGCGAAGAACACCTGGTCAAGTGGTTCTACGCCGAACCCGAACTGATCGAACAGATCATGGCGGGTATGCGTCTGGCGGGATTTGAGTAAGAAAAAGCCCCCCGTTTCGAACGGTAAAAAACGCCAGCAACGCCTGGAAAGGCGGTAGTTCCCGCACGGAGTCTGGATAAATGTCCGTCCTGACCAAGGACCAGATCTGCGAGTTCCGTTCCTGGCCGAAAACGGAAATCACGCACAACCTGATCAAGCCGCGATTTTGTTCCGCTATCGCCAGGACAATGGATTGAGGATGGTTGGGCGTATGTGGCATTCTTTCCCGGGCGTCCGGTTTCAAAACCTGCCAGGCCGGACCGATCCTGG
>JARROJ010000131.1:0-5075 GCA_037384065.1 Lysobacterales bacterium
CTGCTGGAGGAGGTCTACAACCTGGAGGACGCGTTGCTGGTCGGCGGGTTCATCAACAGCCTGCTGCGGCGCTCGGACCGCGTCCGCATCGGTTGCCTGGCGCAGATCGTCAACGTCATTGCGCCACTGGTCACGAACGACGAGGGCGTGCTTCGGCAAACGATCTGGCACCCCTACGCCTGGGCGCTGAAGTACGCGAACGGACGCGTGCTGGACCTGCTCGTCGAATCGGACACCTACCCGATCCGCGCCGATGGCCTGCGCGCGGACTTCGCCCGCGACGACGACGTGCCGTTTCTGGACGTCGCCGTCACGCTGGATACGGACAACGGCAAGGCGGCCGTTTTCGTGCTCAACCGCGATCTCGAAAACGAGCGTGACATCGAACTGGACTGGAAGGGGATCACACCGGAACACGTCGCCGCCTGCCTGACCCTGACCGGCGCCGACCTGAAAGCCGTCAACACCTTCGAGGAACCCCGCCGGGTGGCGCCGCAGGAACTGGACGCGCCGAAGCCGGGCCGCCGGATGACCCTCAAGCTGCCGCCCGCGTCCTACAGCGTGCTGAGTCTCGAACTCGGCTGAGCGACGGTCAGGCGCGCGCCGCCCGCGCAATCGTGACGGCCTCGCGCGCAAGCGCGGTCACCGCCTCGAAACGCCCCGCGGCGATCGCGGCGGCCGGCGTCAGCCAACTGCCGCCGCAGGCCAGAACGTTCGGCAGCGCCAGGTAGTCCGCCAGGTTCGCGGCCGAGACGCCGCCCGTGGGCATGAAGCGCACGTCGCGGAATACCGCGCCCAGCGCCGCGATCATGGCCGTGCCCCCGGCCAGGGAGGCCGGAAAGAACTTCAGTGCGCGCAAGCCGAGGTTCCAGGCCTGCTGGGCCTCGCTGGCGGTCGCGATTCCCGGATACACCGGCACGCCCGCATCGTGCGCCATTCGCACCACCGGTTCGTACAGGCCGGGCAACACCAGGAACTGCGCGCCGCGATCGAGCACGGCCGCGGCCTGCTTTTCGCCCAGCACCGTGCCCGCGCCGACGATGGCCTCCGGCACCGCCTGTGCGATTTCACCCAGGCATTCGATGGCAACCGGCGTGCGCAATACGACCTCGACCACGGTCAGGCCGCCGTCCACCAGCGCCCGCGCGGTTCGAATTCCGGTTTCGGCATCCGCCGGCGCCACCAGCGGCACCACCGGCGCGCGGGCCAGGCGACGCTCGATCGCTGCGCCGCTCATCGTGCGGCTCCATTGGCCGAAGGACCGCCCGAAAACGAGGATCGCGGCCCGGAGCCGGAGTCCCGCCGCATGGAGTCGATCGGGTCCGCGCCACGGACGTGACGGTCGATATGCGGCTCGAGTTGCCGCGCCCAGATGTCGTAACCGGTCGCGTTGGGATGCAAGCGGTCGGGCATGATCTCCTCGCTGAGGACGCCGCCGTCCTCCAGGAACGCCGCGTTGAAATCGGCAAACGCCACGCCGGCCTCCGCCGCGACATCTTTCAGCAAGGCATTGGCCACCCGGTTGTTCATGCGTTCGGGGTCGTCGGGGGTCGCGCCACGCGGAAAGATCGCCAGCAGGAGGACCGGGCTGTCGGGCAGCCGGCCGCGCAATTCGGCCAGGATGGCGCGCACCCCGGCAGCGATCGCGGCCGGTGGATCCATCCGGTGACCGGTGTTGTTGGTGCCGATCATCAGTACGACCAGCTTCGGATCCAGGCCATCCACCTCGCCGTGCCGCAGGCGCCACAGAACGTTCTCGGTGCGGTCGCCCGAGAAGCCCAGGTTCAGGGTCCCGATATCCGCGAAATGGCGCGCCCAGACGGCGCTGCCCGTGTCCTCCCAGCCGTGCGTGATCGAGTCGCCGATCAGCACCAGTTCGACGCCCGGATCGCGGGCCGCCAGTTTTTCGGCGTGCCGCGGCATCCACCACTCGATCGCCCAGGGTTCGGTCAGCGGCGCGGGGGTGGTGGCCAGCGCCACGGGGTCGGCAACGGGGGCCGGCTGCGCGGCGAGCGAACCGGCCACGGCCAGCAGAATGGCGCAGACCAGGCGGATTCCGATAGGTTGGAAGCGTGTATTTTGGATGTTCATGGAGTCGTCCGAACGTCGTAAAGGCCACATCATAAACCGGGATGGCGCCAGGGAGTTACCGTACTGCAGCAGGATTTGGGGAAGCCTATAATCCAGACTTCGTCACCACCCGACGCAGCACCGACATGAAGCCGTTCCCGATTCGAATCGCCCTGGCCACCGTGCTTCTCATGACCGCCACCGCGGCAACCGCCGCAGGGTCCCGAGTGCTCGGCGAGGGCTGGCGTTTCCACCTGGGCGAAGCGGTCGGTGCGGCGGCCAGGGACTACGATGATTCGTCCTGGCGCACGGTGCGGGTGCCGCACGACTGGGCGATCGAGGGGCCCTTCGCGGCCGAGGCGGACGGTTCGACCGGAAAACTGCCCTGGAAAAACCAGGGCTGGTACCGGCGCGGCTTCTCGCTGCCCGAGGGCCGGCCGGGGCAGCGCGTCTACCTCGATTTCGACGGCGTCATGGCGTTTCCGAAAGTCTACGTCAACGGCCAGCTGGCCGGTGAATGGGACTATGGCTACACCTCGTTCCGCATCGATGCCACGCCCTACGTCGTATGGGGCGGCGAGAACGTGATCGCCGTGCACGTCGACACGAACCGTTGGGGGTCGCGCTGGTATCCCGGGGCGGGCATCTACCGCAAGGTCACGCTGCAGGTCGCCGAGGCCATTCACGTGGCGCACTGGGGCCTTCAGGTTCTCGCCAGGCCGGGCGACGACGGCGCCGCATCGGCAACCGTCAGGACCGCGGTCGAAAACCACGGCGACCGGGCCGCCGACGTCACGCTGCGCCACGAAATCACCGCCCCGTCGGGCGCGGCGGTCGCCACCGGCCAGCAGAACCTGCACCTGCGCGCCGGCCGCCGGGCCAGCGGCGAACTGGCGCTGGACATCGCCGACGCCCTGCTCTGGGACATCGACCACCCGCACCTCTACACCCTGACCACCATCGTGCTGCTCGACGGCGTCGCGCTGGACCGGCAGCAGACCCGCTTCGGCGTCCGCAGCTTCGAATTCACGGCCGACGACGGCTTTCACCTGAACGGCCGCCGGGTGCAGCTGTACGGCGTCAACCTGCACCACGACCTCGGCCCGCTGGGCGGCGCTTTCAACCGCCGGGCGGCCGAACGTCAGCTCGAGATCATGCAGGAAATGGGCGTCAACGCCCTCCCGCCGGCCCCTGAAGTCCTCGACCTGGCCGACGAGATGGGGCTCGTCGTCTGGGACGAGGTGTTCGACAAGTACGCCTGGACCGCCGGTCGGCCGAACCTCGAACCGCCGCTCGAAGAATTCAGCCGCCGACACATCGAGGCGACCGTGAGACGCGACTTCAATCACCCCAGTATCGTCGTCTGGTCGACCGGCAACGAAGTCTGGATGGAGGACGAACTCGAAGGCATCAGCCCGGAGCGTGTCGCAATGATGGCCGATTTCGTGCGCGAACTCGACCTGTCGCGCCCGGTCGGCATGGCCGGCCACATCCCGCCGCTGGTCGACGGCCGGAACTTCGCGGCGCTCGACCTGATGGGCTGGAATTACGCGCGCCGCTACATGAACTACCGCGCGCAATACCCCGACCGCCCGGTCATTTACAGCGAATCGGCATCCACGTTCAGCACCCGCGGCTACTACGACCCGGAACTGCCGGCACGCGACACCGATTATTCCGGCGCATACCAGATCAGTTCCTACGACCTCAACGCCGCCGCGTGGTCGGACATCCCGGACTTCGAATTCCGGCTGATGGAACAGGACGACTACGTCGCCGGCGAGTTCGTATGGACCGGGTTCGACTACCTCGGCGAACCGACGCCGCACGCCGCGCAGGCGCGCAGTTCCTACTTCGGCATCGTCGACCTGGCGGGTTTTCCGAAAGACCGTTTCTACCTGTACCGCAGTCACTGGCGCCCGGACCAGACGACCGTGCACCTCCTGCCGCACTGGAACTGGCCCAACCGGGTCGGCAAAAACGTGCCGGTCTTCGTGTATACGAACGGTGACGCGGCCGAGCTGTTCCTGAACGGCGCGTCGCTGGGTCTGCGGCGCAAGGGCGAGGTGCCGGAACGGGCGCCCAATCTCGCCGCGGGCGCCGCAGCGACGGCCTCGTCCGGCGAGCCCGCTGTGGCGATCGACGGCCATCGCGGCAGCGAATGGCGCCATGACGGCGCGGCCGCGGACGCCTGGTGGCGGCTCGACCTCGGCGCGCCCCGGACCGTCGCACAGTTCTCGCTCGATCTGCCGACCAAGGACAACAACTACGCTTACGTCATCGAGACGTCCGAGGACGGTACGGCCTGGACCCGGCTGGTCGACCACCCGACCCACCGCATCCCGCGCTGGAGCGGGCCGACCCGCATCATCCACGAGGTGCCCCCGACGCCGGCGCGCTACGTGCGCATCGCGTGGAGCGAAGCGGTCAACCTGGAACAGAATGCGCGCGTCCCGGTCGGACTCGCGGAATTCGGGGTGTTCGGCGAACCGGTCGAAAACGATTACTACGACGTCACCTACGAGTACCGTCTGCGCTGGAACGAGGTCGCCTACGAGCCGGGCGAACTGAAGGCCGTCGCGTACATGAACGGCGAGGTCATCGGCGAGGCCGTCGTGGAAACCACCGGCGCGCCGGCGAAGCTGGAACTCGTCGCCGACCGTGACGTCGTGACTGCGGACGGCGAAGACCTCGCTTTCGTCACCGTCAACGCGCTGGACGCCGCAGGCCGCCCGCATCCGCTGGCCGATGACCTGGTCTACTTCACGGTGGAGGGCGCGGGGCGCATCGAGGCGGTCGGCAACGGCAATCCGCTTTCCTTCGAACCGTTCCGGGCCGATCGCCGCCAGTTGTTCTACGGCAAGGCGCTGTTGATCCTGCGTCCGGACCGGGGCGCAGGCGGCCCGATCACGGTGCGGGCCGTTTCGCCGGAACTGCAGGCGGCCGAACTCGTCATCGAGACGCGCGCGCCGACCACTCGCTGATCACGTAACCGCGCCGCTCCA
>JARROJ010000132.1:0-3140 GCA_037384065.1 Lysobacterales bacterium
TGTCGTGCCGTGTTTCATTGCGCTCACCTCTCTCAGTCGTCCGATTCCATCGTCTGCGCCCATTCGCCGAGCGCGGCAAGGCCATTCATTCGCGAGCGGTGCAGCAAGCGGCGTTGGGCCTCGGCGACGTTGTCGGCCGGATTTTCGCTCCAGGCCGCGAGCGCCGGCGCCTGCAGGGCACGGCCGTAGGAGAAACTCAGCGGCCCGGGCGCGGCGTCGATGCGGTTCATCGCATCGAGGTGCGCGGTGGCCTCGATGTCCGATTGCCCGCCGGACAGGAACACCACGCCGGCCAGCGATGCCGGCACCGTATCCAGCAGGCACTGCACGGTGGCTGCCGCCACGTCATCGACGCCGGCCCGATCGTCCGCGTCGGCGCCGGAAATGACCATGCTCGCCTTCAGCACGGCGCCCTCGAGCACCACGTCCTGCGTGTACAACTGACCGAACAGCGCGTGCAGGGTGTCTGCGGTCACCGCGAAACACTCGTCGAGGCCGTGATTGCCGTCCATCAGCACTTCGGGTTCGACCACCGGCACGATACCGGCTTCCTGGCACAGCGCCGCGTACCGCGCCAGGGCATGCGCGTTGGCCTCGATGCAGGCGGCCGAGGGCAGACCGTCACCGATCGTGATGACCGCGCGCCACTTCGCGAAGCGCGCACCCAGGGCGTGGTATTCCTTCAACCGGTCGCGCAGTCCGTCCAGGCCCTCGGTCACCTTTTCACCGTCGTGCAGGGCGAGCGGTTTGGCGCCGGTGTCGACCTTGATGCCGGGCAGGATACCCACGCCGTTCAGGTAATCCACGAACGACCGGCCGTCGCCGGTGGACTGACGGATCGTTTCGTCGTAGAGAATGACGCCGCTGATGTGGTCGGCGAGGCCGGGCGTCGTCAGCAGTGTGTCACGGTAGGCGCGCCGGGTTTCCTCGGTGCATTCGACGCCCACCGCCGCGAATCGCTTGCAGCAGGTGCCGGTGCTCTCGTCGATCGCAAGCAGGCCCTTGCCTGGGGCGACCATCGCCGCCGCCACGCTGGCCAGTTCGGTGTAGTCCATGGCTTCCTCCGCTGTCGCATTGACCGGACCGCGCGCGGCCCCGGGGCCGCCACGGCCTCCATCGGCCACTATCGCACGAAACGGATGCGGCCCGCGCTGACCGCCGTCAAGCGCCCGCGTGTTAAGCCACCGGTCGCGGTCGTCGCTTGCTATAGTAGAACGGTCAGGCTCCTGCCGGAGCTGAGCATGTCTGAATGGGACAACGAATCGATCGCGGAAAAGCTGCTCGAGTTCGGCGACCTGCTCGAACAGCAGAACGCCAACCCGTACCGGGTCAGCGCCTATCGGCGCGCGGCCCGCGTGGTGGCGGCGCATCCCGAACCCCTGACCCGGCTTGCCCGGCGCGAGGGGGCCGAAGGTCTCGACCGCCTGCCGGCGATTGGCCGGTCGATCGCCCACGCCATCGAGGAACTCATCCAGACCGGACGCTGGACGCAACTCGATCGCCTGCGCGGGCAACTCGCACCGGAGGAACTGTTCCAGTCGATTCCGGGGGTCGGACCGACGTTGGCGGCGACGCTCCACGATACGCTCGAGGTCGAGACGCTGGCCGCCCTGGAAGTGGCCGCACACGACGGCCGACTCGAGCACGTTCCCGGGATCGGCCCGCGCCGGGCCCGCATGATCGCCGCGGCGCTCGCGCGAATGCTGCAACGCCGGCCGATGCGTCCGGGGCCGGATGCGCCGGCGCCGCCCGTCGACGTGCTGCTGGATGTCGACCGGGAATACCGGGAGCGGGCAGCACGTGGCGATTTGCGCCGCATCGCGCCGCGCCGCTTCAACCCGGAGGGTCGGCCGTGGCTGCCCATTCTGCATACCCAACGCGGCGACTGGCAGTTCACGGCGCTGTTCTCGAATACCGCCCGGGCCCATGAGCTCGGGCGCACCGACGACTGGGTGGTGCTCTACTACCACACCGATCATGAACCCGAGCACCAGTGCACGGTCGTGACCGAAACCCACGGCCGCATGGCGGGTCAGCGCGTCGTGCGCGGCCGCGAAGCCGAGCGCCCGTCGCCATCCTCGTGAAGGAGGTCAAATCATCATGTTGAACCCGAAAGACCGGTATTGGGTCCTGGTGGCCGACAGCGGCCAGGCCCGGATTGTCGAAATGCGGCGCAAGCCCTACGCATTTAACGTCGTCACCGAACTCGCCTCGGTGGCCAAGCACCGCACCAGCAAGGAACTGGTCAGCGACGCGAGCGGCCGGGCGTACCACACGCAGGGCCCCGGCACGCACGCCAAGGAGCCGCGCTCGAATCCCCGCGATCTCGCCGAGGAGGAATTCACCAACGGGCTGGCCCGGCAGATCGACCGCGCGGCCGGCGAGGGCCGCTTCGAGCGCCTGGTGCTGATCGCCGATGCGCGCACGCTGGGTCGCCTGCGCCGCGACCTCGGCAAGGCCGCGACCCGCCTCGTGGCGGAAGAGCGGACCCTGGATCTGGCGAAAATTCCGTTGAATGACCTCGAACCGCGGGTTCGGGACATCCTCGGCTGGGCCGCCTGAGCGGCGCGTCAGTCGAACAGTGCGCGCGCGCCGGGCAGGGTGCGCACGATGCCCTCGATGACCTGCTCGAGACCGTTCTCGGTGCGGAAGTCGACCGCTTCGGTGTCGATGATCAGGTAGGGAAAGCCGGATTTCATGATCCACGGCCGGTAGAGGTCGTTCAGGTTCGCGAGATAGGCGTTTTCGGCGTGGGCCAGTTCGGCCTCCTCGCCGCGGCTGCGTTCCCGGATCCGCTGCTTCAGCGCGCCGACGTCGCTTTCGAGGTAAATGATCAGGTCCGGTGTGGGCTTGTCCTGCATGACCATGTCGAACAAATCGAGGTAGCGGCGGTAATCCTCGTCGGTGATGTACTCGTTGTTGTTCGAGTTCTTGGTGAAGATCTGGTCCTCGTAGATGCTGCGGTCCTGCACCACCGACTGGCCTTCGCGCAGCAACTCGGTCAGCACCCCGAGGTCGAGCAGCCGGGACAGGAAATACGTTTCCTGGATCTTGTAGCCCCAGTATTCCGCCTCCTGCTTGACGCGCAGGAAGCCCTCGCGGTCACGGCCGTCGAGCTTGCGGCCCTTCAGCCGGTCGTA
>JARROJ010000133.1:0-3116 GCA_037384065.1 Lysobacterales bacterium
CGGTCCACGCGAGACTCCCTGTCGCCATCGCGCGACCGGCGAACGCCGCCTTCCCGAATTCTGCCGCCGGGCAGACACACACGGAGACGAGGCATGTTCAAGAAAAATCCCCTTGCTTTTACCATCGGCTGTGCGCTGGCTGCCGGACCGATTGGTTTTGCAAACCCGGTTCTGGCACAGGACCAGGCTGAACAGGATCAATACAGCGAAAATGAAGTCGAAGAGGTCATCGTCACCGGGTCGCGCATCAGGCGCAACACCTTCACGGCCGCTACCCCGATCGACGTCGTCGACACCGAGGTCGCTAACGTCAAGGGCCTGGCCGACGTCGGCACGCTGCTGCAGTCGACCACGATCGCGGCTGGATCGCCCCAGGTAACTTCGGCGACTTCGACGGCCTTCGTACAGAATGGTGGCAGTGGCGTGCAGACCCTGTCGCTGCGCGGTCTCGGCGCCAATCGCACGCTGACGCTGTTGAACGGCCGCCGGGCCGGCCCGGCCGGCGTACGCGGCGGCGTCTCGGCCTTCGACCTCAACGTGCTGCCGCTGGCGGCGATCGAGCGGATCGAGATCCTCAAGGACGGCGCGTCGTCTATCTATGGTTCCGACGCCGTGGCCGGCGTGGTCAACATCATCACCAAGAAAGACGACGGTGGCACGGTCGAAGGCTACGTGGGCATCCCGCAGGAAAGCGGCGGCGAGGAAACGCGCTTCAGCGCATCCTGGGGCACCTCGAACGAGCGCGGCCGGTTCCGGATCACGGCGGACTACCACTTGAACAAGGAACTTAAAAACGGCGACCGTGATTATCTCGCTTGCGGAGAGATGAACATCTTTGATCCCGACACGGGGGAGCGGGCGGATGCGATCGACCCGCGGACCGGGCGGCCGATGTGCCGCGACCTGATCTGGGGTCACGTGTGGATCTACGACTACTTTGAGTATTTCAATGACGGGGAGGGCAATGTCCCGCCGGGAACCAAGGCGCAGTACGACTACGACGGCGACCTTGGCGACTATATTCCCGGCTTCGCCGACCCGGACCCGAACAACCCGGATTACATGCGCACACCACCGGGCTGGTACCCGGTGGCGTACGACAAGCTGACGGACGGCATCACCAATTACGATCACCCGTTCCACGACGAGACGTCCTTCAATCCGGAGACGGAGCGGGTGACCCTGTTCGCCGACGGCGAATACAACCTCACCGAGGACATGCAACTCTACGGCGAGGTGCTGCTCAATCGCCGGACCACGAAAGTGAACGGCTATCGCCAGTTCTGGGGTTACATCTACAACGAGGATAACGGGTCGCTGGGCAGCGAATGGGGTTGGGGCACCAACCCGCTGAGCGAAGGCTGGACCGGCGCCCAGTGGCTCAGCCCGACACCGATCACCGACCACAGCGACTCGAAGATCGAGATCGAGTACACGCGGTTCGTGGTCGGGCTCACGGGCGAACTCGGCAACGACTGGATGTGGGACCTCTCCTACCAGTACAGCAAGTCCGACGGCGACTATACCGAAGACCAGATTTACGACGATTCCATTTCGGATCAGAACTGGCTTTGGGGTTCCTGCGCGGGCATGACGACTTCCGTGCGCGGCGTGCCGTGCGTGGATATCCCGTGGCTGGATCCGGCCTTCCTGGCGGGTGACGTGTCGCCGGAAGTCCGCGATTTCCTGTTCGGGCGCGAGACCGGTAACACCGAGTACACGCAGTGGTCGATCGAAGGCTACCTGTCGGGCGAGTTGTTCAACTGGTACGCAGGATCGGTTGCCGGCGCGTTCGGCTTCCATTACCGCGAGGACGAGATCAACGACACGCCGGGTGACATCACGCTGGCCGGTAACGGCTGGGGCACCTCCTCGGCAGGCATCACGGCGGGCAAGGACACCTTTACCGCGCTGTTCGGCGAGTTGGACATCCCGCTGCTCACCGACAAGCCGTTCGTCGATTCGCTGGTCCTGAACGTCTCGGGGCGCTGGACCGACGTCGATTCCTACGGCGACGACACGACGTACAAGGTCGGCCTGAACTGGCAGATCAACGACGCCTGGCGCTTCCGCGCGACCCAGGGCACGTCGTTCCGCACGCCTGCGCTGTACGAACTGTACCTGGCCGACCAGACGTCCTTCCTGAACCAGCGCTTCATCGACCCCTGCATCAATTGGGGCGCCGCGCTTGATGACGGCACGATCTCGCAGGAGGTGGCGGATCGCTGCGCGGCGACGGTCGACGAGCCGCTCGAAGGCCAGCCGCAGTACCCGGACGGTCTGCCGCCCGATTTCCCCGGCGGTACGATCACGGCGACGATCATCACCGGTGGCGGTCTGGGCCTGCTGGAGGCGGAGACCTCCACGTCCAACACGATCGGTCTCGTCTGGACCCCCGCATTCGCGAACCTCAGCGTGTCGCTGGATTACTTCGACATCGAGGTGAACGACCAAGTTGACCGGATTGGTCCGGGCGGCATCGTGGGCGGCTGCTACAACTCCGAGTTCTATCCCGATGATCCGCTGTGCGACCTGTTCGACCGCAGCGGCCTGCAAGGCGGTATCGACAACGTCCGCGACAGCTTCATCAACGTCGCGACCCAGACCAACAAGGGTTGGGACTTCGCGATGCGTTGGATCACCGACATCTGGAACGGCACGTTCCAGGCCGATCTGCAGACCACCTACCAGACCGAGGCGATCACGGCCTTGTTCGAGGACACGGAACGCGACAACAACGGCCAGTTCGGAGACCCCGAGTGGGTCGGCCGGTTATGGCTGACGTACGACTGGAACGACTGGTCGGTGTTCTGGGGTATGGACTACATCGGTGATGTGTCGAACCACGAGCACTACGGTGGCGGCACGTACGACGACATCACCACGTATCGTGGCGACGAGGTCCGCGTGGTGCTGGCGGCCGATGCAATCACCTACCACACCTTCTCGCTGACCAAGTGGTTCAACAACCTGAACCTTAAGGGCGTGCTCGGCGTGCGCAACGCCTTTGACGAGGCACCGCCGCGGGTGACCACGCTGAGCCTGGGCGAGCTCAACACGGCCGGCTACTCGGCGTTCTACTCGCAGTACGACTACAATGGCCGTACGTTCTACGG
>JARROJ010000134.1:0-4515 GCA_037384065.1 Lysobacterales bacterium
GACGAGTACTGGCTGCATTCGGCATCCCTGTACTGGTACGGCGATTCCTGGACGGTGGGCGCGGGCATCCGCAACGTCTTTGACGAGGCGCCGCCGAAGGTGGACCCGAACGAAGTCACCGCGGTCAAGAACGTGCCGATCGGCGCCAACTACGACCTGTTCGGTCGCGTTTACTTCTTCAACGTCAGCTGGAGGCTGTAAGCGACTTCCAGTTCACGAACGAAGAACGCAACAAACAGAAATCCCGCCGCAACCCGGCGGGATTTTTGTTTATAATCCGGCCTTGTTTCAAATCACCGTGCGAACGAAAACATGAAATTGAAATCGTATATCCCCGGCGTTTTTCTCCTGGCTTTGTTGGTCTTCGCGATCGGCACCACGGCACGCGCGGAACCGTACCCGCTCGAGTACTGGGCGCTGCGCGACGTGATGTCCAACGTGCAGGTGTCGCCCGACGGCAAGCGGCTCGCGTTGCTGAAAATTCCGAACCGCGATGCCGATCCGTTGCTCGAGGTCTACGACGCTTCAGACCTGGACAAGGAGCCGTTCCGGATGAACGGCGGCAAGATGGAAATCACGAGTTTCGACTGGGTCGGAAACGAAGAGATCGTGGTGCGATTTCGGCAGAAGGTGCGCGACAAGATCGACGATTTCAACCAGGGCGTTTACGAGTACAAGATCGGTCTGCTGCACGTCAAGGACGAGAAAATCGATCAGTTTCGCGAAAGCAATCCCGCGGTCGAGAACCTGCTGCCCGGCAAGCCGGACAAGATCATCATTTCGCTGAATCCCGGCATGGAGGAGCGGGGCGACCGCCTGCAACGCGCGTTCCGGCCGCGCGCCTACTACGAACTGGACCTGAAGCGCGGCACCAAGAAGCTGTTGCTGCAGGGCAAGCCCGCGCTCGGCCAGGTCGAGTTCGACGGCGAGGGCAATCCCTGGTTCGCGCGCGGTTTCGATCGCGGCAAGGGCGAATTCATCTGGTACGTGCGTCGCCCGGACAGCTCCGACTGGGACGAGATCTATCGCATGAGCGAGGACAGCTTCGAGCAGTTCAGCGTGCAGGGCATCGACCCGGAAAAGCCCGACACCGTGCTGGTCATCGCCAACAACGGGCGCGACAAGACCGCGCTGTGGGAGTTTGACGTCAACACCAAGAAGTTCGGTGACATCGTGTACGCGCGCGACGACGTCAATATCGCCGGCACGCGCCGCCACAGTAACGACTGGACCAATCCCGACACCATCGTCGGCGTGACGTACCGGACCGACCGCCTGCACGTCGAGTACCTGGACCCGATCGAGGGCGCCACCTACGCGCAACTCGAGGGCGTGGTGCCCGAGGCCTACATGGTGTTCATCACCAGCCGCTCGCGCGACGGGCAGACGCTGACCATCTACAACGTCGGTCCCAAGGATCCCGGCACCTACTACCTGCTCAAGGACGGCGCACTGAAGGCGGTGGGCAGCAAGCAGCCGCTGCTCAAATCGAAGGACCTGGCCGAAGTGCGCTACATCGACTGGACCGCGCGTGACGGCATGAAGATCTACGGCTACCTGACCGTACCCAAGGGCGAGGGACCGTTCCCGCTGATCGTGCTGCCGCACGGTGGGCCGTTCGTCAGCGAGACCGTGGTTTATGACGAGTGGAGCCAGATGCTGGCCAACAACGGCTACCTGGTGCTGCAGCCCCAGTACCGCGGCTCGACCAATTTCGGTCTCGAGTACTACAAGACCGCCTTCATCAACGGCGGCCAGGGCGGCTACAAGATGCAGGACGACAAGGACGACGGCGCGCTGTACCTGGTCGAGCAGGGTCTGGCCGACAAGGACCGCATTGCGATGTTCGGCTGGTCCTACGGCGGCTACGCGGCCCTGGTTGCGGCGTCGCGTACGCCGCAGATCTACCAGTGCGTGATCGCCGGCGCGGCGGTGTCCGACACCTTGATGCAGGTGAGTTACTACAGCGACCGCGTGCGCGGCTCCCAGGAGATCGAGCAGCTCAACATGTGGCGCGACAGCATCAACCCGATCAAGGAGGTCTCCAAGGTCAATGTGCCGATCCTGCTGGTGCATGGCAGCGTCGACCAGCGCGTGCCGCCGGTCCACGTGCGCAAGTACCTGGACGAGCTCGACAAGTACAACAAGCCGTACAAGTACGTCGAGCTGGAAGGCGCGGACCATTTCTCGAACACGCTGTTCTACGAGCACCAGATCAAGTTGTACACGGCGATGATCGACTTCCTGAAGAACGACTGCGGTCCCGGAGGCCTCTGATCGGCCCGGGCCGGCAAACCCCGGTTGGCCGGGCGCGGGGTGTGCGCCCGGCCGCCGCCGAAAGGCGTCTCGACCGGTCGGCGGAGCGCGCCTGACGCCGTGGTCGCCTTCGCATCGAAAAAGCCCGTCCCCGGCAGCCCGGAGCACGCGCTGCGCCGCTTGCAGCAGACCCAGGAAGAGATCTATCGGCAGCTGTTGCTGCTGGTGCCCGACGACAGCGTGTTTCACGACGCGATGGTGTCGCGCGTCGCGGGCTCCCCGCTGCTGCGGCTGGACGTGATCGAACGTCATCCCTACACGACGTTCTACCGGCTCACCTACGAGTTCCGGGAAGGGGAGGATTGCAGCTTCGCGCCGGACGCCCATATCCGCCTGTACCGCGATGCACACCTCGCCGAGGCGACGTCGTACAACCCCGCCCAGGGCTTCCGCCGGACGGCGCACCCGTCCTACCCGTCGCTGCATCTGCTGCGCGAAGCCTGGCGCCGAAACCGCGCGCTGGACCGCTGGCTGGACTACCTGCTCAGGCAGGGTCACAGCGTGGACACGATGCGCCCGGCGCGCGCGTCTGCGGGCAATCGGGCCGGCGCGTGCGCGTTTGTCGAAATAGGTTGATGCGGCCATTGACATCGACCGGTCCAGCCTTTACCATGCTGCGGTTTTTCCGGGGCTATAGCTCAGCTGGGAGAGCGCTACAATGGCATTGTAGAGGTCGGCGGTTCGATCCCGCCTAGCTCCACCAATGTCCCCTTCGTCTAGCGCCATCTTTAACTCGTTGAATAACAAAAACAATGCGAGGGGAACAGCCGCCGAAAGGCGGCTTTCTTTTTGCCTGGAATTAGGTTTCGGTAACGATTTGGGTAACGTGTCGGAGAGTAGGGCGGCTTCCGGGCGCTGACCTCGCCAAAGAAGAGCTCCGTGCGGTGGCGAGGCTGTCAATAATCATCTGCTCGTGATCCATAAGCAGAACATCGACAGGAGAGTGACCGAATGACTGCTACCGACCCTTTGCGGTCTGTTAGCGTTTTCTAATATGCCAAGCCAATATTCGCAATTTTGATCCTGTTTACGGCGGTTTTTCATACCTTATCGCTCGATTCACCGATGACACCACGACCAGATCGACACACGGTGCAGGGCGACCATTGAATGGTTTTCCAAACCGGTGTCAGTTTCTTCACCATTGTCGGCTCGTATAGCCGTTGCTTATGTTCGTCACCAGCACACCGGTGGCTCAGGGACGGTAAAGGTCAAATACGGATGGGATGAACACTCACTGATACTTTGCTAAATTGCAAAAAAGGGTGGTTTATACTTCTTATCCACGGCGGGTCTTCGTTGTGTTGAACGTAGAGCCCGGAAACTTCGACCGCAGGGACGCCGGACATGTCGATTTTCAGCGAATTGAAACGCCGCAACGTGTTCCGCGTGGGCATTGCCTACGCGGTGGCCGCGTGGCTCGTTCTGCAGCTGACGGACGTGATCGGCGAGATCCTCGAGCTGCCGGCCTGGGGCGGCAAGCTGATCCTGCTCATGCTGGTGGTGGGATTCTTCATCGCCCTGTTCGCGGCCTGGGCCTTCGAGCTCACCCCCGAGGGCATCAAGCGCGAGAAGGACGTCTCCGCGGAAACGTCGATCACGCGAAGTACGGGCAAGAAGCTCAACGTCCTGATCACGGCCCTGATGGCCCTGTCCATCGCCTACCTGCTCTTCGACAAGTTCCTGCTCCGCGAGCCGCCGGCCTCGGCCGGGCCGGAACTGGCGGCGAAAACTGCCACGCCCGCCCAGAATCCGGAATCCCCAATTGAATCTGCCGCACAACCGGCAGGCGCAACGGATGACGACCGCGCCTCCATCGCCGTGCTGCCCTTCGAGAACCGCAGCCGCCTGGAAGACGACGCCTTCTTCGCCGAAGGCATCCACGACGACCTGCTCACGACCCTGGCGCGCATCGGCTCCCTGCGGGTGATCTCCCGTACCTCCGTCAGCCAGTTCGCGGATTCGGGCAAGACCATCCCCGAAATCGCCGAGGCCCTCGGCGTGGCGACGGTCATGGAGGGCGCGGTGCAGCGCGACGGGGACATGGTGCGCATCAACGTGCAGCTCATCGACGCGCGAACGGACGAACACCTGTGGGCCGAGATCTTCGACCGGGAGCTCACCACGGGCAACCTGTTCGCCATTCAGAGCGAGATCTCCGAACGGATCGCCCGCTCTCTCGAGGCCACGCTGACCGAG
>JARROJ010000135.1:0-5018 GCA_037384065.1 Lysobacterales bacterium
ATGACAATCGAAAATGACCTGTTGTCGCGTCATTCGCAGCCCACCCTTGATAATGGGCGACCCTGGCAAAAACGCAAAGGCTCAGTTGCGATCATTTCGATCGATTTCCAGGCGCCTTACTTTCTCCAGCACGATCTCGATCAAACGGCGGTTGAAGCCCACCAGGTCCGCGAGCAAACCGATCAGAAACGTGACGAAGCCAAGAATCAGAAGGGTCCCGCCCAGGATCAGGGACTGAACATGGCCGGCCCCGTCACCGGAAAAGTAAAAAAACAGGAAACGGGCAATCGGAATACTGCCGATCACGACCAACAGAATCCCTATGGCGAGAAACACGCGCAACGGTTTGTACATGCTGTACATGCGCACGATGGTGTCGACCTGCCGCTGAATGAAGCGCGGAATGCTCGAAAATAGTCGCGACTCCCGCGTCTTTGCGTTGGTTTCGACCGGCACGCTGGTCACCGCGAGTTGCTTGGTGCCGGCCTGGATCACGGTTTCGATCGTGTAGCTGAACGAGGAGACGATGTTCATCTGCAACGCGGCGTCACGGCTGTAGGCCCGAAACCCGCTGACCGCATCCGGCACCTCGGTTCCGGACAGCGACCGCACGAGGCCGCTGCCCAGTTTCTGCAGCACTTTCTTGCCTTTCGAGAAATGCTCGATGCGGTCGGTCTGCCGATCGCCGATGACGATGTCCGCGGTGCCGTCCAGGATTGGAGCGATCAGCTTCGGGATGTCCCAACCCGCGTATTGGTTATCCCCGTCGGTGTTCACGACGATATCCGCACCGAGCTTCAGGCTCATGTCGAGGCCGTTGCGGAATGATGCCGCCAGCCCCTGGTTACGCTTGTTGATCACGATATGGTCCACGCCGATCTCGCGTGCGACCTCGACCGTGCGATCGGTCGAGCCGTCGTCGATGATCAGCACCTCCACCGTGTCCACCCCCTCGATTTGCCGGGGAATGTCCGCGACGGTCTGTGGCAGCGTCGCCTCCTCGTTGAAACAGGGAATCTGGACAATGACCTTCAAGCTTTGCTCCCCACGCGATGTCGAAACCCGTTCATGTTCAGATTGCCGTCTGCCTACTCTGCGCGCCGACCCGGTCATCCGGCATGAAAAGAACAGCCCCATTGTAGCAACCGCTGGATTCGGGGCGCCGCACGCAGCCCATAAAGGCGATTATGCACTCAATCGCCGGCGGGCCGCGCCAACAGCACCCCGAACGGTCCGCCGGCCAGAACGACGAAGTCCCGACGCACGGATTCGGGCAGATTCAAACGCGCCCACGCGTCGGGTGAACCGGCTTGCAGGCGTTCCAGGTCGCCCGCATCGACGCGCTCGGTCAGCATCAGGATGTAGTCGATCGTCTCCAATCGGGTCATGTTCATCCTGCCTTTGCCTTGCCCGCTGGCCTGCGGCAACAGGAAGTACTTTATCTTGAACTCATAATAGTCCGGTACGCTTCCGTCGTTCAGCAGGAGAATCCGCCCCGGCTCGGCATCCAGGTACATCCGTTTCAGCGCCGCTGCAAACGCGGCCAGATCGCCATCGATCGCACCCTTCAGACGCTCGCTTTCGTTCACACGAAGATCTGCATAGGCTTCGTCAGCGAGCGCCCAGCGATTGAACGTCCAGCGCACGTCCAGAATCAGCCAACCGGCCAGCAGCACGAGAGCGGCCGCGCGCAGAATCGCGGCCCGGTCGCCATGCAACAACACGGCGCCGATCAACAGCGTCAGGACGAACCAGGTCGCCAGCAACACCGGCAGGTAAATGCTCTGGTCCGCCGCCCCGCCGATCCGGAAGTTGACCGAGCGCTGCGTCCACGGCTCGGATTGGAACCACTGGTTGCGATATTTTTCCAACTGCGCGTCGACGGTATCGACACCCAGCCAGACGTCACGAATGTCGAGCGGTTGGTCGCCGAGTTCACGGAACATGAAACCGAGTTCCACGACCGTGCCGGTCCAGTCCGGCTGGCGGCGCAGGTCGATGAACTCGGACTGATCGTCCCACAGGTCGAGTTGCGCCACGTTCTGCGGGTTTTCCCGGGTGCGCCAGAAGACGACCGGGCGGCGAAGGTCGTCACTTCCCGCATCCAGCGTGAAATGCAGCAGGTAATTTTCGTCGGCAACGATTTCGGTGTCCTGCACGGAAGCGGCGCCGAACCCATCCTGCAGGGCGATCAGTCTCAGCGTGTCGATGGTGCTCGACCACTTGCCGACGATTGGCTTGAAGGCGACCGGTTTGAACTGCAGCGGTTCCTGCGGGGTCACCGGCTCTTCTGCGGGTTGCGTAATGAGGTACGCCGCGCCGGAAGCGACCAGGGCAGCGGCGAGAATCGGCGGCGCGGCGCGGCGCCAGAGGGAGGCCACCGGCTTCGAATCGAACGCGGTGGTGAGCAGGGGCGCCAGAACGACCGCCGCGCCGAAGATCAGCGCCGGCAGGAAATGCATCGCCAGGCGGTTCGACGCCGTCTGCGACTCGCCGAACGCACCGTGCTGGGTCACGCCGAAAATGAATAACTGGGTCGCGCAGAAAATCAGCAGGAATCCGAGCACGATACGGGAATCCGGGCGCTTTACGCGGGCCAGGGCGACGGCGGCCGTGGCGACCAGAACCGTCCACAGCAGGTTCCAGCTGTCCATCTCGAACATGCCGCGCGTGTAGGTGCGCCAGGGGTTGTAAACCTCGAGCACGAACGGCTCGATGAACGGCAAATCGATGCGGTCGCCGACGATGCTGAGCGTCTGGCCAAACGGCAGGTTCAGCGGCTCGATGCCGAAATAAAGGCCCGCGGCCACCAGCAGGGCCAGCGCGACCGCAAGGGAAAGCGACACCCACCAGCGCGTGGCGAGAACGAACCACAGCACCAGGAAGGCGGCCAGCCACACCACGCCCTCGCTCTTGATCGCGACGCCCATCGTCACGAACGCCAGGCCCACCAGCAACGACAACCGCGCCTGCTTCAATCGCCACTGCATCAGCGCCATGAACCCCAGGCCGTGAACCCCAGGCCGGCGAACCCGGTCATCCAGATGTCCGCGTAACCGGCCAGGGCCAGGTGGGTGCCGATCAGCGGCACCGAGTAAAGCGCGTAAACCGCGATCACCGCCAGCAGCACGCCTGAGCCGGCGCGGAGGCACTGCCCGTACAGCGCCAGGCCGATGGCGATGCCGCACAGGAAGGTCGGCAGCGCGATGAGCGTCTCGCTCCACTGCCCGTAACTCAGCGCGGCCCACAGCGGGAAGAGCGACGGCAGACGCGGGTAATGAACCGCGTCTACCGTGTAAGCATTGGGATCGGAAAGGTTCAGCCACTCGGCTGCGCTGTAGAAATCGAAAATGTTACCGGCGAAGAACCACGCCTTGGCCCGGTACACCCACAACAACCAGGCGTCCCAGGGGTAAACCGGAATGGCGAGTTCGTCCAGCAGGGCGCGCGCCAGGTGCAGCACGGCCCAGGAAGCGAGCATCACAAGAAGAAACTTCCCGCCCAGCGACAGGGAACGAAACCCGCCCGCGGCGTTTTCCCCGGTCACGGCTTCCGGCCGCCGGAAGCGCATGGCGAGCCAGGCGCCGATCAGCGTGGTCGCCGCCAACACCGCCATCGGCACGGACCAGTTCACGCCGCCCGTCAAACGGGCCTGGACCAACAGCAGCAGACCGAGGAAGGCGTAACCCAGGAAAAAGCCATACCCCCAGATGCGGGACTGTTCGCCGGCGGCGCCCGCCCCGAATCGCCACTGAACCGCCCCCATCCACGCCGCACCGTTGAGCCACGGCAGCGACAAGCCGAGAACCAGAGTCAGAATGCCCATCTGCCCCCCCAAACCGCGCGAGTCGGCCGTTGGCGCTCGATTTTGCCGGTTCGCCGCGCTGGAAAACAGGTTGGGGGGCGCCCGCTACAGGGCTTCGGGCGAGCGGGATCGCCGCTTGAGCCGGGATACACGTGATGACGTAGGGACCAGGCCGGGTCCGGACCGCGGCGATTCGCGGCGCCCGGGCGGGCGCATTTTCCATCGCACGGCCCGGTCATGAACATGGACTCAGACCTGCCCCGAATCATCTTCTCCGCGGCTGGCCGACCGGTCTTCGACCATTTTCTGCAACTCTCTCATCTCCGCCTCGAGCAGCGCCATGCGCTGCACCAGGCGCTGAATTTTGACCTGGTTGCGCGAGCGTTCGATGTCGGAGATCAGGATCTTCAGCACCAGGGCGACGAAACCGATAGTGATGGCCAGCATCGGCGGGTAAGCGATGCCGGCGGCCTGACCGATACGGTCGAAGATCCCGGGAAAGAAGCCCAGCAGAGCGAACACCACCGCGACGATGGACCAGACCAGGCCATAACGTATGTGCAGGTGATCCTTGCGCACCAGGTAGATGATCGCCACCGCGGTCGAGAGGCCGATCAGGCTGGTGACGATGTTCATGACGCTCATCGCGCGCCTCCTGTCCGGGATCGTGGCCGCCGCCGGTAGCGACGCTTGGTCACGCTGAGCAGCATCGTGTGCGCCATGTAGTAGCTGACCGACCGCCAGGAGTAGAAAATGCGCGAGATGCCGCTACGCCGCGGCGCCATGGGCACGGGTACATCGACGATCCGAAAACCGTATTCCTGCAGCGTGATCAGCACGCCGACGTCCTGGTACTCGAGGAGGGTCGCCGATTTGCGCGCCAGCACGTCGACCGCGTCGCGGCAATAGAGGCGAAAACCGGAGGTGATGTCTTCCAGCGTCAGGCCGGACGCGCGTTTCATCAGCACCCAGGCGATGCGGCGCAACAGCGAGCCGCGGTCGGGGCAGGTGCCAATCGCGATGTCGGCCCGGCCGTCGCGCACCGGGCGTACCAGGTCGGCGATCGATTCGGCCTCGTGCTGGCCGTCCGCGTCCATCGTGATGACGTGCTCGAAACCTTTAGCCTGCGCGTAGCGCATGCCGGCCTGGATGGCGCCCCAGGCGCCCAGTTGATAGACCAGCGGAATCACGATGGCGCCGGCGTCACGGGCCA
>JARROJ010000136.1:0-2952 GCA_037384065.1 Lysobacterales bacterium
AAAGCCTGCCACGCTGGCCGGAGTTTGAAGGACCCGTCGCCGCGAGTTCAGCCGATAAAGAATGCGGGTTTTTGCGCGCCCCAAAGCAAGGCATCCGGAATGTTGAAACACGTCTGGCGCATCCATAGTGGAGTCGACGATGCGGGTGCCAATGCCGTCGCATCCGCCAGGAGGCGGGGAAGCGGAGCCCGATTGTGGGAAAATGTCCGCCATGACCGGTGCTACCGACCCCATCGAACTGAACGCCACCGCGTCCGCGGACCTGGCCGGGCTGCGCCTGGACCAGGCGGCGGCCGAGTTGTTTCCGGATTTCTCGCGGGCGCGCTTGCAGAAGTGGATCCGCGGCGGCGAGTTGACCGTCGACGGCCGGGTCTGCAAACCGACGTATCGCTTGCTCGGCGGTGAGCACCTGAAACTGCTGGGTGTGGTCGAGCACGATGACGAGGTGCTGCCGGAAGCGATTCCGCTGGCGATCCTGCACGCCGATGACGACCTGATCGTCATCGACAAGCCGGCCGGTCTGGTGGTGCATCCGGCGGCGGGTAACCGGGACGGCACGCTGCAGAATGCGCTGCTGCATTTCGATCCGTCCCTGGCGGCGCTGCCCCGCGCCGGCATCGTGCACCGCCTGGACAAGGACACCTCCGGCGTCATGGTCGTGGCCCGCAGCCTGCGTGCTCACACGAGCCTGGTGCGGCAATTGCAGACCCGGACCATGAGCCGCGTTTACCGCGCCCTGGCGCTTGGCGACCTGGTCGCCGGCGGCACCGTGGACGCGCCCATCGGACGCCACCCGCGCGACCGCAAGCGCATGGCCGTGGTGGCGTCGGGTCGGCCGGCCATCAGTCATTACCGCGTCCTGCAGCGCTTCGAGGCGCTGACCTGGCTGGAGGTTTCGCTGGAGACCGGGCGCACGCATCAGATCCGCGTGCACATGCGGCATCTGGACCATCCGCTGGTGGGCGACCCGGTCTACGGCCGCAAGCCACGCCAGGCCGGACTGACCGTCGCGCAGTACGAGGCGGTGCATGAATTTCCGCGCCAGGCCCTGCACGCCGCCGTGCTGAAACTGGCCCACCCGGCCGACGGCCGGCCGTGCCGCTTTCATGCCGCGTTGCCGGCCGACCTGCGCCGTCTGCTGGATGTGATGGGGGCGGCGAAAGACGTCTATGATTGACACGGAGACCGCCGAGGAGACCGACCCATGCATCGCTGGATGAACGAAATGCCCGCACTGCTGCGCCAGTTCGCAGCCCGCTGGAAAACCTACCTGGCCCTGCACCTGGCCGTCGCGCTGCTGATCTTCCTGGTGCTCGCCCCGCTGGGTTCGTTGCTGTTGCGCCTGGCCGTCATGCTGTCGGGTGACACGGCGCTCTCCGACCAGGATATCGCCTGGTTCATCCTCAGCCCGGCCGGGTTCGTGGTGTTCGTCGTGCTGGTCTCGGTGTTTTCGATCATCGTGTTCCTGGAGCACGCGGCGATGGTCACGGCCGCCTGGCTGCTGGAACGCGGTCACCCGGCGCCGGTGTCCGGCGTGCTGTTTTTTCTCGGCCGACGCTTCGGCAGCCTGTTCGGGCTGGCCGTCCAGATCCTGTTCCGCGTGCTGCTCTGGACCGTGCCCTTCCTGCTGGCGGTCGGCGCCGTCTACTTCGTGCTCCTGACCGAGTTCGACATCAACTACTACCTGTCCAACAAGCCGTCCGAGTGGAACCTCGCCCTGGCCCTGGGCGGCGTGATCGGGGCCGCGTGGCTCGCCATGCTGTTGCGCCTGTTCACCAGCTGGGTGTTCAGTATTCCGCTGCTGTTGCTGGGCGGGCGCACGCCGCGAGTCGCACTGGAGCAGAGCGCGCAGGCCGCGGACGGCAAGCGCCGGGACATTCTGCGCGCCTTCTTCGCCTGGCTGCTGCTGATGGCCGTGCTGAGCCTGGCCGCGTCGGCGCTCACCGGCCTGGCCGGCTTCCTGCTGGTGCGACCGGACGTGCAGTCGATCGAGTCGCTCGTGCTCGGCCTCGGGGTGGTTTCCGCGCTTGGCGCGATCGCGTCGGTGGCGGTCTCCCTCATCGGCAGCGCCCTGATGAGCCTGCTGATCCTGAGGCTGTTCCAGGCCCATGTCGCCGGTGCCGACGAACTGGCCGGCATTCCGGATGACGACGTGCGTCCCGCCGGGCGGGTCGCCGCGCGGCGCATCGCCGTGCTGGCCGTCGTCGCGCTTGCGGTGGTCGCCGCCGGCGCGGCCTACGCGCTCGTCAATCAACTGCAGTTGGAAGGCGAGACCGCCGTGATGGCGCACCGCGGCGCGTCCGCGGCAGCGCCCGAAAACACCCTGGCGGCGATTCGCGGCGCAATCGAGAGCGGTGCCGACTGGGTCGAGATCGATGTCCAGGAAACGGCGGACGGGGAAATCGTCGTGGTCCACGACAGCGACCTGAAAAAGATCGGCGGCTCCTCGCTGGTCGTCGGCCGCAGCACGTTGGCGGAACTGCAAACGGTCGACATCGGATCCTGGTTCGATCCGCGGTTCAGCGATCAGCGCTTGCCGACGTTGCGCGAAGTGCTGACGCTGTGCCGGGACCGGATCGGCGTGAACATCGAGTTGAAGTACTACGGAACCGAACGGCGGCTCGAAGAAGGTGTGGCGGAAATCGTCGATGAACTCGGCATGGCCGACCAGGTGATCGCCATGTCGCTCAGCCTGCCCGGCATCCGCAGAATGGCCGAGGTGCGGCCGGGGTGGAAGACCGGGCTGCTGTCGTCCGTGGCGGTCGGCAACCTCGCCGGGCTGGATGTCGATTTCCTGGCCCTGAACGGCCGGGCCGCCAATCGGCGGACGGTGCGGCAGTTGCACGACCAGGGCAAGGAGGTGTTCGTCTGGACGGTCAACGATCCGGTCAGCGTTGCCGTGATGGCCAGCCGCGGCGTCGACGGCATCATCACCGACGAACCCGCGATGGC
>JARROJ010000137.1:0-2827 GCA_037384065.1 Lysobacterales bacterium
GCCAGAACCCGTACCGGGAGATATACAACCTGGCGGACGAGGGCACGCCGGTCTACGACAGCCTGATGCGGTATACGCGGCTGCGTTACCGGCTGATGCCGTACATCTACACGCTTGCCGGCGACGCCTACCACCGGGACAGCACGATGATGCGCGGCCTGGTCATGGATTTCCCTGGCGACCCCGCGGTGCACGATATCGCCACGCAATACATGTTCGGCCCGGCGCTGCTCGTCAGCCCGGTCACCGAGTACCGGGCCCGGACCCGGGACGTCTACCTGCCCGGCGGTACGGACTGGTACGACCTGCATACCGGGCAGCGCTATTCGGGCGGTCGTACGATCACCGCGAACGCCCCGCTCGCAGAGCTGCCGCTGTTCGTCAGGGCCGGCTCTATCCTGCCGACCGGGCCCGATATCCAGCACACCGGGGAGAGCCTGAACGCGCCGCTCACGCTGAACGTCTTCACCGGAGCGGACGGGGCATTCGAAATCTATGAAGACGACGGGCTGAGCTATGGCTACGAGCGCGGCGAGTTTTCGCGCATACCGGTACGTTACGACGATGAGAGCGGCGCAGTGGAGATCGGTACCCGGACCGGGCGCTTCGACGGCATGGCGGCAAGCCGCCGCATCTCGGTACGGTGGTTCGACGGCGCCCGGGCGCCGGCTGATTTCGACGCCGTTCCGGATTCGACGGTGACATACACCGGTGAAGCCTTGCGGATCGAAAGGCCCTGATCAGGCCCCGCGGGGAGAATCCTTTCGCGGACGAACGTCGTCTGAAACCCGTCCCGCGCGCAGGTTGACCGGCCAGGTGATGCGCTTCGTAGCCTGCGGCTCGCCCCACGCCTCGCGGACCTCATCACGGAACGCGTCGATGGTGCCGGCGTGCCCGGTTGCCCTGGCGCGTTTAGTCGCCGACCAGGTCTCGATGTAACCGAGAAATTCGGGTAATGACCAGTCTCGATCGATGCGGAACCGCGGCACCGGCAGTTCGGCGAACGGGAACGGCAGGTCGACACCGCCCCGTATCACGTGTTCGCGCCCGGGTGGCCACCAGGCGCCGAGCTCCTGGCCGTAAAAGCCAGTGAAACGAGGCCCGAGCGCCCCCTCGAGGACCGGGGGCAGGTACGTTATCAGCGCGAGCACGGCGCCGGGCCTGGCGATGCGGCGCACCTCCGCATAGAAAGGCGGCAGATCCAGCCAGTGCGCCGCCTGGGCTATCGTGACCAGCGATGCGGTATCGTCTTCCAAGGGCAGGTCGACCGCAGCGGCGACGCCATAACGGACCCTCGGGTGCGGCACGGCATTCGCCACCTGGTCGGCGCTGATATCGAAAGCGTGGACGCTGTCGAAATGCTCGGCCAGCAGCCCGGTCAGCTGGCCGCTGCCGCATGCGACGTCGACGGCCAGTTCGTGATCCGGCGCCAGCCCGGCGAGGAACAGCGCGAGCTCCCGCGGATATACCGGGCGATGTTTCCGGTACGCATCGCCACCGGTCTCGAAGTGCCGCCGGCTACCGCTCACCGAAGCGGGCGTACTCGTACAGGGAGAAGCGTTGTATGCGGAAGTCACCGCCCGGTATCCGCAGGTGGCGTCCCTGGTGGGTCTGATCGCCGTTGAGCACCCGGCCGCGGTGCCAGGCGCCGTCTTCGAAGCGTCCTTCTTCGGCATGCAGGATCCCGGCTTTCAGTGATTCGTCGTCGGCAGGTGCGACGGTGATCACGACACCGGTGCCTGCAAAATAGAAGCTGTCGGACTCTGCCCGGACGATGATCGCGGCCGTTTGCGGCCAGTCCTCGTTCGCGGCCTCCGGTGACCAGCCGAGCGTGTAATCATGGCGACAGGTCAGCACCCAGTCGCCCATGCGGAGTAAGGTTTCCGGATCGTCCTTCGAGAGCAGGACCCCCTCGACCCGGCCATCGCAGTGATTCGCCGTCACCACGCTCTCCAGCTCCGCGAGAGCTGCGCCATCAGGCCGAGGAGAAAAACACGTGTCATTCGCATTGTTGCACCGGTTTGGCTTGCTGCTTCGAACGGCAACGGCGACCATACGCGAAGCACGGGAATCGAGACAATCATGAACAAGCGGGAATTCCTGCAGGCCGCAGGCGCCGTCGGAGTCGGTATGGCCGCCGGGGGCGCGATGGCGCGACCCGGCCCGGAACTGGCAGACATGACGGTCAATGCGCGTCCCATTACGCCGGCCGAACACGAACGCCGCATCGAGAAGGCGCAATCGCTGATGCAGGCACAGGGCATCGACGCGCTGCTGCTGGAGGCCGGCTCCGCGCTTACCTATTTCACCGGCGTGCGCTGGTGGCGTTCCGAGCGATTCACGGGCGCAATCATCCCGGTCGAAGGCGAAATCGCGTTGGTGACGCCTTATTTCGAAGAGCCGTCGGTACGCGAGAGCATGGCGGTCGGCGATGACGTGCGCACCTGGCACGAGCACCAGGATCCCTACGTCCGGGTCGCCGAGATACTTGCCGACCGCGGGCTCGAGTCGGGGCGTCTCGCGATCGAGGAAACCGTGCGCTACTTCATCGTCGACGGCGTGCGGGCGGCAGCGCGCGGTTTCGACCTGCTTCCGGGCGACGCCGTGACGCGGGGATGCCGCATGTTCAAATCTCCGGCCGAACTGGCCCTGATGCAGCTCGCCAACGACGTGACGCTGGCTGCGTACCGGCATGTCCACGACCGCCTGGAGACGGGCATGCGCCCGGCGGAAATCTCGGCGCTGATGAACGAGGCCACGCGGACTCTCGGCGGTGAACCGGCGTTCGCCATGGTGTTGCTGAACGAAGCCAGTGCCTACCCGCACG
>JARROJ010000138.1:0-2819 GCA_037384065.1 Lysobacterales bacterium
ATCTGAAGGTGGCTTCGAACGATGGCGTGGTGAATTACATCGATCCGCTGCCGGCCGAGCTCCCCGCTGGGGCCGACGTCACCATCTTCGCGATCGGTGACGGCGTCAACCAGCCGCTCGGCATCATCGCCTTCCCGGTCGGCGAACTCGAGACGCGCACGCCGGTGAACAACAGCGCGAACGGCTGGTGGGCGGTCACCCCGGCTGACGCGGGTATCGGTTTCATCCTGCAGCCGATGCCGTCACAGAATCGTCTCGTCGGCACCTGGTACCAGTACGATGCCGAGGGCAACCCGCAATTCCTGACGTTCGACAGCTGCATGGGCGCCGGGGGCACTGATGAATGCCCGATGCCGGGTGGCTTCGACGGAACGATGGCGACGACCGCGCTGTACATCAGCGACCGGGTTGGCGTGGCTGACGGCGAGCCGGTGAACACCACTCAGGTGGGTGAGATCGAATACCAGATCCTGAGCTGTGATGAAGCGACCGCGACCGTCACGCTGGAAGGCGCCGAGCCGGTCGAGTTCTCCGCGACCCGACTGACCGGGCCGTTCCCGTGCACCAACCAGGAATGATCGGTTTGAGCTAGTTCGCGTCACACGCGCGCACTGCCCGCATCGCCCCGCGTGGTGCGGACCCGGCCGGGCGCCGGAAGCCATCGAAGGCTTCGGCGCCCGGCTTCTTTTTGATCTTCACAGAATCATGAGCCAAGGCATTGTTTAATGTTGGAAAATGGCGACCTGCCGGTTGCCGATGATGACGTTGACACAGGATCAGGAAATCGAATGAAAACCAATGCTCGAACGGCCTCTGCCAAGATCCTCGAATGGACCGAACAGGGGCGTGTGCCCGACCCGGTCATTCGCGCCGGGATTCGGCGGCTGTGCCGGCAGCGGATTCGGGACATCGAGGCCGCGGACATCGAGGCCGCGGCGCGCCGCATGGAGGCGTTCGTCCGCGCGATGAACGACGGACCGGTCGCCCCGGTGCCCGAACTGGCCAATGAACAGCACTACGAGGTACCGCCGGAGTTCTTCGACGCCGTCCTGGGCGCGCACCGCAAGTACAGCTGCTGCTACTGGGACGACGCCGTCGCCGGCCTCGATCAGGCCGAAGCGGCCGCGTTGCGGATCAGCTGCGAACGCGCCGGCATTCAGGACGGCATGGCGGTGCTGGATCTCGGCTGCGGCTGGGGTTCGCTGAGCCTGTGGATGGCGCGACAGTTCCCCAACTGCACCATCACGGCCGTTTCCAACTCGGCGCCGCAACGCGCGTTCATCGAGGCCGAAGCGGCCCGCGATGGACTCGGGAACCTGACCGTCATCACCGCCGATATGAACGATTTCGACGCGCCGGACCGCTACGATCGGATCGTTTCGGTCGAGATGTTCGAACACATGCGTAATTACCGCGCACTGTTTGGGCGGGTGCACGACTGGCTCAAGCCGGGCGGCCGCTTCTTCATGCACATTTTCTGCCATCGCAGCACGCCGTACGCGTTCGTCGACGAAGGCGACGCCGACTGGATGAGCCGACACTTTTTCTCGGGCGGCATCATGCCCAGCGACGATCTGCCGCTGCGCTTCCAGGAGCGGCTGCAGCTCGTCGAGCGGCACCGCTGGAACGGCGCCCATTACGAACGCACCGCCAACGCCTGGCTGGAGAACATGGACGCCCGACGCGCCGAAATCATGCCGATCCTCGAGCGCACCTACGGTCGCGACCAGGCCGCGAAGTGGTTCCAGCGCTGGCGCATCTTCTTCATGGCCTGCGCCGAGTTGTTCGGGCTCGACGAGGGCCGCGAGTGGTATGTCGCCCACTACCTGTTCCGGCGTAGCGAGGATCACGGGAGCGAGTCGGCATGAACGTTCTGCCCAATGCCATCACCTTTCAGGCCGGCTGGTTCGCCACCGTGCTGGGGGCCGCGAACGGATTGCCCTGGCTGGGCCTCATCGTCGCCCTGGCCATTGTCGCCATGCATCTGCGGTCGAGCCGACGGCCGGCGGTCGAGGCGCGTCTTCTGCTGGCCGCCCTGGCGCTCGGTCTGGTCTTCGACTCGCTGCTTCTGTCGACCGGCTGGATCGCCTATCCCAACGGGCTCTGGGCCCCCGGCCTGGCGCCCTACTGGATCATCACGCTGTGGGCGCTGTTCGCCACCACGCTGAACGTATCGCTGCGCTGGCTGCGCGGACGCGATGTCCTGGCGGTCCTGTTCGGCGCCGTGGGTGGGCCTCTCAGCTACCTGGCCGGTGCGCGGCTCGGCGCGATGACGTTCGTCGACACCGTGCCGGCGGTCGTCGCGCTGGCCGTCGGCTGGGGTGCGCTGATGCCCGTGCTGACGCGGCTCGCCGCGCGTTTCGACGGCACGCGCAGCGGCGAACGACCGGCTTACATCAGCGACGGCTGGCAGAAGGCGGACAGTCATGGTTGACTGGCGCGCCTATTCGCTCGCGCTCGGCGTCGTGGCGGTGGTTGCCCTCGTCGCCTGGGCGTACAGCGTCGTGCGACGCAACGTCGGCATCGTCGACAGCCTGTGGTCGCGGATGATCCTCGCCACCGTCGGGGCGTACGCGGTTTTCGCCGGGTCCGCGGGCGTGCGCGAGACGCTCGTCGTGGCCCTGGTCGCGCTCTGGGCCGTGCGCCTGTCGGCACACATCACCGTGCGCAACCACGGCGAGCCGGAAGATCGCCGCTACCGAGAAATCCGCCGCAATAATGAGCCGCATTTCTGGCTGAAAAGCGTCTACATCGTGTTCGGCCTGCAGGCGGTGCTGGCCTGGTTCATCGCGATGCCCGCCGTGGCCGCGGCATCCGCG
>JARROJ010000139.1:0-3398 GCA_037384065.1 Lysobacterales bacterium
GCGCTCGGCTCGGCTGCGGTGTCGATCGACCCGCTGGCGGTCAGCAACCTGCAGCTGTTGCGCTCCGGCGTGGATCGCCTGTTGGCGTTGCTGCCGGCCGACGCCGAAGCCGCCGCCGAGCGGGCCGAGTACAATCGCCGCTTCGCGGCGGAATGCGACAACGCGCGCGATTACGCGGCGGCGCATTATGCGCTGAACGGTCGGCGCGGCGAGGCGTTCTGGGACGAACGCCGCGGCGCGGCGCTGCCCGACAGCCTGGCTTACCGCGTCGAACTCTACGCGGCGACCGGGCGGGTCGCGCTGTACGACGACGAACCGCTGGAGGAGAGCGCCTGGCTGTGCCTGTTCGACGAGAATGGCGTGCGTCCGAAGCGCGTGCACCCGATGGCGGCTGGCGTCGCCGCCCGCGACGCCCGCCGCCACGCCGAGCGCGTCCGCGCGGTAATGATCGAAACCCTGCGCGGCATGCCGCCGCACGCCGAGACCCTGGCCGCGCTGCGGTCGGGCCGGAACTGAATCGAAGGAAGACGAATCGTGAGTGACAATCGCATCAGGAAAATCGTGATCGTGGGCGGCGGCACCGCCGGCTGGATGACCGCGGCCGCGCTGGGCAAGGTGCTGGGCCGCGACTATGCGCAGATCACACTGGTCGAGTCGGACGACATCGGAATCGTCGGCGTCGGCGAGGCGACGATCCCGCAGATGGGCATCTTCAACCGCATGCTCGGCATCAGCGAGGATGATTTCGTGCGGCGGACCAAGGGCAGCTTCAAGCTGGGCATCGAATTCGTCGACTGGGGTCGCCTGGGCCACCGCTATTTCCATCCCTTCGGCCATTACGGCATCAACATGAACGGCCTGTCGTTCCACGCCTTCTGGATGCGCCTGAACCAGGCCGGCAAGGCCGGTGAGCTCGACGATTATTCGCTGAATTCGATCGCCTGCCGGCAGAACCGTTTCATGCGGCCGATCAACGCCGGCAACTCGCCGCTGTCGGAAATCGCGTACGCCTTCCACTTCGACGCCGGACTGTACTCGCTGTACCTGCGCGACCTCGCGGAACAGCTCGGGGTGCGGCGCCACGAGGGCATGATCACGCGGGTGCATCAGCGTGCCGAAGACGGTTTCGTCGAAGCGGTCGAACTGGCGGACGGCAGCCGGGAGGAGGGCGAGCTGTTCATCGACTGCTCGGGATTCCGCGGCCTGCTGATCGAGCAGACGCTCAAAACCGGTTTCGTCGACTGGTCGCACTGGCTGCCCTGCGACCGCGCGATGGTCGTGCCGTGCTCGAACGTCGAACCGCTGACCCCGTACACGCGCTCGACCGCACGCGGCGCGGGCTGGCAGTGGCGCATTCCGCTGCAGCACCGCATCGGCAACGGTCATGTCTACTGCAGCGCGTACATGAGCGACGACGAGGCGACCGCGACGCTGCTGGACAACCTGGACGGCGAGCCGCTGGCCGAACCGCGCCAGGTCCGGTTCACCACGGGTCACCGCAAGCAGTACTGGAACCGGAACGTCGTCGCGATCGGGCTCAGCTCCGGTTTCATGGAGCCGCTGGAATCGACCAGTATCTACATGATCCAGAACGGCATTTCGCGCCTGCTGTCGAATTTCCCCGATCGCAGCTTCGCGCCCGTCGATCGCGAGCGCTACAACCGCGTCCTGATCCAGGAGACCGAGTGGATCCGGGATTTCCTGATCCTGCACTACTACGCGACCGAACGCGACGACACGCCGTTCTGGCGTTATTGCCGCAGCATGGAGATTCCCGAGCGGCTGGCCGAAAAACTGCGCGTCTACGACAACAACGGGCGCACCTTCCGCGAGGGCGGCGAGCTGTTCAACGACACCAGCTGGTTCGCCGTGCTGACCGGCCAGTGCCGCAGGCCGCGCAGTTTCGACCCGGTGGCCGAGATGATGAGCGAGGCGGAAACGCAGCGCCGGCTCGAGGAAATCCGTTCGGTGATCGTGAAATCGGCGGAGCAGATGCCCGACCACCGCCAGTTCATCGCGCAGCATTGCGCCGCCTGACGGGGCCGCCATGACCGATCACCGCATCCGCAACATCGTCATCGTCGGCGGCGGCACCGCCGGCTGGATGGCGGCCGCCGCGCTGTCACGCTTTGTCGACCCCGCGGTCGTCGCCATTCGCCTGGTCGAGTCCGAGGACATCGGCACGGTCGGCGTCGGCGAGGCGACGATTCCGCCGATCCGCAGTTTTCTCGGCATGCTGCGCATCGACGAGCACGATTTCGTCAGCAAGACCCAGGCGACCTTCAAGCTCGGCATCGAGTTCATCGACTGGCTGCGCCCGGGGGCGCGGTACATGCACCCGTTCGGTGTCTACGGCGCCGACATGGAGGGCGTGCCCTTTCACCAGTATTTCCTGCGCCTGCACGGCATCGACCCGCGGAGCGACATCGAGGACTGGTCGCTGAGCACGCGCGCGGCCCGCATGGGCCGCTTCGCGCCGCCGCCCGGCGGCCAGTTTCCGCTCAACCACCTGGCCTACGCCTATCACTTCGACGCCGGCCTGGTGGCGAAGTACCTGCGCGCCTATGCCGAACGGCTCGGCGTGACGCGCACCGAGGGCCGGATCGTCGATGTGGAACTGCGCCCCGAGGACGGCTTCATCGAGCGCCTGGTGCTGAAGGGCGGCGAGCGTATTGCCGGTGATTTCTTCATCGACTGCTCGGGGTTTGCGGCGCTGCTGACCGAGAAGGCGCTGGGCGTGAAGTTCGTCGACTGGTCGCAGTGGCTGCCGTGCGACCGCGCGGTGGCGGTGCCGTCATTCCGCTGCAGCACCGCACCGGCAACGGTTACGTGTTCTCCAGCCAGGCCATCGACGCCGCGCAGGCGACGGAGACATTGCTCGCCAACCTCGACGGCGAACCGCTGGCCGAACCCCGCCTGCTCGAGTTCCGGGTCGGCCGGCGCAAGACGATCTGGAACCGCAACTGCCTGGCCCTGGGACTGGCCGCCGGCTTCCTGGAGCCGCTCGAGTCGACCGCGATCCACCTGGTGCAGACCGGCATATCCCGGCTGCTGGGCCTGTTTCCCGACAAGCACTTCGCGCCGGTCGAAATCGAGGAGTACAACCGGCAGATGGCCACCGCCTACGAACAGGTGCGGGACTTCCTGATCCTTCATTACCGCCTGACCGAGCGTGATGACTCCGGGTTGTGGACCTACTGCGGCAACATGCCGGTGCCGGACGCCGTGCAGCGCAAGATCGACCTGTTCGCGGGCAAGGGCCGCTGCTTCCGCTACGATGACGAACTGTTCTCGGTGACCAGCTGGATCGCGGTGCTGCTCGGGCAGGGCGTGTGGCCGGAAGGCTACGACGAGATCGTCAACACGATGAGCGAAGCGCAGCTGGTCGAGGTGCTCGA
>JARROJ010000140.1:0-2792 GCA_037384065.1 Lysobacterales bacterium
TCAAGGCGCTTGGCGAGGAGATCGGCATCCCCTACCAGACACTGATCAACATGTACCTGCGAGATTGCATGGTAAACAAGCGCCGCCCGGACCTGTCCTGGGATTGAGGTACGTGTGGGAGGGCCTTCAGGCCCGACAAGCGGATCAGCTATAACCAGACGCCAGTCGGGCCTGAAGGCCCTCCTACAGGGGGGGCTCCATCGGCATAAAGAAAACCCGCGTTGCCGCGGGTTTTCTTTTCTTTGCCCTGTGGGCCGCGGCGAGGCGGCCGGTCGTTCAGAGTGCGCAAAAACCGTTTCGCTCTATAACGTCAACCTCCGGCGCGCTGCCCGGGGGCGGCATCGGCCGGCGGAACCGTCTGGCTGTTGCCCTGGCCGATGGGTTCATAAAGGATAATGTCGACGTATTCCGGATCCTGTTCGTTGACGACAACCTCGTATTCGAAGGTGGACGAATTGCCGTTATTGAGGATTCCGTCGGGAACCTGGGCTTCATCGGATTCAACGTAACCATAAACCAGTTCGTTCACGACGTCGGTCAGTTCGTCAATGTAATCGGCCGCATAATCGGCCGTCACGGTAATCGTCGTAACCAGGTAGGTACGGCCGTCAATCTCCGTGGCGCTCA
Source organism: Lysobacterales bacterium (assembly GCA_037384065.1). Lineage (GTDB taxonomy): Bacteria > Pseudomonadota > Gammaproteobacteria > Xanthomonadales > SZUA-36 > JABDPF01. The sequence goes on from JARROJ010000140.1 coordinate 628, forward strand.
TCGAGCCCATGACGTCGTCAAAGTCGATGTTCAGATGCGGGCTGTCCGCTTCGGCCAGGTTGTCATCGATCATCTGCCAAATGTCGTCGGAAATAATCCCTTCCGCCGCATGGTGCGCCCACAGGGGCGCAACGAATACGATAAAGAAGAGCGCCAAACCAAATTTCATCATCCGTTTCATTTCAGTCTCCATGTTGTGAAAGTACGATCACTCTCTCCTCACAGCGCATGGATACTGGCGCGGCGCCCGTCTTTTGGCTGCATTTTGGGGATGCCCGGTTTGTCGTTCGATGAATTTTCGGGTCATCCGCCGGAACGGCAGCGCCGAAGACGGAATCTTACGCTAACACGAGTGTGCTTAACCCAAGCTTAAAACGACAACCGGCCCCCCGAAGGAGGCCGGCCGTCGCTTGCACAGCCCTGTGTTAACGGGCTACGGGCACTCGCCCGGCGGCGTCAGCCGCTCGATATCGAAGTCCACCGGCTCGAAGCCCATGCCGGCGTCCTGCATTTCCTGGTTGGGGGTCACGGTGACGTGACCGGTCCAGCAACTGCTGAAGGTGAACTCCAGCGTGCCCCACTCGGTGCGGTTCACGATGAGTGGATCGAACAGCGTGCCGAAGATACCGCCGTCGGTGATCCACATCGGCACGGTGACGGTCTCGCTGGTGATCGGCACATTGCCGATCAGCCACACCTGGTTGCCCATGCCGTCGTAGGTGTAGTAGGTAGCCACCATCTGCCAGTCGGGGTCATCGTACGGCGCGACGTCGATAAGGAAGCCTTCGCCGCTGCGCTCCTCCAGGTACCAGTTGCCGCTGAAGCCGCCGGTGATGCCGATGTTCACCTCGCTGTTGTCCGCGACATACTCCTGCAGGTACAGCATCAGGTCGATCATGTTCTGCGAATTGGGCGTACCGACCGCGTCCCGCGTCATGATCGTGCCGGGGATGCCCCAGCGCGCGTGGTGCACGAACTCGCTGTAGGCGCCGTCCTGCTGGAGATAGGACACAAAGCCGCCTTCCGGCAATTCGCCGTTGGCGTTCTGATGCGGTTCGCCGTGGCAGCGCAGGCAGTTGTCGTCGTAGAAGGTTTCGCCCGCCGAGGCGCTGGCGCCGCTGTTGATCACGTACTTGACCGGGTTGCTGTCCTCGTAGATGGCCTGGAAATAGAACTTCGGATCGGCATCGGCGTAATTGATGAACTCCACCAGGCACTCAACCTGGTCCTGCGTCAGGACGACGTCGTCGCCGTTGACGCCGGTGGTGGAGAAATCCGGGTGCAGGTTACCGAGGCTGTAGCCCTCCATATGGGCCGCGATGTTATCGGGCGTGGGGCTGGAATCCAGCGGCACCCAGCTGCCCGAGCCGTCCTCGTAGGCGCGGCCCTCGCCTTCGTGCAGGATGTCCTCGACATCGATCTCGTAGTAGTTGCCGAGCCCCGGCGCGATATCGCGCGAGACCGTGTTCAGGTCGCCCAGGCCGGCGTTCGGGTGCTCGGCCGTGCGCTCGCGGCGCACGTAGCCGCCGTTCAGGCCCAGGCGGTCCCAACCGTGGCAGGAGACGCAGCGCAGGTACTCGACGTTGGGTTCGCCGGCCGGCAGGCCGCTGCCGTCCGAGGCGGCAAGGGTCCAGTCGTTGTAGGCCAGTGCGCCGAGTTCGATGCAGGCATCGCCCTCGGGTCGGGCCAGGGCGGAGCCGGATGCGGTCAGACAGGCCAGGAAAATACAGGCGGTGAGGGGGGTGTAACGCTTGTGGTTCATGGGTCACCTCGCGAAAGTGGGCATCACTCCTGATGCCTCGGTCCGTGGACGGCAGGGCGACTGCCAGAGCGCAGGGGATCCACGGACCCAATGTACATTAGAAAACTATCATGTATCGGCTTAATGCGGGCTTAATTGATCTTTAAGCGGTAATTAAGCATTGGGCCGGCCGTGTTGCGAGACGGGGCTGGCGCCTGTTGGTTTTCAAAGGCCAAACGGGCCACCCAGAAGGTGGCCCGTTCGGTTTGCACGCCTTGTCGTGCCTTGCTTGGCTTGATTACGGAGTCGTGCCGTTCAGGCCAGGCAGCGTGTACGAATCGACGGGGATGAATTCGTCGAGCCACCAGACACGGCGTGCCTGTGCATCGTGGTCTTCTTCCTCGTCTTCGTAGCCTTGCGTCCA
>JARROJ010000141.1:0-2762 GCA_037384065.1 Lysobacterales bacterium
CGCGTTGCCGCCGACCATCGCGGCGACATCACCGACCGCCTGCCGCAGGCGCCGCCGGAAAAGAACGGCAAGCGCATCGCGCTGATCGGCGCCGGCCCGGCCTCGCTGACGGTGGCCAACGACCTGCTGCCGCTGGGCTACGAGTGCACGATCTTCGAGGCCCAGCAGGTCGCCGGCGGCCTGATGCGGTACAACATCCCGGCCTTTCGCCTGCCCCCGGAGGTGCTCGACGAGGAAATCGGCTACATCCTCGACATGGGCGCCGATATCCGCTTCGGCGCGCGCATCGAGAGCATGCGCGAACTGCTCGAGCAGGAGTACGACGCCGTCTTCGTCGGCACCGGGGCGCCGCGCGGCAAGGAGCTCAAGCTGCCGGGCCGCTACGACTCGGACAACATCCATATCGGCATCGACTGGCTGGAGTCGGTCGCCTTCAAGCACATCGACCGGATCGGCGAGAAGGTGCTGATCATCGGGGTCGGCAACACGGCGATGGACTGTTGCCGCACGTCGCTGCGGCTCGGCGCGAAGGACGTCAAGGTGATGGCGCGCAAGCCGCGCCAGTTCTTCAAGGCCTCGGACTGGGAACTCGAGGACGCCGAGGAGGAGCGCATCGAGATCGTCGTCAACCACTCGCCGAAGGAATTCGTGATCGAGGACGGCAAACTCACCGGCATGCGTTTCGAGTTGATGGCGTACACGATCGAGAACGGGCGCATCGTGGACCAGGAGGTCAGCGGCGAGACCGTCGTGCCCTGCGATGACGTGATCCTGGCGATCGGCCAGGAAAACGCCTTTCCGTGGATCGAGCGTGATATCGGCATCGAGTTCAACCCCTGGGAAGAACCGATGGTCGACGAGGCGACCTACCAGTCGAGCCGCGAAGGCGTGTTTTTCGGCGGTGACGCGGCCTTCGGGCCGAAGAACATCATCTGGGCCGTCGAGCACGGTCACCAGGCCGCCATCTCGATCCATCTCTACTGCCAGGGCAAGCCGCTGACCGAGCGCCTGCCGGACGGCCTGAACCTGCAGACCCGCAAGATGGGCATGCACGAGTGGAGTTACTCGAATGCGTTCGACCCGGCCGCGCGCCGCAAGATGATGCACGTGCCGCTGGAGACGCGCTTCGACGACCTCGGTCGCGAGGTCGAGCTGGGCTTCGACGCCGAGCAGACGGCCAAGGAGGTCGAACGCTGCCTGAACTGCGATATCCAGACGGTGTTCATCGATTCCCTGTGCATCGAGTGCGACGCCTGCATCGACATCTGCCCGACGCATTGCCTGACCATCACCCCGAACGGCGAGAAGGACGACCTCGTCACGCGGCTCAAGGCGCCGGTCCTGGAGTTCGACCAGCCGTTGTTCGTCTCCGACGAACTCAAGCAGACCGCGCGCGTGATGGTCAAGGACGAGAACTTCTGCATCCACTGCGGCCTGTGCGCCGAACGCTGCCCGACCGCGGCCTGGGACATGCAGAAATCCCTGTTGACCTTCCCGAAAGCCGGGGACCACGCCACTGACCGCGGTGAGACGCCATGCCAGCAACGCAAAGCCGGATAAACGACTTCGTCGTCAAGATCGGAACCGTCAACGGCACCGGTTCGGCCAGCGCCAACGGGCTGCTGATGAAGGCCCTGTTCCGCATGGGCATCCCGGTCACCGGCAAAAACCTGTTTCCGTCGAACATCCAGGGCCTGCCCACCTGGTACGAGGTGCGGGTCAGCGATCGCGGCTACATGTCGCGCTGCAGCCGGGTCGACGTGATGGTGGCGATGAACATCCAGACCTACGAGAAGGACCTGGCCGAGGTCAGCCCCGGCGGTTTTCTCGTCTACGACTCGACCTGGCCGCGCGAGCGGACGCTGCACCGGCAGGACATCACGGTGCTCGGCGTGCCGCTGTCCAAGCTGTGCAACGAGAATTTCAGTTCCGCCCGCGTGCGCATCCTGATGAAGAACGTGATGTACGTCGGCGTGCTGGCCGCGCTGCTGGACATCGACCTCGAAATCATCAAGAACCTGTTGCAGGAAACGTTCGCCAGCAAGCCCAAGCTGATCGACAGCAACCTGCAGGCCATCATGCTGGGCCACGACTACGCGCAGGAAAACTTCAACTGCCCGCTGCCGGTGCGCGCCGAGCACATGGGCGACAACAGCGGCAACATCCTGATCACGGGCAACGAGGCCGTCGGACTCGGCTGCCTGTACGCCGGGGCGACGGTTGGCGCCTGGTATCCGATCACGCCGTCGACCAGCGTGATGGACGCATTTGCCGCCTACTGCGAGCGATTCCGTGTCGACGAGGAGACCGGCGACAAGCGCTACCTGATCATCCAGGCCGAGGACGAACTGGCCGCGGCCGGCATGGTGATCGGCGCCAACTGGGTCGGCGCCCGCGCGTTCACCCCGACCTCGGGGCCGGGCATTTCGCTGATGAGCGAGTTCATCGGTTTCGCCTACTACGCCGAAATCCCCTCGGTGTTCATTGACGTGCAGCGCGTCGGTCCGTCCACCGGCATGCCGACGCGCACCCAGCAGAGCGACACGCTGCTGTGCGCCTACGCCTCGCACGGCGACACGCGGCACCCGATCCTGTTCCCGGCCAATCCGCACGAGTGCTTCGAGATGGCGGTGCGCGTGTTCGACCTCGCCGAGCGTCTGCAGACCCCGGTGTTCCTGCTCTCGGACCTCGACATCGGCATGAACGACTGGATGGTGCCGGAGCTCGACTGGGACGACGGCTACCGGCCGGACCGCGGCAAG
>JARROJ010000142.1:0-2731 GCA_037384065.1 Lysobacterales bacterium
CAAGGGGAATCGGGTGCCCGGGTTCGGGGATGTACGGCGACAGGGATGTCGCCGTCCAAGCGATACATGGATGTACTCGAGCGTTCCCCGAACGCGGGCATCCGGTTTCCCCGAGCGGTGGGTGACCCAAAGGCTATTTGCCGTCGCGGCTGAAGCCGCTCCCATCGCAGAATCAGTGAGTGTGTCGCGAACGGCCGGATTCAGCCGAGCTTGTCGAACTGGCGCTTGAGGGTTTCCTTGTCGTCGGTGACGATGCGTTCGAGGGTTTCCACGCGAGCCCTGAGATCGGCGTTGAGTTCGTCGATCTTGCGCTTGAGGTCGTCCAGCTCTTCCTGGCGCGGCGCGGCGCTGCGGGCCTTTACGTGATGACGCCACGCCTCGTTGGCCATGGCGGCGATGGCGATCAGGACAATGGCTGTCCACATGCTCATTGCGGAATCCTCGTTACTGTCTCTGATTACAGACTATGCGGAAGCATACCATCGCACCAGTGAAATTAGTCACGCTTGCAACCGGCTTGCCGCTTTCGAGGTTCGAGGACGTTGCGGGCGATCTTCGGCGGGACTGGCGCGGCTGAGGCCGCTCCCGCGGGATTCGGGTCACCCGCCGTGCGCGCGGACGCCCGGGGTCGGTAACGGGTCAGGCCGGAATGTCCGAGCGCCGCAGGCCTTCCGGCAGCGGATCGATGCCGGTGACTTCCTCGTTGTCCTCGTAATGGATGCGCTCCATCAGGTAGCACAGGCAATCCTGCTGGATGACACGACGGTCGAGCGTCAGCATGGACGGCATGATTTCGCGGTTCGTGAGCACCTCGCCACCGCTGAAGTCGAAGTAATCGGACGTGATGTCGCGGCCCTCGTTGTCGGTTGCGATCACCGGCTTCAGGTCACGGTTATGGATGGCGCCGAACGATGTGCCGACCGGCAGTTCCGTGAAATTGTATTCGTCGAGGCCGTCGCGGAAGGCGACGTCGGCCGGCACCCGGCCGAAGCCGAACAGCGCCTCCGGGTTCACGTGCACGGTGGCGACCATGTGGAACAGGTGCACCGCGTCCGCGTCGACGGGCTGCAGCGAGATCGATTCCTGGTGCAGGCAGGTCTCGATGTAGGCGAGGCTGTGGTCGGTGCCGTGCACCTCGCCGGCCTGCCCGCATTCCAGCGTGACCGACGGGCAGAATTCCGACATGGAGTGGGACAGCGTCCCGGTCGGGATCGTGAAGTAGACGACCTTGGTCGAAAACATCGAAGCCAGTCGCAGGTAATCCGACCGAATCCGGTTCACCGCGGCGTAATGGGGGTTGAGGCCGGTGTTGTTGTGCACGTCGATGACGGCCATCGGGCGCGCTTCCAGCAAGCGGTCGTGCACGTCCCGGAACAATCGCGTGTATTCGCTGTCGTTTTCGGTACCACCCGGCCAACACCGGTTGAAGTCGGGCTGGTCGTCGAGCCGGCGCAGGCGCTGCCGGGCGGCGATCGGATTGCCGATGAAAATGATCAGCGAGCGGGGCAGTTCGTCGCGCTGGTAATGACTCTTCAGCAGGCGGCGCACGGCTTCCCAGCCGGTGATTTCGTTGCCGTGTTGCAGGACCGAGACCACCAGCGGCCGCCGGTGCCGACCTTCGAGGTAAATGAGGGTCGGGCCGTCCAGTTGCTGGTACAGTGCCGAGGCCGGACGTTCGAGCAGGCCATCGGGCACGTGGTCGAGGACGGTGAGGCGAGGTTGTGACGGGTTTGCGCTCAAACTGCTGTTGCGGTTTTGCCGGTGCAAAAGCCGTCACGATACCCCCATTGCCCGGGCCGGAAAAGGCCGGGCTTGAAATTATTCGACGCTGGCCTGAGATTTCAGCGCAGTCGGGCACGGCGCACAAAAAGCCCGACAGGGAGGAGCAGAATGAGTGAGTTGAGCATCGCGGCGCGGCAACTGTCCAAGCGTTACGGCAGCCTCGTCGCGGTCGACGAACTGAGTTTCGACGTGGGGGCCGGCGAGGTCCTCGGATTCCTGGGGCCCAACGGGGCCGGCAAATCCACCACGATGAAGATGCTGACCGGTTTCCTGGCGCCCACGTCCGGCACCGCCCGGATCAACGGCCACGATATCGTCGAGGATTCGCTCGCCGCGCGGCGCTGCACCGGGTACCTGCCCGAAGGCGCGCCGGCCTACGGCGAGATGACGGTGCAGGATTTCCTGACGTTCGTCGCCCGGGCCCGCGATTTCCAGGGCCGCGAAGCCGCGCGCGCCGCCGGCGCCGCGATCGAGCGTCTCAACCTGGGCAGCGTGGTGCAGCAGCCGATCGACACCCTGTCGAAAGGCTTCAAGCGTCGCGTCGGCCTGGCGCAGGCCATCCTGCATGACCCGCAGGTGCTGATCCTGGACGAGCCGACCGACGGCCTGGACCCGAACCAGAAACACGAGGTTCGCAAGCTGATCCGGGATATGTCCAGCGACAAGATCATCGTCATTTCCACCCACCTGCTGGAGGAGGTTCATGCCCTGTGCAACCGGGCCATGATCATCTCGGACGGACGCCTGCTGGTCGACGACTCGCCGGACGGCCTCATCGCCCGGTCGCGGTATCACAACGCGGTGACCCTGGTTGTCGAACAACCCGAACGGGTCGCCAGCATCCTCAGCGAGCTACCCGAGGCCCGCAAGGTGGAACTGCGGGAAGGTGAGCTGACCGTGTTCCCGGCCGAGGGACAAAGCCTGTTCGAGGTGATTTCCGATACCGTGC
>JARROJ010000143.1:0-2703 GCA_037384065.1 Lysobacterales bacterium
CTTTACTTCCGCTTCGCTGACCTGCGCGTTGGCCACGGTGCTGTAAAGCAGAACGGTCAGCCCCAGGAGGAGGGTCAACTTTCTCATGTTGTCATCTCCGTCGTGTGTTCCGGATGGTTCGGGATGTGTCTTTACCGGTATTTCGCGCGTTCGCGTTCGGCGACCCGGGCGGGCAGCGGAATATAGCCGTCCTTGACGACGACGTCCTGGCCCTGCCGCGACAGCACCATGTCGAGGAACTGGGTGGTGATGGGGTCGAGTTCCTGCCCCGGGATCTTGTTGACGTAGACGTACAGGAACCGCGCCAGCGGGTAGCTGCCGTTCACGGCATTTTCCGCCGTTGCTTCGATGAAGGGCTTGCCGGCCGTGCGGGTCAGCGGCACGGCGCGTACCGACGAGGTCGTGTAGCCGATGCCCGAGTATCCGATGCCGTTCAGCGAGGAACTCACCGCCTGCACCACGGACGCGGAGCCCGGCTGCTCGTTGACGGTGTTCTTGAAGTCACCCTTGCACAGCGCGTGCTCCTTGAAATAGCCGTAGGTGCCGGAAACCGAGTTGCGGCCGTACAGCTGGATGCCGCGGTTCGCCCAGGCGCCGGGCAGGCCGAGCTGACCCCAGGTGCTGATGTCCTCGGCCGCGCCGCAGGTGCGGGTGGATGAGAAAATTGCGTCGGTCTGCTCGATCGTCAGGCCCTCGATCGGGTTGTCCTTGTGCACGAATATGGCCAGTGCATCGATTGCCACGGCGACCGGCGTCGGCTTGTAGCCGTGCCGTTTTTCGAAGGCCTCGATTTCCTTGTCCTTCATCAGTCGGCTCATCGGACCGAGATTCGAGGTGCCCTCGGTCAGCGCCGGTGGCGCGGTCGAAGAGCCGGCGGCCTGGATCTGCACGTTCACGTTGGGGTAAACGCGCTTGAACCCTTCGGCCCAGAGCGTCATCAGATTGGCGAGCGTATCCGAACCGACACTCGACAGGTTGCCGGAAACGCCGGCGGTTTTTTCGTAAACGGGCAGGTTTTCGTCGACTTTCGCCTGTGCGGCCACGGAAGTTGCGAGGCCCAGCGCAGCGGCGCCGACCAGGGACCTGATGAGAAGTGATTTCATCGATGACTCCTGAATGTAACGTCACCGGCCATCTTAGGCGGCTTTCATGACGGTTTCGTTACAATCCGCGGCGCGGCGCGCTCGGATGAAGGCGGTCCGTGGCGGGCCTCAGGCGGACTTGCGGCGCATGCGCTCGGACGGAAAGTCACAGGTGAAGACGCTGCCTTCGCCCAGTTCGCTCTCGATCAGCAGTCGCGCCTTGTGCGCGTTCAGCACGTGTTTGACGATGGCCAGCCCGAGGCCGGTGCCGCCGGTTTTACGCCCGCGATCCGAACCGACGCGGTAGAAGCGCTCGGTGATGCGCGGTATGTCCCGCTTGGGGATGCCGATGCCCGTGTCGGCGACCCGGAAGCGCGGCCCGTCGCGGCCTTCGCGCCAACTCACGCTGATACGCCCGTTGGCGGGCGTATATTTGACCGCGTTGCCGATCAGGTTGCCGAAGGCGCTCTCCAGGTCCGGCGCATGGCCCGTGAGTTGCAGATCGGGATCGATATCGAACTCGAACGCGTGCGCGCCGCGGCTGAGTTCCTCGGCCTGTTCTTTCAACTGCATCAACAGGGCCGGCACGTCCACGACTTCCTCGCCCTCCTTCAGTTCGCCGCTCTGGACGCGCGACAGTTCCAGCAGATCGTCGAGCAGGGCCTGCATCTGGACCGTCTGCGAGAGCATCTTGCGCACGGCTTCCGCGACGTCCGACGACGGATGCTCGTCGAGCAGTTCCAGGTAGCCCTGGATCACCGTCAGGGGTGTTCGCAACTCGTGCGAGATGTTGGCTACGAAGTCGCGTCGGATCCGTTCCAATCGATGCACCCCCGTGGTGTCACGCAATACCATGAGTCGCTGGTCGCCGCGGAAGGGGACGGCGTTGACCGTGAGCCAGCGGTCGTCGCCCCGCGGCGACGCCATTTCCAGCGGGCTGCGCACCTCGCCCTGAACCGCAAGCCAGTTGGCGAAGCCCGGATCGCGAATCAGGTTGGTGACCTGCTGGCCCAGGTCGTTCGGATCCCGCAGCCCCAGCAACCCCTGTGCCGCGCGGTTGAACCAGGTGATGGCGCCGCTGTGGTTGATCACCAGGGTGGCGTCCGGAAAGGCGTCGGTCAGGCTGGTGAATTCGCCGATCATGGCCCGGTCGCGATCCAGGCGGCGCCGGTTGCGTGTCTCGATGGTGTTCAGCCCGTCGAACACGTCGGCCCAGGCGCCACGCCCCTGGGGCAACTCGGTGCCGGGCGACCGCAGCCATGCCTGCAGGCGGACGAGGTGATAAACGTGCCAGGCGAGCAGTCCGGCTGTCGCCAGCAGCAGGGCGAGCAGCGGATAACCGAGCAGCCAGCCGACGAGCAGCGCGGACAGTTCGATCAGCAGGATGCGTCCTGCGTAGAAGCTCAAACCTCGGGCGGGCATTGGGTTCCCCGTTCAACATTCAGTCGTCGGCGAGGAAACGATAGCCGTGACCGCGTACGGTCTGCAAATATTTGCTCGCCCCGGCCGGTTCCAGCGCCTTGCGCAGCCGCCGGATGTGCACGTCGACGGTGCGCTCTTCGAGGTAGGCGTTCGCGCCCCAGACATGGTCGAGAATCTGCGAGCGGCTGTAGGCGCGACC
>JARROJ010000144.1:0-3395 GCA_037384065.1 Lysobacterales bacterium
CAGCGTCTCCATCAACCCGTTGTAGTGGTCGAGCGACATGACCACGGCGTCTTCGGCATCCCGCCGCGTGATCACGGTGCAGTCGGCATCCTCGGCCACACCGTCGAGCACCGCTTTCAATTCGTTCCGGGCCTGAGTGTATGAAATCGTCTTCAAGCATCTTCTCCGATATGTACAGTTAATTGTACATATCTTTTCGGGCCAAACAAGCGTTAATCCACCGCGAACCGTGTCGGAAATATCCCCGGGACGATGCGCCGCCTCACGCCCAGTTCTCGACCATTAGCCCCTCGATGCGCTGGAAGAAGAACGCGGCGCGTCAGTCAATCATGGTCATGATGCGTAAGAATCGGTTGCTGGACTATTTCTTCGCGGTACGCAAGCCATCGTGGCTTTTCGGCGACCGGATCCCGGGTCAAGCCCGGGATGACGTCTGCGGGAGACCGTCATCCCGAAATTCGCGGAGCGAATATCCGGGGTCAGTTCCACCCCTGCCAGCGATATACCCACTGCCCCACCAGTTCACGCAACCCATCGGAGGTCATCTGCAGCGCTCCGGCGTCCGGCAGGAAATCGAGCACGCCCGGGCGGCCGCTGTCCGCGACGCGCACGTCGGTGCTGACCGGTGTCACCGATACCCCGGCGGCGCCGAATGCCGCAACCGCGCGCGGCATGTGCGCGGCGGAGGTGACCAGCAGGGCCTCCTGGCAGTTGATGGACGACATCGCGTTTCGCGTGTACATCGCGTTCTCGCGGGTATTGCGGCTGCTGCCCTCCAGGATGATGGACTTGCGGGGCACGCCCCAGCCCAGCAGCAGGTCGCGGATCAGTTCCGCCTCGGAGAGCGCCTGTTTCGACCAGGGCTGGTTGCCGCCGGTGACCACGATGAACCGCGCCTTGCCGGCCTGGTAGACCTCCAGGGCCTTGAAGACGCGATCGATGGATTCGTGCAGTTCGACGTCGACCCGCGGCGGCACCGCGCCTTCCATCACCCCGCCCAGCACCACGACGCAGCCCGCCTGTGGCAGATCGGCGACCGGCACCGCCGGGTAACGGCTCTCGAGGCTGCCGTACAGGCTTCGCGCCGTGATCGGCATCGAGCCGACCCACAGAACCACGAACGCCAGGCCCAGAACGCCGCTGGCCCAGTGCCGCCGCTTGCGCCGCAGCAGGAAGAACGCCACCAGCATCAGGAACAGCGCGACGCCGACCGGCATCACGAACAGGGGCAGGATCTTGGAGAGGTACAGGTACATGCCGGACACTATATTAAATGCGCCGATTCGATTTCGCCATTATTAGCCGCGTTGCCGCTTCGAAGAGCGAGAACCGCGAGGCGAGCGGCTCTTGTCGCGGCTGAAGCCGCTCCCACAGGGCTCCCGGGTTGCGGGACTGAATCATTCGGTTCCCTTGTGGGAGGGCCTTCAGGCCCGACTGACCTCGCACCTCAGCTCAGGCCTTCGGCTTCTCCTGCCAGGAGAATTCACCGAGCACGGTGTAACGCTCGTGCCCCGCTTCGCCGGTCACGAACCGGTCGCCGCACTTCAGCCAGGCGTGCGCGATGAAACCGGATTTTTCTGCCGCATCGCCCTGCCCCGCGCCAATGTAGATCGTGCCGCCGATACCGGCCGCCTGCATCATCGCCCGCGCGGCCAGCACCTGCACGAGACAGGTATTGTCGCCCGGCGCGTAGCGCGCGGCGGTGCGCACCGCCCAGCCGATGTCCGCGGCGCGCTCGCGGTCGCGCGGCATGCACTCCGGCGGCTTTGCCGCGTCCGCGTCGGCACCGGCCACCGGCGCCAATTCCCGGAACGGTCTCTTGCGCAGCGCCCGACGGGCCGTCCACAGCTGGCCAAACGCCTGCAGCATAAAGCGGCGGCGCCGTGCATCGAGCGATAGGAATTTGCGGAATCGCTGCATCACGGCCCCGTGCCCGCAAGCCTGCCCGGCGCGTTCCGCATCTCAGGATTCGATCAGCCCGGCGTCCAGCAGCGCGCCGAGCAGTTCATGTACGTCGGCGGCCAGGCGCTCGCGATCGACGTCGTATTCGTCCAACAGAACCGCGACGATCTCCTCGGCGCAACGCCCCTCGCCCAGCAACGCCCAGATGCGCGTGCCGATCGCGTCCAGCCCGAAGTACTGCTCGCTGTCGAGATCGAGCAGCACGGTCTCGCCGCCGACCTCCTGGTAAAGGACGTCGTCGGGAATGCGGAACACCTGGTCGTCACGAATCGTCACACCGCGATTATAAGCATTGTTGCCGCGGCTTGAGCCCGCGAGACGTAACGTTCATGATGGCAGCATCCCGTTCATCGTCTCAATCGAATAACCGCACACATGAAAAAAGCGCTGATCACCGGCATCACCGGCCAGGACGGTTCCTATCTGACGGAATTGCTGCTCGAAAAAGGCTACGAAGTCCACGGCATCATCCGGCGCGCGAGTTCCTTCAACACGCACCGCGTGGATCACCTGTACGAGGACCGCCTGGAAGGCGATCCGAAGATGATCCTGCATTACGGCGACCTGACCGATTCCAGCAGCCTGAACCGCATCCTGGAGCGCGTGCAACCGGACGAGATCTACAACCTGGCGGCGCAATCGCACGTCCAGGTGTCGTTCGAAGTGCCGGAATACACGGCCGAGGTGGACGCGATCGGCACGCTCCGCCTGCTGGACGCCATCCGCGAGACCGGCGTCCCGCGCTCCCCCTACGGCGTGGCCAAGCAGTACAGTTTCTGGATCGTCAAGAACTACCGCGAGGCCTACGGCCTGCACGCCAGCAACGGCATCCTGTTCAACCACGAATCCCCGCGCCGCGGCGAGACCTTCGTCACCCGCAAGATCACCATGGCGGCGGCCCGCATTTCGCGCGGCCTGCAGAAGCGCCTGTACATGGGCAACCTGAACGCCGAGCGCGACTGGGGCTACGCGCCGGACTACGTGCGCATGATGTGGATGATGCTGCAGCAGGACGAACCGGACGACTACGTGGCGGCGACCGGCGAGGCCCACAGCGTGCGCGAATTCATCGAAAAATCGTTCGCGCATGCCGGCCTGCCCGTCGAATGGTCCGGCGAAGGCGTTGACGAGATCGGCCGTAACGCCAACACCGGCGAGGACATCGTGCGCATCGATCGGCGGTACTACCGGCCCACCGAGGTCGACGAATTGCTGGGCAATCCGGCCAAAGCGCGCGAAAAGCTCGGCTGGGAGCCGACCGTGCGCTTCGAGGAACTGGTCCGGATCATGACCGACGGCGACCTGCGCCTGCTGGACCGGCCCGGCTACGAAATCGGTTTCTGAGCGATGGAGAAGCAATCCAGGATCTACGTCGCCGGGCACCGCGGCATGGTCGGCTCGGCCATCTGGCGGGCGCTGGAGCGCAAGGGCTA
>JARROJ010000145.1:0-2695 GCA_037384065.1 Lysobacterales bacterium
AATCTATCTTGCAAGCCGGTGCCCGAACCGGGTGACGTCACGACAGAGGTTCCATCGATGCCGAAGCACAATGAAATTGCCGATCTGAAGGCCGCGCTCGACACGCGCTACGCCGAACTTCGCGAGAAAATTCGACAGGAACTGCTGCAATCGGACGAGGAACACTTCATCGATCTCGCCGGCCAGGTCCATGACCTGCAGGACGAGTCGCTGGCCGACCTGCTGGTGGACCTCGGACTCGAAATCATCGACATGCACCTCAACGAGGTGCGCGAGATCGAGGCCGCGCTGGCCCGCATCGCGTCCGACGAGTATGGCGACTGCATGGATTGCGGCGGCGAAATCGAAACCGATCGACTGCAGGCCTATCCGACCGCGCGACGCTGCTGGGATTGCCAGTCCAAGTACGAGAAGAGCCACGCGGTCCCCAATCATTCGACGATGTAGGAACGGACATGACGTTTTCACGCAAGGTCACCTGTCCCTACTGCGGCGCCAGCGACCGCATTCCCGCCGAGCAGTTCAGTGAAGACCTGGTGTGCGCCCACTGTGGCCGGGCGATGTTCGGCGGCAAGCCGATCGAACTCGACGCGGCGCGCTTCGGTGAGTTGCTGACCGAGGACAAGCCGCTGCTGGTCGATTTCTGGGCCAGTTGGTGCGGTCCGTGCAAGGCCATGGCGCCGGCCTTCGAGCAGGCCGCGCGGTCCCTCGAAGAGACCGTCCAGTTCGCCAAGCTGAACACCGACGAGGAGCAACAGGTCGCCCAGGACCACGGCATCCGCAGCATCCCGACGATGATCCTGTTCCACGGCGGACAGGAAATCGCCCGTCACAGCGGCGCCATGTCGGCCGGCGACATCCAGGCCTGGGTCGAAAACCAGCTGGCCGACACCGCCGCCTGAGCGTCCCGGGGGCGTTTCACTCCAGCCGCGACAGGCATCCCGTGAAACCGGATCACCTGTCGGGCCTGAAGGCCCTCTCACAGGAAAGAAACAACCACAAAAAGAAACCGGGGCAGCCTTGGCTGCCCCGGTCCGTTTTGCCGAACTTCGTACCTCAGAGCGCCTTGTAGACCGCCTCCAGGCTGTCCTTGGCGTCCCCGAACAGCATCCGCGTGTTCTCCTTGAAAAACAGCGGATTCTGCACGCCGGCGTAACCGGTCGCCATGGAGCGCTTGAGCACGATGGTCGTCTTGCCCTTCCAGCACTCGAGCACCGGCATGCCGCCGATCGGGCCGTCGGGCTCCTCGAGGGCGGAGGGATTGACGATGTCGTTGGCGCCGATGACGATCGAGACGTCGATGTTCGGGAAGTCGTCGTTGATCTCGTCCATCTCGAACACGATGTCGTAGGGCACCTTGGCCTCGGCCAGCAGCACGTTCATGTGGCCCGGCATGCGGCCCGCTACGGGGTGGATGCCGAAACGGACATTCACCTTCTTCGCGCGCAGCGCCTGGGTCAGTTCGTGCACGATGTGCTGGGCCTGCGCCACCGCCATGCCGTAACCCGGAATGATCATGACTTCCTTGGCCTCGCGCAGCAGTTCGGCCGTCTCCTCGGGGTCGATCGGCTGCACTTCGCCCTGGTCGCCGCCGCCTGCCGCGGCCGCACCGCCGCCGGTGCCGAAGCCGCCGGCGATCACCGCCAGGAACCTGCGGTTCATCGCGCGGCACATGATGTAGCTGAGGATGGCGCCTGAAGAACCGACCAGCGCGCCGGTCACGATCAGCAGGTCGTTGCCGAGCATGAAGCCGGTGGCGGAGGCCGCCCACCCGGAGTAGCTGTTCAGCATCGAGACCACCACGGGCATGTCGGCGCCGCCGATCGCCATCACCATGTGGATGCCGAACAGCAACGCGACCGCCGTCATGACGATCAGCGGTACGGTGCCGCCGCCCTGCGGCGACTGCGCAACGAACTCGTAGCCGAAGTAGATGACCACCAGCAGCAGAACGAGGTTCAGCCAGTGGCGCGCCGGCAGGATCAGGGGGTTGCCGCTGAGCTTGCCGCTGAGCTTGCCGAACGCAATCACCGAACCGGAGAAGGTCACGGCGCCGATCAGGATGCCGAGGTAGGTCTCGATGTCGTGGATGGTCAGCTCGACGCCGGCGTAGTGCGACAGGCGTCCCGGATCCAGGAAGTTCGCAAACCCGACCGCGACGGCCGCGAAGCCGACCAGGCTGTGCAGGATCGCGACCAGCTCCGGCATCTGCGTCATCTGCACGCGCCTGGCGGCGATGATGCCGATGGTGCCGCCGATCAGCAGGGCGACGATCAGTTCGACGTAGGCCTTCTCGACGATACCCAGGATGGTGGCCAGCAGGGCGATCGCCATACCGACGATGCCGTACCAGTTGCCTCGACGTGCGGTTTCCTGGTTGGAAAGGCCGCCCAGCGCGAGGATGAAGAGGATGGTCGCAATGATGTACGACACGGTGATGACACCTGTATTCAACATGACGGCCTCCTCACTTGCGGAACATTTCGAGCATGCGCCGCGTCACCGCGAAGCCGCCGAAGATGTTGATGGATGTAATCAGCACGGTGCCCACCGCGATCCACTTGATCAGCGGCGTGTCCGAACTCACCTGGATCAGCGCGCCGATCACGATGATGCTCGAGATCGCGTTGGTCACGCTCATCAGCGGCGTGTGCAGCGCCGCGGTCACGTTCCAGATCACCATGTAGCCGACGAA
>JARROJ010000146.1:0-5013 GCA_037384065.1 Lysobacterales bacterium
GACGCACGTAGTAGCTAAACACGGGCGGCCTCCCGTTCGGGCATCGGGGTGACCTTGGCGATCGGCGCCAGTGGAACATCGCTGGCGCGGCCATCCAGGATATGGATGTTGCGGTGTGCGCGGCGCGCGAGGTCCGGGTCGTGCGTGACCATCACGATGGTCGTGCCTTCGGCGTTGATGGCTTCCAGCAGGCCCATCACCGCCTCGGCCATCTCGGAATCCAGGTTTCCGGTCGGCTCGTCGGCCAGCAGGAAACGCGGTTTGCCGGCCAGGGCCCGCGCGATGGCGACGCGCTGTTGCTGTCCGCCCGACAGCTGCGAAGGCAGGTAGCCCTGCCGCGAGCCCAGGCCGATCCGGTCCAGCATGTCGCCGATGGCGCGGCGGCGCTCGGTTTTCGACCAGCCGCGGTACCGCAGCGGTACGTCCACGTTGTCAGCCAGGTTGAGGTCCGGGATCAGGTTGAAACTCTGGAAGATAAAACCGACCTTCGCGTTGCGGATGCGCGAGCGGCGGTTGTCGTTGAGCGTGCTGACGTCCTCGCCGTCGAGCAGGTAACTGCCGCTGCTGGGCGACTCCAGGAGGCCGGCGATATTCAGGAACGTGGTCTTGCCTGAGCCCGAGGGCCCGGTCACGGCGACGAACTCGCCTTCTTCCACGTGCAGGTCGAGTTCGCGCAGCGCATGGGTTTCAACGAGTTCGGTGCGGTATACCTTGCTGATCTGGCTCATTTTGAGCATGACGTGTTGTCTCCTGTTTTTTTGTTGGGCTGTCGGTACGTTTTCGGTATCTACAGGTCTTCGGCTCAATCCACGACCTGGATGGTTTCGAAGTCTTCAAACTCGGAAATGCTGGAAATGATCACGCGCTCGCCCTCGGCCAGGCCTTCGAGCACCTCGACCTCGGCCGCGCTGCGCGCACCCAGGCGCACGGCGCGGCGCTGCGCAAGGCCATCCTCGCCCAGCACGAAAGCGGTGCGCCCGCCGCCACTGTCGGCAAATGAGCCCCGCTGCAGTTTCAGCACGTCGAACAGTTCATCCATCATGATGCGCACGGTGACGCGCTGGTTCTGCCGCAGGCCGGGCGGCTTGTCACCGGTAAAGCGGATGCGGCCGACCACCTCGCTGTTCACGACCTCGGGCGACAGCGAGACCAGTTCGCCGCGAAACTCGGCATCGTTGTACTTCACGTCGCTGGCCAGGCCGATGCCGAGATCGTCGGCGTAGGCCTCCGGAATGCGAACCTCGACCTCGAAGGCGCCCAGGTCGACCACGGTGATCAGCGGCGTGTTTTCGGCCACCAGGGATTTCTGGTTCGCTTCGACGTTGCCGACGATTCCGGTCACCGGCGAGCGGATCGTAAGGTCTTCGACGCGCCGGTTCAGTTCCTTCACGATCAGGCGCTGACGGTCGACCGCGCGTTGACGGGTCGTGGTTTCAAATTCCAGGCTTTCGGTTTCCAGTTGGGCGTCCTGCACCGCGTGAGCGTGTTCGACTTTTGCCCGCGCCAGTTCGTCGCGGGCCCGCTCGTATTCGACCTCGGAGATGGCGTTGGTTTTCATGGATTTGTCGGCACGGCGCATCTCGCGCTCGGCGGCTGTCAGCTTGACCTGGGCGAGGTCGATGGTCTGCTGCCCTTTCACCTGTGCCTTGCGCGCCTGGATCCTCTCGCGTGCGAGTTCGGCGTCGAGTCCGTCAAGCGTAGCCAGTTCCTGCAGGTGCGCCGAGCGTACCTCGGGGCTGTCGATAACGGCGAGGACCTGGTCGGTGGTCACGGAGTCGCCCGGCATGACCTGCAGCGTCACGGTGCCGGTGGCCGGGCTGTACAGCGTCGGGCTTACCGCGGCCACCACGCGCCCCTGCACGTTCAGATCGCGCACCAGGTCACCCCGGTTTACGGTGGCGAAGCGCAGTCTGTCGGCGGAAACGCTGGCTTCCGCATTCAGCCAGGTGGACAGGGCGGACAGGAACAGGGCGGCCAACGGCAGCAGAAGCAGCACCGGTACAACCCAGCGCAGCCGCCGCCATTTACGGGGCGTTTTTTCGATCTGCACGTCCTGCGCTGACGTGTCGCGGATTCCCTCGGGCATGGTTCGCTTCAACGATTGGCTTAATACCTTTGACGAGCGATACGTCGAAATGGTTACTTCGACGCGAAACTTCAGCATGCGAAGTCGCCTGTGATCCGCTACTCGCTGATTGGAGAGGCCAAGAGAAACGCTAAACTTCGAAACACCCGCAGAACGATTTAACCAATGTGTTGCGGCGACCGGTTGAAACCGCAGTCGGAAGCGGCTATCCGTACCTCTTCAAAGGTAAAGACCGCTTCCGAGACGATAGCGGAACTCATTCAGGGCCAGATTAAAAGTGCGCCAATAGCGGCTTTCGGCCAGAAACGGACATTCAACCGCAACAATCGTTACCTTGCTGAATGGGAGGACACTTGGTGTCGCCGTAGGAACAATACACACAGCAGTCCCCAGGAAGCGGACGCAGAATCTCGCCACATCCCTTAAAAAACTGACAAGCATCCGTGGGCATTTCCTCTCGTTCGGAGTGACCGCACCTTGGGCAGGTTATTGTCGAGAACTTGTCGATCACTTAGATGCTTTCGGTTTCGTGGATGTCTCCCGCCAGATTCCTGAGCGGCGATCAAGCCAGGTACTGTTTCAACTCGTTGGCACTTGGAACCTTGCCTTCAATGACAATTCGATCATCTACCGCCAACGCAGGTGTGCGCATGACGCCAGCATCGATGATCTGGTTCATGTCGGTGACCTTTTGGAGTTCGTAGGCGGCGCCAAGTTCGCGGGCCGCTTCCTCGGCATGTTGGGTCAGGAGATTGCACTTTGCACATCCGCTGCCAAAGATCGTCAGTTTCATTACATTTCACTCCGTTAAATTAGAAGTAATTTCCGAACACAAAGCCGGTGATCGTGGCCATCACGATCACCAAGACGCAATAGGTCACAGTCTTGCCGGTACCCAAGATCGAGCGGATCACTAGCATGTTGGGCAGTGAAAGGGCCGGGCCTGCCAACAGCAAGGCAAGTGCAGGGCCCTTTCCCATACCTGCGCCAATCAGGCCCTGCACAATGGGCACTTCCGTCAGCGTTGAAAAATACATGAAGGCGCCCACGACGGACGCCAGCACGGTGGACGTCAGTGAATTGTCGCCGACGGCAGCACTGATCCACGTAGATGGGACCAATCCTTCCTGGCCCGGTCGGCCCAACAGGAAGCCGGCGATGAAAACACCCGCCAGTAACAGGGGCGCGATTTGTTTCGTGAAGCCCCAGGTCTGCTCGGCCCATTCACGGTCGGATGGACGGATCGCAGCAAGTAGCATCAATCCAAGGGTTCCCGCGGCGAAGGCCAGTCCAGGTGTTGAGGGAGCAATCCATGCGCAAGCTGCAACGACGATGGCCAGCACGACCATGTGCGTAGCTGGCCAGTTCCAGCGCACGACCAGCAGCACGCCCAGACTGACCGCAAGTGCCGCGGTGATGAGCCACTTCAATCGGTAAATAGCCATCCAGACTGCACTGTCCGCTGCGGCCCAGTTGGCGAAGATCAAAATTCCTACCATGAGGGCGAAGAACATCGAAATGGCACCCAAAGACTTTTCGTGCTCCTCAGCTTCGAAACCACGAACGGAGTGATCGGTCCGCCCCGCTTCTTCCTCGCGATAAAGGAGATGCATGATGGCCCCGATTACGACAGCGAAGACGATGGCGCCGACTGCCCGTGCCGTCCCCAGTTCGATGCCAAGCACCTTGGCGGTGACCACGATGGCCATGACGTTGATGGCCGGCCCGGAGTACAGGAAGGCGACGGCAGCGCCCAGGCCCGCCCCACGCCGATAAATTCCACCGAAAAGAGGCAATACTGTGCAGGAGCAAACGGCCAGCAGCGTTCCCGAGACGGACGCGACACCCAGGGCCAGCGGCTTGGACGCCTGTGGCCCCAGAAATCGCATGACAGAACCTTGGGAAATGTAGACCGCCATTGCACCGGCGATTACGAAGGCCGGCAGCAGGCATAGGATGACGTGTTCCTGTGCGTACCAGTGAACCAGCGCAAAAGCTTCCAGTACGGCATTATCGAAGCGGGCCAAACCCGCCGGCATGAAGTAGACGGCCAGAAAGATCACCAGCACCAGGGCGATCAGGTGGCCCTGTTGGCGATTCTCCGAGTAAAGATTTCGTAGTTGGGCGTACATCGACTCACACGCAGGAAGCAAGTCTGGGTCGACTGGCCATTTTCTCAAGCCTCTTACGGTCACCGAGGAAGGGCTGCAAACGATGGAGATTTTGAAGCACTTGTTGCAACGATTCTTTCGCCCAGGGGGGCAAGTCTGGATTGATTCGGTAGTGCATCCACGTACCCTCCCGACGAGGTGTCACGAGGCCGGCGTCACGCATCAAAGCCAGATGCCGCGAAATTTTGGGCTGCGACTCTTCCAGCGCAAAGGTCATTTCGCACACACAGGCTTCTTCTTCCACCTGGATCAGCATCAGGCAACGCAGGCGTGTGGTGTCTGAAAGCAAGTTGAACAAAACTTCAGGTTTCACGCGAATTATTATATGCGTTTACGCATATATACGGAATATCAGATTACTAAGGTTGCTCGTTTCCTCAAGACACGCTTCTGCAGTCTGAGGAACTATGTCCGCTTTGGGTCGAAATCTGACCCTGGTCCTACCGACAGGCCAATGACCGCTATCGGGCGGGAAGCGGAACAGTTCATTCCCGCACCCGATACCGGCCCGGCTCCAACTCCACCGGCCAGACTATTCGCCCCATTTTCATTGGGAGTGATTTCCCACATACGCAACGCGCCAGGCCTGGCAGTCTATTCGTGCGGCTTCCCCCTGGCCGGGGCCTCCGCACCGCGGCAGGAACTTTCTATATGGTTTGACCGAGTTCGCCTGTTCCGCTTTGCGCCGTTGCACCTGCCCTGGGATCTTGCGGATCAGGCGCAGCTCTTCGATGCAGGCGATCACGCGCAGTTTGC
>JARROJ010000147.1:0-2604 GCA_037384065.1 Lysobacterales bacterium
CTCATCAGCGGCGTGTGCAGCGCCGCGGTCACGTTCCAGATCACCATGTAGCCGACGAAGCAGGCCAGCACGAACACGGTGAAGTGGGCCATGAAGTCTTCCGGCGCCACCGAACCCATCGCCAGCAAGGCGATGCCCGCCACGACCATGCCGATGATCGGGCCGACGACGGATTTTTTCTTCGGCTCGGCCTTGACCGGTTCCGGGGCCGGCGCCGGTTTCGGCGGCGCCGCCGAGATCTGCGGCGGTGGCGGCGGCCAGGTAATTTCACCCTCCTTGCAGACGGTGGCGCCGCGCACGACCTCGTCGTCGAAATCGATGACCAGCTGGCCGTCCTTCTCGGGCGTCATGTCGGTCAGCAGGTGGCGCAGGTTGGTTCCGTACAGCTGGCTGGATTGCGCGGCCAGGCGACTGGCCATGTCCGTGTAGCCGATGATCGTCACGCCGTTGTGCTCGTAGCACTCGTTCGGCCGGGTCAATTCGCAGTTGCCGCCCTGCTCGGCCGCGAGATCGACGATCACGCTGCCGTCCTTCATCGATTCGACCATCTCGGCCGTGATCAGCTTGGGCGCGGGGCGTCCGGGGATCAGGGCCGTCGTGATGATGATGTCGACGTCCTTCGCCTGCTCGGCGAACAGCGCCATCTCGGCAGCGATGAACTCGTCGCTCATCACCTTGGCGTAACCGCCCTCGCCGGAGCCGTCTTCGTCGTCTTCGAAATCGAGCATCAGGAACTCGGCGTCCATGCTCTCGATCTGTTCCTTGACCTCGGGGCGGGTGTCGAACGAGCGCACGATGGCGCCCATGCTCTTGGCCGCGCCGATGGCCGCGAGACCGGCCACGCCGGCGCCGATGACCAGCACCTTGGCCGGCGGCACCTTGCCGGCAGCCGTGATCTGGCCGGTGAAGAAGCGGCCGAAGTGCTGCGCCGCCTCGACCACCGCCCGGTAGCCGGCGATGTTTGCCATGGAACTCAGAGCGTCCATCTTCTGGGCGCGGGAAATACGCGGGATGCTGTCCATCGCCAGCGCGTTCACGCCCTTGTCGTTCAGTTTCTTGAGCAGGTCCTCGTTCTGGGCCGGCCACAGAAAGCTGATCAGGGTCTGGCCCGATTTCAGCAGGTCCGCCTCGGCGTCGTCCGGACCGCGAACCTTCATGACGATGTCCGATTGCGTCCAGATTTCATCGGCCGATGACATGACGGTGCAGCCCGCAGCCTCGTAGGCCGCGTCGGAATAACTGGCCGGCACGCCCGCGCCCGACTCGACCGCGACTTCGTAGCCCAGCTTCATCAACTGCGCAGCCACCTCTGGCGTCGTGGCCACACGCTTCTCGCCTGCGTATTTCTCCTTCGGTACGCCGATTCTCATATAGGTACTCCGGTGAATTTGACGTTTGGTTTCTTATGTTGGCCGTTCCCGGACACGCCGGAAAGGCAGGCTCAGCGTGAGGATACCGACTATGGCGCACGAGATGTAGATTTAGGTCAAGAAATCGGCATCAAATAATGTGTTTCGCTTGCCTTCTTTCGCCTGCGGCGAAAACCGGCTTCGCTCAACGGTATTGCAGGAGTTTGCTTGTGGCTTGCGCCATCCGCAAACATGATGTGTTTCGCTTGCCTTCTTTCGCCTGCGGCGAAAACCGGCTGCACGCGCGACGGTATTCAACGAGCGCTTCTTTGCCTGCGGCAAAACCGCACTCGCATCATTACCTGCGCTCGACGGCATCGAAGGCGTTTGCTTGTGGCTTGCGCGATCCGCATACCGCCGCGAAGCCCGACCTCGATCATTCAATCGCGTATTTCGGTGCCCTATACTTCTATCCTTGAAATAACGATCTTGCCGAGGAAATCCACGCCATGAACGAACCGGACTACGTACGCCATCAAGCAGTCAGAAAATGGGTCGCGGAAATGGAAGCCATTCTCAAGCCGGACCGGGTGGCCTGGTGTGACGGATCGCAGGAAGAGTACGACCGGCTTTGCGAGGAACTGGTGGAAGCGGGCACCTTCATCCGCCTGAACCCCGAGAAACGGCCCAACAGCTTCCTGGCGCGCTCCGACCCCAGCGACGTCGCGCGCGTCGAGGACCGCACCTACATCTGCAGCCTGAACAAGAACGACGCGGGCCCGACCAACAACTGGATGAACCCGCGGGAGATGAAGAAAACCCTGATCGGCCTGATGGACGGGGCGATGAAGGGCCGCACGCTCTACGTGATTCCGTTCAGCATGGGCCCGCTGGGCTCGGACATCGCCCAGATCGGTATTCAGCTGACCGACTCGCCCTACGTGGTCGTCAACATGCGCATCATGACCCGGATGGGCAAGGCCGTGTTCGACGTGCTGGGCGAGGACGGCACCTTCATCCCGTGCATCCATACCATCGGCGCCCCGCTGGAGCCCGGCCAGGACGATGTCGCGTGGCCGTGCAACCCGGACGTCAAGTACATCGTGCACTTCCCGGAGGAGCGCTCGATCTGGTCCTACGGCAGCGGCTACGGCGGCAACGCCCTGCTCGGCAAGAAATGCCTGGCCCTGCGCATCGCCTCCACGATGGCCCGCGACGAGGGCTGGCTGGCCGAGCACATGCTGATCATGGGCGT
>JARROJ010000148.1:0-2952 GCA_037384065.1 Lysobacterales bacterium
CACCGATGCTGGCGGCCAGCATCACGCCGGCCAGCTTGTCGTTCAGCCGGATCGGGAAATTCAGCGGATCCTGGCGGGCGTGATGCTGGCCGCGAGCATCGGTGATCATCCACCGACGGCTTCGGCCATGGCGGTGCGCGACGAACTCGTTGCCGCGATCGATGCCCAGCTTGCCAGGCTGGACACCGTCCTCGACACGCAAATGGATGCGTTCAATGCACTGGCCGCGCAACTCGAACTGCCTGCGGTGGCGACCGACTGAGGGCGATGCCGCTGCGCCGTCGCAAACCCGGCACGATACGCTGGAGCCTGCTGCGCAGCTTCGTCGCGCTGGTACTGTTCGTTTCGCTCACGGTGCTGGTGTTCATGAGCCTGCGCGCGAGCAGGACCGAGCGCGCGCTGTCCGAGAACCTGATCGCCGCGGGCACGCGACAGGCCGTGCACGCGCTCGATTCCTTCATCGATCCGGCTCGCGAGATGACCCGTATCGGGCTTCGGTGGATGCGCTCCGGGCGCCTGTCGCTGAACGCGCTGGTCGACGGCGAGGCCGGGCAGGTCACGACCGCACAACTCGCCCGCGCCCGCGAACTCGGCACCTTGCTGCTGCCCCTGCTGCAGGTCGAGGAGGAACTGTCCTCCACCCATATCGCCGATGCGCGCGGCGCCGCCCTGATGGTCCTGGAAACACCGACCGGCGGGCGCATCCGCGTCAGTAACCCGCAACGCTGGGGTCGGCAGACCCTGTGGCTGACCACCAACGCCGATGGCGAGCCGCAAGATCACGAGTGGCAAACGCTTGCGTACGATGTCCGGCAGCGACCCTGGTATCGGCTGCTCGACGCCATTCCGGAGGGAGATCTCGGCTGGACCGACCCCTACCTGTTTTTCACCACCGGCGAGCTCGGCATTACCGCCTCGAGCGCGGGGCGCCACGACGGGCTGAGGTACGCGATCGCCCTGGACGTCAAGCTGACGGACATCACCCACTTCGCCCGTCGCATCTCGGACGACCTGTCGCAGCGCGCGGAGATTATCGTCGCGACGCCCGACTGGCGGGCCGTCGCCCTCCCCGACGATCCCGCATACACGTCGGCGGAATCCGCTCGGGCCGATCTCCTCAAACCCCTCGGGGCGCTCGCCGCGCCGGTGGCGCGCGGGCTGATGCCCGGCGCCGCCGACCGGGAACTTCCCGCGACCTTCAGTTTCGAATCCGGCAGGGACACCTGGTGGGCCGGCCTGAACCGTTACGCACTGGGTCCGCATCATGACCTCGTCATGGCCGTGCTCGTGCCCAACGGCGACCTGCTGCAGGAAATTACCCGGCAACGCCGCATCCTGCTGGCCGCCACCGCGCTGGCCCTGTTGGCGGCCCTCGTTTACGCCCTGCTGCTGGCGCGCAGTTACAGCAAGCCGCTCGAGGCGCTGGCCGCACAGAGCAACCGCATCCGGCAACTCGACTTCAGCGAGCACGCCGAGATCAAAGCCCAACTGGTGGAATTCCAGACCCTGGCGCGCGCGCAGAGCCAGTCCCTGCGCGCACTGCAGTCGTTCGGCAAGTACGTGCCGCTCGACGTGGTCCACGAACTCGTCAAAACCGACCAGGTCGCGCGCATCGGCGGCCGCCTGGAGCGCGTCACGATCCTGTTCACCGACATTGCCGGGTTCACGTCGATTGCCGAGTCGATGGCGCCGGAAGCGCTGGCCGAGCACCTGGCCGACTATTTCGATTGCGTGCTCCAGGAACTGCAGCGCAATGACGCCACCGTCGACAAGCTGATCGGCGACGCGGTGATGGCCTTCTGGGGCGCGCCGCGGCCGATGGCCGACCACGCACAACGGGCGGTCGCGGCGACGGCGGCTGCACGCCGGGCGCTGACCGCAGCCAACCAGCGCTGGCGCGAAGCCGGCAAGCCCGAACTGCCGACCCGCTTCGGCCTCGCCAGCGGCGAGGTCATCGTCGGCAACATGGGCGCCCCGGACCGCCTCGCCTACACCGTGGTCGGCGATACGGTCAATCTGGCGAGCCGCCTCGAGGGCCTCAACAAGACGTACGGCACGCAGGTCATGGCCGAGCAATCGGTCGTGGATGCCGCCGCATCCGCCTCTCGCTGGCGGCGGCTGGATCGCGTCGCGGTCGTCGGCCGTTCGGAACCGACCTGGGTGTATGAACTGCTCGATGACGACCGTGCCGACGCGCCGGTCGAACGCTACGAGGCGGCCTGGGACCTGTACGCCCGGCGCGAATTCCGCCAGGCCGCGGACATCCTGGAAACACTGGCCAAGCGCCACGCTGACGCCCCGAGCCGCCGCCTGCTGGCGCTCTGCCGCAGGTTCGAAGCGGACCCGCCCGCGCCGGACTGGGACGCCGTCACGCGCCCGAGCAGCAAGTAGGGTCGGGCGACACTCGGGCCGCCGCCCGGCGAAGCGGCGTATGATAAACCCGGAAAGCATCGGGGTGCTGTTCGCACGGCTCAACACCCTGCGCGATCGGGTCGCAACGCTGGCCGCGCGTCTCGATGCGCTGCAGCGCAGGCGCCGTCTCACGCCGCCAACGGCGACGGGCGCCGAAACCGACACGCCGCCGGACGAACACCCGCCCGAAATCGAACCCGACGCGGCCTTCGACGCTCCGGCCCCCGCCGCCGACCTTCCGCAACCGGCCCCCGGCGAAACGCGTGAACGGATTGCGACCGGCACGCCGCTGGTTGCCCGGCCGACGCCCCTCGATCACGCCGTGCGTGCGGCGCGCCGATGGCTCACCACCGGCAACGTGCCGGTCAAGGTCGGCGTGCTGGTTTCGTTTTTCGGCGTGTCCTTCCTGCTCAAGTACGCCATCGACCGCAATTTGCTGAACGTGCCCATCGAAATCCGTCTGCTGGCGGTCGCGGCGGCGGGCGGGGTCATGGCCGCGATCGGCTGGCGGCTGCGCCGGCGGCGGCGAGCCTATGCGTT
>JARROJ010000149.1:0-2689 GCA_037384065.1 Lysobacterales bacterium
GCTCGACGCCGTGCTGCAGGCAGTCCGACAGCACGCCGTGCAGAGCGAGCCCGTCCAGCGCCTCGCGACGGCCGGCGCCCGGTCGGCCCAGCGGTCCGCGGCCCAGGTCGCTGATCGCGCCGGCGTCGCCGTCCGCGCGCTGCCAGGCCTGGGCGATGAAATGCGCGGTGGAGGTCTTGCCGCGGCCGCCGCTCACACCGGCCAGGGTCAGCTGCTCCGCGGGATGCCGGTGAAAGCGCGCGCCGAGTTCGCCGAGCCGCGTTTCGAGCCCGGGCATCTCGAGCACCGGAATAGCCAGTTTCGGCGCCGCGACGGCGCCGTCGTGCAGCACGATCGCCGCGCCCCGGGCCGCTGCTTCAGCCGCCCGTTCGAGACCGTGCCCGCCGGGCTGCGACAGGGCCAGGTAGGCATCGCCCGGCTCGATCGAGTCGGCGTCACAACCGAGCCCGCTGACCGCGAGGCGGCCGTCGTCGGCTCGCGTTTCGAAGTCGCACCAGCCCTCGAGCAACGTCCGGATGCTGATCGGGTGGCTCATTGCGCCGCTCCGGCTGCGCGCGGCGCGGCGGCGACCATCACGTCGTAGTCGTCCGGCGCCACGTTCAACAGGCGCAGGGCCCCGGTCATCACGGCGGAGAACAACGGCGCGGCCACGGCGCCGCCGTAAAATTTTCCTTCCGACGGATCGTTGATCGCCGTTGCTCGACTTGCGCGAGGTGCCGGTCTTGCCCGCCACGCGGTAGTTGCTCACCCGCGCGGCCTTGCCCGTGCCCTCGGGACCGGTGACGGTTTCCAGCATCGCGGCAACTTCCCGGGCCAGCCGCGGATCGAGCACCGAGACCGGCGGGTTCGCCGCGCCCATGATGAGACTGGGCCGGCGCAGGCGTCCTTCGTCGGCGAGCGCCGCGAAGGCCTGGGCCAGCTGGATCGCGGTAACCGAGATGCCGTAGCCGTAGGACAGCGTGTCCCGCTCCACCGGCCGCCAGCGCTGCCAGTTGCGCAGCACGCCCGCGGATTCGCCCGGGTAGCCCGAGCCGGTGACGTCGCCGAACCCGAAGCGGTCGTAGGTCGACCACATGTGCTGCATGTCGAGATCGCGCGCGACCTTGACCGCGGCGACGTTGGACGACTTGGTGATCAGGCGGGTCAGGTCGATCGGCCCGTAGTTGTGGTGGTCCTTGGCCGAGAACCGGCCGATGCTGATCCAGCCCGGCGACGCGTCGATCGGCGTCTCCGGATGCCAGCGGCCCGTCTCCAGCGCGGCGGCGACCACGAAGGGCTTCATCACCGACCCCGGTTCGAACACGTCGGTGATCGCGCGGTTGCGCAGGCCGTCGTTCTCCATCTCGGAGCTGTTGGGATTGAAGGACGGGCGGTTGACCATGGCCAGCACTTCGCCCGTCTTCACGTCCAGCAGGACCACGCTACCGGAGAGCGCACCGTGCTCGTACACGGTGCGCTTGAGCTCACGGTAGGCGAGGTACTGCAGGCGGCGATCTATGGTCAGCCGAAGGTCCTTGCCCGGCACGGCTTCACGCACGGTCTCGACGTGCTCGATGGTGCGTCCGAGGCGGTCGCGGATGACCCGCTTGACCCCCGGCTCGCCCTGCAGCCAGTCGTTGTACGCGAGCTCCAGGCCTTCCTGGCCGACGTCGTCGATGTTGGTGAAGCCGACCAGGTGGGCGGCGACTTCACCGGCCGGATAGAACCGGCGGTATTCCTTGCGCATCTCGATGCCGGGCAGCTCGAGCGCCCGCACCGCCGCGGCGACGTCGGGGTGCAGCCGGCGGCGGATCCAGACGAAGTTCCGCTGGGCGCGTTGGGTGATGCGGCGTTCCATCGCGTCGGCGTCGGCGTCGAGCACGGCGGCCAGTTGCGCGATGCCTTCGGGCGCCTGCAGCAGTTTCTTCGGGTTCACGCCCAGCGAGTCGACCGGCGTGCTGACGGCCAGCGGTTCGCCGTTGCGATCGAGAATGTTGCCGCGCGGCGTCGGCACGGTGACGTCGCGCAGGTAACGCGCCTCGCCCTGGTCCTGCAGGTACTCGGTGTCGATGACCTGCAGGTTGATGGCGCGGGCGACCAGCGCGACCGAGCAGAGCAGGAAGATCAGCAGGAATCCGTACAGGCGGCCGATCGGGGCCATGTTCTTCTGCTCCCCGCTCACGGTTCGACCACCAGGATCCGGGGCTGCTCCGGCTCGCGCATGCCCAGGCGATCGCGGGCCTCGGTCTCGACCCGTCCGGCGTCGGCCAGGTACGCCTGCTCGATCTGCAGCCGGCTCCATTCGGCGATGGAGGCGTCACGGGCGCGTTCCAGCGCACCGAGCTCGGCCGAGTACTGGCGGCTCTCGTGGCGCGCATGCACCACGCCGAGCGCGCTGGCAATCACGGCGGCCAGTGCAATCAGGACTGAAACGAGTTTTGAGTTCAACCGAGTTTCTCCGCAACCCTCATGACGGCGCTACGGGCACGGGGATTGACGGAGAGTTCGGTCTCGGAGGCTTTAATGGCCCGGCCTATCGGCCTGAGCAATGGCTCGTGATCCGGATGCTGCGGTACGTTTCGTCGGACCTTTCCTGGTCGTGCGGCTTCTCGTATCGTCCGCTTGACCAGGCGGTCCTCGAGGGAGTGGAAGCTGATTACCACCAGCCGCCCTCCCGGGCGCAACAGCTTGATCGCTTCTTCCAGCCCGC
>JARROJ010000150.1:0-4780 GCA_037384065.1 Lysobacterales bacterium
TGGCCGGCGCCTTCAGGAAGACCAGGTCGTCCTTGTCATCGCGGATCATCGGCTTGGCGGTCGGGATCACCACCACCTCCAGGCCATAGATCGACTGGAATTCGTAGGCCTCGGTATCGGCCGTACCGGTCATGCCGGCCAGCTTGTCGTACAGGCGGAAGTAATTCTGGAAGGTGATCGACGCCAGCGTCTGGTTCTCGCGCTGGATCGGCACGCCTTCCTTGGCCTCGATGGCCTGGTGCAGGCCGTCGGACCAGCGGCGGCCGGCCAGGGTGCGGCCGGTGAACTCGTCGACGATGACGATCTCGCCGTCCTTGACGATGTACTCGACGTCCTTGTTGAACAGGTGGTGCGCGCGCAGCGCCGCGTTCAGGTGGTGCACCAGGTTCAGGTTGTTGGCGTCGTACAGGCTGTCATCGGCTTTCAGCAGGCCGGATTTGACCATCAGTTCCTCGACCTTGGCCATGCCGTCCTCGGTCAGGTACACCTGCTTCTGCTTCTCGTCGATGGTGAAATCACCCTCGCCGTAGGTCTTCTCTTCCTCGTCGATGACTTCGGCCGGCACGAGGTTGGGCACCAGTTGGTTGATGCGCACGTAAAGCTGCGGGGTCTCGTCGGCCGGGCCGGAGATGATCAGCGGCGTGCGCGCCTCGTCGATCAGGATCGAGTCCACCTCGTCGACGATCGCGAAGCTCAGGTCGCGCTGCACCTTCTGGTCCGGCGAGAACGCCATGTTGTCGCGCAGGTAGTCGAAGCCGAGCTCGTTGTTGGTCGCGTAGATGACGTCGCAGGCGTACGCGGCGCGTTTGGCGGGCGGCGTCATGCCGGGGATCACCACGCCCACGGTCAGGCCCAGCGCCCGGTATACCGGCCCCATCCACTCGGCGTCGCGGCGGGCCAGGTAGTCGTTCACGGTCACGACGTGCGAACTGTTGCCGGCCAGGCTGTTCAGGTAGACGGCCAGCGTGGCCATCAGCGTCTTGCCCTCGCCCGTCTTCATCTCGGCGATCTTGCCCTGGTGCAGGACCATGCCGCCGATCAACTGCACGTCGTAGTGGCGCAGCCCCAGCGTACGCCAGGACGCCTCGCGCACCACCGCGAAGGCCTCGGACAGCAGCGCATCGAGCTTTTCGCCGTCGGCGCAGCGCTGGCGAAGTTCGCCGGTCTTCGCTTTCAGTTCCTCGTCGGAAAGCGCCTTCACGGCGTCTTCGAACTCGTTGACCCGGGCCACGAGTTTCGACATCTTCTTGACCAGCCGTTCGTTGCGGCTGCCCAGGACCTTCGTAAAAATCTTATTCAGCATCAGTGGAGTCTCGCTTCCCTTCTTTTGCCTCCGGCAAAAACCGGCTGCGCTCAACGGGATTCAATTTTTAGCTCGGCGCCCTTGGCGCCGATCATGTCGTGAGTCTCGCTTCCTTTCTCTATTCCTTCGGCAAAAACCGGGTGCGTGAGCACCGGCCTTTCACCGGTGGAAGTCGTCGTTTCCGAAAGGAAAATGTATTTGTATTTATAGGCCGTTTGTAATCTGGGGCCGCTACGATTGCGATGCAAGCCGCGGAGGCGCGCTCAACCGACGCATTATAAACGTTGTAAGAGCTCGAAGACCGGGGTCAGGGTCCGTGACGCTTACCCCACCCGGGTGGTGGCGTCAGCGCACGAAGCGCGAGGGGTTGACGCGGCGGCCGTCCTTGAGGACTTCGAAGTGCACGTGGGGCGCGGAGGCGCGGCCCGTGTCGCCCATCAGGGCGATGACCTGGCCGGCGTCGACGTGCTCGCCGGGTTTCACGCGCAGTTCGCCGTTGTGCGCGTAGCGCGTCTGGTAGCCGTTGCCGTGGTCGATTTCCACGGTCTTGCCGTACGCCGAACGCTTGGCGGCCCAGGTCACGACGCCGCTCGCCACGCTCAGCACCTCGGTGCCGCGCGTGCCGGCGAAATCCAGGCCGTGGTGCTGGGTGCGTTCACCGGTGAAGGGATCGTTGCGCTCGCCGAAACGGGAGGAAATCCAGCCCTTGCGCACCGGCCAGCCGGAGGGGGTCAGATCGCTCTCCAGTTGCCGGTTGACCATCAGGGTCTGCAGGGCGTCGAGCTGCGAGGACTGGCGGCGCAGCCGCGTGCTCAGCGCCTCGAGCGAATCGTAGAGTTCCTGCTCGCCGGCCGGGCCCAGAACGTCCAGTTCGTCCGGCCCGAGGCCGCCAACCGGCGCGGGCTGGGTGAAATCGAACTCTTCCAGCGAGAGCTGGCCCATCTGCGCCAGGCGCTCGCCCAGCGCGTCCAGGCGGGTGGACGCGGCCTGCAGTTCGGCCAGGCGCACGGCCAGCGCGTTCACGCTCAGCTGGTTGTTGCGCCGCAGGCGATCGACCGCACCCTGCTGCGACTGGATCTCGAAGCGCAGCGCCTGCAGTTCATCCAGCGTGCCGGCCGGAATCGGCGCCGTGCCGCGACCGAGCAGGAACATGGTGACGGCGCACACGACGAAGGCCGTTGCGATCCATCCGTTTCTGCTGAACAGGGCGCGCCGCACGCGTTTCGAACGCGGGGCACTGGTCAACTGTGATGTTGCTGCAGTACGCTTCATATATGACTCGTTTTTCTCAGTCCGGCAAAAGTACGCGTCGGGTTCGGGACGTGATCACCGATCACGGCTCCTCGCTCGGCCGTTTACTGAAGCGCGGCAGTTTCCTGATGCAGCTTCAGCACTTGCTGGCGAACGATCTCGACCCGGGGCTGGCGGCCCATTTCCAGGTTGCGACGGCGGAAGCGGACCGGCTGGTCCTGATCACGCCCTCGGCCTCCTGGGCCACCCTGCTCCGTATGCACGCATCGAACCTGCTCGAGACGTTGCACCAGGCCGGCTACACGGAAATTAAATCCATACATGTCCGCGTTGCCCCGCTTGCCGAACAACCCGTCGAGGGGCGGAAGAAAAGACCGCTCTCCCCGGCCGCCCGGCAAGCGCTCGAAGCGATCTCCCACCTGGGAGAAAGCGACGAGAAAGACTGAGCGCCAGGGCTCCTGCAGCGCTCAGGGACGGCGGATGTTACCAGAACGGGGGCAATTTGTCGCTCCTGGTGCGTTTTCGGGGCGATCTGGGTCAAACGACGGAATTGACGCGTGACACGGCCATGGATCCCGGATCAAGTCCGGGATGACGGTTTCCCCGGGGTTATGGTTTCTCAGGAGCTAAGGTGTCTCCATGACGGCGGCTTTCCCGGGATGACGGTATCCCCGGGATGACGGTATCCCCGGGATGACGGTATCCCCGGGATGACGGTATCCCCGGGATGACGGTATCCCCGGGATGACGGTATCCCCGGGGTGACGGCTTCTCCGGGATCCCCGGCACAGAAACGCAAAACGGGCCGTATGGCCCGCTTTCACGCGATCATGTAGAAACCTGGCTGCTTCAGGCGACCGCTTGCGACGGATTCGCGTAGCACACCGGGATCAGGTCCGCGTCGTCGAAGGTGACTTCTTCCCAGGCCGAGGTGCGCTCGAGCAGTTCGCGCAGCAGCAGGTTGTTCAGGTGGTGGCCGGATTTGAAGCCGGAGAAGGCGCCGATCAGCGGGTGGCCCAGCAGGTACAGGTCGCCGATCGCGTCCAGCACCTTGTGCTTGACGAACTCGTCCTCGTAGCGCAGGCCGTCCTCGTTCAGCACGCGGTAATCGTCCAGCACCACGGCGTTGTCCATGCTGCCGCCGAGCACCAGGTCGCGTTCGCGCAACATCTCGATGTCGCGCATAAAGCCGAAGGTGCGGGCGCGCGCGATTTCCTTGAGGAAGGACGTGGTGGAGAAATCCACCGAAGCGAACGACTGGTGCGACTTGAACACCGGGTGGTTGAAGTCGATCTTGAAGGAGACGCGGAAACCGTCGAAGGGATCGAGCCGGGCCCACTTCTCCTCGACGCGCACCTCCACCGGTTCGAGCACGCGAATGAACCGCTTGGCGGCGGACTGCTCCTCGATCCCCGCAGACTGGATCAGGAACACGAACGGGCCCGCGCTGCCGTCCATGATCGGCACCTCGGCATTGCTCAGGTCGACATACGCATTGTCGATGCCCAGCCCGGCAAAGGCGGACATCAGGTGCTCGACCGTCGATACCCGAACGCCGTCGTGCTCCAGCGAGGTGTTCATGCTCGTGTCGCCGACGTAGGTGGCGAAGGCCGGCACATCGACCGGCGCGTCGAGATCGACCCGGCGAAACACGATGCCCGTGTTGACCGGGGCCGGACGCAGGGTCATGAATACCTTTTCACCGGAATGGATGCCGACGCCGGTGGCGCGGATGACGTTCTTGAGGGTGCGTTGGTTAATCATTCTGCGGACTCCTCAAGGTCCAAAATCTGGCGGCATACTACCACAGCGGACCCTGCTGTCATAGCCGATAAGTCGGCCTGAAAACGACATTTGTTGTAATTTAACAACAATTTAACAGCGCAATAACAAAACTGTCACACGTTACCGGTCGGGAAGGGTTTTCCTTCCTAACCGGAACGACCAAGTGGGACTGACGGTTCCCGGTTTCAAGCCCTGCGGGCCGGGGCCCGAAAGGCCTCGCGCCACGCGGGTTGAAGCGGTTCGGGGTCAGCGCAGCCGAGCCACGCTGACCCCGGTGTTTGTCGCATCCCTGGCCGGCAACCGGGAAACGCCGGCTGCGCACGCAGCCGTAACGGCGAGTCTCGGTTTCCCGGTTGCCGGACCTCACGACCGAAAGCGGGCGCGTCGAGTGGTGAACGCCCTGCGAGCCGGTTCAGTCGGCCTGAGTCCGGAGGACCGAGG